>JAYOIK010000048.1:13078-40067 GCA_038118725.1 Alphaproteobacteria bacterium | reverse complement strand
ACTCGCGAACAGCAGTGGCGACGAACTCGGGACCATTGTCGGATCTGATGTGATCCGGCGGTCCGTGTCTGGTGAAGAGATCGGTCAGACACGCCAAGACGTCCTCGCTTCTAAGCCTCCGGGCCGTGGGCAAGGCCAGGCACTCTTTGGTAAACTCATCGATCACCGTCAGGATGCGGAAGGTTCTGCCGTCATGGGTTTGGTCCTGCACGAAGTCGTAACTCCAGACGTGACGTGGCCAACAGGGTCTGAGACGGATGCAGGATCCATCGTTCAGCCAGAGACGGCCCCGCTTGGGTTGCTTGCTTGGCACTTTCAGCCCCTCCCGCTTCCAGATCCGCTCGATCCGAGACATGCCGACCTGCCAGCCTTGCATGGCCAACAGAGCCCACACTCGTCGATAGCCGTATCGGCCGTACTCGGACGCCAGTTCGATGATCGCCCTGGTGAGCACGTCCTCATCCGCTCGGCCCTGGGGGATCTTGCGCTGTGTCGATCGATGCTGACCAAGAACCCGGCAAGCCCGGCGTTCCGAGACGCAGAACACGGAACGAACATGATCGACACAAGCGCGACGGCGAGCGGGGCTCAGTAGTTTCCCGACAAGGCCTCTTTCAAGATCTGCTTGTCCAGGGTCAGATCCGAGACAACATGGCGCAGCCTGGCATTCTCCTTCTCAAGATCCTTGAGACGCTTGGCTTGGTCCGTCCGGAGCCCGCCATATTCCTTGCGCCACCGGTAATAGCTCTCCTCGGACACGCCAAGACGCCGGCAGACCTGGCCGATCGTCTCTCCCTGAGACAACGCCACCTCGGCTTCACGCAGCAAATTGATGATCTGTTCGGGTTTGCGTCTGCGGCTCATTCTTTCCTCCTTCAATGAGGGTTTGAATAAGCCTGATTCGCTCACTCAGCCTGGACCACTTTTTCCATGGCAGGTCAAGCCTGGTACCCTGGCTGAGCGTGAACCGAGGTGGTTTGACGGTGTTTGTCCACGCCTGTTCCGGTGACCATATCATCGATCATACCGAGTATGTCCAATGGCTGGGCAAGTCCGAGGAACTGGACCTGGACGTGCTGCGATAAAACCCCACTGGGTGATGTTCTCGGACGGCGACGCGCGCGATTGACCAAATCGCGCGTCGTCAATAGCCTAGAAGTTGGGGGAGTTTCCATTGAGCCGCCCCTGGTTTTGGGCGGCGAGAGGATGTAACCGCGATGGTGGCTGTATCTGGTACCGCCTTGTCTAACAGCGCGTTTCCGATTATCGCGATCGGAGCGGGCGGCTCGGCGCGTCCGCCGTCCGTGCGTGATACAACGGGTCTGGCGGCCAATTCGGTCGCGAACCGGACGATATCAAACACGGATAGTCGCCCGGTACAGCCTCAAGCCTCCGCCTTTTCCGTCCGTGATGGCGGTATCGACGGACAAAACGGCGTGCGTCTGGCGGGCGACAACGGGGCGTTGCTGGATCTGTCGACTTCCCTTGGCGCTCAGGAGGCGGCGAACGGCGAGGCGCCGGAAAATCCCGGCGACCTGACCAAGGCCGAGGAAGAACAGGTCGCCGAATTGCGCCGCGTGGACCGCGAGGTACGCCGGCACGAGGCGGCTCATGCCGCCGTTGGCGGCGCTTACGCCGGTGCGCCCAGTTACACGTTCGAACGGGGGCCGGACGGCCAACTTTATGCGGTTGCCGGTCAGGTTTCGATCGATACCGCGCCTGTGGATGGCGATCCGGCCGCGACTATCCAGAAACTCCAGATTGTTCGCGCGGCCGCCCTCGCGCCGGGCGACCCGTCGGCTCAGGATCGCGCCGTGGCCGTTCAGGCTGGGGCGGGAATTCGCCGAGCGCAGGCCGAATTGCAGGCCCAACGGAACGAGGAACTCGCGGGTGAGGCGGAGGAGGCCAGCGGATCCTCCAATGACATCAATGCGGTTGACGGAGCGGGCGATGGCGGACCCGTCGAGGGGCCGTCATCCGCGGCCGCGAGTGATGGCTTCGCCGGCGCATCCGATGGAGACCAAGCGAGCGAGCGAAGCTTCGGTCCCATCTCGAACCTGATCGATATCGCCGTTTGACGTCGAGGTGGCGGGCTCGGCTCAGTTGGTTTTCGCGTTTGTGGCCTCGGAGTTGCCGCTGTTGGGGAAATAGTTGAGGCAAACCTTCAGGCTGCCGGTGTTCATTTCCGGAGCCTCGCTGCATTGGACGTATTGATCGCGACACTCGGTGAAGTCCCGGTCGTCGATGCCAAATCGCAGGTCCTCGCAAATCTCCGAATAGCGCTTGGCGATATTCTCGAAGGATGTCGCCTCGCCTTGCACGGTGTCCTTGAGCTTGTTTAGCGGCTGAACCTTGAGAAACTGGGCAATGGCTTCATTGGCGCGCCGCAAGGAAATCTCCGCCAACTCCTCGTCGCCGAGCTGGGTCCAATACTTAACGTAGAGCGTTTCGCCGAGCATCATTTGCCGGATGACGGGAGGGATGAAGCCAGGAACCGCCGCGCCCCAGACAATGAAATCGACTTGCTTTCCCTCGAGTTTGTAAAGGGTCGGTTTGAAGCCGACTTCCAATTCCTTCAGTCGTTCAAGATCGATCGGATCGAAATCGTCCACCCAATAGATCGGCAGGCGTTTCTTGGTGAGTTGCTTGCGCACGGACCGGGGAAGCCGAAACGCGGCCCAGATGCTGTTATCCCGCTGGCGCATGAGATGGACCCGGAAACCACGCCGTGTCAGCACCCGCGCCTCCAGTTTAGGCTTCTTGGTGATCGGGTCTTCAAGAACCTCGACGAACCACTGGATACGCGCCGCCGACGCGGGCGTGATGTAGCCGGAGACGATCAGTGTCAAGCAAACGATCGTTGCGAGGAAAGCGAATGCGCGCGTCAGGGCCAATCTCCGTCCCGAGTGCTTGGTACCTTCGGAATATATGGTAGAGGTAGGCGAAAGACGAGAACTCTAGGAGCTCGGATTGGCGATCCTCAAATTTCTTTTTACGTTGGTGTTGGTCTATGGCCTCATCGTGGGGGCTTTGTACCTGTTTCAGAGGCGAATTCTCTTCGTGCCGGGAGGCAACGAGCCGGATCGGGTCATCGCCGGCGTTCCGGAGATGAGCGACGTCGAGCTTGAGACCAGCGATGGCTTGAAGCTGTTGTCCTGGTACCATCCAGCGACGTCGGGGAAGCCCACTTTCGTCTATTTTCAAGGCAATGCCGGAACCATCGAGGGACGCGGGTTCAAGGCGCGGAGCATGATTGATCGAGGTTTCGGTGTCTTGCTGGTGGGCTATCGCGGCTTTGGGACTAACCCAGGCCATCCAAGTGAAGTCGGTCTCATCGAGGATGGCCGAGCCGCTCTACGGTTCCTAGGGGAAAAAGGCCTCGAGGCGCGCGACAGCATCCTTTACGGCGAGTCCCTGGGGTCCGGTGTCGCCGTCGCGCTTGCCGCCGAGGCGGAGGACGGGGCGGGGCCGGGGGCGGTGATCCTGGAGGCGCCTTATACTTCAATCGCGGAAATCGCCGCGAAAAGGTATCGGTTCGCGCCGGTCGATCTGCTGATCAAGGACCGGTTCGATAGTCTGTCGCGCGTCACGCGCATCCGGGCGCCCTTGCTTGTTCTGCACGGCGAGAATGATCGGTTGATCGACGCGAGCCATGGTCGGCGCCTGTTCGACGCGGCCGCCGAGCCCAAGGAATTGCGCTTGTTTGCCGAGGGACGTCATTCAGATCTACACGATCACGGTGCAATGGACGCGATCGCAGAGTTCCTGGAACATAAGTGGGATCGCGCACAACCGTGACACACTGGCCGCGTCGGCCCTTGATCCGGACACTGAATCCATCAATATATGTATGAGGCGACAGAAGGTCGAACTGGATAGCGGTGATGGTCGGAATTGTTTCCGGATTGAGCAATGCCTTGAGCGGTATCGCGTCGAATGCCCGGTTTTTCCGCTCGACCGCGAACAATTTGGCGAATTCGGAAACCACGGGATTTCGGGCCGAGAAACCCGCTTTTGAGACGCAGGCCACTGGCGGGACCCGTTTCAACGGCTTGGTCGATGCCGGTACGGCCGCGTTCCTGCAAGCCACCGGCGCGCCGGGAGACCTCTCGGCGGGCGGCGATGGCTTTCTTCCGACCCGAGATCCGGCGTCCCCGAATGATCTGACACTGGTGAAGTCGGCTGGCTTCAGGGCGGATGCCGATGGTTTCCTGACGGATGCGGCGGGTCGGCAATTGCTGGGATTTCCCACCGATTCGAGCGGAACGATCACAAGCGCCTCGCAATCGGCCTCGGATCTCGTGCCGGTTCGGTTGCCGACCGGGCTGACAAGTGCTCCGACCGGCCGCATTGATTTCGCCGCGAACCTCCCGGCGAACGCGAATGTCGGTGATACTTTTCAGAGCGCCGTATCCGTCGTGGATAGCCTCGGTCGCGAGCAGACCTTGAACGTGAGTTTCACCAAGACCGGCGCCAATGCCTTTGACGTGAGCTTCGCGCTTGACCCGGCGGCGGGCGTCGTGACAGCGCCGGCGGGTCCCGTTGCGTTGAGCTTTGACGGCGCGGGCCGTTTGGCGAGCATCGGTGGGGCGGGAGCGCCGGGCGGCGCGGCGACGATTCCCTTGAGCTTGGATTTCACGGCTTCGGGTGGCGCGACCCAGGCCGTCGATGTTGCCCTTGGAGAATTCGGGGGCGGTGGACTGACGCAATTCGCCGCGCCGTTCGCCGTGACCGGGGCCAATGCCGACGGCGCCGCGCCATCCCCCATAACGGGTTTCGCGGTTGATGGACAAGGTATTGTCCGGGCGACCTCGCAAAACGGTGCTTCAAGAGCGCTATTCCAGATTCCAACGGCCTCTGTTCCGGCGGCAACCGAACTGGCGAGCGATCGTGGTGGCTTCACCAAGACCGCGAGGAGTGGTGGGATCACGCTTGCCTCGCCGGGGGTGGGCGGATTTTCCGGTGTCGAATCAGGTCTTTCCCGATCGAATGTCGATGTCGCGCGAGAGATCACAAATCTGTCGATCGGATCCAACGCGTACCGAGCGGCGATCAAGGTCGCTCAAACCGGTGATGAGTTGCTTGAATCCATCATCGATATCAAACGCTGACGCGACTGTTGCACGAATTTAACGTGACCGCGTAGGCCAGGATTGAGCGACCCCCGTTCCGAGAATCGCCGCGAAGAGCAAGGCGACGGCGGGAATTTGCAGACTGAAGTCGAGCATGGCATGGGCCGCGGCCAAAACCGAAACCGCCGCGGCGGCCATGGGGAATACCTTGTGGCGTTGCCTTTGCAGCGCGCCGGTGAAGCACCGCCGGGCAAGAGCGCCGAGTGTTGCGAACCAAACCAATGCGATGGGAACACCAAGCTCGAAAATCATCTCGAGATACGTGTTTTCCGCGAAAAACCGAACATGGAGAACATCGTCGCTTCGGTAAATAGGATAAGCCTGCGCGAAGGCACCATATCCTATACCAGTTAGGGGATAGTCTTGGATCGCGCTAACAACGTCTAGATACGCGAGGAAGCGCTCATTGTTGGCGAAATCCTCGGCGAGCAGGCGCGCGGTTAGAAAGTCACCGGCGACGGCGAGGGTCGAGAAGGTGACGACGAGTAGAATTGGAGCCAATGCTCCGAGCCCTCGACGTCCTTTTCGCTCGGTAAACCAATTCAGGGCCAGCAGTGTCGCGATGCCCAACATCGTGGCCGCCATTCCCGCGCGCGAGCCCGACAACACCAGGGCCATGAAAGTGATAATGATGGCCGTAAGATATAGCGATCCACCGGTGACCATGGTTCGCCCGAACTGTTTCAACGTCGATGAGGTTCGTCCGGTTTCCCGCCGCGCTGTGTTCTGGGTTTGGAACAGCAAGGCCAGGGATACGATTACGGTGAAGCCGCAGTAGGTCGCGAAGTTGTTGCGATTGATGAAGGTTGATCTAACGACTTCTTTTTGATCCGGAAGCCATGGCAACATTCTGGGACCGTTCAGATGATTTACGAGGCCGATAAGCGCTATCGTGGTTCCGATGAAGCAGATCGCGTTGAAGGCGATGTTCGCGCGTTCGGGATTTCGGGTCAGCTGCGCGAAAATCCAGAACATTCCCAGATAGACCAGCAGGTTCATTATCGCATTCAATCCCTGACTTGGATCCACGGAAATCGTTCCACTGTCGATTCCCGCGATCAAGTTGCTCATGGCCTCCCATCCCGGATGCGCGAGATCGAGCGGTAGAGGCAGGAAAACTTGGATAAGCGCCCACGCGATAACCGCGGCAACCGCCAGAACATGCCAAACAAAGTGACGGGGATTTATCTCCGACGCCACAATGCCGAGAAGCCCTAGGGTTATCCAGATCACGAGCAGGGCGCCCGTTGCCACGCCAATCAGCGCCACGGCCCAGGGAACCATCCCGCCATAGGCGAGCCCCGAGCCGAGCAAAACCAGAAGCGCGCCGATGAGTAGCGCGAGTTTCGGCTTATTCATGGCGGTTTATCCACTGGGCGGTCGATAATTGGTCGCATATAACATCGGACCAATTTACATGACTCATCATCTGAAATGTGCATCTTAAGATATATCATTAAAACAAAAATTTATAATGATGCTCTGTTTCGATTCACATGAAATTCTGCCAAAAGATTTTTGTAAGGATGCGGTTGTGTCGTTGTTCAATTTTATACCGGGCGACAATCATGATCCACTGAGGTGTTGATCTGGAAGCGTCTGATTGGCGGTGTGGATGTCGCGTCAAGAAGGCGGAACACCTTGGTGGAGAAGCTGGGGGATTGGGTTAACGTGGTAAAGATAAAGCCAGGATCCTTCATGCTTGGGGTGTTACCCGTGGTGCCCGTGATTTTCGCGACGGCGGGCGCACCTTCGGTGGGTTTCGCCCAGCAGTCGAACACGGGTCAATCGAACACTGAGCAATCTGTTCAAACCACCCCGGTGGAGACAAATAATCGGCGCCAGTTGCCGCCCACGGGTCAAAGAATTACGCCAAACCTGAAAATTGAGCCGACCCGTGGGGTTAGCGTAGAGAACCGGGCTCGGGAAAGTTACACGGCACAAGGCATTCGTCTCGGGGCTTTCATCGTCCTTCCGACTATTCGTACGAAGTTAGTGTATAATGACAATCTGTTCGCGACCCCGGATCAGACGATCGACGACTTCATCCTGGATCTTGAACCAGGCGTGAGGGTGCAATCGAATTGGCGCAATCACGCTCTAAACGCGTCGCTTTCAAGGAAAATCGGTAGTTATTTTGAGAGAAGCGCGGAGGATTACGAGGATTTGAATGTCCTGGTCGACGGACGTTATGACGTCCGGAAGGACTCAAAGGCATTTATGAGACTTGGATTCAATCATCTGCACGAGGAAAGGGGATCCGTTGATGACGTCACCGGCAAGAACCCCACCACTTACAACCTGTATAGCGCTGGTTTGCGCTACGAACATCGATTGAGCAAGATTCGCTTGTTGGGCGGTGTTGGGGCGGATGTTTATCGCTTCGATAATACGGAAACGTCCACTGGCCTGATTTTTTCGGATGAACGGGATCGTCAGGAGTACAGCGCGGACGTTCGTGGTGAATACAGATTTTTCGAACAATATGGAGCTTTTGTCTCCGTCGAAGGCATCGATGTGGACTACGATATCAGAACCGCTGCGGGGTTGCTTAGGTCTTCCAACGGCTATGATATCAAGCTTGGCGCGTTGATCGATCTTACGGGCCTTCTCGACGGTGAAGTTTACGGCGGATATGTCAGGCGGCAATATACCGACAGCGCGTTGACGGACATTGGCGTTCCTGTTTTTGGAGCCAGCGTTCTTTGGAATGTTTCCGGGCTAACGACGCTGGAAGTGGATCTCAGCAGGGGAATCGCGGAAACGACAAGTATTGGCGTTTCCGGAATCTTGAACACCAGCCTGGATTTCGTGGTCAACCATGAACTGAAGCGCAACATTCTGCTGAAAGGTGAACTCGGCTATACAGACGCCGAATTCAGGGGCACGAATCGCAGTGACGATGTATACAACGCGGAACTAGGGGCCATTTACCTTCTGAATCAAAACTTTAGTTTGGAGGCCTCGCTGAAATACACCGACCGGTCTTCGTCAACCAGCACGCAATCCTATGAGCAAACCGTCGGAAGCCTGACCTTCGTCGTGAAGATGTAACGAACGGGGCTATTTCTGGAGTTTGTGAAAAAGCTCGTCATGGCCGCCAATGGACGAGAGATAATCAGCGATTTGGTCGCGCCGATTGATGTGATCCAACAGTGTGACAAGATCATCCGGGGTGATTGAAGCGGCCAAGCGTATTTGCCGGCGCAGCAGATTTCGAGTTTCATGGGTCAACCAGTTCTCGTTTCGCAATCCAAAAGCCACGCGCGGAATACCAAGCCGTTCTTCGACTGGCGCGTTGATGATCGACATTTGAAAGAGCTGCTCGACCCGCTCCCGCGGAGCTCCCAAGGCCGTTTCGGTGAACGTCAGGCCGTTCCAAGCGAAGGCCGAAAGCGGTGTCGCTCGAAGAGCCGCGGTAAATCCGTCTCTCGCGGCTTGCAGGTTGGCGGATTGTTCCCGCTGACCGACCGAGCCTCGGCGAGCAAGCTCCAGGCTAAGTACCCCGATATCGAGATTACGTCTTGGACTCAACGCCCACTGATTCCCGTTCTCCCGACTTCGCAACCCGGCTTGCAGGCCCGAGACAGAAACTGGGGCGGCGTCATGAAGGTCGCGCATGGTCCGGTCGCCTGGTAGGTCTTCGACGGCGGCGAGAAACGAGAGTATGAAATAGCAGACGAGAGCGACACCGCTCGCGGACACGACACCTAAAACTCCAGTACCTGAAAGTCTGATTCCAAGCTTGCCATGCATCAATATCTAGCCACGGTGAAAGATCTGTCGCGCACGTCATGCTATAGGGAGAGAGAGTGCTCGACAATCCCAGTATCAATGGGTTTGGCCATGATACGCGCATCGCTCGAGTCAAACGGTATGGAGAAGACATGGGCCATGCGGTTCGTTTATCGATCTGACGCCGCGTCGGGGCTCGATCATCGTGACAGTGGACAAGAGAGCAAGTTCGGTCGCCCGGATCGCCAAGCACAAACATTTATCAGGCTCTGGGAGGGGGCGTGACCAAGCCACTCCATATCCTTCTGGTAATGCCGGTGTTTTCTCCCGCCATTGGATTCGGTGGCCCGGTGGTATTCGGGAAGCCACTATTCGACAGTCTATCCGCGGTCGATGGCCTAAGCGTCGAGGTGGCGACCACGAAATGGGGGATGCCCGCGGGGGCGGCGGAAGTTTTAGGCGAGGGTGGCGCGGGCAAGGTGCGCGCTTTCGGCTACCGCCTGTTACGCGATCTTTCGCTCGAGTTGCTGATCCGTTTGCCAGCCGCGATCAGGCGCGCCGATATCGTCCAAATTCACAGCTTTTTTAGCGCGTCGTCGCTGATTGCGCTGCTGATGGGCCGTTGGCTCGGCGCCCGAATGGTCCTGGTGCCCCATGGTCAATTGCAGAGCTATGGTCTGAGTCGACATGTTTGGATTAAGCGGATGTGGCTCGCCTTTGCCCGCGCGGTGGCGCGAGCGGATCGCGTCGTGGTGCGGGCGACGTCGCGTGACGAACTCATCGGGAATCGGGATGCCTTGCCGAACCTCGCGCATGTCCAAATTGAGAACAGTGTCGCGGTTCCTTCCCGTTTGGCTCGTCCTCCTTCAGGGAAGCGCTTGTTGTTCGTCGGGCGTCTTGACGCGGTAAAGCAGGTGGAAGTTCTCCTTGAGGCGCTGTGTCTTCTGCCCGCGGACGTTTCTCTGGATATACACGGGCGAGGTGACGCTCTCTATGAGGCTTCCTTGCGGGAGATGACGGAGGCGCTTGGCCTAACGGCTCGGGTGACGTTCCATGGCTGGTCCGACGATGCGGAGAAAGTGAAGGCTTTCGCGGATGCTTCCGTCTTGGTTATGCCTTCGAAGTCCGAGAGCTTTGGCCAGGTCGTCATTGAAGCCCTCGCCCACGGCCTTCCGGTGGTTGCTAGCCACGGCACGCCCTGGGCTGAATTGGAGGAGAGGGGTTGTGGTCGGTGGGTCAGGGCGGAGCCGCGGTCTCTCGCGAACGGATGCTTGGCGGCTCTTGAGCTGGATCCAAGCGACCTGCGGCGGCGGGCTCGGCGCTGGGTCCGAGAGAAGTTCTCCAACGAAGCCATCTGCGCGAGATTCGTGGCTCTTTATGGCGAAGTTCTCAACCTGTCTCTGGATCAGCCGGTGAAGAGTGGTCTGACGCGACGTCCCGCGAAGCTCTGTATCGTCAGTTCCTGTGGTGGGCATCTCGCGGAAGTTCGTTCCCTGGCGAAGGCATACGAAAAGCTCCCACATTTCTTCGTTCTGAATGACCGAATTGCCCCGCCACGGGAATTGGCCGGCCGCACGATCTTCATCAGGCACAGTGAGCGTGACGCCTGGTTTCTCGTGAACCTCTGGGAAATGTTCCAGATCCTCCGGCGTGAACGACCGGACTTGTTGTTGAGCAGCGGAGCGGGACCGATTGTGCCGGCGTCGATCATTGGGCGCTATCTTTTCGGCTGTCGGGTGATCTACGTCGAGACCATGACCCGTATGCGCAACCCATCGCTGACCGGTCGGATCATGTATCGGCTGGCCCATCGCTTTGTTTATCAATGGCCGGGACTGAAATCTCCTTTTCCAAAGGGGACACTCGTGGAACCGTTGCAATGACGACCTTTGTGACGGTCGGAAACTTGAACCGACCCTTCACACGACTATTGGACGGCGTTCGTGACGTCGCCGACATGCTTACGAAGCCGATCGTTGTGCAACACGGCCCAGCCCGGTTTGATGACCCCCGTTGCGTCTGTGTCGAGAAGCTGTCGGCGGCGGAGTACCGAGCGACGCTTGAGGCGGCGTCACTGGTGATCTGCCATGCGGGTCAAGGGTCGTTGCTGGAGGCCGCCGCGCTCCGAAAACCAATCGTCACCGTGCCGCGTCTCGCGCGACATGGAGAACATATCGATGATCACCAAATTGAATTCGCCGAGTACTTTGTCGAGCGTGGGTGGGCTGTCATCCCAAGGAATGGGGAAACTCTTGCCGAGGCGGCCGCGCGGGCGGTGGTGCCGGTTGAAGTCCCCGTTCTTGGTTTCGATGCCTTGGCGGAAACCGTGTCACGTTTCGTACGACGGGAAGCGGGTGAGCTTGGATTGGATGATGGCGCTTAAAATGTTTATTTTTCAATATATTCCGAGAATGCATTAATGCTTGCCGTGAAGGGAAGGTAGACGCATTCGTGGCGTGATTTGACGTCTCGCACGGGCTCGAAAATGGAAAGCTTCGTCCATGGTGCCTGGGCCCCACCGGAGGTGAGATAGGCGCGTGTCGCGGTCTCGATCTCGCCAAGCTCCTCGACGGTCAAGCCCGTGGCGTTTTCGGCGATGACCTCGGCCGCCGCTTCGCACAAGGCACAACCCCGTACCCTGTGGCCCACGGCGGTGATGCGACCGTCCCTGATTTCCAGGTCCATCGTTACCCGGTCGCCGCACAGGGGGTTGTCGACCCGCGCCGATGCGTCCGGGGCCTCGAGCCGGCCTCGTTGCCGAGATTGGCGCGATAGCTGAATGATTTCTTCTTGATACAGAGCGTCTAGCACTAGCCGGGCCTTTTGATGTCCGAGGTGGCGTTAATGCGGGCGAGGGCGTCGGGTGTATCGACATCGATCATCACGCCGTCGTCCTTCATTTCCACTTCGACCACGAGTTCGGCGTGGGAGCCGATCAGGTGACGGGCTCCGACATCGCCGGACACTTCCATCATCTCGTCGAAGAACTGACTGGACCAGAGCACGGGATTGCCACGCTTGCCGCGCCAGGTCGGAACACAGATGGCCCGGCCTTCCAGCGGATCGAAGGCGGAGATCAGTTTGTCGATGGTTTCCGAGGTCACCCGGGGCATGTCGCCAAGACAGACCAGAAGGCCGTCGACCTCGCCATCCAGTGCCGCAAGTCCGGCTTTCATGGAGGTGCTGAGGCCCTCGGCGAAATCGGGATTATGGGCGAAGGTCAGGCCCAAGCCGTTTAGGACCTCCTCGGTCCGTTCCCGCTCATGACCGGTTACCGCGATGACCGGGGAGGCGCGCGAGGCGAGAACATTGCCCGCCGAACGGCGCACCATGGCGATACCGTCAATCTCGGCCAGAAGCTTGTTGTTCTTGCCCATGCGACGGGATTGGCCGGCGGCCAGGATCAGGGCCGCGATGCGGGGCGCCCGGGTCGGTTTGATTTCCTCGTCTCGCATGTCACTGTCCGGTCTGGCCTTGGCGCGGGGTAGGGGGCGCGTCGGAACGTCCTTCAACAGACCGCCGGGGCCCATGCGCATGATGTCCGAGGAGGCCGCCGGAAGCCCCGCCGCGATGCGTTGCAGGATCCAATCAAAGCCGTTCAGCTTCGGCGACCGCGCGCATCCGGGCATGCCGATGACCGGAACGTCCTTGATTGACCCGATGAGCATGAGATTGCCGGGGTCGACGGGCATTCCGAAATGCTGGATCGTCCCGCCGGCCTTCTCGATGGAGGCGGGCACGATGTCCCGGCGGTCGACCACGGCGGAGGCGCCCGAGACAAGCAGCAAATCCACGCCGGCGCCGAGTACGGTGTCTATCGCCCGCGACATCGGGATCTCGCCATGATCACAGCGAACTTCCCGGATCAGTTCCCCACCAAGACTTGCCACCCGAGCTTCGGTAACCTTGAATGTCGAATCCAGCACGGACTCCTTGGTCCCGGAGAGCTTGGACTGAACCAGGCCGACCTTCAGGGGGCGAAACGGAGCCACGGCGAGCAAACGCTCGGATTTCGTCGAAATGGACTCGGCGATCCGAACCGTATTGGCTGGCAGCGCGAAGGGAATGATCTTCAGCGTCGCGATCATCTGACCCTTGGTCACCGCCTGAAAGGGCGGGACCACGCCGAGGGTGATCGACTCGTCGACGAGGTTGAAGCCATCAAGGCGCCGAGGGTCGTAGACCACCAGCCCGTCTGCCTCGGCGAAGATGTTGCAGCGGCCGGTAAAGGCGACCGCGGTGGATAGTCCATCGCCGGTGACCGCTTTCGCCAACTGGTTGGCCGCGTCATCCTCCAGGATATCTCCGTCCTCGATCTTCGCGCAGACGATCGAGGAATGGCCGGCGGCGCGCAGGATCTCGATATCCTCGGCGGTTAGCCGGCGGCCTTTCTTGAACGCCTTTTCCGGCAAACGATGACTGTGCGCGAGAACCGCGTCCAAGGCCTCATCCAGGGGAAACTCGCCAAACCGCATTGCCGTGTCCTACGCCGCGGCCCGGGCGGCCGGTTGTCGATCGTGCCGGATCGCCGTCAACTCGGCCAAGATCGATACCGCGATTTCCGCCGGAGAGATCGCGCCGATATCCAGGCCCGCGGGTCCGTTGATTCGCGCCAGAGTCTCGTTGTCGAAGCCAAGCGCGCGAAGTCGTTCCAGGCGGCCGCCATGGGTCTTCCGGCCGCCCAGGGAAGCGATATAGAAAGCCGGGCTCCGCAGCGCGACCTCGAGTGCCGGATCGTCGAGTTTCGGGTCATGGGTCAGGGTTACGACGGCGGTTCGCGCATCCGGCGCCAGATCCTCCAGCGCCTCGTCGGGCCAGTCGTCACAGAGCGTTATCCCGGGAAAGCGGTCCTCGGTCGCGAAAGTGCCACGCGGATCAACCACGGTCACGTCGAACCCGGTGATAGAAGCCATGGGAGCGAGCGCCTGAGCAATATGCACGGCGCCGACGATGATCAGGCGAAGCGGAGGATTGTGGACATGAACGAACAGCGCGCCATCGGCGAAGACGCCGCTTTTGTCGTCACGCATCCGCTCCCGCACCTCGGCGAGTTGCGCCGGTGATAATGGCAGGTCGCCGTCCAGGTTGCCGCCATCAAAGGTGCATTGCGCGCCGTCGGCAACTCTGGTGATCACGGCCAGAGCGGTCTTCGCCTCGCGCGCCGCGAGTATTTTGTTGAGTACCTCGGCTCGCATGATTCCTACTCCTCCACCCGCTCGACAAGGACACGCACCGTGCCGCCGCAAGCCAACCCTACTTCCCAGGCTTGTTCGTTCGAGACGCCGAATTCAAGCAGACGCGGTTCGCCGTCCCGCATGGCGTCCAGGGCCTCCTTGGCCACCGCGCCCTCGATGCAGCCGCCGGAGACGGAGCCAACGAGGTTCCCGTCACCATCAATGCCTAGCTGGCTGCCGACCGGACGGGGCGAGCTGCCCCAGGTGCTGACCACGGTGGCGAGCGCGGTCTTGCGCCCTTGCGCGCGCCACGAGGCTATGGTGCCGAGCACGTCGTCACGGGCCAGGGCGTCGAATGTTTCCGTCATGAGCTTTCTCCATTAGCGCGCTCGGCTGTCTCAACGTCCCGCAACTTAGCCTTCCAGGCGGCCATCGGGTTGGTTTCGGTTGATTCCCGGGGGCCGAGGATATCGGCCAGCTCCCGCAAACTGTTCAAGGAATGAACCGATCGAAACTCGTCGACAAAGGGAAGGATAGCGCGAACTCCCAATGATTTGGGAGCGAAACCGTCAAAACGCAACAGGGGATTTAACCAAATCAGACGCCTGCACGACCCTTGCAGGCGTTTTACCTCCTCGGCGAGACCTTCTCCGGCATCGCGGTCAAGACCGTCGGAGATCAATAGCACGATCGCCCCTTGACCAAGAACCCGCCGCGACCAGTCCCGGTTGAAGGTGTGCAGGCATTGGCCGATACGCGTGCCGCCCGACCAGTCCTCTACCGCGCCGCTGGCCATGTCCAAGGCCTCGTCGACATCCCTGTGTCGCAGATAGCGCGTGACATTGGTCAGCCTGGTGCCGAAAAGAAACGTGTGTACCCGCGAGCGATCATTGGTCATCGTGTGCATGAAATGCAACAGCATGCGCGAATAGCGGCTCATGGAACCGGAGATGTCGCAGAGGGTGACGAGGGGCGGTGGCCGTCGGCGGGGTTTCTTGAGCTTGATCGGAATTGTGTCGCCGCCACCCCGTAGCGATGCTCGAAGACTGGCCCGCAAATCGACTTTCGCGCCGCGTGCGCTGGGGCCGAACCGCCGGGTTGGAACGTCCATGATCGGCAAGCGCAGGCGAGAGATCGCGGCCCGCGCCTCGGCGATTTCCTCGGCGCTCATCTTCTCGAAGTCCATGACTTGCAGAACCTCGGCGCCGGAATAGGTCATGGCGGCGTCGAACTGGATTTCCTGTTCTCCGTCCTCGCCGGCTTCTCCGTCGTCGCCTCCCGCGTCCTGGGTCAAGGCATCGGCGACCCGCCGGTTGAGCTGGTTCTCCTTCTCGGGCGCCTCACCGGTCCTGAATGTCGGCAGAACCATCTGCATCATGCGTTCCAGGAGCCGAGGGTTCTTCCAGAAAATATGGAAAGCCTGATCGAAGACCTCGCGTTGGTCCCGGCGGTTCACGAAAACCGCATGCAGGGCCCAGTAGAAGACTTCGCGGTCGGTGATCCCGACGGCTTCGACGGCCCGGACCGCTTCCAGCACGGTGCCGGGTCCGACCGGTAGGCCGGCGCGCCGCAGGACACGCCCGAAATAGACGATGTTGTCGGCGAGCTTGCCGCCATCGGCGTCATCCGGGAGGCTGGGGGCGGCGTCGTTCATGCGGGTGCCCCGTTCAAGCTCCCGCCGCCATCGAGAGTTCCGCGCGAACCTCGGTTAGAAGTCGGTTGGCTTCGCTGCCTTGGATCTTGGCGATGTCATCCTGATACTTCAGCAACACGCCGAGTGTGTTGTCGACCGCCGTCGGGTCCAGCGCCAGGTGATTGAGCTGAATCAACGCGTGGGTCCAATCGATCGTTTCGGCGACGCCAGGCTGCTTGAACAAATCCATCTGGCGGAGTTTGTGAACGAAGGCAACAACCTGGCGGCCCAGATTTTCGGGCGCGCTTGGGGCCTTGATGCGAAGGATTTCCATTTCGCGTTCCGCGCTCGGGTAATCCACCCAATAATAGAAGCACCGGCGTTTCAGCGCGTCGTGGATCTCGCGTGTTCGGTTCGAGGTGATGATGACGATTGGCGGTGTCTCGGCTTTGATCGAGCCGATCTCGGGGATGGTTACCTGATAGTCGGAGAGCACTTCCAGCAGATAGGCCTCGAACGGCTCGTCCGTGCGGTCAAGCTCGTCAATCAGAAGAACCGGGGCACCCGCGTCGGCGGAGCGCAGGGCCTGGAGAAGCGGGCGCTCTATCAGGAAATCGCTTGAGAAAAGATCCGCCGCCAGCTTTGAGCGATCGGCGGCGCCCGCCGCCTCGGCGAGCCGGATTTCCAGCATTTGGCGGGAGTAGTTCCACTCATAAACCGCCGAGGAAACGTCGAGCCCCTCATAGCACTGGAGGCGGATCAGTGGACGCTCCAAGGTTTCCGCGAGAACCTTGGCGATCTCGGTTTTCCCGACCCCCGCCTCGCCCTCTAGAAATAGGGGGCGCCGCAAGGTCAACGCCAGATGCAGCGCGGTCGCCAGCGATTGATCGGCGACATAGTTACCGGCGCCGAGCAGGCGGAGAGTGTCATCGACCGTGGCGGGCGGCGCGGGCATGATCAGGTCCGGGAAGGTTCACAACGCGAGTGGATGGGATACCACGCGCCGGCGACGCCCGTGAAACGAAAATTGCACGGCGATCGAGCGCCGCTGGCCTCTGTCGAACCGAAGGTCACCAATCCGTGATGCGGCGTTTCAACATCGTTAACCTTTTACAGGTCTAATGCTCGTAACGGTGATCCGAGAAACGGATCGCTAGAGGTTAGAGGTGCGGCTGGACGAAAAAGAGTTGAAACGCAACCGTGGGGCGGTATCGGTCTTCCTCGTTGACAAAAATGTATCGGTGGCCACGACGCTCTGCGGGGGATTTCGTGTCCTCGGCTATGGTGATGTGAAGCTGATGCGGGATGTTGAGGCGCTTGAGGCGGCGTTGCATGGTCCGGGCTTTGATCTGATCATCGGTGACGCGGATATCCAGGATGGCGCCTTGCTCAATCTCGTGCGTCGCCTGCGGAATGGTGATATCGGACGCAATCCCTTCACGGCGGTGATCGTGACGACCTGGAACAAGGATTGGACAACCGTGCGCAGCGCGATCGACGCGGGCGTCGACGATATCCTGGTCAATCCAATTTCGCCCGGCCGCCTGTCGGAGCGCATTCAGACGATTGTCGAGCGCCGCAAACCCTTCATCGTGACCGCGGACTATACCGGCCCGGAGCGCCGACGGGACCCGAACCGGGTGTCGACGATCCCGGCGTTCTTTCCGCCGAACAGTCTGGCGGAAAAAGAGCGGGGACGCTTTGTCGATGAAGCGGATCTCAAGTGGCGGATCGATCATTCCGCCAGGGAAATCGCCGCCGAGAAACTGCGCCGCTCGGTCTTCCAGTTGGCTTTTCTCCAAGGGCTCGCGGACATTGCCGTCAATCGCGACAACGCGGCTGCCTCCGCGACCGGCTATCTTGGCCAGTTGCGCGCGCAGGCTAAAAGCACGATGGAACTTGTTCGGGCCACAGGACAGCCGGAACTGGGGGTGCATGTCTCGGAACTGACGCGGGTCGTCGCGGAAATGATCAAGACCGCGCCGATGCAGACCGGTCTGGTCGCGGCGCGGCGCGAGGTCGACAAGCTGCTTTCCAAGATCTTCACCGAGGAAACGGTCACGGCGACGCGCACGGACGTTAACCTTGCGATCAGAGCCTATGAACAGCGCCGCCAGGCTCAACTCGCGGCGGCGGATTAGCGTCGCCTGAGTTTAATGGAGGCCAACGAAAAAGGCCGGCTCTATTGGAGCCGGCCTTTCTCTTGCCCGGTGAGGGGCATGATCGTGGTTTAGCCCGCGGCCGCGACCGCGCGCTTGGCCATGACGGTAATCAGATGCGCTCGATATTCCGCGCTGGCGTGAATATCGCTCATCAGTCCGTCATCCGATACCGACACGCCGTCCAGCGCCGAGGCGGAGAAGTTGCCTGACAGAGCTTGTTCCAAGGCCGTGGCGCGGAACACGCCGTCATCGCCCGCGCCGGTGACCGCGACCCGGACACCGCCCGCGGTCTTGGCGACGAACACCCCGACGAGGGCGTAGCGCGAGGCCGGGTTCGGGAACTTCACATAGGCGGCCTTCTCCGGCTGGGGAAAGCTGACCGAGGTGATGATCTCGTCTTCCTCAAGCGCGGTCTCGAAGAGGCCCTTGAAGAAATCATCCGCCGAAATCTCGCGCCGGTCGGTCTTGATCGTAGCGCCGAGCGCCAGACAGGCCGCCGGATAGTCCGCCGCCGGGTCGTTATTGGCGATCGAGCCGCCGATGGTGCCGCGATTGCGGACCTGTGGATCGCCAATCCCCTCGGCGAGATCCGCCAGAGCTCCGATCGCGCCCTTGACCGCCGCCGAGCCGGCGACAGAGGCATGGGTCGCCATGGCGCCGATGGTCACGCCACCAGACCCGTCAATCCCGTCAATGCCGGAGATTCCGCCGAGGTCGATGACATCGGAAGGCGCCGCGAGACGTTGCTTCATGGTCGGCAGGAGGGTCATTCCGCCCGCCATTACCTTGCCGTCTTCCGCCGCCTTGAGCGCGGAGACCGCGTCGGCCACGCTACCGGCCTTTTGATAGTTGAAATCATGCATGGTTCGATTTCCCTTTGATAACGCTGTTCTCGGTTCCGCGACTAGCTCTTGGCGTCTTGGATCGCCCGCCACACCTTGGCCGAGGTGGCCGGCATGGAGACGTCCTTAACGCCGAGATCCGAGAGCGCGTCGACAATGGCGTTGATGACGGCGGGTGGAGAGCCGATGGCCCCGACCTCGCCCACGCCCTTCACACCAAGCGAGTTATGGGTGCAGAGAGTGGATTGTGTTCCGACCTTGATGTTCGGAATACTGTCAGCCCGAGGCATGGTGTAATCCATGTAGGAGCCGGTCAGAAGCTGTCCGTCCCGGTCATAGGAGCAGCCTTCGAGCAGCGCCTGACCGATACCCTGGGCGACGCCGCCCTGAACCTGTCCCTCGACGATCATCGGATTGATGACCCGGCCGATATCATCGACGGCGGTGAAGTTCTGAACCTCGACCACGCCGGTTTCGGGATCGACCTCGACCTCGCAGATATGCGTGCCACCAGGGAAGGTGAAGTTCGCGGGATCATAGAACGCCGTCTCGTCCAGCCCAGGTTCCAGCTCGTCATGCGGGAAGTTGTGCGGTACATAGGCGGCAAGCGCGATCTCGCCGAACGCCATCGACTTGTCGGTGCCGGCGACCGTGAAGTTGCCGTCCTTGAACTCGATGTCGTCGACCGAGGCTTCCATGATATGGGCCGCGATCTTCGAGGCCTTGGCGATGATCTTGCCGGTCGCCTTCACCAGCGCCTCGCCGCCCACCGCGAGCGAGCGCGAGCCGTAGGTGCCCATGCCGAACTGAACATTGCCGGTATCGCCGTGGTTGATCTCGATGCTTTCCATCGGGATGCCGAGCTGCTCGGAGACCAATTGCGCGAAGGTCGTCTCGTGACCTTGGCCATGGCTGTGCGAGCCGGTGAAGATCGTCACCGATCCCGTCGGGTGCACGCGCACCTCGGCGGATTCGTACAGACCCGCGCGAGCGCCGAGCGCTCCCGCCACCGCCGACGGGGCGATGCCGCAAGCCTCGATATAGGTCGAGTAACCCATGCCGCGCTTCTTGCCCTTGGCCTCGGAGGCCGCCTTGCGGGCCGCGAAACCAGCGATATCGGCGAGTGACTGAGCGCTTTCCAGGGTCGCCTGATAGTTCCCGCTGTCATAGGCCAGGGCGACCGGCGTCTGATAGGGGAAGGCGTCCGGCGCGATCATGTTCCGGCGCCGGATCTCGACAGGATCGACACCGGTCTCCCGCGCCGCCGTATCGACGATCCGCTCCAGCAGATAGGTCGCCTCGGGCCGACCGGCGCCCCGATAGGCGTCGACCGGCACGGTGTTTGTGAAGATCGCCTTCACATTGGCGTAGATCACCGGGGTGGTGTACACGCCGGCCAGCAGCGTCGCGTAGAGATAGGTCGGCACGCTGGACGCGAAGGTCGAGAGATAGGCGCCCATATTCGCGTAGGTCTCGACCTTGAGCGCGGTGAACTTGCCGTCAGCGTCGATGCCGAGCTTGGCGTGGGTGACATGGTCACGGCCATGGGCGTCGGTCATGAAGGCTTCCGAACGCTCCGCCGTCCATTTGATCGGACGACCGATCCGCGCCGAGGCCCAGGTGATGATGGTTTCCTCGGCATAAAGAAAGATCTTCGAGCCGAAGCCACCGCCGACATCCGGCGCGATCACCCTGAGCTTGTGTTCGGGGATCGACAGAACAAAGGCGCCCATTAGAAGCCGGATCACATGCGGGTTCTGCGAGGTGGTGTAAAGCGTGTATTCGCTGTTATGGCCGTTGAACTCGGCCACCGCCGCGCGCGGCTCCATGGCGTTCGGGATCAGCCGGTTGTTGACGATGTCGATCTCTGTGACATGCGCCGAGGCGGCCAGCGCCGCGTCGACCGCGTCCTTGTCTCCAAGACCCCAGTCATAGCATTTGTTGGTGCCGATATCGTCGTGAACCAGGGTTCCGCCGGCTTCCGCCGCCTTCATGTCCATCACGGCGGGAAGAACGCCGTAATCAACGGTGATCATTTCGGCGGCGGCCTTGGCTTGCTCCAGGCTGTCGGCGATGACACAGGCGACTTGATCGCCCACGTGGCGCACCTTGCCGACCGCGAGCGGCGGATGCGGCGGCTCGTGCATCGGGCTGCCGTCCTCGTTATGGATCAGCCAACCACACGGCAAGCCGCCCACTTCCATGTCGGCGCCGGTGAAAACCGCGACCACGCCCGGCGCGGCGCTGGCGGCCGAGGTGTCGATCGAATTGATCGTCGCGTGGGCATGCGGGCTACGCAGCATATAGGCGTAAGTCTGGCCTGGACGGTTGATGTCGTCCGTGTAATTGCCCCGCCCGGTGAGGAAACGCTGGTCCTCGACCCGCTTGACGGCGGCGCCGATACCGGTACCGGTGACTCCATCTGGCATGTCAGCCTCCCATGTTTCCAGCGGCTTCCTGGATCGATTTCACGATGTTGTGGTAGCCGGTGCAGCGACAGATATTGCCTTCCAGCCATTCGCGGATTTCGGTCTCGGAAGCGTTGGGATTCTTTTTCACCAGATCAATGGCGCTCATCACCATGCCCGGCGTGCAGAAACCGCACTGCAGACCATGATTGTTCCGGAAAGCCTCCTGCATCGGGTGCAGGGTCTCGCCGTCGGCCAAACCTTCGATCGTGGTCACCTCGGCGCCATCGGCCTGGAGAGCCAGCATGGTGCAGCTCTTGGCGGACTCGCCGTCGACATGCACGACACAGGCGCCGCACTGACTGGTATCGCAACCGACATGGGTGCCGGTCAGGCGCAAATTCTCGCGCAGAAACTGAACAAGAAGCGTCCGAGCCTCGACCTCGCCGGACACGGACTTCCCGTTCACCGTCATCGATACGGTGGGCATCGCGTTTTCTCCCCTGTGTCTCCAATTGGTGCCTCTTGGGAGGGCCCCTTTCGGGAGATGTGGCGCGCGCTGTCGCGGGCTCCACACCCTCCGTCTGGAGTTAGTTTCGGGGTCCGGGAGGCGCAGGTCAAGGGATAGCTTGGCGAGCTCGTCCATGGCATGACATGGTTCTCGACCGAGCGCCGCGCATGACGCGGGATGTCGCGTGTATGATTTCCGGATTGGCCCGGCCATGGCGGTTTACGACTGTTTCATGTTCAACAACGAGCTGGATCTGCTGGAACTGCGTCTGAAGATCCTGGACGGGATTGTCGACCGTTTTGTCTTGGTCGAGGCGGGCGAATCTCATACCGGGCTCGCCAAGCCTATGCATTTTCAAGAGAACGAGGCTCGGTTCGCGCGGTGGCGTGACCGAATCCAACATATTCTCATACTGCGCCTACCTCCCGGCGACGATCCCTGGCCACGAGAGAGCGCGCAACGCAACGCCATCGCCAAGGGGCTGCCCGCCATCGCCGATGACGACCTTGTTCTCATATCCGATATCGACGAGCTTCCTCGCCGCGAGAGCATTGAGGCGGTTCTGGCCGACCCGGCGATCCGGCTGGCCGGATTTCGCATGCCCCTGTTCTATCTCCGGTTCAACTATCTTCAAATGCGCGGCGCCGATCCGGTCTATGTCTGGGCGGTGGCGGCGCGCGGAGATGTCTTTCGCAGTTTCGGCCCACAGGGCTTGCGCGATGCCCGCACGGTGCTGCAGAAGCGGTCCTGGCAGGGAAACCTCGAGCCGGGCGAGGCGGTGCTTCAGCACGCGGGTTGGCACTTTTCATATCTCGGCGACGACGACCATGTACGCCTGAAACTCAAGAGCTTCACGCACCAGGAATATGCCGTTTCCAAGAATTTGGAGGACCACGGCGTCGAGGGGATTCTCGCCCAGGGGCTGGACCTTTTCGGGCGACCCGGCTTCGAGTGGGTCGTGGTCGAGGTGAACGACTATTTCCCTGCCGAACTCGTCACGGATCTGGACCGGTTTCGCCACCTCCTGGTGTCCGAGCCGAAAGTCGTGATCGATAGGGCGCTAAGCCTGGAGCGTGACACCCTGGTCATGCGGCGGGTCACAGGGGGGGAGGCCAAACCGCGTTAACCAGAACTTGTGTGTCATTAGGGGCCGTCAAGCGTGCCGTCGCCCTGACTGAGGTCAGGGCTCTTTCCGCCTGCGTTGACGAGCAACGGCGGATCGATCGGCCCGAAGATTTCCCGCTTGGTCGGCGCTCACGGCACAAGCCCTGGCCTTCGCCAGGGCGACGGTAAAGGAGCGTCATGGCGAGAGGCGTTAACACCGCGACACGGTACTAGGCGCCGGTTTCGGCGATCAATTGATCCAGGGCGTCGAGAACCGTCTGGGGATCGAGGGAAAAGTCGCTCATATGATCACCGGGAGTGACGGTCTCTTCGGCGGTGGCCCGCAGGCGTTGGTAGCGGGCGCCGAGAAGTCTGGAGAGCACGCTGAAATGCGGGTCGGTGTTGCGCCACGAGATGCCCGACGGATACGAAGCAAGCTCTAGCAGACCCGCCAGATCGCGGCACCAGACGATATTGGTAAGCGCCGAACCGTGGACTCCGACGACGAGGCGCGCGTCTTGGAACAGGGCGATTTGCTCTAAAAGGCCGAGGTTTTCCGGGTGAACCACTTGGAAGCCGCGCGCCGTCAAACCATCGAGAAGGGCGGCCTCGTTGGAAAGGCGCCGCCGATGGATACCGGCGCGGCTGACGTAAAGGCGCGCGGGGCCGGTCGCGTGCCCGCCTAGCTTGGGTTGGAAAAAGTCACGCAACAACGCCAACGCATGGGGGTGAGGGCGGGCCTCCAAATTGAAATTCGAAATGCAGATCGCCCGCGGAAAGAAGTGTCCGGTTTCGTCGTACAACCAGAGCAGGGCTTCTCGCGACAAGCCGAGGGTATTCACCACCGGGGCGAACAGATCAAGCGTGCCCCTGGCGAGGCCGACTTTCCAGCCGAGTTCCGGAAGGCCACGTTCGATGACGGCTAGAAGCCGGGGCAGATAGTCCAACACGAAATGATACCAGTTATCCGAGCCGCCGATAACGATGACCCGCTGGTCCTCGTGAACCTTGACCGGATCGTCCAGGCTCAGGCCTTCATTGCCGGTGGTCGGGTCGCCGCCGAGGACCCGCGCCATTTCCCGCGCGTCCGCCGCCATGCCCCGCGCGAGGACGAGGCCCGCGGGCGTGACTGGGGACCAGTCCACCCGCGGCAGGAAACAACATCTCGCGAGGCCGTGAAAGGATGGCCGCGCCGATTGATCGAAGGAGCTCGGGTCTTGCAGGACCTGCCGCGCCAGGGGGAGGATCAAGCTTGCCCGCGCCTCGAGGTAGTCAATCTGGGCTGGACCCTTCATTTGTCCAACGCCGCCACGCGGCGCGCGGATGGGCGTGGCGTCGAACCAATCGCCGAGGGCTTGATGGGTAAGATCGCGAACCTCGGCCCGAGAGCGGCGCAGGCGCGCAAGGTCGATCCGCAGAACCGACAGGTCCGGAGAGATCGCGGGCAGGGCGGCGAGCACCGGCTCGATCCGCGCGGCGGCCTCCGGATCGGCGTCATGCAGGGCTTGCCTGGCCCGAGTCTCCAGATCTTCCGGCGCGTCCGCGCTCATCAGGCATCCGTCTTCGAGCAAACAAACAGGAACTGAAACAAGCCGGCCTCGCGCGCTAAGCCCGCGCTGTCCATGGAGACCGATCGCATGGCGGTTTCAATCCCTTCGATGAAACCCTCCGGCGGCGGCGCGGTGACATTGGTTCCGGCCGCGTGTTCGACGGTGAAGCCCGCCTCCTTCAAGGTTCTGGCGGCGCTGCGCAGGGTGAAGAACCGTAGATGGGTGCGGTCCATGATCCCGGCATCGGCATAGCGCCAATCGCCGGAGAGGAGCATCTGGAGCACCGACCAATGCCGCACGTTGGGAAGGCTGAGGACAAGTTTCGCGTCCGGCTTCATGACCCGGCGGACCATCGCCAATGCCGTGTCCGTGTCGGCGATATGCTCAAGCGCGTCGGCCATGATCACCGCGTCGAAGCTTTCGGCTTCCAAACCCGCTCCGAGCTCGATCGCGTCGCCTACCAAGACCGTATCGAGACGGTCGCCGGCTCGCGCGGCGATATCGGGTTCAAGCTCGATACCCCAAACCGTGCACGGCCCGCGCGCCTTCAGCGCCGCGCCGAGCGCCCCGGCGGCGCAGCCGATATCCAGGATCCGGCTCGCGCTTTCGGGTACCAGGGCCACGACCTCGGGCCGGTCATATTCGAAATAGGCATCGCCTGGAGTAGGTGGGGGCATCGAGGGAGCCTCGTCGCGAAGACGCGGGGTCAGCTTTTCTCGCCGATCCGCTCGATGTCGAAGGGCGTTGTCTGATAGATCCAGTTGAGCCAGTTCGAGAACAGCAGATGCCCGCTGCCGCGCCAGGTGTTGATCGGCGGCGAGCCGGTATCACCGTCGGGATAGTAGTATTTCGGCGGCTGGATCGGCTCCCCGGTGGTCAGGTCGCGCTTGTACTCGTGGTGCAGCGTGTCGGAATCGTATTCCAGGTGATTGAAGTTGTGGACATGTCGTAGCTTCGGATCGATCACCACGCACATCCCGGCTTCATCGGACTCGATCAGGACCTCTAGATGCGGATGAGGCTGCAGATCGGAGCGGTGATTCTCGGTGTGACGCGAGACCGGGACGGGAATCACGTCATTCAGGCCACGCACCAGCAGCGATCGATTGATCGCCACCCTGTGCGGGTAAACGCCGAACCGCTTGTTCGGAAGTTGGTGCTTCGGAATACCGTAGAAATGATAGAGCGCCGCCTGGGCGCCCCAGCATAGATTGAAAAGCCCGTGCACGTTGTCGCGGGACCAATCGAAGATTGTCTTCAATTCCTCCCAGTAGACGACGTCCTCGAAAGGCATTTGTTCGATCGGCGCGCCGGTAATGATGAGCCCATCGAATTTCTGGTCCCGGATCGCCGCGAACTCCTGATAGAAGTCGAGCATGTGCTCGCGGGGCGTGTTCTTCGGCTGATAGCCGGTGGGCGCGACCAGGGTCATCTCGACCTGAAGCGGTGTGCCGGCGAGGACGCGGACGATCTGGGTCTCGGTCTCGATCTTCTTCGGCATCAGGTTGAGAAGCGCGATCCGCATCGGCCTGATGTCCTGGCGAATGGCGTCATTCTCCTTGATCAGGAGGACGCCTTCCTTCTCCAGAATGTCGCTGGCGGGCAGGTCTTCGGGGATCTTGATCGGCATGAGCGGTCTCGGGTTCCGAATTGAACCTCGCTACTTCGGGTATTTCTCGCCTGATTGCAAGGGGAGAGGCTGATCAAAGCCCCTTTGCGTGGTGCCGCAAATGGTCCTCGATAAAGCTGGCGATGAAGTAGTAGCCGTGATCATAGCCCTCGTGGCGGCGCAGGGTGAGCGCGCGTCCGGCGGCGGCGCAGGCGGCCTCGAAATGATGCGGATGCAGCTCCTGCTCCAGAAAACCGTCGGCTAACCCCTGGTCGATCAGGATCGCCGGGCCGCTGCCACGGCTCGCCACCAGCTCGGTCGCGTCATAGTCCTTCCAGGCGTCCCGGTCGGGTCCGAGATAATTTGAGAACGCCTTGTTTCCCCAGGGGCAGCGCATCGGCGCCGCGATCGGCGCGAAGGCGGAGACGGTCTTGAACAGGTCCGGGTTCTTCAAATGAATGGTCAGCGCGCCGTGCCCGCCCATGGAATGGCCGAACAGTCCAAGCCGATCCATGTCGATAGCGGGGAAGTGTTCCGCCAACAACGCCGGTAGTTCCTTGGTGATGTAGCTGTACATCCGGTAGTTGGCCGACCAGGGCGCGGCGGTGGCATCCAGATAGAAGCCGGCGGCGGTGCCGAAGTCCCAGTCATCGTCCTCGCCCGCGATCCCGGCGCCACGCGGGCTGGTATCGGGGCAGATCAAGGCCAGACCGAGCTCCGCGGCCAGTTTCTGGGCGCCAGCCTTGATCATGAAGGTTTCCTCGGTACAGGTCAGGCCCGCGAGATAGATCAGCGCCGCGACCTTACCGTCCTTGGCCTGAGGCGGCGTGAACACCGAGAGATTCATCGGTGTTTTGGTCTCCGCCGATTGATGCGTGAAAAAGCCGACCGTACCGCCGAAACAGGCGTGACTGGAGCGGGTTTCGAGCGCGTCGGTCATGAATGGTCTCCATGGATAAGGCAAGGGGGCCGACGTGGCCCCCTTGATTTTGTATGCCGATCCACACTGCGTCGTGCGCGGGGCAGCGGGGCAAACAGCCCGGGGGCCAAAAACGCCCCCCCGCCGCCCACACGCACCGCGCCGCCGCGAACTTCGCCCTCCGCCGGTACCCCGACGCGCTCGCGGACG
>JAYOIK010000048.1:0-13068 GCA_038118725.1 Alphaproteobacteria bacterium | reverse complement strand
TTTTGCGTAACAACAGGGCGTGGCCCCCGGGTACGGGGTAACCTGGACGGGGTGCCAACGGGGCCCCGGGGACGGGGCGGACGACGGGGTTTAGTGCTTAGTAAACCACCACCGAGCGGATCGACTCGCCCGCATGCATCAGGTCGAAGCCCTTGTTGATGTCCTCCAGCGGCATGGTGTGGGTGATCAGATCATCGATGTTGATCTTGCCCTCCATGTACCAGTCGACGATCTTCGGCACGTCGCGCCGGCCCTTGGCGCCGCCGAAGGCCGTGCCCTTCCAGACCCGGCCGGTGACCAGCTGGAACGGGCGGGTGGAGATCTCCTGACCGGCGCCGGCGACGCCGATGATGATGCTCTCGCCCCAGCCGCGATGCGCGCATTCCAGCGCCTGACGCATGGTGGTCACGTTACCGATGCACTCAAAGCTGTAATCCGCGCCGCCATCGGTGATGTCGACCAGATAGGGGATCAGGTCACCCTCGACCTCCTTGGGGTTGACGAAGTGGGTCATGCCGAACTTTTCGCCCAGTTCCTTGCGGGCCGGGTTGATGTCCACGCCGACGATCTTGTCCGCGCCGACCATGCGCAGACCCTGAATGACGTTAAGGCCGATGCCGCCGAGACCGAAGACCACGGCGTTGGCGCCGGCTTCGACACCGGCGGTATTGACCACCGCGCCGATGCCCGTGGTTACGCCGCAGCCGATGTAGCAAATCTTGTCGAACGGCGCGTCCTCGCGCACCTTGGCAACCGCGATCTCGGGCAGGACCGTGTAGTTCGAAAAGGTCGAGCAGCCCATGTAGTGATAGAGCGTCTCGCCACCGATCTTGAAGCGGCTGGTGCCGTCCGGCATCAGGCCCTGGCCTTGGGTCGCGCGGATCGCCGTGCAGAGATTGGTCTTGCCAGACAGGCAGGACTTACATTGGCGGCATTCCGGGGTGTAGAGGGGGATCACATGGTCGCCCTTCTTGACGCTGGTCACGCCCGCGCCGACCTCGACCACCACGCCCGCGCCCTCGTGCCCGAGGACCGACGGAAAGATCCCCTCGGGATCGCCGCCGGACAGGGTGAATTCATCGGTGTGGCAGATGCCGGTGGCCTTGATCTCGACCATGACCTCGCCCTCGCGCGGGCCGTCCAGGGTGACGGTCTCGATCCTGAGCGGTTTTCCGGCGGCGGTTGCGACCGCGGCTTTGGTTTCCATGATTTTCTCCTTGGTACGCGGACGCGCCTTATTGCTTGGTAACTAGTGCCGGCTGGAACCAGTCCAGCTTTGAACTACTGAAGGTTCATCACGAAATGAACCAGGGCGCCGAGCGAGATGGCGCCGATCACCCATACCGACCAATGGGTCCCGGGATAAACGTTCTCTTCAACATTCGGTTGGTTGGCCATGCTCGGATCTCCTTGTTTGGCGCTGGACTGATTCGTGGTTGTGGCGGTGTCGGGCGCGGACGGTGCTTCCGCGGGGGCCGAGGCCGACGGCGCGTCGTCATTGCTCGCGCCCGCCTCGACGATGTCGCCGAAGGTTTGAAAGAATTCCCCTGCCATTTTTTTGGCGGTGGAGTCGATCAGCCGGGAGCCGATCTGCGCGAGCTTGCCGCCGACCTGGGCGTCCACCACATAGCTCAACGTCGTGGCGCCGCCCTCGGCGTCGGACAGTTTGACCTCGGCGCCGCCCTTGGCGAAACCGGCGGCCCCACCCTTGCCCTCGCCAGAGATCTTGTAGCCGTTCGGCGGATCGAGATCGGAGAGCGTCACCGCGCCGGTGAACCGCGCCTTCACCGGTCCGACCTTGGCCGCGACCTTGGCGGTAAAGCCGGTATCCGAGGTCTTCTCGATCTCCTCGCAGCCCGGAATGCATTGCTTCAGCACATCCGGATCATTGAGCGCGTCCCAGACCGCCTGGCGGGACGCCTTGATCACATAATCGCCGGTCATGTCCATGGAACGAGGCCCCTGGTTCGCGCGGGTGAAATCATCAGCGACGATCTAACATCATTTGCCGCGCCTTGCCACACCCGGCGCGACCCTAGCTAGCGCCATAGGCCACGACGAGGCCGACGAGCAGCAGTGCCGAGATCCAGGCAACACCGCTACCGACCCGGGAGCTCCCCCCCATCGTGCCAAGCGGATTGAACTCGCCTCGACAAAGAGATATGAAGCCACCGATCAGGCGGATCAGTGAAGACGTGGCCCAGCCATTGGCTCGGTCGATGAGACGGCCAACGGCGAGGAAGGCGGCCTTGGCGGCGCGGCGATAAAACCAATCCGTGTCCAGGTTGATGGCGCGCAACTCCGCCGGATAAGCCCGCGTGAGCATCAGAATGACCACCGCCAGCGCCGCGAATGTTAGGATCTGCAACTGATTGACCACGTGATAGGTGCTGTAGGCCACATATTCCACCGGGAAGGGAAGCAAGGCATACAGCGCCTGGGGATAAACGCCGATCCCGATGCACAGCGCCGAGGTGAACGCCATGGCGACCAGCATGGGCAGGGGGGCTTCCTTCGGCCTCTTGCCGCTATCGGCACCAAAGAAGGCGGTATACGGCACCTTGATGCCGGAATGCAGAAACGCGCCGGCGGAGGCGAGCACAAGCGCCATCCAGGCGAGTTCGTATCCCTCGTTCGCGGCGGCGGTCAAGGTCATCGATTTCGTCACGAATCCAGCCAACAGCGGCAGGCTCGAGATCGCCGCCGCGCCCACCAGACAGAAGCCGGCGGTCCATGGCATGCTCTTATACAAGCCGCCGAGTTCGGAGGCGTTCGCGGTTCCGACACGGAACAGGACGGCGCCCATGGTCATGAACAGGAGGCCCTGGTAGAGAACGCTCGCGAAGGCATGTGAGATCGCGCCGTTCAGCGCCAACTCCGTGCCGATCCCGATACCCACGACCATGAAGCCGAGTTGGTGGTTGAGGCTATAGGCCAGAACCCGGCGCAGGTCGTTCTCGATAATGGCGAACAGGATCGGGAAGATCGCCATCACCGCGCCGATCCAGATCAGCATCTCGGTGCCGGCATAGGACCGGGCCAGGGCATAGACCGCCATCTTCGTCGTGAAGGCCGACAGGATCACCGTGCCGCTGACCGTGGCCTCGGGATAGGCGTCCTGAAGCCAGTTATGCAGCAGCGGAAACGCGCATTTGATGGCGAAAGCCGCCAGGATCAGGCCGCCGCCGGGCGTATCCAGGCCGAGATGATTGAAGGCGATCGAGCCGGTGTTCGCCACATGCACTAGAACGCCGCTCAGCAGGATCACGCCGGCGGTGATCTGGATGATCAGATAGCGCATGCCGGCGCGGTAGGCGCGCTCGGTTCCACGGGCCCAGATCAGGAAGACCGAGGCGACGGCGGCAAGCTCGAAGAACACGAACAGCGTGATCATGTCCCCCGCGAAAACCGCGGCCACGGCGCTACCGCCGTAAATCTGACCGGCGGCTCTTTGTGTCCGATCGATATTGTCGCCCATGGCGAAGACGTTGCAGAGGAAGACGGAGATCAGAAAGATCGTGCCGAACACCCGGCTCAATGCATCCAACCGGAACGCTTCCAATTGATAATCCAGGAACGCGATCGGCGCGTGATGACCGAAATCGACGCCGAAGAGATAGCCCAGCATCACCACCGGCGCGGCAATGACCAGCCAACGACCGGCGCGCTCGGGAATCAGCGCGGCGATCACCCCGACCAAGATCAGCAGGATCCCCGGGTTGAGGGGCATGAAGAGCTCAACCATCGCGGTCATGGTAATCCTCATCCCGCATCAGGAACGCGCGCATGGCCTTGGCGCCGAGTATCATCACGACACAGCCGACAAACGCGTAAAGCGCGTAAAAGCCGAATGTCTCCTCCAGCCAATGCACCGGGTTTTTCGTATAGACGGCGTCGGCAAGAAACAGCGCGGCGCAGATGACAAACAGCGCGATAACGAGCTTGCGTCGATTGCCCTTGTCATCGAGCCAGCGGTTGGACTCGTCGGAGGGCGGCGTGTGATGGGCTTCCGTCATCGCTTCCTCACTCCACGATTGGCCGCAGCAAGTCGATCACGTCGCTCGCGTAGAAAAACAGAATGAGACATCCCGCCGCCGTGAGGCATGGGGGGATCACGCAGAGGAGCGGCGCCTCGGCGATCCCGCCGCGCCCAGGTGTCGCCGCGGCGCCGACCGATTGCGGGACCGGTTCGGGCGAGGGGCTGAAGAAACCTCGCGCGACGATGGGCATCAGGTAGGCGACGTTCAGAAGCGAACTGACCATATAGACGCCGACGACCAGTAGAACGCCGGTATCGGCGGCGGCCAGCGCCAGGTACCATTTCGACCAGGTTCCCGCGAGCGGCGGCAATCCGATGATGCTGAGCGCCCCGATACAAAAGGCGCCGAAGGTGAAGGGCATGGCGCGGCCAAGACCACGCATGTCGCTGATCTCGGTCTTGTGGGTGGCGACATAGATCGCGCCGGCGCACATGAACAGCGTGATCTTGCCGAGCGCGTGGGTGGCGATATGAAGCGCGCCGCCCAGAATTCCGAGGCTACTGGCAAGCGCCGCGCCGAGGACGATGTAGGAAAGCTGGCTGATGGTGGAATAGGCCAGCCGCGCCTTCAGGTTATCCTTGCTCATCGCCACGAGCGAGGCGGCGAGCAGGGTGAAACTGGCCGCCCAGATCAGCCAGGTCGAGGCGCCGGTTTCCGCCAGAAGGTCGATGCCGAAAATGTAGATTACGACTTTCAAAACCGTGAACACGCCGGCCTTCACGACCGCGACCGCGTGCAGTAGCGCACTGACCGGTGTCGGCGCCACCATGGCCGAGGGTAGCCAGCGGTGGAAAGGCATCAGCGCGGCCTTGCCGATCCCGAACATATAGAGCGCCAGCAGGAACGGCAGTAGGGTCGGGTCGATCTTGTCGCGCAGAATGCCGCCGGCGGTGAAATCCAAGGTGCCGGCGGTGAACCAGGTCCAGATGATCGCCACCAGCTGGAAGCCGATCGAGGTCCCGATCAACAGCCCGATATAGATCCTGGCGCCGGATCTTGCTTCGGCGTTTTCCTTATGCGCGACAAGGGGATATGTCGACAGGGTGAGAATTTCGTAGAAGATGAAAAGGGTGAACATATTGCCGGCGAAGGCAATGCCCATGGCGCTCGCGATAGCGACGGCGAAGCAGATGTAGAAGCGTGTCTGCTTGTGCTCGTTATTCCCGCGCATATAGCCGATGGAATAGAGCGAATTGATGATCCAGAGCCCCGAGGCGATGCAGCCGAACAGCATCCCCAGCGGCTCGATCTCGAGCATGAGCGGCAAACCGGGCATCACCTCGATCAGCGAGAGGGTCGGGCGCCCGCCGGCCAGCACATCTTGCAAAAGACCGAGAACGACGGCGAACAAGATCACCGCGGTGGTGAGAGTCACGGCTTCGCGCGCGTTCGGGAAGCGTCCCATCAACGCGATGCCGACACCCCCGAGCGAGGGAATGAGTAGCGCGAGGGCGAGGGCCAACTCGGTGCTCATGAGCCACCTCCGAGGAAGGTCGTCGCCACCTTGCCGGCCACCGACGTGGTGAGCTCGGCGTTGATGCCGTAGTAGAAATTGGCGAGCACCAGAACCCAAAGCGGGACCAGCATCGAAAGCGGGGCCTCGGCGACCGGCGCGCGGCCCTCTGGTGCCTGGCCGATATAGGCCGCCTCGACAATCTTCCAGATATAGATCACCGCGAGCAGCGAGCTCGCGACGATCAGCACCACCACCGGCCACCAGCCGTTTGACACGGCGCCCAGGATGAGATGCCATTTGCTGATGAAGCCGACGGTCGCGGGTACCCCGATCAGGCTAAGGCCGGCGCCGACCATGGCCGCGAAGGTCCAGGGCATTTCCCTTCCAAGCCCCCGCACGCCATCGATGGTCACCGCGCCGATGCGCAGCGCCACGCAGCCGAGCGCCATGAACAGCGCGCCCTTCATCAGCGCGTGATTGAACAGATGAAGTACGGTCGCGGTCAGCCCGGCGATATTCCCGAGTGCGACGCCGAGCACCATGTAACCGAGTTGCGCGACGCTGGAATAGGCGAACAGGCGCTTCAGATTGCTTTGAAAAATCGCCGCGGTCGACCCGGCGAACATCGCCAGGATCGCCAGGGGCAGGAAGATGAACTCGAAAGTCAGCGGCACGAACCCATAGGTCGGACCGAACACGGTGAACAAGAACCGCAAAACGACATAGACCGAGACCTTGGTCGCCGTTGCCGCGAGGAAAACCGTCACCGCCGACGGCGCGTAGGTGTAAGCGTTCGGTAGCCAGGTGTGCATCGGGAACATGGCGAGCTTAAGCCCCATGCCGACAATGACGAAGGCGAAGCCGGCCTGGACAACCCGATTGTCGGCGAGCGGTTTCAGACGCTCGGCCAGATCGGCGATGTTCAGCGTTCCGGTCACCATGTAGAGCAGGCCGACACCGATGACGAAGAAGGTCGCGCCGACGGTTCCCAGAATGAGATAGTTATAGGCGGCGGTCAGGGCCCGTCGATCCTTGCGCGCGCCGGACGCGACCAGGACATAGGTCGACAGCGATGAAATCTCGAGGAAAACGAAGATGTTGAAGGCGTCGCCGGTAATCGTGACGCCGAGCAATCCGGTCAGGCACAGCAGATAGGCGGTGTAGAACTGGCCATGGCGGCGCGGATCGATTTCGTGGGCGATGCTACGCCTTGCATAGGGTAGGGCGATGGCGCTGATGCCGGAGACAATCATCAGCACGAAGGCGTTGATGGCGTCGACCCGATATTCAATCCCGAAGGGCGGTGCCCAGTTCCCCATGTGATAGGAGATCGGGCCGCTATCCATGACCTGCGTCAGCAGACTGATTGAGGCGTAGAGGGCGAACCAGCTGACCGCCAGCGCCAATAGCCAGGGTAGTCGGCCGCCGCGCAACAGCGCGCAAATCGGCGCCGATATCAGCGGGATCGCGACTTGGAGCGCCGCCATATGGTCGACGAATAGGCTCACGTCGACGCCTCCCGGGCCGCCTCGGCCTCGTGAGTGCCGGTGACTTCCTCGGCGGCGAGGATTTCATCCTCCTCGATAGTTCCGTAGGTCTCGCGAATGCGAACTACCAGCGCCAGGCCCAAGGCCGTCGTCGCGATGCCGACGACGATCGCGGTGAGGATCAACACGTGGGGCAGGGGGTTGGAAAACACTTCCGGCTGACCGGTCAGGATCGGCGCGGTGCCGCCGGTCACCTTGGCCAGCGAGATGTAGAGCAGGAAGACCGATGTCTGAAAGACGTTCAGCCCGACGATCTTCTTCACGAGGTTGCCGCGCGAGATGACCACATAGAGGCCGATCATCATCAGCACGACGATAAGCCAGTAATTGTAATGCGCCAGGACCGCGTCGAGCATCGCTACCAGTCCTCCGCGTCGACGTCACTGGTACGGCCCGCATAGGCGTAGAAGACGCTGACCATCACCGCCGCCACTGTAACGCCGACGCCAAACTCGATCACCAGAACCCCGAGATGCTGCCCCCCCGTCGGCGTCGCCGCCAGGACGTCATAATCCAGGAACTTGCCGCCAAGGAAAATTCCGGCGAACCCGGTGAGCGCGTAGATCAGCAAGCCAGCCGGCACGAGTATCGCCAAGGCCTTGGGCGGCAAGACCTCGCGCGCGTGCTCGACCCCATAAACCAGCGCATACAGGACAAAGGCGGCCGCGAAGATCACGCCGGCCTGGAAACCTCCTCCCGGGCCGAAATCCCCATGGAACTGAACATAAAGACCGAACAGAAGGATGAACGGAATCAATATCTTGGAAACGACGCGCAGGACCAGATGATGTCTCATGCCTCGTCTCCTTCCTCGTCAAGAGGCCTGCCACCGGGCCTCCGGTTCTTGCGAACCGTTCCCTCGTCATCCTCGTCCTCGCGCCGCAACCCAAGCAGGAACATCACGCCGATCCCGGCGGTGAAGATCACCGCGACCTCGCCGAGCGTGTCGTAGCCGCGATAGCTGGCCAGCACCGACGTGACGATGTTCGGAATGACCAGATCCTTCTCGGAGCCCTCGATATAATCCGGCACGACATGGACATGTCCGGGTGCGTTGGGATCGCCGAAGACCGGCATATCGCTTGTCGCGTAGATCAAGGCGGCTCCGGTGACCAGGACCACGACCAGCGCGACGGGCGAAAAACTGGGCGTGATCTTTTCCCTACGACTGGTCAAGGCCAGGGTTCCCAGCATAAGCACCGTCGAGATCCCGGCGCCGACCGCCGCCTCGGTGAAGGCAACGTCCACCGCGTCCAACGCCACGAAAAGACCCGCCGCGAGCAGGCTGAAAGCGCCGGTAAGCGCCGCGACGGCGAACAGATGACGGACGAGCAGGATCGCCACCGCGCTAAGGCAAAGCATGGTGAGCAATGAAAAATTCACCCAAATGACCATGTCGGCGCCGCTCATCGCTTGCCCTCCCCGATACCGGAAGGGGGCTGAATATCGGACTCCGGCACCAGGGCGGGTCGAAGCCCCATGGTGCGCGCGGCGTTGGCGACCGCATGGGTGGCGGTGGGACTGGTAAAGAATATGAACATCGAAATGATGATCAGCTTAACCGTGATGAGGCTGAAGCCGGCTTGCAGCATCATGGCGATCAGCACCAATTCCGCTCCAAGCGTGTCGGTGATACCGGCGGCGTGGAGCCGGGTATAAAAGTCCGGAAGTCGAACGAGTCCCAGCGTTCCCACCAGGATGAAGAAGCTGCCGACCGCTAGAAGCGCTCCGGAGGCGATATCGAGGATAAGTTCCATCACTTGGCTTCCTCTCGCCGGGCGACCTCGGCGCTGGACAGGCCGAGATTGCGATAGCGGAAAAATTTCAGGACCGCGATGGTTCCGATGAAATTCACCAGGGCATAGAGCAGCGCGATATCGAGGAACTCGGGCCGCTCGGTCAAGAAACCAAGCAGGCCGATCAGAAGGACCGTCTTGGTGCCGAAACTGTTTACCGCAAGAACCCGGTCGAACAGGCTGGGGCCGGCGAAGGCGCGAACCAGCGCCAGTAGCATGGCCACGAGAAGGGCGGCTGTGGCTCCGATGAACACCGCTTAGCTCTCCTCGAGCGCGGTCACCCGCGCATCCATGTCGCCGTTTAGGACCCCGTCGGCGAGTTCCTGGGAGAGCGCGTGCACGATCATCTCGTCACCCTCGATGTCAACCGTGACGGTGCCGGGCGTCAGGGTGATCGAATTGGCGAAGATCACCAGGCCAAGATCGGTTTTCTGGGTGGCCTTAACGCGCACCATGCGGGGTGAGATCGGCATCTTCGGGGACATGACGATCTTGGCGACATCAATGTTCGCCTTGAAGATCTCCTTCGCCAGCCAGCCCCAGTAGCCGAACACCCGTCCCTTCAGGTGATAGGGAAAGGTTTCGTGATCGTAGAGATCCATGCGATGCGCGATATAGAGAACGAGCAGGATCGAGGCTATGCCGAGCGAAATGATCAACGGGGTGTAGATCCCCGACATCAACAGCCAGAACGCCAAGAGGCTCGCGCCCAATCCGACGACATGCACCATTCCGGCAATTCCCCCTTCGCGCCTCTTTCGACGGAACGTCGCGGACTTTTCCGTCCGTTTATTTTTGTCCGTTCGCCTGTCCGTGTTAATGCCATATCGGATTGACAACGCCAACCCCGCCCGGACGGAGAGGCGACAACGACCACGCTTCTGAAAAGGAACCCCAAGGATGACATGGTTCAATTCCTCGTCGAGCGCGCAACGGCCCGGCGATCGATTGGAGGCCCTGTGGTCTCGAGACGGCGCTCTCGGGGTTCCCGGCGCGCATAACGGTCTGACCGCGATCCTTGCCCGGAACGCCGGCTTCGAGGCGCTGTATCTGTCGGGCGGCGCGCTTTCGGCCAGCATGGGACTACCGGATCTGGGCATGATCACCTCGGAGGAGTTGACGACCTTCGTCAAGATGATCACCCGCTCCAGCGGCCTGCCGTTGATCGTCGACGGCGATACCGGCTATGGCGAGGCGCTTAACGTGATGCGGCTGATCCAGGACCTGGAGGCGGCGGGCGCCGCGGCGGTTCAACTAGAGGATCAAGTGCTGCCGAAAAAATGCGGTCACCTGTCCGACAAACTCCTGAACGACCCCGAATCGATGGCCGCCAAGATCGCCGCGGCCCGGCGGGCGCGCACCCATCTTCGGATTATCGCGCGCACCGACGCCGCCGCGACCGAGGGGCTGGACGGCGCGATCAGTCGCGCGAAACTTTATATCGAGGCCGGCGCCGATGTGATCTTTCCCGAGGCGCTAACCTCGGCGGAGGAAATGCGCGAATTCAACGCGGCGATCGACGCCCCGACCCTGGCGAACATGACCGAGTTCGGGCGCACGCCCTATCTCAGCCAGGCGGAGTTCGCGGAACTCGGCTTCAAGATCGTCATTTGGCCCGTGACCTCGCTCAGATGCGAGGCGGCGGCGATGCGGGATCTCTATGCGCATCTCGCCGAGCACCGCGGTCAGGGCGGCTATCTTGATAATCTGATGACACGCAAGGATATCTACGCGGCGATCGGTTATCACGACTATGAGGCGCTGGATAACACCATCGCCCAGAGCGTGGTGCCGGATGACGGGCGCTCGAACTAGTTGGTCGCGAGGAGCGTGAAGAGCTTGGTTTTTCAAGCCCCCAAATCCCTGGGTTTGACCCAGGCTCCGGGTCTGAAGCCGGCCCGCGATTTCGACATCTCGATTCCCGTGGTGATCGTCGGAGCCGGCGCCTGCGGCTTGATAGCGGCGCTGGCGGCCCATGACGCGGGCGCCGAGGTCATGGTGCTGGAGCGGGACGAGCGGCCTAGCGGGTCGACGGCGCTCTCTTCCGGCCTAATTCCGGCTTGCGAGACACGCTGGCAAAGGGCGATGGGAATCTCGGACCCGATTGACCAGTTCGTCGGAGACATTCAGGCCAAGGCCAAGGGCGAGGCGGACCCGAGCCTGGCGCGAACGGTGGCCGTGGCCTCTGGCCGGACATTGGAATGGCTCGCAGACGCGCATGGTCAGGAGTTCGTGCTGCTCGACGGGTTTCGCTATCCCGGGCACTCGGTTCTGCGCATGCACGCGCATCCGGACAAGACCGGCGGCGCCCTGGTGAACAGTCTCGCGGCGGCGGTCGAGCGCGCCGGGATCGACGTGGTGACCTCGGCGCATGTCACCGCCCTGTTCGGGGAGCCCGATGGCCGAGTGAAAGGCGTCGAGATCACCCGCCCGGACGGCGCCACCGAAGCGCTTGGCTGCGAGACCCTGGTACTGGCCTGCAACGGCTATGGCGGCAATGCCGAGATGGTCGCTCGGCACATTCCCGAGATGGCCGACGCGCTGTATTTCGGGCATGTGGGCAATCAGGGCGACGCGGTGCGCTGGGGCGAGGCCTTGGGAGCCGAGGCGCTGCATTTGGGTGCGTATCAGGGCCATGGCTCGGTTGCCACCCCGCATGGCGCGCTGATTACCTGGGCGATCATGATGGAGGGCGGTATTCAGGTGAATGCCGACGGTCGGCGCTTCTCGAACGAGCACGAAGGCTATTCCGAGCAGTCGGTGAAGGTTCTGGCCCAGCCGGGGCGTATCGCCTGGAACGTCTATGACACGCGGCTACATGATCTAGCCACGCAGTTCGAGGATTACCGCAACGCCGAGACGGGTGGCGCGATCCGCCGGGCCGAGAGTGTCGAGGCCTTGGCCGCGCTCATGGAGGTCCCATTGGCCGCGCTGCAAGCGAGCCTGGCGGAAGTGGCCGGTCACGTGGCGGGCCGCTCCGCCTGTCCGTTCGGGAGGGATTTCAACACCGCGCCGGCGTTGGACTGTCCGCCATATTTCGCGGTACGGGTGACCGGCGCGCTGTTTCATACCCAGGGCGGGTTGTCGATCGACGAGTCCGGTCGGGTGCTGCGGGCCGACGGCTCCACCTTGCCCAATCTTTTCGCCGGTGGTGGGGCGGCTGTCGGCGTCTCCGGCACTTCGGTGCACGGCTATCTCTCGGGGAACGGTCTGCTAACCGCGGTTACCCTGGGACGGATCGCCGGCAACGCGGCGGCGGACTTGGCTTGCGAAACCGGCTAAGGCGTCAAACCATCCGCGCCTTGCGCATCAGGGATCATCGGTGTTCTCGCCCGGCTGCCAGGGCATGGCGGCGCGCAGGGAGATATCCACCACCGCGTAGAGCGCCACCGCCATCACCGCCAGGGTGAGCAAGGCGGCGAACATCACGTCGATCTGCATGCGCGCGTTGGAATGCAGCATCAGATAGCCGAGACCGGCGCTGGAGCCGACCCATTCCCCGACCACGGCCCCGATCGGTGCCACCGCGCAGGCGACACGAAGCCCGGAGCCGAAAGCCGGAAGGGCGGCGGGTATACGCACCCTGAACAACAGCGCCAGCCCTTGGCAGCCCAAGGTGCGGGCGCTGTCGATCAACGCCGGTTCGGTGCGCCGCAAGCCGTCATGGAAGGCGGCGGTGACGGGAAAGAAGATGATCAGGGCCGCCATCGCCACCTTCGAGGCCATGCCGTAGCCGAGCCACAACACCAGCACCGGGGCGAGGGCGAAAACCGGTATCGCCTGGCTGATCACCAGCACCGGCAACAACCAGCGGCGGATCCCGCGGGCATGGGCCATCGACAGCGCGGTCGCCGCTCCGATCAGGGTGCCGATCGCCAGGCCGAGCAGGATCTCCGCCAGGGTCACGCCGGCATGATTGAGCAGTTCGCCCGAGTGCTCGCGCCAGGCGAGCAGAACCCGTCCCGGCCCCGGCAGGATGTAATGCGGTGCCCCGCTCAGCCACACGATCAACTGCCAGGCGGCGAGCAGGACGGCCGTAATCACCAGGGGACGGATGAGTTTCATGAAGGCGCTTTCGGTTTGTCCCGAGGCATGCCCCGGCGCTCGCCAGAACTATCACCAGGGGAGCGAAAAATGACAAGTCGACCAGGCTCGACAAAGATTTGGGATCGGCGCTTCTCTCATGCTTACCGTCGTCCTGGCGCAAAGCCAGCAAAATAGACAAGGAC
>JAYOIK010000047.1:13236-41282 GCA_038118725.1 Alphaproteobacteria bacterium | reverse complement strand
CGGCGTTGGCGATGTCCCCGCCGAAGCGCTCAAGCACCGTGTTCACCATCGACGTGTTCACCATCGGCTGGGCGCCCTCGCTGAACGCCTGGGCAAAGTCGCGCGGTCCGCCGTCGCGGATATCGATACCGGTCTCCACCGCCACGTCCGTGGTCTCGTCGAAACCGATGCGCGAGAACGCCGCCGGGCGGCTGTTACCCGTCAGCACGTCATAACCGATCAGCACGAAGGTCGCCGCCAGCGCCGCCTCGCGCGGTGATCGACGATGCGATAACCATGCTGAAGGGCGCGAATTCGCCTGGACCGCCGCGGCACGTCGGTCAACCATGCTCTCGAACCGCTACGGAGCCAAGCCATGAAAATCGACGACGTCAGTCTCACGCTCTTCAAATGGGAAGACATTCCGGCAACCAAATATCACGCCGGGTCCGGCAATTCATCCGGCGAGACCACGCTCGGGCTGCTGACCATCCGTACCGATGACGGTATCGAGGGCCATGCCTTTCTCGGATCCGCCACCTTCAGCGCCGAGGTGGATTGCCGGGGCCTGACCAGAAGCCTGATGCCGATCCTCATGGGCCAGGACCCGCTGGACCGCGAACGGCTCTATCAGGCCATGTGGAAGCGCAACCGGACCACCACGATCCGCTCGATCGGCGCCGTCGACATCGCGCTGTACGACATCGCCGCCAAGGCCGCCGGCCTGCCCCTCTACAAACTGCTCGGCGGCTATCGGGAGTCGATCCCGGCCTACGCCTCCTCGGCGGTGCTCGACTCGCGCGAGGCCTATGCCGAACAGGCGGTGCAATACAAGGAAGACGGCTGGGCCGCCTATAAGATCCACCCGCCGGCGGTCTGGCGCGAGGATATCGAGGTCTGCCGGGCGGTGCGCGAGGCGGTGGGCGACGACTACGACATCATGCTCGACGCATCCTGGGCCTATACCTACGACCACGCGATCAAGGTCGGCCGGGCGATTGAGGAAATGAACTACTACTGGTACGAGGATCCACTTGCCGACGACGATCTGATGGGCAGCATCAAGCTCAGGGAGAAGCTATCGATCCCGCTCATGGCGACCGAGTATTCGCCGGGAGGGTTCACCAACTACGTCCCGTGGATCATCAACAAGGCCACCGACATTCTGCGCGGCGACGTCGCGGTAAAGGGCGGCATCACCGGGGTCCTAAAGACCGCGCATCTGGCCGAGGCCTTCGGCATGAACTACGAGGTTCACCATGGCGGCAATTCCCTGAACAACTGGGCGAATCTGCACGTGATTCTCTCGATCAAGAACACCACCTATTTCGAGGTACTGCTCCCATCGGGCATGCAGAAGTACGGCATCATCGATGATCTGGAGCCGGACGCGGACGGCATGATCCACGCCCCGAGCGAACCCGGTCTCGGCGCCAAGATCGATTTCGATCTGATCAAGGCGAAGACCATCGAGATTCTGCGATAACGGGTCCCGGTCGGCGAGCCCCCTATGACGCGGACTTCGATAACGCTATAGAACGCGTTGCTTGTTCCAGGAGAGCGCGATGCGGACCGACTACGAGACCCTGACCCTCGATTTCAGCGACGATCACGTCCTGACGGTGACCCTTGATCGGCCCGACGCGGCCAACTCCATGAACACCCAGATGGGGCTCGATCTGCGCGCGCTCTGGGCGGATCTCTATCACGACCCTAGCGTGGCGCGCTGCATCGTGCTGACCGGGCGCGGCGAGAAGATCTTCTGCGCCGGCGGCGATCTCAAGCAACGCAACGGCATGTCCGACAAGGAATGGCTCGATCAGCACGCGATCTTCGAGCAGGGCGTCAAGTCGATGATGGATTGCCCGATCCCGATCATCGGCGCGATCAACGGCGCGGCCTATGGCGGCGGCTGCGAGATCGCGTTGAATTGTGATTTTCTCTACGCCGCCGAGCATGCCCGTTTCGCGCTGACCGAGGTGACCTTGGGGATCATGCCCGGCGCGGCGGGGACCCAAAACCTGCCACGCGCCGTGGGCGTGCGTCGGGCCATGGAAATCATCCTGACCGGCCTACCGCTCAGCGCGTCGGAGGCGTTGGAATTCGGCATGGTGAACACGGTTTGCCCGGGAGCCGAGCTCATGGATACCGTCATGACCACGGCCCGACGGATCGCGGCGAACGCGCCGATTTCCATCCGCCAGGCCAAGAAGTCGATCCGCGTGGCCACGCAGCTCGATCTCAAATCCGGCTACGACTTCGAAATCGAGGCCTATAATCGAATGGTCTCGACCGAGGATCGCCTGGAAGGCGTGCGCGCCTTCAACGAGAAGCGGAAGCCCGACTTCAAGGGCCGCTGAACCGGTGACCTCCCACCCGGCATTCCAGAGTATCGCGATCCATTCCTGCGGCGAGGTGATCGGCGACGGCCTTTTCAAGCTGTCCTTTCTGCAAGAGTGCCGTCGGCGCTTCCCCGACGCGCGGATCACCTGGGTCGCGGGGCTTTCGACATCGGTTTTCGCCGGCGTCCTGGCGCCGATGGTCGAGGGCCTGATCGACGAGGTGATCGAGAATGCCGGGGTCGGCACCTTCGGCCAGCTGGTTAGCCCCCGCCCGCCGCTGGGCGGTCGTCGCTTCGACCTGGTGGTCGACACCCAACGCAATTTCATGCGCACGCTTTGCGCCAGACGGATCCGGCATGATGTATTCCTGGCGAGTACTGGCGGTTTCCACCTCTCGAGCCTACGACCCAAGGACCGGGGCGCGTTTCCGCGTTCGCTGCTCGGCCAATTCAGCTTTCTGCTCGACCTGGTGTCGGAGCCACCGACCGGCGCGCCGGAACCGCTGGCGGTCGCGGACAAGTATCACGCGCGGGCCCAGGATCTTCTGCCCGACGGACCGGCTTATATAGGAGTCGCGCCCGGCGCCGGCGACCCGACCAAGGTCTGGCCATTGGAGAACTTTCTTGAAGTTGCGCTCCGTCAAAGCCAAGCCGGGCGAATACCGGTCTTCATCCTCGGCCCCGGCGAGGAGGCGATGCGCGCGCCGATCGAGGCCGCCCTTCCCGACGCGCTGTTCCCGCCAACCGTCGAGGCGTCCGGAAGCAACGCGAGCGGTCCGGCCTTGGTGATCGCGTTGGCGAGGCGCATGAAAGCGGCGGTGAGCAACGATTCCGGCGCCGGACATATGCTAGCGCTGGGGCAGGTTCCGCTGGTCTCTCTCTACAGCAAGGCGGACCCGAGCAAATATGTTTTGAATGTGCCGCGCCTCAAGATCATCGACGCCAAGGATCACGGAGGCAAGGACCCGGCGCTGATCCCCCTGGAGGCCGTTGCGCAAGCCCTGGAAAACCTGTTGGATGAACCCAACTAGCTCGCTGGAGATTTGGCTTGGAACCGATCCTGATACCCGTCGCGCCCGGAGAGTTGCTCGACAAGATCACGATCCTGCGGATCAAGGTCGCGCGGATCGATGACCCCGGCAAGCGGGCCAACGCGGCCACCGAACTGGAGATGCTCGAGGCGGTCCAGGCACGCGACGTGGCGGCATCGGAGGAGCTGAGCCGGCTCGAGGCGGATTTGAAGGCGGTGAACGAGATGCTCTGGGAGATCGAGGATTCAATCCGCGATCATGAGCGCGCCGGCGATTTCGGCGATGGCTTCATCGAGCTGGCGCGCGCCGTCTATCACCGCAACGATCGTCGCGCCGCCTTGAAGCGCGAGATCAATCTGCTCCTCGGCTCGGCGATCGTCGAGGAAAAGTCCTACGCGAGCTATTGATGGCCCAGCGCGCCCGAACCTGGTTGCTGTGTATCGGGTTTTTCATCTTTGTCCCGCTGGGCTTGATGGCCAAGCAATCCATGGCGACGAGCTTTATCGCCATGGCGGTGCTGGTCATCCTGGCCGTGGGCGTCGGCGCGCCGAGGATGTTGCTTCCCGAAAAGAAGATAGCGGCGGTTTTTGTGCTTCTGGCCCTATACGTGGCGGTAACGCACCTGTTTATAGTCGATTGTCAGTCCTGCGCGGCCAAGGCCGGCGGCAAGCTCGCCATGCTAGCGTTGGTGCTGTGGGTCGCGAGTTCGAGTATCGGCGCGGTCGGCCCCGAGGCCCGACGCGCGGTCGGTCGGGCTCTGACGGCTGGCCTGGTCGTCGCGATCGCAATGTTGGTTTTCGAGCTCTCGACTGATTCCGGTTTCTTTCGCTGGATCACGGGCCGCCAGGACGACCCGGACCTGCCGCTGTTTCGCTATAACCGAGGCACCACGGCGCTGGTCCTGCTGGCCTGGCCAGCGGCGGCATGGTTGTGGTCGAGGGGACGCCGGTCCTGGGCGATTGTCCTGGCGGCGGCGGCGGTGGGCGCGGCGGCTTACGGCGATTCCGCCTCGGCCCTGGTGGCAAGCCTGCTCGCGGTGGTTGCCGCGGCGGCGGCCACCCTTGCCCCGGCGGCGACCTTGGCCGCGGGTCTTCTCGTCACCGCCGCCTTCACCGCTCTGGCGCCATGGCTGTTGCTGAATCTTCTGGGATGGGCGCGGCCGGTCATCGACGCGATCCCGCCCTCGGTCCTCGATCGCATCGAAATCTGGAACCATGGGGCGAAGGCCGTTCTCGATGCGCCGATCCTCGGCCACGGCATCGGCGCCATGCGGCATCTGTCGGTCCCCGATCCGGCAATCAGCGGCTATCGCCATATGGTCAAGCCGCCCACACATCCGCATGACGCGGCGCTGCAGATCTGGCTGGAGCTCGGCGGTCTCGGCGTGATCCTTTTCGCCGGCCTCGTCTGGTTCGCCGCGCGATCACTCTCGTCCCTCGCGTCGCCGTGGCGGAGCGCCGCCATCGCCGCCTCCGCGGGCGTTATCTTCACCGCGATGGTTTCCTATGGCTTGTGGCAAGAGACCTGGCTTGGAATCATTGCCATGACCGCCCTGGCGTTCCGTGTTCTGGCGCCACCAACCGGCGATACGCGAAACCCGCCCGCTCGCTAAAGAGCCGCCACGATTCTTGGGAGAATTCGATCATGGCATCCTATCCAGCTTACGATTCCATCCGCCGGATCGGCGTCCTGGGCACCGGCACCATCGGGGCCAGTTGGGCGACCTACTTCCTGGCCCACGGTTTCGAGGTCGACGCCTGGGACCCGGGCGAGGGCTGGCGCGAGCGCCTGATCGCCTTCATCGACAACGCCTGGCCGGCGATGGAAGCGCTCGGCCTCGCCCCCGGCGCCGACAAGACCGCGATTCGCTTTCATGACAACCCCGGCGACGCGGTCGCCCAGGCGGGTTTCGTGCAGGAGAACGCGCCGGAGAAGCTCGACGTCAAACGCGACCTCTATAGGCGAATCGATAACACCTTGCCCAGCCAAGCCATTCTGTCTTCCAGCACGTCCGGACTGATCATGAGCGCCATGCAGGACGGCTTCGCCTCCGCCGGACGCTTCGTGGTCGGCCATCCCTTCAATCCACCGCATCTGATCCCGCTGGTCGAGGTGGTCGCCGGCAAGGACACCGACCCGGCGGCGGTGGATTGGTCGATCGGCTTTTACAATCACATCGGCAAGCACGCGATCCGAATCAACAAGGAAGTTCCCGGCCATCTCGCCAATCGACTGCAAGCGGCGCTGTGGCGCGAGGCCGTGCTGGCGGTGAAGGACGGCCTGGCTTCGGTGGAGGACGTGAACGCGGCGGTCGCCCAGGGACCAGGCCTGCGCTGGGCTCTCATGGGGCCGCACATGATCATGAATCTCGCCGGCGGCAAGGGCGGTTATCGCCAGATGATCGATCATTTCAGCCCCGGCATCGCGGAGTGGTGGGAGACCATGACCGAGAATCCGAGGATCACCCCGGAACTCGCCGATTCCCTGATCGCGGGCGTCGCCGAGGAGGCCGGCGAGCGCTCCATCGACGATCTCGAGGAAGAGCGCGATGAGCGGCTGATCCGGCTGTTGACCATGTTGAAGGAAACCGCCCGCTAGAGCACGGCGCCGGATGGAGCAATCCATGAGCTTGGACAAAGAAACGCCGAACCACGAGCACGCGCCGAAGCGGATCATCGTCATCGGCGCGGGGATCGTCGGGGTATGCGTCGGTCTCACCCTCCAGCGAAGCGGTCACGCGGTGACCGTCATCGACCCGAAACCACCGGGGCGCGCCACATCCTTCGGCAATGCCGGCTCGATCGCCGCCGGCAATGTCTATCCCGTCAGCATGCCCGGGACTTGGAAACAGGTGCCGGCCATGCTGATGAACCCCGCCGCGCCGCTGAACCTACGCTGGTCCCATATGCCGAGAATGCTGCCTTGGCTGAGCCGGTTCCTGGCCGCCGGCGCCCCGGGTCGGGTTGACCGGATCGCGCGCGAAATACGCGAAATCACCAAGGATGCGGTGACGGCCCATGATCACCTGATGGCGGCCTCGGGCATCACCGACATCGTCAAACCGGTCGGCTGGCTCAAGGTGTTCGGCTCCCAGCGCGCCTTCGATGCCTCGGCCGAGACCCGGGCGATCCAAACCCGCAACGGGGTGCGTTTGGAGGTCCTGAACGAAGACGAGATCCGCCAGTTGGAACCGGGCCTCGCCCATGGCTTCACCCATGGCGTGTTCGAACCCGACAATGGATTCGTTACCAGCCCCGCCATGTTGACCGACGCCTATGCCGAGGCCTTTGTTCAGCGCGGCGGGCAATTCGTCCAGGAACGCGTCACACGGTTCGATTTCGACGGCGCGAGACCGGTCGGCGCGGTCACCGACCTTGGGAAATGGCCGGCGGACGCATTCGTGGTCTGCGCCGGCGCCTGGTCAAAACATCTCGCCCGGTTGTTTGGCGCCAAGGTGCCTCTGGATACCGAACGCGGCTATCACCTCAATCTCAACCTGGAGAGTGGTCCGGGCTTGCGGCGCCCCGTGGTGATCGGCGACCACGGATTCGTGCTGGCGCCGATGCGCGATGGGATGCGGCTCACCTCGGGGGTGGAGTTCGCCGGCCTGGACGCGCCGCCGGATTTCCGGCGTATCAAAAACATGCTGCCTCTCGCCCAGGCGGCGCTGCCGGGGCTGGGAAGCGAGATCTCCCGCGAGTGGCTGGGTTACCGCCCGTCAATCCCCGACAGCAAGCCGGTCATCGGCGCCGCGCCCGGCATCGACAACGTCTTCTTCGCCTTTGGGCATGGTCATCTCGGCCTCACAATGGCGGCGCGCACCGGACAGCTGGTTAACGATCTGGTGAGTGGTGGTAAGTCGAGCATCGATCTCGCCCCGTATCGGGTGGATCGTTTTTGACGGCTCGATCTGGCTTTTATTCAAACAGAAGTGAACAAACTCACTGGCGAAACGGGCATTTAGCGCGAATCCTGTTGCCCTAGAAGGGTCAATCGGACTAAGTTCGGCCAGGATTATTTACGGATTCCGTTGGAGGGACGCATGATCACGATATCGCGATCGACCAAGTTGTTGTCGGGAATGGGGCTGGCCGCCTTTGTTTTGGCCGGTTGCGTTGGACAACAACTCAAAGTGGCCGAAATGGCGACGCCGGGCGGGGGACCGTTCGACAAGGCGCTGTTCGCGCAATACCTGAACCTGGCGAAGATGGAGTATGCCGAGTCGGACTTTGGTGATTCCGACGCCTTCGCCAATCGCGCGATCGCCTCGGCCAATGGCACCCCTCCGGGCCCGGAAGCCGTTGAGGCCCGCGAGATCCCGGCGCAACACGTGGGCGAGCTGAAATCCGCCCTGCGTGAGTTGAACGCGGTTCTGGACATTGGCGCAGTGCGTTACCCGCGCACGGCGGCGAAGGCCCAGGCGGCGTTCGATTGCTGGTTGCAGGAGCAGGAAGAGGACCTGCAGCCCGATCATATCGCCAAGTGCAAGGGCGACTTCACCTCGGCGCTGAACGCGCTGAAGGCCGCCCTGGCGCCGCAACCGAAGCCGAAGAAGGCCGCCGCCGCTCCGGCGCCCGCCCCGACCGGCAAGAAGTACGAGAACTTCACCGTTCTGTTTGGTCACGACTCCGCCGAGATCACCAAGGATCAGGCTAAGAACGTGAACAAGGCGGTGCTGGCGATCGACACGGTCGCGCCCAAGATGGTCGTGATTTCCGGTTACGCCGACCGTTCCGGCAACGCGGCCTACAACGAAACCCTGTCCGGCAGCCGTGCCGGCGCGGTCGCGTGGATGCTGCGGGACAATTCGACCACCGAACTGAAGGGCAAGGTCGAGATCAAGGTCTTCGGTGAGACGAACAACAAGGTTCTGACCGCCGACGGCAAGCGCGAGCCGAAGAACCGCCGGGTGAAGATCGAGATTCTCCGCTAAGGACGACCGATCGACAAACCGGGGTAACACCCCAAGGAATGGGTCGCTCCTGGAGCGGCCCATTTTTTCGCCTCGATGCATTTTCCCGGAGTTTTCTACAGCGCTTCGGTCGCCTGGCGGATCAATTGCCGGGAGCGCCAGAGCACCATTTCCTTCCAATCCGCGCTGGCCGGATAGTAGTGCCACTTCAACTCATCCTTGATCGCCCGGGTCGCCGGCGCGTCCCAATCGACGGCGCCTTGATTATGCAGCCAATGATCGGCGCGCAGGGCCTGGCGGCTGCGTTCCTGGCTATAGGTGCCGTACTCCAGGGCGACATAGGCATATCCGTCGCCGAGAACTCGGTCCCAAAGATCGCGTCCCGTCCCGTTCAACGGGATCGATGACGAGGTTCCAAGCTCCGGCACGCCGACCGAGTCGCCATAGACCCGCCGGACCCATTCGAAGCCCGGCGTGTTTGGCAAATGCCCGCTGATCGGCTCGCCGTAGCCAAACGGGCCCAGACCGGTATGAAAATCGATGACCGCGACCAGTTCCCGGCTCGCCAGATCATGATCCTCGATAATCGTCTCCAAGGTCCGGCGCGCCCAGGTCGGCGCGAAACCGCCGAAAAACATGCTGTGCTGGTGCTTGTACTGACCGGCCTTGCGGGCCGCTTGAAAGGCCTTTTCGCCATGGGCCTCGCGCCATCGCTTGATCTCGGCCTCGGTCGCCTCCAGGGTCGCGGCGTCCAGGCTTGCCGGTACGAAACAATCGACGAGTTCGTCATGCCCGGGGTTTTCCGGTAGCGGTTTGTCGAAGTCCAGGAAGTTTCGGTTGAGATCACAACCCTCCTCGGTGACTCGGCGGTGCCAGGCAAAGCCATGCGGGTTGATCGCGTGCACCAGCAACGCGGCCGTCCCTTGCGGCAAACGCCCCGCCGGCCCGGCGCTCAGCCAATCCACCTGACAGCCTGACCCACAAAATCCCTCGACGCCGTGGGTGGCGGAAATCAGTACCAGGACGCGGCTGGCATCCGCGGGTCCGGCCCAGGCGGTATCACAGGCGAGGATTTCCCCCCGCGGCCCGGGATTCGGATTCTCGTAGCACCCGAGCGTCATACCATTCGCCTGGGCGCCGGCGAGAAACTTATCGCGCGCCTCTTGATAGCTGTCGGAAAAGGATTCTCGCGTGGATTTCAGGATATCCATGTCTAGGCGGCCTTTCGATCTGGCTTTGATCCAACCCCATCATAGCCGGTCGATCAGCCGGCCCCTACGGTTTGGTTAAGAATTCGCGGCGATACCTATAAGATGGAAACAGGGACCGTCACGGCCACGCGCGGCGGATTGCAACCGGCGCCAACCACCGAGGGGTATCGCGTATGACAATCGAACCTGGCAAGCGGCTGAATGTCCTGATGATCACCGCCGATCAATGGCGTGGCGACAGCCTGTCCCTCCTCGGCCACCCCTGCGCGAGAACGCCAAACCTCGACGCATTGGCCGCCGACGGCATTTGTTTCGCGAAACACTACGGCCAGGCCGCGCCGTGCAGTCCCGCCCGCGCCTCGCTCTATACCGGACTCTATCTGATGAACCACCGGGTCTGCGTCAACGGCACGCCGCTGGATAAGCGCCACGCCAATATCGCGTTGGAGGCCCGCCGCGCCGGTTATGAGCCGACCCTGTTCGGCTATACCGATCAGTCCGTCGATCCACGCACGGTTCCGTCCGGAGACGCGCGACTGCTCACCTATGAAGGCGTGCTGCCGGGGTTTCACCAACGCTTGGTCATGGACACGCCGCCGGCGATTGAATGGATGTCCTGGCTCGGGCGACAGGGCGTCCCGGTGCCCGCGACCATGGAGGAACTCTATCGCACCAATCCAGCCGCGCCCGGGCAGCTAAGTGTCGCGGAACACCTGACCCATCGCGGTTTCGCCGCCGAGCACACGGAAACCCGGTTCGTCACCGAGGATTTGTTGAACTTCCTGGACGGTCGGGCCGGCGCCGGCTGGTTCGCGCATGTCTCCTACATCCGCCCGCACCCGCCGTTCTCGGTGCCGGAGCCTTATGCCTCGATGATCGCGCCGTCGGATACTCCGGCACCGGTGCGTCGCGCCACAATGGAGGAGGAACGCGCGCAACACCCGCTATTGGATCTCGCCCATGAGCGCGCCACCAAGGAGAAATTCGTCACCGGTCAGGGCGAGGCCTCGGCGGCGGAATGGAACCTGGACGAGGTCGCGGAGATTCGCGCGATTTATCACGGCATGCAGGCCGAGGTGGACGCGGAGATCGGCCGGGTGCTCGACCATCTCAAACGGAGCGGCGACTACGAGAACACGCTGATCGTATTCACCTCCGATCATGGAGAGATGTTGGGCGACCACTATCTCTTCGGCAAGTTCGGGTATTTCGACGCCGCCGTCCACATCCCGCTGATCCTCCGCGTTCCGGGAGAGGGGCAAGCCCGCGGCGCGGTGATGGACCGCTTCACCGAGGCGATCGACGTCATGCCCACGATCCTCGACGCGCTCGGGCTCGAGATTCCAAGTCAGGTGGATGGCCGATCCCTTCTCCCGTTCTCACTAGGGAAATCGCCCGCCAATTGGCGTGACGCGGTGCATTGGGAGATGGATTTCCGCGATATCATCGAAGCCAAGCCGGAACGGGTTTTCGGCCTGACACTTGATGAATGCCAGTTCTCCATCATTCGCGACGAAAGGTACAAATACGTCCACTTCCCCGGCTTGCCCACCTTGCTCATGGACCTCGAACGCGATCCAAGCGAGTTCGAGAACCGAGCCGATGACCCGGACTACCGGGACCTGGTGCTGAACTACGCGCAACGGATGTTGTCCTGGCGCATATCGCACGCCGACCGGACCCTCACCGGCATGTTGGTCGGCCCGGACGGCTTGGCCTCCCGCTCCCACGCGGATCGGCGCAAGCACGCTTGACCGCGATGGTGATGGATCGGATGCCCCCCTCCCGCCGCGGCGGCGTCGGGTTTATCGTGATCCAGCAACTGCCTTGAGGAGACCCGCCATGGCCCGCATTCCCATCGTCGGTTACGCTGACCGTTTCTCTCTCGCACCGGGTGAAAGTATCGCGTTCAAGGTTTCAAGCGGATCACCCAGGCCCTTCTCCGCGCGGTTGGTCCGTGTCATCTCCGGCGATCCGAGCCCCATGGGGCCGGGGCTGATCGAGGAGGATATCGCCACCGATTTCGCCGGTGACTATCCATCGCGTTCTCAGTCCGTCCATCTAGGCTCCCATATGAGCGCCGCGGCGGGTGATATCCTGGCCGGCCTAGGGAGCTTCACCTTCGCCGCCACCATCGCGCCGACCACGCCGGACCAGGGCCGGCAAGGGATCATGGCGCGCCATGACCCCGAAAACGGCGCGGGTTTCGCCTTGGTGATCGGGCCGAGCGGGGCCGGGGTTCTGGCCGGAGACGGCACGGCGCCTGAAACAGCGATCGAGGTCGGCAAGCCGCTCGCGGCCGAACGCTGGTACCATGTCTGGGCAAGCTTCGACGCCACGACGGGCAAGCTTCGGGTTGGGCAGCAGCCCGTCAAACACAGGGTCGACATCGATGACGCGGGCACCGCGGAAGCCCGGATCACGGCGGCGCCCGGCCTAGCTGGATCGGGCGGCGCGTCGGATCATCCGTTGATTGTGGCCGCGCTGGGCGGCGCGCGGCTCTCAAGCCATTTCAACGGCAAGATCGAACGCCCACTTATCCTCAACGGCGCGCCGGACGACAGTCGGATCCGCGAGATCGCGGCGGGCGCGGCGGACCCGGATCTCGTCGCCGCTTGGGATTTCTCGCAAGGCATGGCCGGCCCGACCGTCCCGGATATCGGACCGAACGGCCTGCATGGTACGCTGGTCAATCTGCCGACCCGCGCGGTCAAGTCATCGGCTTGGGACGGCTCGTGCTTCGACTGGACCAAGAAACCGGAACATTACGCCGCCGTGCATTTTCACGACGACGATCTGCATGACTGTGGCTGGGAGACCGATTTCAGCTTCATCGTCCCGGACGGTTTCAAGAGCGGGGTCTATGCCGCGCGTCTCCGCACCGCCGAGGGTGACGAGGAGATGGTGCCGTTTTTCGTCACCGCGCCCAAAGGCAAGCCGCGCAACCGCATCTGCGTGCTGATTCCCACCTTCACCTATACGGTTTACGCCAATATCGCGCGGGGCAACACCAATGACGCGATGCGCGAACGCATGGCCGAATGGGGCGCCAGTCCGTATTCAACCGATGATCATCAGCAGTTCGGGCTGTCGACCTATAACTATCATTCCGACGGCAGCGGCATCGGCTATTCCTCGCGCCTGCGCCCGATCATCACCATGCGCTCCAACGTGATCTCCTATCCCGAGGTTCGCGGCTCCGGATGCCGGCATTTCCCCGCCGATAGCCATCTCTGGTACTGGCTGGAGACCAAGGGTCATGATTTCGACGTGATCACCGATGACGAGCTGCACAATTGGGGCGTCGACGCGGTGAGTGGATACGATCTGCTGATCACCTGCTCTCATCCCGAGTATCACACGCCCGGCTCCCTAGATGCCTTGCAGGACTATGTCGACGGCGGCGGGCGTTTTCTCTATCTCGGCGGCAACGGTTTCTACTGGAAGGTCGCGGTCAGCGACGCCTGGCCCGACGCGGTCGAAATCCGCCGGGGCGAGGGAGGTATCCGTGCCTGGGCCGCCGAGCCTGGTGAGTACTACAACGCCTTCGACGGCACCTATGGTGGTCTCTGGCGACGCAACGGCCGCGCGCCCCAGGTCCTGGCCGGGGTCGGCTTCTCTTCCCAGGGGGATCATGACGGTGGTCCCTATACCCGGACCGAGGCCTCGTACGACCCGTCGGTGTCCTGGGTCTTCGAGGGTATCGAGGAGGATCTGATCGGGGATTTCGGCCTTGCCGGCGGCGGCGCCGCGGGCTTCGAGCTGGACCGGGCGGATACCCGCCTCGGCACCCCGCTCAACGCCGTTGTGCTGGCCAGCTCAAGCAATCACGGCGACAGTTTCGTCCTCGTGCCGGAGGATATCCTCACCCATCACGACACCTGGCCGCACGAGCCGGTCGAGGATCTGATCCGGGCCGATATCGTCTATTTCGAGACCCCGAACGGCGGCGCGGTGTTCTCGGTCGGCTCGATCACCTTCTGCGGCGCGCTGCCGGTCAATGGCGGAGACAACAATGTCTCGCGCATGGTCGACAACGTGGTGCGACGGTTTCTGGGGAACTAGCCGCGAAACTTTTCGATCGTCGTGCCAACGGCATCGCAATCGTCGAAGATGTCCAGTTTCTCGACATCCACCGCGACCGACCGCACCCGGCGATCGGTCAGCGCCAGATCGGCGACTCGTTCCGCGAAGGTCTCGACAAGGATGACATGCCCCTCCGCGGCCATTTCCTTGATACGGCCAATCAAGGTTTCATAGCAGACCACCTTGCGGTAGAGCGCGTCGCCGAATCCGCCCGCGGGGTAATCGAGTTGCAGCTCCACGCTGATCGATACCCGTTGCGGCGCGACTTTCTCGTGATCGTGCACGCCGATGGACATGGCCAGGATCAGATTGCGAATCCGAACCGTGTAGCGGCCACGCGCGCCGGTCCGGGTTTGCGGTTCCAGGACCCAGTCCGCCGATAGCAACCCGTCATCCGGTGCCATGCCGTCGCTCCAATCGCGAAACTTCCGATGAAGCGGTTTCTAACGCACCAAGGCGCGTGGTTGTATCCGGAAATCGGCACGAGACGGCGCGGGCGGGGAAAAATCGCTCCGATTCCGTCCCCGAAAGCGAAAAGGGCCCGCCGGCACCCGACCGACGGGCCCTTGCGCGTATCCGACGGATTACGCCGAGCGTTGCGGCGTGCCGTAGAAATCGGCGGGCTTCATCAGCTTGTTTTCCTGATTGATCAGAGCCCCGAGCTTGGCGCTTTCCTGGGTATACTTGATCCAATCGGGATCGGCCTGCATGGCGGCGCGCTTGGCTTCGCGATCACCGGCGTTCTCGTAGGCCCAGATATGGACATACTGGTTAACGTTGCCGGTTTCGGTGACCAGATACGCCACGGGCTGGCCGAGATGCTTGCTTTGCGGGGCCTTGCCGTATTTCTCATAAACTTCGAGATGGGTTTTGATGGTTCCCGGCTTGCAGGTATAGGTGCGGACGTCCAACAGCATTGTTTTCTCCAAGTTTGACCGCGCCGCGGACGGCGCTCCGTGAATCAGCGACGGACGATAGCGCCGAGTCGCGCTCCTGTCTTCAGTTCTCGCGGGTGATTCGTCCTTCGATCTTGGGTGCGATGGTTCCCGCCGCCGCGATGTGGTTGATCACCTGGGTCGCCATCAGCGTCCCGGACTTGGCGTCGATCAACACCTCGGCCGAGCGGAACACGCCGAAGCCATCGCCGCCGCGCGCCATGAAGTCATTGGTGGCGAGGGTATAGGTCTTGGCCTTGTCCAGTGGCGCACCACCGACCGAAACGCTCTTCACCCGGGAGCCGGCCGGCTTGGCCGCGTCATAGGTGAAGGCAAGCCCGGAGACCTGGGCGAACCGGCCCTTGGCGTTCTCCACCTGGCTGACACCGGTTTCCAGCGCCTCGAGAAGCTGTGCGCCGGTCAGGGAAAGCTTCACCGTCTTGTTGCCGAAGGGAAGCTCGGTCAAGACATCCTTGCGAGCCAGCTCGGAGCCCGCGGGATATTGCTTGTCGCCCCGGATCCCACCGCCGTTTGTTACCGCGACGTCGCTGCCGGTGGCCGCGCGCATGGCGTCGGTGATCAGATTGCCGATCGCCGTCTCGCCGGAACGAACCGACGCGCGGCGGGTATTAAGCTCGGTCGAGCTGGTGCCGATAACCTGGCCGAGTTCGTCATCAAGGCGCTTCTTGTAGACCTTCACCTTGGCGGCGACATCCGGGTCCGCCTCGGTATCGGCGGTCGAGGCAAGATCGAAACTCGGTGTCTAGACCAGCTTCGGCCCGCGGCGTCCCTCGACACGGTCGATTTCCAGGCGAAGCACGCCGACATGGCTGCCTTGAGAGCCGGCCTTCATCACCACTTGCCGACCGTCATACCAGGCGGTCAGCAGATGATCATGGCCTCCCAGAAGCACGTCGATATCCTTGACCGCGCGCAGAAGATTGAGATCCGCCGCAAGGCCGTCATGGGTCAGCGCGATGATGATATCGGCGCCGGCTTCCTTGAGCTCACCCGCGAGTTTGGCGCCCGCGTCCTCCATCGGATCGATCGAAACGTCCTTGCCGGCGCTGGAGATCTGCATCGTTTCCGGCGTCAACAGACCGATGAAGCCGATCTTGTAGCCGCCCCGCTCAACCATACCAGCTGGAAGCGGTACCTGGAAATCCAGATTTCCCCTTGTAGGTAGCATTGCCGAGCAGCCAGCGGGTCTTGGATTCCGCCAGGCGTTGCTGGAGCACCTCCGGGCCGAAATCGAACTCATGGTTGCCCACGACCGCGACATCAATGCCGACGGCGTTGGCGAGATCGATCATATGCGCGCCCTTGTCGATCCCCGACAGGAGGGACGGAGAAATCATGTCGCCGCCGAAGGTCACCACCGCGAGCCCGCCATCAGCCTCGGCGCGCGCGCGTTCATCCTTGACCACGGTGGCGATCTTACCGGCGCCGCCGGTGCCACGATTGCCGTCCATCTGGTCCCAATCGTTGACATGGACAATCGTCAGGCTGAGTGGCTCGGCCTTGACGTGGCTCGGGGCGCTAGCGAGCAGCCCGAAGCTGATCGCGGCGGTCGCGACGCCGCGCGAAAGATGTCGGAAATACATGACGGACTCTCCCGTTCCTTGGATCGAACGTTGGAGCCTAGCGCGAATTTCCCGGGGATGCACGACCCCACTAATAGCGGGGCCGTGTTTCCCGAGCGAACAGGCCTATTCGGTCTTCGCCGCCGAAGCGCGGCGCCGCGGCGCCGGATTGGCCAGCTCCGGGTTCTTGATCTCGACAACCCGTTGCGGGAAGGGAATTTCGATGCCGGCGGCGTCGAGTCCCTGTTTCACGCCCTTATTGAGATCGAACAGAACGTCCCAATAATCCGCCGCGTTGACCCAGAAGCGGAGCCCGATATTGACCGAGCTGTCGGCCAGTTCACGCACCGAGAGATGCACCTCCGGGTCCTTCAGAACACGCGCGTCGCCATCGGCGAGATCGCGCAGCACACCAAACGCCTGATCAATGTCGGCGCCATAGCCGATACCGACGACGATATCGATGCGGCGGGTACCGTGATGGCTGAAATTCGCGATCGCGCCGCCGACAATCGCGCTGTTTGGGACGCTGATGAAGACATTGTCGGGGGTCGCGAGTTCGGTGCCGAACAGGCCGACCTCCTTCACCGTGCCGGCCTTGCCGCCGGCCTCGATATAGTCGCCGATCTTGAAGGGCCGCAGCACCAGGATCATCACCCCGGCGGCGACGTTCGAGAGCGTCCCCTGCAAGGCCAGGCCGATCGCCAGGCCCGCCGCGCCGAGCACCGCGATGACGCTGGTGGTTTCGACGCCGAACTGGTTCAGAACCGCGACGACCGTGATGATAAGAATCAGATAGCGGACCAGGGACGCCGCCAGCGGCTTCAACGTCGCGTCCATCCACTTGGCGCGGTCGGCGGCGCTCCGGGTGACCTTGGAGGCCCAACCGGCGATCATCCAGCCGATCACCAGAATGATGATCGCCCCCAACACATCCAATCCATAGGTGGTTAGCAACAGGTCAATCTCCTGGCCAACCGCGTCCATCTTGTTCTCAACATCCATGACACACCTCTTTCGCGCGCGAACCCGGGGACATCACCCCATCCTTGGCGGTTCCATAGCGAAGAATGCCGCTCGGGTCGCCAAGAATCTAAACGCCTGCTTTGAACACTTCCCTAGACTCCGGAAGACGGCTTCAAAGATTCGGGTCGATCAACACCTTTATCTCCTCTGGTCGATCGGCCAGCCGCTCGAACGCGGCGCGGGTCTGGTCGAGCGGAAGCGTGCTGGTCACGAGGGTTTCGGCGCGTACCGGGTCGGCGGCGATCCCGGCGAGAGCGGCGGCGAATTCCTCCGGCCGGTAGGCGAAGCTGAATTCCAACGTAAGCTCGCCGAGGATGGCCTCGCGCGGCGTCAGTTTATCCTCATGCGCGCAAACCCCGACGACAATCACGTGGGAATGCCGCGGCGCGGACTTGATCACCTGGTCAATCAGGCCCGGCGCGCCGACACATTCAAAGATATTGACCCCGGGCTGCAGCCCCGCGAAGGCGCGCGGAAGCAGCGGAGACGGCGCGCTCGGCGAGAAACCAACCTCCTCCCACCGCGCGAAGGGCGATTCCTCGGCCGGGTCCAGCACGATATCGGCGCCGACCGCGCCCGCCGCCTGGCGCCGTCGCGCCGAGAAATCCGCCGCGATGATCGGTCCCCGACCCTGGCGCGCCAAGGCGATGATCACGGCGAGCCCGACCGGCCCACACCCGATCACCAGGTTCGGCCCCGGCGCGCGGTTCGCCAGATTGGCGGCGTGCAAACCGACGGCGAGCGGCTCGGTCAGCGCGGCCAGGTCGCTCGGAACAGTGTCCGGGACATGAAAGCTTCGCTCGGCGTCGATAAGGCTAAGCGTCGCCAGACCGCCGGAATGCAGGGGTGACAGCCCGATCACCTCGAACCCGCCCGCGCCATGGGTGAAGGGCAAGGCCGCGATCCGGTCGCCGGGCCGCAGCCTTGTATCGGCGCCCGGACCGATCTCCAGCACCGAGGCGGAGAACTCGTGACCTGGCACGAATTTCGGAAGTTGGTCATGTTGGCTTTCGGGGGTGGCCGCCTCCAAAGCAATCGCCCGGGCCCGATGATGCAGGTCCGATCCGCAAATACCCGTAAGGATCGGCGCGACCAGCAACTGACCCGGGCCGGGACGCGGGTCCGGCAGGGTTTCCACGGTGATTTTACCGCCCTGAAGAACCGCCGCGCGCATGATTGATCCCTCCCCAACGACAGGCAGTCACCTCGTTTAAGCCTCGGGCTTCACCGCCAAGAGCGAAAAAGACAATGGTATATTGGGACGCCCCTCCGGCATCCGATACTGGCCGGGCGCGCCTGGAACCAGATACGGCATCGCCCGCCAGGTGATCTCCGGGTGCTCGTGCAGGAACTCCAGGCGCAATCTGGCCTGGATCAGGCTGGTGACCACCTCGCCGACGGGATGAAACCACTCATGGTTCTCGGTCACCTCCAACGGGGTTTCGTTATCGGCATAGGCGGTGGTCGTCTGAAAGGTGAGCGGCTCGGGCTTGTGGAAATACGGGTAGCGCACGGTGACCGGGCCGTCCGGATCCTCGTCGTCGATCGTGTAAGCCACGGGATGACCCTCGGCGAGATAGAACCAGCCGCCGGGCTTGACGAAATGCGCCACCACCTTGGCCCAGGCCTGGATATCCGGAAGCCAGTTGATCGCGCCCCAGCTGACGAACACCGCGTCGAACTGGCCGTCGACCAAATCGGGCGCGTCATAGAGATCACCCTCGATGAAGGTCGCCTCGATCCCGGTCTCGCGGGCCAGCCAGCGCGCCTTTTCGATCGCGGCGGACGAGTAGTCGAAGCCCGTGACCCGCGCGCCCTTGCGGGCAAGTTTCAGGCTATCCATGCCGAAATGACATTGCAGATGCAGCAACGACAATCCCGCGACATCCGGCAATTCGGCAAGCTCGATGGGATGCAGGTCACCTTCGCCCGCAAGGAACCCCTTCACGTTATAGCCGTCATTGCCCTCGGTATCCGCGTTCACCGCGACGAGAGCGTCCCAGTACTCCTTGTTGATGGCTTTCTGGTCAGCGAAGTCCCTGCTCATGACAGCTTCCAAAAGGTCATTTCATCGACGCGTAGTCGATGGGTTGGTGCCGGTCGAGGGCCCGGCTGATCGGCGGCATCGGATATTTCAAGCCGGTCGCGCAGTTGTACAGAATAGCGGTCTCGTCCGGCTTTACCTGGCCGGAGGTCAGCGCATCCTTGTAGGCGGCGAAGGTCGCGGCGCCCTCGGGGCAGAGCAGCACGCCCTCTTCCTTGGCGACCTCTTCCTGGGCGGCGAAGATCGCCTCGTCGGTGACGGCGGTGGCATACCCGCCGCTGTCACGCACCGCGCGCAGGATGAGAAAATCGCCGACCGCGACGGGCACCCGGATGCCGGCGGCCGCGGTATGGGCGTTTTGCCAGACCGGCGCGTGTTCCTCGCCTTCCTCGAAGGCTTTCACGATCGGCGCGCAGCCGGTCGCCTGGACCGCGACCATGCGCGGGCGCTTGCTACCGATCCAGCCGATCGCCTCCAACTCGTCAAAGGCTTTCCACATGCCGATCAGCCCGGTGCCGCCGCCGGTGGGATAGAAGATCACGTCCGGCAGTTCCCAGCCCATCTGCTCGGCCAGTTCAAGGCCCATGGTCTTCTTGCCCTCGATCCGATACGGCTCCTTGAGGGTAGACACATCGAACCAACCCGTCGCTTCCTTGCCGTCGCCGACGATCTTGCCGCAATCATTGATCAAGCCGTTGACTCGATAGACCGTCGCGCCCTGAAGCTCGATCTCCGAGATATTCACCTCGGGCGTGTCGTCGGGACAGAAGATCGTGGTCCGCAGCCCCGCGTGACTGGCATAGGCCGCCATCGCCGCTCCGGCATTGCCGTTGGTCGGCATCGCCAGATGATGCAGGCCGAGTTCCTTGGCCATCGCGACCGCCAAGGCGAGGCCTCGCGCCTTGAAGGAGCCGGTCGGCAGGCGTCCCTCGTCCTTGACGATGATCCGGCCTTTGTCGCCGGCGCCGTGCTTGCGCGCCATGCGGGGCAACGAGATCAGAGGCGTCATCACCTCGCCGAGATCGACCACGTTCTCGGTCCTGGTGACCGGCAGAAACTCGCGATACCGCCAGAAGCCGCCGGTCCGCGCCGCCAACGCCTCCTTGGTCACCGATTTGGCCAAACCCTCAAGGTCATAGCGCACCAATAGCGGTCGCCCGACATTCGACAGGCCGTGCACTTTTCCAGCCTCGAAGCGCTCGCCATTCATCGAGCATTCCAGGTGGGTGACGAAATTCGGGAATTCCTGAAGCTGGGCGCTCATATCGACCTTTTCCTTCCAAACCGATGTGCTTCTGGTTTGAAGCGGCGGGCGTCGGAAGACAAGGGTTTTCATGAGCCCTGGTCAAAAAGACAGAGTAGGGCGCGGCGGCGGATTGTTGAAGTTCCCACGACGATCTCGTACACGAAGACGTGGATAACAATCCCCGGACGGCGGGAGACATGACGGCCACATCATCGGCGCGGCCCCAAGGTTTTGAACGGTTCGGCGTGCTCGCCGCCATTGTCATCGCGGTGACCTTGGCGCGGCTGACGCTCCTGGCGGCGTCCAATATCGGCTTGCACGGCGACGAGGCGCAGTACTGGTCGTGGAGCCAGGAGCTTGCCTGGGGCTATTACACGAAGCCGCCGATGATCGCCTGGCTGATCGGCGCGACGACCTGGGTCTGCGGCGACGTGGAATGGTGCGCGCGCGCCGGCTCCCCGCTTCTACATGCCGGCACCAGCATGCTGTGCGGCTTGATCGGCGCCCGGCTGTTTGACCCCAGGACCGGCTTTTGGGCCGGCCTGCTGTTCCTGACCTTGCCGGCGGTCTCTTTCTCCAGCGCGGTGATCTCCACCGATGTGCCGCTGTTGTTTTTCTGGGCGCTGGCTTTGTACGCGCTGATCCGGGTGCTTGACGACCGAGCGCCCGCCTGGTGCGTGGTTCTGGGACTCGCCATCGGCCTCGGCCTGCTCGCCAAATACGCCATGGCCTATTTCGTCATCGGGATGGTCCTGGGCTGTGGGTTGTTCCGCGAGCATCGCTGGTTCCTGATAAGCCCCTATATGTTCGGCGTCAGCCTGCCGGCCGGGCTGCTGATCATTCCGAACCTCGCCTGGAACATGGAGAACGGCTGGGCCACCGTCGCCCATGTCGGCCAGAACGCCAATCTCGGTGGCCCCCTGTTTCACCTGGACGAGGCGGCGGCGTTCCTGGGCGAACAGGCCGGCGTGTTCGGACCGCTCCTGCTGGCGGTATTGGCCTGGCGGATCATCCAGCTCTTCCGCGGCCAGGTCGACAGGCGGGAAGCCTGGCTGTTTTGTTTCTGTCTGCCGGTTCTTCTGATCGTCACCGTTCAGGCCTTCCTGTCACGGGCGAACGCGAATTGGGCGGCGACGGCCTATGTGTCGGCGACGATCCTGGTTGCCGGTTGGACGGTCTCGAAGGCGCGGCTCTGGCTAGCCAAGACCTCCATCGGCCTGCATGCGGCGGCGGCGCTGGCGCTGGCGGTTTTCTTCCTCGACCTGCCGGGCGTCGAACCTCCCCTAAAGAGCGATCCCCTGCGACGCATGCGCGCCTGGCCCGAAACCGCGGCGCCGATTATCCAAGCGATGCGGAAAGACCCCGACCGCATTCTCCTAACCGACGACCGCAAAACCATGGCCTCGCTTCTCTATCAGCTACGGGACACGCCGTTCCGGCCGCTCATGTGGGACTATAACGGCCATCCCGACCATCATTACGAGCTGACCGCCCGCTATCGCCCCGCCCCGGGGGACCGGGTTCTGCTGGTGGCGAAATGGGACAACCCGCATCCGATCCTCGCGCAATTCGCGAAGCATGACAGGCTTCCCCCGGTCGACGTGCCGATCGGCGTGGGCCGAAGCCGGGTCCTGCATCTCTTCACATTGGAAGGCCATGTCCAACCCTAGCTCTTCGCCGGTTATGCTGTTCGGGAAACCCGCCACCCGGACCATCGTGCCGTTCACCCTGGCGGTTTCGGTGCTGTTCATCGCTTTTCCCGAGATCGACTTCAACATCGCTCGGTCCTTGCACACCGGCGGCAACGGCTTTCAGCTACGTGACGGGCCGGTCCACCACTTCGTCGATACCTTCGTGCGCCCCTATGTGAAGGATCTGGTGATCATAATGCTGGCGCTTGCCGGCATCAACCTGCTCGCCCGGGGAAGGTTCCTGAAATGGCGTCCAAAGGCGATCCTCTTCATGATCCTCGCCTATGCGATGGGCCCGGGCCTGTTGGTGAACGGCGTGCTCAAGACCTATGTCGGCAGGGCCCGTCCCAAACATATCGAGGCGCTTGGCGGCGACAAACTGTTCACCGGCGCCTTCATCCCAGCCGATCAGTGCGCCAGTAACTGTTCCTTCGTTTCCGGCGATGTGGCCTTCGTCGCGGCGGGCCTCGGTTTCGCGCTGTTGCTGGAGGGGCCCAGGCGACTCATCGCGGTCGGCGCGTGCCTCGCGGTGACGGCGCTGACGGGCTACTACCGCATGGCGGTCGGCGCGCATTTTCTAAGTGATGTCGTGCTCGCCGCGTTGTTCTGCTTCATCATCACGCTTTCCCTGCATCAGGCGCTCTTTTTTCAGCCAGATAACGCGCGAAACTAGCCATCAGTCCTTCCCTGTCTCCATCGCTCGGCGGACGGTGGATGGTCATCGACGGATACCAGGGACTGTCGGAGCGTCCATGGAACCAGTACCAGAGCAGCACGATCTCGCTCGGGTATAGAAGATCCACCGGTTTACCCAGGGCTCCCGCGAGATGAGCGGCAATGCTGGAGATCGAAATCACCCGGTCCATCGCCGCGATCTGAGCGGCGTGCGCATCCAAGTCACCGAAAGTGTCGAGATCGTCATCAACCAGGATATCGACACCAAAACGCGCCCGCGCCTCGGCGATCTCCCCGGCGTCGGCGTGGTACTGCAAAGAGACGAACCGGGCATCCAACTCCTTGAAAACCGGCCCCCAATCCGCCAGCGGCACCGACTTTCGCGGTCCTTGAAACCCGAGCGGGCTGGACCAGGAGATGCCGACCAGGGCCCCCCCCCTCGGATCGCGATACCGTTCCCGCAACGCCGCGACGCGCTCGGGATCGGCCCGCAGATATCCGGAATGACAGGGAAAGTCATTGAAACCACGCCGCAGCGCCGCGATGGCGCCGATCAGCGGCACCTCGGCTGGACGTTCCCCCAGGTCCAGGTCCGTGGACGCGGCGGCTTCGGGAGTCGTAACCGTGACATCCGGAAAGGAGCGGCGGACCAGCTGCTCAAGCTTCGAGGAACAGGCGATCACCAGCTTGTCGGCACGCCGCGCCAGCGCCGATGTCGCCCCCAGATACATCACCTCCTCGCCGACACCGAATTGATCGTTCCAGACCAACAGGCCCGTCGGGTCCGGCTGGCCAGAGGGCCAGCGCGGGTGTTGCTCCTCCCGTGATCGCCGCGGAAAGGCCAGCGCCGAGAACCATGCATATCCCTCCCACCCCTCGGCGAAGCGCCCGATCCGAAGATCCGTCAGCGCGCCGAAAAATCCCGCCTCGGGATTGGTCGGCTCAATCATCATCGCGCGCGTGAAGTAGGTCCGAACCCTCGGGATAGCCCCATCGGGCAATGTCAATTGGGCAAGCGCGATCAAGGCGTTGGGCTGCGATGGCGTCAGCACCAGGGAGCGCCGATAGTCATCACTCGCTTGCGTTACGAGGCTACGCCGGCGCCGTGCGTGCCCCCGGTTCTGCAACGCGACGGCATGCAAGGGATCAACCCGCAGCAACCGGTCATATCGCCTTTCCGTGACCGCATGGTCGAAGGCCGCCGCCGCTGCTTCCGCCGCGGCGAAAAGGGCGGCGGGATGCCCGGGCACTAAACAAAGCGCCCGGCGGACCGCTTTCAACGCCCGGGTTTCATTTTCCGCCCCACGCTCCGCCGCCGCGAGATTGACCCAGGACATCACGGACAGGGGACGGAGCTCGCATGCCCGGCGCAAATGCACGACCGCCGCCTGGTCATCGCCGTTGAGGCGCGCCAGCGATCCGGCCCGCGCCGGGGCCAGCGAATCGGCGGGGTCGGCGGCGCTGGCCCAACCACCGATGCGGTGATCCTCCGAGCGCGCCTCCGCCTCCGCGACGGCCAGCAGAAGTCGATAAGGCCTCGCTCGGGAAGGCTCGATTGTCGCGGCGATCCGGGCGATCGCGTCCGCGGCCTTGATCTCCGCCACGCCGAAAAGATGCTCGGCCAGATAAGTCATCGCCAGAACGTCGATTCTCCCAGCCGCGAGGAGCCGCCAGGTCATTCGCCGCGCCTGGTCCAGAGCTCGCGCCTCGACGGCGCGCCGATACGCGTCGAGCGCGTCGGCCAAGGAAATTCGCGTCGCCGGATCGGCGGGTGTGGTCACGCTACCCCCATTCAAGTGTTTGCCCGTACTCGCCAACCACGCCGAACGGCGGGGATCATAACCGACCAAGCGGCTTTCCGGCGCGCGTCAAACCGCCTATTTTCTATTTCGAATCTAGCAAACCTGGCGCTTGTCGAGGAACCGTTCATTGCAAGACCCGATCGCCGAAGCGATACGCCAGGAACATATACGGGCCGTCGCGGAGTATAAGCGCTCGGACGACCACGCGGCGATCAACCGCTATCGCCGCGTGCTGTGCGCCGACCCGAACGACCGGCTCGCGACCGAGAACCTGGTCTGGCTGGCGACGCGAGGCGATCTTACCTCGGCATTGGCCGCGCGGGTCGGCGGCTGGGCGATCCGTCAGTTTCCCGACAATCTCCGCCTCGAATACATGACCGGGCGAACCCTGTTCTGGCGCGGAGAGATCGGCGCGGCGATTCCGTTGCTGGGCACCACCGCGACGCAAGGTCCGGACCCGGCAAGAGCCTTTTCTATGCTCGGCCATGCGCTCACGTTGCGGGACGGCGCCCAGGCAAGCAGTTTCCCCGAAAAACCGATAGCGCCGGCGAGTGGCGAACAACTGGTCATCTTCGCCCGCGACGCGATAAGCCTTGACCATGCACTGCCCGTGCTCTGGCGCTGGCGCGAGGACATGGATCGACACGCCGTTGTCGTCATGATCGGTGACATTGACGCCGATGATTGGCGCGCTCGGGCGATTAAGAGTTTGCCAAGGGCTCACATCCACTCCCTGCGAGACCTGTCCGCGAGCTTTGATCTCAACCGGGTTTTGCACGATCTGCTGAACGGTTCATCGCGAGGGTTTGTGATGTTCGACCGGAGCAGCGATGTCATCGCTCGTATTCTCCGGGGTATTGCTCGGCGGCATTCAGCCGCTTTCGTCTCGCTACCCCATGGCGAGGAGCCATATGTCAATCGGCTCACGAATGTCGATTCCAAGGAAATCGATGATGCGCCATCGAAAGGTTTCGACCTTTACGATCTGACACTGGTCTCGAGCACCTTCACCATTGAGAAATACCGCCTCTCGGAACAGGCCAACATAGCGGTCACCGGGAGCGCGAGATATTGCGGCGCCTGGCTGAAAATACGCGAAGCCATGCGGTCAGGGGACAGCGGCCTCCCCGAGACCTCGGGGTTACGGGTGGTCGCCTTCCTACCAAAGCCCGAAAAGATCGTGGACTGGCCCGAACTGTCCCGCTTTCTCGCGATCCTCGCGAGACGCGTCGACGTGACCCTGTTGGAGCAACGTCTTGCGCGAACCAACCTTCAGTATCGGCTGATCCAAGAAAGCGGTGATTGGACGCTGGAACCCGTGACGCGCGAGGACCGGACACTTCCCGAGACATTCAATGATCCCCTCCCGGAAGCCGGTTGGCGGACCGCCGCCTCGGAAGTTGACGCATCCGCGCTAATCTCATGGGCGAATCTCGTGCTGGCTCTGGGAACAAGCGTGACCTGGGAGGCGGTGATGCGGCGCAAGCCGGTACTGGAACTGAGTTGGTGCCACGGCAATCACTCGACGCTCGCGCGCTTCCTTCCCGCGACGGACATGCGATCCCGGGACGACGCGATTGCCGCCATCAACGCCATCTCGCGTGACGGACCCGAGGGTTTTTATCCCGACGCGGAATGGAAGAACTTCGTGGGACGCTTTATTGAGCCGCCTGACGGGACCAACGTGTTGGATATGCTGATTCGCGTTCTGGACACGGTAAGTCCGGGCGAGGTCACCGCCGCGGCCAAGCCTCCGACGATCACCTAGACAACACCGGTCGCCAGTGGAAAGCTACGCGACGCCAATCCCGTTGGATCGATTCGACATGCAATCCTTGCTCGCCGGACTCAGCAAAGCCGATGTTATCGCGGAACCCTTCCCGCATATCGTGGCGCGAGACGTTCTAGACCAGGAATTGCTCGGTTCGCTGCAAGATGAGTTTCCCGCCCTGGAGTCCTTTCCCGATCACACCGACGCCAGCAACAAGCGCTTGAACTTCAACAATGCCGCGGCCATGAAATCGGACTTGGTTTCCAGCACGTGGAAGACCTTTCTCGCTCGCAATTCAGACCGTGACCATCTGCTGCATTTCATTCGTGTATTCGGTGATCATCTGAAGACCGCCGTTCCCGGCGCCGCCAGGTTCGTGGAAATGGCCGATCGCCTCCCGGTCGGCATCAAGCATGTTGACGGGTTCGATACCGCGCGGGTTTTGCTTTCCTCGGCGATCGACGCGAATACGCCGACCACGACGGAACCCTCCAGCGTGCGAGGGCCTCATGTCGATAGCGGCGCCAAGCTGTGGGTCGGTCTCTTCTACCTGAGAGACGAGACAACCTCCGAGGGCGGAGACCTAGAGCTCTATCAACTGAAACCCGGGCACCAGCTCGCCGGGAACGTGGTGAACGGAAGCGAGATCCGGCCCGAATGTCTCGATCTCGTGAAAACCGTGCCCTATGAGTCCAATACGCTGTTCATCGGGATCAACTCGCCGGCTTCGATCCATGGGGTGTCGCCGCGGCAACCAACGCCTCACCCGCGAAAGTTCTTCAGTTTCTATTGCGACCTGCCCGGAAGAATCTTCTGACGGCGCCCTGAACGGCCCGCCACTCGTCGTCATCGATCGCGATGGAAAACGAGGTTTTTCAGGTCATCGGCAATCGCGCCGCGAAACCCTAAATCCATCAATCGGGTGACGAGCGCCGGCCGCCTGGCGTCCCTGGGCTTGATTTCGATCCGTATCGACTCGAGGCGTTGATCGGCCAGGGTTTGCGCCATTCCCGCGAGAACTTCCGTTTCATACCCATCGACATCGATTTTCAGATGATTGGGTTGTGGAACCGTCCCGTCGGCGACCAGGGAGTCGAGCTTTCGCTTGCTGATATCCTCATGCGGCACGGCGGATGGAGCCGCGGACCGCTCGACAATGGACGCGTTGGCGATGCCGGGTGTCTCGGCGGGATATTCAATACGCGCCCTTCCGTCTTCATCCGATAGCGCGATGTTCAAGGCGGTCACCTGGTCTTCCAGACCGTTCCGCCGGATATTCGCCGTCAAGGTTCGAAAATTGATCCCGATCGGCTCGAATCCGATGACCCGGCACCCCGTGAGCATGGCGGGAAGAATCGAGAACTTTCCGATATTCGCGCTCACGTCGATGAGAATGTCGGTTTCACGAAACCCCCTGATCCATTCGAATAGGCTCGGCTCATAGGCGAAAAAATTCTCGAAGGCGCTGAAACCGGATGGGTCCTCCAGGCGGAAGAACATGGCTCGGCCGCCAACCGAGATCTCCGCCTCGCCATCGCGGTAACGATTCCCCGTCAACCCCGGAAACGCCTCCAGGGCGGAGCACATGCCGGCGGCGTTGCAGAGCACCAGGTCATGGAAATCCCGGGTCGCCGCGAATTGGCGCTTCAGCGCGACCGCGGTCTTTAGAAAACTCTCTTCATTCAGCCAGGCCGCGCCGGCGCGATTGCCGTT
>JAYOIK010000047.1:0-13136 GCA_038118725.1 Alphaproteobacteria bacterium | reverse complement strand
TGCCGCGCGGGCCAGTTTTCTCAGCGCCGCCGCATCGTCGGGATACTGAATCAGATCGCGCTTCGACTCATCGTCGCTCACCCCTGCGTGCTCCGCCCCGGGATGCCGCCGACCAGAAAACCGATCCTAAACACGGAGCGTCCGATCCGGAGACGCGATTGCCCGACCGACTTCCCCGGCCGCCATGCCCAGGTCAAGAACCTTGGAGACGAGCAGATACCGACGATCATCGTCGTCACCCACCAGGTTTTTCATATGCGCTGTCAGATCCACGGCGTTGAAGCCACTATCACGCAAGAACTCGATCGCCCGGTCCCCCACGTTGAAAAAGTGCTGCGCGTCGGTCCAGCCGTAATCATGGAGGTCGATCACCACCACGTCGGCCACGTCGGTCGCCTTCGCTAGAACCCGCATGGGATCACGAAAATGATCCCAAACGTTGAAAAATCCGAGCGCGCCCAGCCGCTGGCCGGTTGAGCGAAGGGTGTCGAAATCGACGACCTCGTCAACCAGCACATCCTGGGCAAATGATAGACAGTGATTCCCGTTGAAGATGCAGGAATGTCCCCAGCACATGTCGCTATATTCCCGTACCAGATAAGTGCGAGGCGTGGCCGCGTTTTGCCGCGCGGTCCGCACATCGTCTATCAAACGGAAGAACGAGCCCGCCTCCCCATACTCGCCGACAAGCTTGTCCCCGGCATACATCCCGCCAAGGAGCGGGATTTTCTGGGCCAAGGTCTCGCGACTCACGTCGCTCTCCATCGAGTCGAAGAGATGAAAGAACAATCCGCCGTAAGGACAGTTCACTTCCCCATAGTCCGTCATGTTCGGAACGAGACGGTCAAGAATTCGCCAAAGCTCCGGTCGGGCCCTGAAATACCCGCGCTCCAGACCGACAAGCCAGGCGCGCAGAGAGGCCCAGCCGAATTTGTGACGCCCGCACAGATACCCGTAAAGCGACGATGACACGCGCGGTACAAGCCACGGATCATACCAAAGCGTGCCGCACCCGCCGCAACGGTAGATTTTCAATTCCTGTTCAAACGCCGCGCGGTCCAAGCCGAACTGGCTGATCAGTGTCTCCACGTAAAACCCTGGAGATCTCGCCTCCAATCCAGCGATATCGCGCGATGACCCACCGCAAAGCGGACATTTGGGGTGCGACTCCAGCAAGCTTTCCAACGCCGCCATGTATATCGCTCCGGGTCAATGCGCCGGACGGCAAAATGCCATGTGCCGCCGAAATTCTCCACCCCGTCGCTCGCGCGAGTTGGGGAGCCCCGAAAAGCGCGGTAAGCATGGTGGACAATCGCCGCAACAACCATCGAAGGCTGGTCCCGCCATCACATTCCAACTATAAGACGCCAGCAAGGTGACCGTGGCGATATCGCCAAGATCACGAGAGACTTGCCGACGATTTTCAAGGGACCCCAATGATGGCCGACCGGAATGACGCCGACGCGATTTCACACGTGCGGTTCTCGCCCCTGGGCCAGCAGTTCGCCGAGCCCGAGGAAATCTTCACCGAATTGCGGGAGCTCGTGCGAAGCGGCGATTTCACCCTGGGTAAGCCCGTGGGTGAGTTCGAGGCGATGTTCGCGGCGGCGGTCGGCACCAAGCACGCGATCGGCGTGGGCTCCGGCACCGACGCCTTGAAAATTCCCCTGAAAGCCCTGGACATCGGTCCCGGCGACGAGGTTCTGACCGCCGCCAATACCTTCTATGCCTCGGTCGGCGCCATCGCCGAGGTCGGCGCGACGCCGCGTTTCGTGGATTGCGACGATACCTTCTGTCTCGACGTCGACCAGCTCGAGGCGGCGATCACGCCGCGCACCAAGGCGATTATGCCGATCCATCTCACCGGTGATGTCGCCGATATGCCGAAGGTCATGGAGATCGCGGCACGGCACGGCCTGCCGGTGGTCGAGGACGGCTGCCAGAGCCTGCTTGGAGAGCGCGACGGCACCAAGGTCGGCGGCTGGGGCGTGGCCACCGCGTTTTCGATGCACCCGCTCAAGATCATCAATGTCTGGGGCGACGCCGGCGTGGTCGTGACCGATGACGACGAGATGGACCGCAAGGTCAGGCTGTTACGCAATCACGGCCTTCGAAACCGCGACGAGATGGAGATCTTTGGATATAACTCGCGACTGGACTCGGTTCAGGCCGTGGTCGGCAAATGGATCGTGCGCCAGGTCGAGGACATCGTCAGCGAACGGGCTCGGGTGGCCGCCTATTACGACCAGGGCCTGGCCGATATCCCGGGAATCCGGATTCCCGCGCGCCAGGCTGATACCAAGCATGTCTATCTGCTTTACATGGTTTTCGCCGAGGATCGCGACGCCTTGCTCAAACACTGCCTGGAGCGTGGGATCGAGGCCAAGGTCCACTATCCGATCCCACTTTATCAGCAGGACGCGCTGGCGCATTTCGGATACAAGGCCGGAGATTTTCCGGTCACCGACAGGCACGCCCGGGACTGCATCAGCTTTCCGGTCGACCAGCACCTCTCGCGCGCCGAGCAGGACTACGTGATCGAAACCGTCAGGAACTTTTACGCGGGGAAATGACCGTGGCCGATTTCAGAATTTCGCTGATCGATCTTCAACAGCGCTTCCACGAGGAGCGCGCGGAGTTGCTCGCCTGTGTCGAGCGGGTGCTGGAGAGCGGACACTTCGTGCTGACGCCCGAGTTGAACGCCTTCGAGGAAAAGGTCGCCGCCTATACCGGCGCCAAGCATTGCATCGGCCTCAATTCCGGCACCGACGCGCTGATGATCGGGCTCATGGCGATGGGCATCACCCGGGGCGACGAGGTGATCACCTCGCCGATCTCGTTCGTCGCGTCGACCGGTTCGATCGCCCATGTCGGCGGCACGCCGGTCTATGCCGATGTCCGCGACGACCAAAATATCGACCCGGCGGAGATCGAGAAGAAGATCACGCCGCGCACCAAGGCGATCATGCCGGTGCACTGGACCGGCCGAATCTCGGACATGAACGCGATCCAGGAGATCGCCGACCGGCACGGCCTCATGATCATCGAGGATTCCTGCCAGTCCATGGGCGCGACCTATCATGGCCGGCACGGCGGAACCTTCGGCGCGGTCGGGACCTTTTCGGCGCATCCGTTGAAGGCGCTGAACGCGACCGGCGACGCCGGGTTCATGATCACCAGCGACGACAAGATCGCCGAGACCGCCCGCCGGTACCGCAACCATGGCCTGGTCGACCGGGACACCTGTCTCGACTACGGGGTCAACTCGCGGCTGGATATCCTGCAGGCCGAGATCCTGTTGTACCGCCTGGGCCGGCTCGCCTCGATCACCGAACGCCGGCGCCATAACGTGAACCTTTACCGTAAGCTCATCACCGCGCCGGAAGTGTTCATTCCGCCCTGCCAGGCACATGAGGTGAACCCCTTCGTGATGTTCCTGATCCAGGCGGAACGCCGGGACGAGCTGAAGGCGCATCTCGAATCCAAGGGCATTATGTCGCTGATCTACTACGGCACGCCGTTGCATCTTCAACCCGCCGCCAAGCGATATGGGTACAAGCGTGGGGATTTCCCGAACGCCGAACGCCAGGCCGACCAGGTCCTGGCGCTGCCGCATCACCAGCATTTGACGGAAGACGAGATCGCCGAAGTCGCGGGCGAGGTGAACGCGTTCTACGGCGCCTGAGTCGGCTGGCCGCTCGGCAGGCGTTCACCTTTCGGACGGCTAACGACCCAGAGCACGCCGGCCACCAGGGCGGCGGCGGCGATGCAGGCGCCCCATAGGATGGAGACCGCCGCGGCGGGCGCCGATCCGATCCCCAATAGCGCGAACAAGGTCACCACCATGCCCTCGCGCACCCCCCAGCCGGCGATCGAAATAGGCAACATCAGGACCAGGATCACGATCGGTAGAAAGCCGACCACCTGGGCATAGCCGATCTCTACACCGCTTCCCCGGGCCAGCGCCCAGATACTGGCGGCGCTGGCGGCGTGGATGGCATAGCTCAGCACCAGAATAATCGCCGTCCTCGCGCCTTGACGCAGCAAGGACGCGGAATCCCGAAACAACTGGGCAACCCAGGGCAACAGGTCCCACGCCTCCAGAACCCCCGCGATCCGATCCCCCATGAACAAGGCCACCAGGACTAGACCGATCGCGACCACCGGCAAAAGCCTGATCAGGTCCACCGGCCAGCTTTCCGGGAGCTGGTCGCTCAGGACAAAACCGGTGACAGCCATCAGGGTGAGGAGCGACAGCAGCCCGGCGGTGCGATCCAGGACCACCGTTCGCGCCGCCCGACCGATGGCGAGACCTTGGCTGGTGAGCAGTCCGATACGAATCACGTCTCCGCCTATGGAAGTAGGCAGAAGCTGGTTGCAGAACATCGCCGCGAAGGTTGTCCGCATCGCCGCCCAAGGAGACACGAATCCGCCTGTCCCCGCGCCGATGATGGTCCAGCGCAGCCCCGCCAACAGGATTTGCGCGAAACACAGGGCGGCGGCGACGCAAAGGACCGAGAACTCGATCCGAAGGAGACGCGTCCACACCGCCTCGACATCCGCGACGCCAAGGACCAGTGCGACCATCGCCACGCTCAGTCCCGCCTTCACGGCGACGGCAATCCAGGGCGGGCGACGACGTTCAGTCATGATCCGCCTCCAGGCGCGGTGGGAAAGCCAGGCTAAACGGCTTATCCTCCGGGCGTATCGACAGATAGGGATGATAGTGCGGGTCGGATGACAGGCGCTGGCCCCATCGTTCAACCATCGCGGCGCGCGCGGCCTCGTAGCGTTCTTGCTTGGCGCGGGTGATGAACGTCCCGCGCGAGGCGGATTCGTGGTGCACCAGTACCGCGTGCGGCGTCCAGAGGGTGCGATACCCGTTCTCTCCCAGGCGCAGGCACAGGTCGATATCGCCGAAATCCACGGGAAAGGCCTCGTCGAAACCACCCACATCCTCGAACGCCTCGCGCCCGACCACCATGCAGGCGCCCGTTACCGCCGCCAGCGACTGTACCGCGGCCGCCCGACCCCAATATCCGTGCGCGTCCTCGTCGAGGCCGACATGCAGATGCCTGGCCACATGATCACCGCACAGGATGATGCCGCCATGCTGGATGCTCCGGTCCGGATACAGCAACTTGGCGCCGACGACGCCGATGCCGGGCCGCAGGGCATGCGCGACCATCTCGTCCAACCAATCCGGACTCAACGGCTCCACGTCGTTGTTGAGGAAACAGAGGACGCTACCGCGCGCGGCTTTTACCGCGTTGTTGTTCAATCGCGAGAAGTCAAAGTCGCCGTGATCCTCCAGCACCCGCGCGGCGCCGGAACCGCGCAACTGATCGAGATAGGCGAGGGTGGACGCCTCGCGACTACCATTGTCGATCACCAGAATTTCGACCGAGGGATAGCGCGTGCCTCGCCGCGCGCCGTCGATGCAGCGTCGCAAGAGCTCGACGCGGTCACGGGTCGGGACGATAATCGAAACCACTGGCGGGTCCTTCGGCAGTGGATAGATCGTCCGCCAGCCGTTCGGAACGGTCCGCGTGACCGCGCCGTCGCCCGCGCGATCATGATGGGCCTGCAATGCGCGCCGGGTCGCTTCGACGGTATAGGGTTTCGCCTCCACCCCAATCGCCGTCGAGCCCGGCGTTGCCCGCCAATGGTAGAGCACGGCACGAATATGCTTGATCCGATCCGGAGAAACCGCCTCGGCAACCCGAAGGGCGAGGTCATGGTCCTGGCTACCCTCGAGCCCCAGGGTAAAGCCGCCGAGCCGCTCCACCAACGGGCGACGAATCGCCATGAGATGGCAGATATAATTCTGGCTCAGCAAGAGGTCCTGGTTCCAATCGGGCTTGAAATGCGGGTCGAACCGGACACCGTTTTCGTCGATCTTATCCTCGTCGCTATAAACCATCGCGAGATCCGGTTGCCTCTCGAACGCCCCGGCGATAATGGCCAGCGCGTCCGGCGCGAGAAGATCGTCATGGTCGAGGAAACAGACGATGTCTCCGGTCGCCGCCGCCAACGCGGTGTTGCTGGCCGCCGAGATATGGCCTCGTTCCCCGCGAAAGGTCACGTTGATCCGAGGGTCATCCGCCGCTTCGCTTAACAGCACCCTTACCGCCGGGTCCTCGGAGGCATCGTCGGCGATGCACAATTGCCACGCCCGATGGGCCTGGCCAGTCACCGACGCGATCGCCTGACGCAGCAGATCCACCGGTGGATCGCAAACCGGCATGACGACGGATATGGCGGGGCCAGCCTCGGTCGCGCGGGGAACAGAGGCCCGGGCCGCCTCACCATGCGCCGTCAACCAACGCTGATACGCCGACTGGCACCAGGCGGGAACCGGCCGGCCGCTAGCCTCGCAAGCTCTTCGATGGATGCCGACAGCCGCTTCGACGGGATCATCCCGCTTAACCAAGGGTCGCGAAAGCTCCAACGCCGCCTCGAACCGCCCGCTGGCCAGCATCAGCTCCGCGAGCGCGACCCGATTTCGCGCGTTCTCCGTCGCGGCGCACAACAGCCATCGGCGAAACACGCTCTCATTCCCGGGATCCAATTCATCCTCGGCATGGCGCAGCAAGGGCTCGTGGTCGGCGGGTTCGAGGACCATCGCCCGTTGATCGGATCTCTCGGTGTTCGCGTCGCGATCAAGTCGGCGGCGCAATCGCCCGATCCGCGACCAGGCGCCGCCGCTTGCCGGGTTCAGGACAACAACGCGCCGAAAGCCCCGGAGCCCGGCCTCGCGCGCGCCCAATAGCGGCAGGCTCACGGCAATGTTGTACCACCCGTCGGCGTCATCCGGGGCAAGCACCAGTTGCCGGCGGAAGGCGGTCACGGCTTCCTCGGTCATCCGCGCCGCGTAGAGCACGCGCGCCAGTTCCGCGTGATGGCCCGGCGCCCCGGCCTCCAGCCTGCTAGCCTCGCGAAACGCCGGAATGGCGGCGGCGACCGCCCCGTTCTCCCTGGAAGCGGCGCCAAGCCGAGACCAGGCCAGGGTCAGATCCGGACGCCGCGCGATAACCTCGCCATAAGCCTCAATGGCGGTCGAGAACGCGCTCAGGCGCTCGGCCGCCTCACCCTTCAGAAACCAGGCGGTCACGTTGTCTGGATGGCGCGCCACGGCGTCATTCAACACCGCGAGTGCCTCTTCGACACGTCCACGACGCAGCAACAGATGGCCGGCGCGAGCCGGTGCCGCCGAATCCTCGGGCGCGCGATGGGAAACCTCCAGAAACAACACGATCGCCTTGTCGATATCACCCGATGCCGCCGCCGCGTCGGCCGCGGCGAACAATTCCCGGGGGGGCGTTTGTGGATCAATCATCGGGTTCCGGCGATGCTGGTCTCGGCAGTCCTCACGTTATATAGCTGGTCGCGAGGAATACGTCGTCCATTCCGGCTCCATCTTCGAGAGAACCCGCATGCCCGCCGCGCCCCGGATCATCTACCATCTCACGCGCGCGTCGGGACCGTCGGGCGGCATAAAGGTGATGCTGGAGCATGTCGAGATCCTGCGCGCGGCGGGATTCGAGGCTTTCGCCTATACCAAGAACCTGGAGCAACGCCCCACCGCCTTTGAATTCGACGTGCCGTTCCTGAGCGGCGCGATCGGGATCACCCCGCGCGACATCATCGTCCGACCGGAAACCTATTCATCCGGCGATCTGGAAGCCGCCGCCAAGGGCGGGCTCTGGCAAACGATTTTCGCCCAGAACCATTATTATTGCCGGCACAGCCTCGGCGGCGCGCCGAGCTACGCGAGTTTGGGGGTGACGGATGTGTTCTGCGCGTCCCCCAGAATAAAGAGGTTTCTCGAGGACCACGGCATCGCCCGCGATGTTCCGGTCGTGCCCTGCGCGATCGAACTCCCTCGCGCGCCCCTTCCCGTGAAGATCGAGCGGATCGTCGCGATGCCGCGCAAACGCCCGCTGGAATTCGCGTTCATCAACCACCTCTTCCCCTTGCGACATCCGGACCTGGCGGCGATCCCATGGCTTGCCGTGGAGAATATGCCGCATCGGGAGGTTCTCGAGGCATTGTCGGGTTCGACGATTTTTCTCTCGCTTCAGCGTTTCGAGGGTTTTGGACTCCCGGCGCTGGAAGCCATGGCCGCCGGATGCGTGGTCGCGGGTTTCGCCGGCGATGGCGGCTGGGATTACGCCACCGATGAGAATGGATTATGGGTCGGGGATGACGATCTCGAGGCCGCGGTGGACGCCGTGGCGCGGGCCGCCCGAGGGCTGCGTGATAACGACCCGTCGATAAGAGGCTTGATCGAGACGGGTCGATCCACGGTCGCGCGCTATACGCCCGACGCCAGGGAACAAGCGCTTGTCGCGTATTTCGAGACGCTCTTGGCCAGGGGGCCCGTCACGCCGACCGATGACTGAGCGCGCGCTATTTGTTTTCAGCTACTTTCGTGAGGTAGAGGACCACGATTTCGGCCTTGAAGCGGTGCGGCATCATCAGTTTCATTCGGTCGGGTTCCGGAAACTGGACCGCCATGGTCCGGTCCGTGCCGATCTCGTTGACGTAGTAGGTCTCTTCATTCTTGCGGTGTTCGACCGGGCGCGCCTGACCGTTGAGCCGCGCGGTCGCGCTTAGAAACTCGGCCACCAGCACATCGCCCGACGCGCCGGCGGGTATCAACAGCGCGCTTCGCTGTTCCTCGGTGATCTCGCCCCGCCATTTCCCAATGACCGGGTTTTCATCCTCACCACATCCCGTCAGCAACAGGATCAACAAGGCTCCGGCGGCGAAAAATCGGTGCATTCTGGCCTCGTTCACGAATTGGTTTCGTCGCGGCTCGAAACGGCGCGCCGGACCCGGGCAACCGATATAGGATAATCCGCGGCATTGTCCAGTCCCGACACTCGCCGGCTCCACGAATAAAATCGTCTACGTTCACATCTTCCCGGTTCAGGTTTAGGCTCCGCCGGCACCCAGGATCACCGGCGATGGGAACCCGCCACATGAGCCGCGGTTTCACACAGTATCTAAAAACGGGTTTCACGCTTCTCGACGCCGCGCGGCACGACGCGGCGAGTTCCGCCTTTCGACAAGCCACGGTTCTGGCGCCGGGCGAAACCATCGCGCTTTATGGGGTCGGCTTCACCGCGTTGCGTCGCGAGAACTGGAAAGCCTCCGCCCGCGTTCTAGGGTGGGCGAGCGTCGCGGCGCGACAGGACACGACGCCACGGGTCATCACCGAAGTCCATCTGGCGCGCGGCATTTCACTTCGTTCGGGAGGGTTCGCCGAGAACGCCACCAATTGTTTCCGAAGAGCGGCGCTCATGGAACCGCATAACCCAGGGGTTCACGCCAATCATGCCAGGGGTCATGCCAGGGGTCATGCCATGGGTCATGCCAGGGAACTTGACGCATCGGCGCGAGCGAGGATGGCGGGTTGGGCGACAATCGCCGCCCCGGGTTCAGCCGACTACTGGAACGGCCTAGGCCTTGCCCGTGTCGATGCCGGCGACCCGTCCGGCGCCGCGAAGGCGTATCGACATGCTCTCGTCCTCGCGCCCGACCATCCTCATGGCTGGAACAATCTGGCGATCCTACACAAGCGCGGGGACAAGACCGGGCGCGCTGTATTGGAGCTTGCCCGAGCCCGGGTTCTCAATCCCGGCGATGTGGAAATCCTGTTGAATCTCGGCCGAAATCTGCTCCTTACCGGTGACCTGGTCCGGGGTTGGGAATGCCTGGAAGCGCCCTGGCGGTGGTCGGGGTTGCGGCCGCGGGGCGGTGGGTTCGCCTTGCCGATCTGGAACGGACAGCCCTTGCCCGAGGGTCGTCTGCTGCTTTGGAGCGAGGAGAAAATCGGCGAGGAGCTCATGTTCTCGACCCTATTGGAGGACGTCGCGCGCCTCGCCCGAGCGCCGGTGACGGTTCTATGCAATCCGCGGATCGCGGACCTTTTGAGCCTGGCCTTGCCGGAATTCGACATACGCGGATGGGACCTCGTCGCGCCGCCACCCACGCGCGTCGCGGATCACGTGGCCTGCTACCCGCTGGAATTCGTCGGGCGTTTCGTGCGCCGGGCATTCTCGGATTTTCCCGCGCCACGACCGATATTGAAGCGTCGCTCCCCGCCTTCCGAGCAACGCCGAGGCGGGGTCCCTCGCGTCGGGATTCATTGGCGCAGCGTAAACCCATTCGTCGGCGAGGAAAAGTCCACGTCTCTCGTGGACTGGGAGCCGGTCCTGTCGGTTCCGAATATCGAGTTCATCAGCCTCCAATACGGGCCGGTAACGGCGGAGATCAGTGACGCGAGACAAAGGTTCGGCCAGGCCCCCACAATTCCCGCGGGCATAGATCAACTCACCGACATGCACGCCTTCACGGAGCTGGTCGCGGGTTTGGATCTGGTGATTTGCGTCTCAAGCACGAGCGCGCATGTCGCGGGTAGTTTAGGGCTGCCCTGTTGGGTGCTGTTGCCACGCGGCGCGGGCCTTAGTTGGTTCTGGTTCGAGGAGCGAGGCGATTCACCCTGGTATCCGGGCTGCCGGCTCTATCGACAGGATGCGGTGGGGAAATGGGACAGCGTTCTGGAACGGGTGGCGCGAGATTTGGCGACTTGGTCCGATGGCGGTAGGCGCGATACGGACCGGCCCGCCACCAATCGCGGTTGATCTCCCGGCTGACGCCATCGAGATCGCCTAGACCGTTTCTGACCTTTACGGAAGCACCGCAAAGGCCAGAAACGGTCTAGTGCTCTCCAAACAGCATGGTGATATTGATCCGTCGGTTCTCGATACCCGGACGGAAACTTAGTTTGTCGGTCTCGTGAAACAGACGGGAATCAAAGATCACGGCGCGGTTCTGACGGTGCGGCACGCGGATTGGGGTTTTCGCGTCCTCACCCAGAAAATCCATGATCTCCTCGCCGGGCGCCGCGTTGTACTGCTCAAACCCCCATGATGGCGGCGCCGGCCTGCGATAGATCAACAACCCACCGGTTTCCGGATCGAGATTGGCTTCGTCCGGGGTAATCCAGAAATTCACGTTAATCCTGGCGAAGTCGGCATGGGGATTAATCCCGACCATGGATTGCTCGTAGGTATAGGCCCAGATCATCCGGAGGGGATGATTCTTGAATATCTCCGGCAGGCGTTCGGTCAATTCCTCGGCGATCGCAAGCAGCAGCGGATCGTTAAACCCATCACGGAAATACGCGCCGAGATATCCCGCGCCCTTAAGCTCGAACCAAATGGTCGATTCAAGACAGAACCGGCGCAGCGCCTTTAGCGCCAGGGGATCAAGGAAGTCATCGATCACGGTAATCGCGGGTGAGGCGTCCAAATAGGCCGCCTCGGCGCGCGCCCAGTCGACCCGCGGGTTGATCGCCGCGGCGCCAGGCATGGCGTCCCCATTCCTCGCGTCCCTCCACCCCGTCCCGGCGACATGCGCGAGCCGGCCATGGTATCGCGAAATGCTCGCCAGTTCAGCCTCGGTCAGGTCGAAGGCGATGGCCCGGCGTCGTTCTTCATCAAGGCCTCCAATGATTTTTCGGTAGGCCTTAAGCTCCCCCTCGAATTCTCGCGGCAGCGCGTTTCTCTCAAGCAGATATCGCAATTGTTGAGACTCAAACTCCAGGGCGTGCCACGCGGTTCGCCGCGCTTCGCGTTGCCTCGGCGTCTCGGGCAACTCGGGATAGGGATCGACACCGGTCTCGTTGACTGGCCGGCCCCGGTTGATCCTCGCAAGCCGCGCGTAAGCATCCGATGCCCCGGACCAGTCACCGATCTCGATCATCGCAATGCCGAGATTCAGCCAGCTTCCGGGGTCACCAGGTGCCAGTCGCGCGAGCCGTCGATAACGATCAATCGCCAAACGATGGCGCTCCGATCGCATCAGGACATTCGCCAGGATCATATCCGCGTCGCGGGCATCGGGGCTTAGTACCAGCGCCGCCTTGAGAGCTCGCAATGCGATATCGGCGCGGTCACTTTTCCACGCCACATAACCCAGCGCCGCCAACGCCTTGAAGGACGCAGGGTCCATATGGGCCAGACGCGTGGCGACAACCAAGGCGCCGGTGGCGTTACCCAACGCGATCTCACAATGCGCCAGGCCATCCATGGGCCCGGTGGCGGTTGGATCGAGCAACAGAGCCTTTTGAAAAGACCGGCGCGCGATGTCGGGTCGACCCGACGCTCTCTCACACACACCAATGTTGAAGTGGATCACGCCGATCCCGGGCATGATCATCGCCGCGCGTCTGAATCGGTCACCGGCCACCGTCATCCGGCCCAAGGCATAGGCATTCGACGCGCTTTCGAAAAGCAATCCACCTTGAGCCGGAAGCTGCGCGAGGCCGCGGCGGCATTGATCTTCCGCCTCGTCCACGCGCCCCCCTGCCCGCGCGCGTTGGCACTGGGCGATAAGGTCTTCAATGAGCATTACGTTCGGCATGGTGGTTACGCGCCACGATCGAGGAAGCGATGCCGACGTTGAAAGAACCTTTCCTTGCTTCTATCAATGTCGAGGAGATCATTATTGTTCAAAAAGCGGCAACGCGTTCAAGGTAAACGTTGCTCCGTGGGTTGGATCGATCTCGCGCAATACGGGTCCAGGATTTGGAGCGGCATGGTTGACGTGGAGATCAGTTGGTCACTTGAAGGCCCACTTGAAGTGCTACTGGACGCAACCAGGGCCGCGCATATCGATCCGAACGCCGTGAACGGCGGCGTTATTGACGCCGATCTGACTTTTCCGTCTTTCTTTTGTACATCGCGCGCCTCGTGGGTGAAGGCATTGGCGTATCTATTCGTCAGGAACATTCGGTTCCGGCTTTTTCTCGTTGGTTCCACGGAGGACGGCGGCGAACGATGGCGCTATCAGGTGTTGCCGGCGATGGATGACGAAATGATAAGCCTGATGCGGGAAATCGACACGGCCGAAGCGTTGGAACTGAACGCTCTGAGCGAGCGGGTTGAACGGGTGGTCGAGCGTTTGCGCGCGGTCGATTGGGAAGAGAGCGATCTGCTCCCGTAGCGTTTAACGTTCGAAAGCACCGCCATTCTCGGCATTACCGGCGTCAAAACCCCACGACGATCGATCCGCCCCGCGAACATCCCCCTGAAACGCGAAGTGGCGCCCCCGAGGGAGCGCCA
>JAYOIK010000046.1:21349-41377 GCA_038118725.1 Alphaproteobacteria bacterium | reverse complement strand
ACGGGAAGCGCCCTCCCGCCCCGTCGCCAGGGCGACGATGATGAAGGTGACAAGCGTCGGCAGATCGGGCGAACCCGCGCTGGATTGTTTCGGCCAACCGCCTCCCCCGTCGCCCTGGCGGAGGCCAGGGCTTATGCCGCGATGGGCGCGGCCCCGAAAACCGGCCACCACCTGGGCTCTTCGGCCAACAGCCCGGATGACGCCCGCGCCGGGATCTGGCAGAGTGCTCCTCCCAATCGCCGAGGCTCCTCATGACCGCCCCAACCACCCTCGTCTTCGATCTCGACGGCACCCTCGTCGATAGCGCGCCGGACATGCACGCCGCCGCGAACCGGACCCTGGCCCGCGCGGGACGGAGCGAAATCACCCTGACTCAGACCCGAAGCTTCATCGGCGACGGGGTCCCCAAATTCGTGGAGCGCGCGGTGGCGGCATCCGGTCCGGCCTTGGACACCGCGGGGCTGGAGGAGATCACCACCGATTTTCTGAACGACTATCAGGACAACGCCTCGACCTTGACCCGCCCGTTTCCCGGCGTGGCCGATACCTTGAGCGCGTTGCGGGACCGTGGCCACCGGCTGGCCGTCTGCACCAACAAGCCCCAGCGCGCCAGTGACAATCTGCTCGGGGATCTGGGACTCGCCGAGCTCTTCGAGGTGGTCGGCGCCGGTGACCGATACCCGACCCGCAAGCCCGATCCGGGCCATCTGCTCGGCGTGCTCGGCGAGATGTCGGTCGCGCCGGACGCCGCGATGATGACCGGCGATAACGAACACGACGCGGAAACCGCCCGGGCCGCCGGGGTCCGTTTCGCGCTGGTCCCCTATGGCTATGCCCGCGCGCCGCTGGAGAGTCTGCCGGCGACATTCCGCTTGGAGGCATTCACCGATATCCTGGCGCTGGACCTGTAAAGCGGAACCCTGCGGTGATCGACACCCAAGCCCCCCTGCCGCCGCCATCAATTCCGGAGCCAACACTGCGGCGCTTCAAGATATCCGCCGGTCCGGAAACCCGCTCGGCGATCATCGCGGTCAGCTCCCATGCCCCTATCGGCCGCGCCTCGACCCGCCTCGTGCCCCGCACCGAGGCCCAGATCCGCAGCCGCGCCGAGGCGCTGGCGCGGGACTATTACGGCGTGAAATGGGCGATCAGGGTCGAGCCGATTGAAGATGGGTAGGATCGCGGTTAGAAGGTTATTCTCGTCATCCACCTTCTCGGAAGAACGCGCGATCGCGGGGTCGGGTCCATGAAAAGATTTTTCCTCGGGTTGCTCGTTCTCGTCACCCTGTCGTCCTGTAAAACCCTTGATGGCACATCCCCGGCCAGAAAGCATGACTTCCGCCCCTCGGCGGCGAATGAGGCCAAAATCGGCCGTGTCTACTCCAACGTGCTGAGAATCGGAGCGATCGCCGCCCCCCTTCCACCGGGTAACTGGGAATTGATCTCCTGGCGCAATTGGCGGGCCAGTAACAACGATCAGGTCCATTCCACGATTTTCGCCCAGCACAACGGGCGGCACGTGACCGAGCTCCTCAACATCAGGACAAGCGAGAATACAGCCGCCCATGGGTGGCAAATCAGCAGAATCTGCCAAAGTTCAAACTGGCACCATATCGAGGTTGAAAGTTACGCGGGCGGCATCGGCGAAGGCCTTTGTTGGGGCGTCGCCCATTCGGTTTGGAGCGCCGCCTTCAAGGGTGCCCTCGAGGAGAACCGGCGGGATATTATCGACTGGAGCCGTTCTCGAAACCTGCATCCGTTCAACTTCGGCATCGCCCGGGTCTACTATGCCGGTCGCCGCAACTTCATTTTGATGAAGCACACCATCAACCCCGTCGCCCTGGGCTATCCCGATCAACCGGGCCTGGCGTGGAAAGGGCACCCTTGGAGCGTCGAAAACCTGCCCGCCGGCCCACCGGCCCACGCGTTTGTCCAAGACCAGATCCGCGAGGCGGAGATCTGGTGGCAAAGCTTTCGCGAGTCTTGGTTTTAGGCCTTGATCGGGCGGTCTTCCAACGCCCCGAACTCGGTCCCTTTCATGATCATGTCGACCCGCTCGCCGTCACTGGAGAGTGGCAAGTCAAGGGAATGGAAGCGCAGGAACTCCTTGCCCATGCGTTTCATATTGCCGTGCGAGGTCACCGGCCGGCGGTCCCGCAGCACCCGCTCATACGGCCCGACCGCCGTTTGGTAAAAATCGTCATCGTAGAGCTCATCGACATAGCGCCCGGTCGAGTCGCGCCCGAGAACCTCCGTCATCCTCGAGCCGATCAACCGAAAGCGATAGCGTTTCGGTTCATGCTCGACATCGATCAAGGCGATACGACCGCCAAATCGCATGAGTTCCACCGCGTCGAAATCGCGCCGCGCCGGCAGCGACCTCTCGCCCCGCCGTGCGTTCCATAGCGCCAGCAGTTCCTCCAGAAACGGCGCGTCGACCAGCGGGGTCTCGCGCATCTCGCGACCATCGGTATATCCGGGAACCTTCGTGGCCGTCGTCATGGTCTCGGCTACCCCAAGCGACCGCGCGATCCGGTGCCTTTGCACCGATCTCGGGAAACGCGACTCGATCTCGGCACAGTTAAGCGTATTTCGATCAAGTTCAAGGGAAACAGCGGCGCGTGCGCCCCGTCGTGCCAACAACATCACCCGTCATCCCGCGCTTGACGCGGGACCCATTCCGCGACCCTATCCGCCGCGCGTTCTTTCAATCGAGCAAGCGATCAGCCCGAGAGGCGATGGACATGCCGGCGGCGTGGATCCCGGATCAAGTCCGGGATGACGAAAGGTGCTGGAGGCCGCCAACACCCATCCGCGTCAGGCCCCCTTCACCTTCCCTTGAACACCGGCTTGCGCTTTTCCATGAAGGCGGTGATGCCCTCGGCGTGGTCCTCGGTCAGCATGCTGTCGGCCATGCGCTCGGCCTCCATCTGGAGCTGGCTTTCCATCGAAAGGTGATGGACCGAGTTGAACAGGGCCTTGGCGTTGGCATAGGCCACGGTCGGGCCGTTGGCGAGGCGGGTGGCGAGCTTGGTGGTCTCGGCCTCGAGATCGGCCTTCGGCACATGCCAGTTGATCAGCCCCAGCTCCTTGGCCCGCTCGGCCCCGAAACGGTCACCCAGCAGGGCAAGCTCCATCTGATGCTTCATGCCCAGGGTACGGCCGACGAAATACGAGGAGCCACCATCGGGGCTGACGCCGATATGGCAATAGGCGAGGGTGTAGAAGCTGTCATCGGCGGCGATGGCGAGATCGCAAGCGGCCACCAGGCCAACGCCGAAGCCGGCCGCGGCGCCCTTGATGCTGGCAACGACGGGCTTGCCCATGCGGCGGATCGCGAAGAGCGGGAGGTGCAACATATGGATGCCCTCGAGGATCATCTTGCGCCGATCGCCATCCTCCATCTTGAGCCGCTCGACCATGTTGCGGATATCGCCGCCGGCCATGAAGTGATCGCCGGCCCCGGTGATCACCACGCAGCGCGCCTCGTCATTGAATTCAAGGCTGCCGATGATCTCGCGGAACGCCACCCGAAGCTCGGGGGTGAGCGCGTTGCGCACATCGGGCTGATTCAGGGTGACGGTGGCAACGCCGTCCTTGATGTCGAGCAACACGGTATCGGACATGGGGATGATTTCCTCGGGGCTAAACGGAGACAAGATTTCAGGCCCGATGCTACCCTCTGGCCGGGCGGGCGGAAAGCCCGGCGCCGAGGAAACATGGGAGCATCACGATCATGGCCAAGCGACGCATCATCGACCTTTCCGTGGCCCTGGAGGCGGGGATCGCCTCGGACCCGCCGCAGATGCTCCCGAAAATCGACTATCACGATCACGCCAATACCGCCGACAAGATGGCGGCCTACTTTCCGGGCCTCACCCAAGACCAGCTCCCCGGCGGCGAGGGCTGGGCGGTTGAGACCTTGACCATCTCGACCCATAACGGCACCCATCTCGACGCGCCGTATCACTTCCACTCGACCATGAATAACGGCGAGCGGGCCCTGACCATCGACGAGGTACCGCTGGACTGGTGCTTCAATCCGGGGATCAGGCTCGACTTCCGGCACATGGAGGACGGCTATGTCGCGACGGCGAGGGATGTGGAAGCCGAGCTGAAACGCATCGGCCACGAGCTCCAGCCCCTCGATATCGTGGTGGTCAATACCGCCGCCGGGGCACGCTACGGCCAGGACGATTATCTCGCCAGCGGCTGCGGCATGGGACGCGAGGCGACGCTCTATCTTCTCGAGCGCGGGGTCAGGGTCACGGGCACCGACGCGTGGAGCTGGGACGCCCCCTTCGTGCACACCGCCAAGCGCTATGCCGCCGAGGGCGACGCCAGCATCATCTGGGAGGGGCACCGGGCGAGCATCGAGATCGGCTACTGCCATATCGAGAAACTCTCGAACCTGGAACTGTTGCCGGACAGTGGCTACACGATCGCGTGCTTTCCGTGGAAAATTAAGGGCGCTTCGGCGGGGTTTACCCGGGCGGTGGCGATTATCGAGGAAAAATAGCCGAAAAAAGATGCATTATAATGCATAACTGTCCGGTCGGTTTGAAGCCTCAAAGAAAATCCCTGAGCATCGCGACCAGCGGCTTGTCCGCCGGCGGCATCGGATAGTCGCCGAGCCGGACCGGACGCACCCATTTCACCGCCTGGCCCTCCTGGGGGACAATACTTCCCCACCAGCGACGACAGAGATAGAGCGGCATCAGCAGATGGAAGTCGTCGTAACAGTGGCTCGCGAAGGTAAACGGAGCCAGGCAAGACTCCTTGGTATCGATGCCAAGCTCTTCTTTTACCTCACGAATCAGCGCCGCCTCCGGGGTCTCGCCGGGATCGACCTTGCCACCGGGGAACTCCCATAGCCCGGCCATCTTCTTACCCTCGGGCCGCTGGGCGATCAGCACCCGCCCGTCGACATCAATCAACGCAACGGCGACGACGAGGATGATGGGGAGCTTGTTGTCGGTCGCGGTCATGGCCTGCTCAATCGCGACATGACCTAACTTCTATAATCGGCATTAATGTTGATATATCCGTGGGTTAGGTCGCAGGTCCAGACCGTCGCCTTGCCCCGGCCGACGCCGACATCGGTCTCGATCAGAACCTCTCGCCCCTGCATATGCGCGGTCACCGGCGCTTCGTCGTAGCCCTCGACACGGGCCCCGTCGCGGGCGATCTCGATGCCGCCGAAAGCCACGGACATTCGGTCTCGGTCGGCCTTTTCGCCGGACTTGCCGACGGCCATGACCACGCGGCCCCAGTTCGCATCCTCGCCGGCGACGGCGGTTTTGACCAGCGGCGAGTTGGCGATCGCGAGGCCGATCCGACGCGCCGCCCGCTTTGAGGCCGCGCCTCGAACATCGACCTGGATCAGCTTTTGCGCGCCCTCGCCATCACGCGCGACCTGGATCGCCAAGTCCTTGAGAACGCTATGCAAAGCCTTCTCGAATCCACGCAGCAGCGGGTCGCGATGGTCGCGCGGAGCCGGGTGCGCGCCCGCCTGTCCGGTGGCGAACAGCATCAACGTGTCGCTGGTCGAGGTATCGCCGTCGACGGTGATCGAGTTGAAGGTGGTGTCGGCGTTGCGCTTCAGCATCGGCTGGAGCACCGCCGCGTCGAACTTGGCATCGGTGAAGACGAAGGCCAGCATGGTCGCCATGTCCGGCGCGATCATGCCCGATCCCTTGGCGATCCCGACAATGTTCACCGTCACGCCGCCGATCTCCGCGGTTATGTGAGCACCCTTGGTGAAAGTGTCGGTGGTGCTGATCGCCTTGGCCGCCCGCTCCCAGTCATTCAGGCCGAAACGCGCGGGAAGCCTACCGATTTCCAGCGTGATCTTCTCATGCGGCAACGGCTCGCCGATTACCCCGGTGGAGGCGATCATCACCTCCGCGGGCTTGCAGCCGAGCGCCATGGCGGCGGCGCCTGTCATGGCCTCGACCGCGACGCGGCCCTTGGCGCCGGTAAAGACATTGGCGTTGCCGGCATTGACCACCAGCCCCCGTGCGGTCCCGGCGCCGAGATGCTCGCGGCACCATTGAACCGGCGCGCCGGGCGCCGTCGACTGGGTCAACACGGCGGCCACCGCCGTTCCCGGCGCGAACTCGGCCAGCAGAAGGTCGGGCCGACCCTTGTATTTCAGCCCGGACTCGGCAACCGCGACACGCACCCCGGCAACCGCCGGCATATCCGGAAACCGCTCCGGCGCGAGAGGAGAGACTTCAAGATCCATGGTTCAGACCCCGCCCTGATATCAACGACTTGGGACTAATTCTTGGGTGCCGCCGGCGCCGCTTCCGGCATCGGACCACCGTCGAAGTTAAAGCGCTCGACCTCGGTCTTGCCGCGAAGATCGGTCAGAAGTTCCTGCATGACCTGCCCCGACAGATCCGAGGAAAGCTGTTGACGCGCTTGCTCGAAGGGCGGCGCCTCGCCGGCCTTGCGGTCCTCGACCAGAATGACATGCCAGCCAAACTGGGTCTTCACCGGCTCCTTGGTGTAGGCGCCCGGATCGAGCACGAAGGCGGCGTCGGAGAACTCCGGCACCATCTGACCCTCGCCGAACCAGCCGAGGTCGCCGCCGGATGCCGCCGAGGGACCCGTCGACCTGTCGGCGGCGAGCTCCGCGAAATCACCTCCCGCGCCGAGTTCCTTGATCACCTCGCGCGCGGCCTCCTCGGTTTCCAAAAGGATATGCCGAGCCCGCACCTGCTCGCCACCGGCCATGGCGTCCTTGCGCTTGTCATATTCCGCGCGCAACGCGTCCTCGGTCACCTTCTCGGAGACCCGGGAGATCAGATAGACCTCGGAAATGATCTGATTTTCAGCGGCGCTTACCCGACGCTTGACCTCTTCATTGTCGGCATAGCCCGCGGCCCTGCCCGCGGCCGCGACCAACCGCGCGTCGATCGCCCGCTGAAGCAGCGACGGATAGACGGCCGGAAGCGGAAGTTGCTTGTACTGATCCGGCAAACGTTCCGCCATCCGCAGGATCTCGACCAGAAAAATCTCCTCGCCGGCGATCCTGGCGACCACGGTCTTGGTCGGGTCGGGCAACTGGGCGGGGTTGGCGGCGGGTTGGCCGCCGGTCTGACCACCAGTCTGGGCCGAGGCCGGGCCGGCGAAGATCAAGCCCGCAGCAATGGCGGCGATCGCGACGCAAGCCCACTTGGGGCTGCGGAAATGCGAAAACATGGGATCGTCCTTCCTAGGTTGGGCGCGGCGGCTCCGTCACTCGCCCCGCGCGATCCGGGAGGAGGAGCGGTATCAGAAGCCGGCCCAACCCACAAGCGGTGTTGGCGCCCCAAGACCCGTTGGCGGGCCGTCATCGCGCGAAGATGATCACGCGCGAGGCGGCGGGGAACGGGAACCTTATCCCGTCATCCCGCTGGCCTGTTCCCACCAAACCGCTCTGTCTTTCGGGAGAACGTTCAAGGCGTTGAGAAAAAATGATTTCTCGTCGTCCTCGCGCAAGCGGGGACCTCCCGGCGGTTGGCTTGGGCTCCGCCATTTCCGGTTTTCAGAGGTCCCCGCTTGCGCGAGGACGACGAGAATGCATGGTTTTCCGGATTCCTCGACGCCTTCGCCCTCGGCCTTTGCCGTAACGTCCGCTTACCTCGGCGTGGCGAAGGGAATGATCATGTCGAAGCCAAGCGACTCCTCGTTGCGCTTACCGCCGGAATAATCGGAGCGGTCGGCGCGGATCACCACGATGACACCCTCGGTGTTCACGCCTCCATCGAAGCTCGGCACGTCGCGCCGCACGGTTTCGATAAGGGTGTTGGCGATCGCGGCGCCATGCTCGCCGATATCGACGAAAACGCCGGGCGCGGGTTTGTGAACGGCGCCCGACCCGCGGATATCGAAGACCACGCCGGTTGGCTTCAGATCGATTTTGTCCACGAACAGCGCATCCCCGAGATCGATCGTCGGTTTCCCGGCATTGTGGTCGACCCGCAACTTCATCCGCGAGAACGCCAGCCCCGCGGGGACACCTAGCTCTGTTCCTCGCTGTCGCACATAGAGCATGATCGCCAGACGAACCTCATCCAGGCAATTTTCCGCGAAATCCCGCGCCATCTCCAGGGATCGCGCCTCGCTCACCTTGAACAACCGGGTCGCGAGCAGGTGCAGATTAATACTGGCGCGGCGGATCAACGCGCCGAGATCATCCGCCAACAGCATCGACGTGGACCGGTCGATCGATACATCGGCGTCCTGATCGCTTGAACCACGCCCGGCGGCTTGACGATACCGTCCCACCAAAACCGATTCTTCTTGATTCGCTTGCTCATACGGCGACTGCTTGCGCCGATCTCGCGCAATGTCATCCTCGGGATTCCGCCGTCCACCTTGGACCGAAACCGAAGTCGGGTTACTGGGACGGACGCCTAGGACGCCGTTCAGCCCCGGTGTTGAAATTCTTTCAACCATCGCCCCCACCCATTCTGGGTTGGACTGTTTCACCGTCGCTAACGAAATCTTAACCACAATTTAGTTAGAATTCAACGACAACCGACTCCCGCCCCTCATTGACACCGACCAGTGTTGATCCTATGTCTCACAACCGTTATTCGCCGGGCTTTCTCGCCTGATATAAAGTCGCGCGACAGCCATCCGCCACCCATGAGGAGCCCCCATGTTCGGCGCCATCGCCAAGGCATTGTTCGGGTCCGAGAACGACCGCGTCCTCAAGCAAATGCAAAAGCGCGTCGAGGCGATCAACGCGCTCGAGCCGCAGCTGGAAAACCTCAGCGACGAGGAATTGGCGGGGCGCACCCGCTGGTTCAAGGAACGCCTCGGCGGCGGCGAGGATCTCGACGCGCTGCTGGAGGAGGCCTTCGCCACCGTGCGCGAAGCCGCCAAGCGAACCCTCGGCCAACGCCATTTCGACGTACAATTGCTCGGCGGCATCGTCCTGCATGACGGCAAGATCGCGGAGATGAAAACCGGCGAGGGCAAGACCCTGGTCGCCACGTTGCCGGTTTATCTAAACGCGCTTCTCGGGCGCGGCGTCCATGTGGTCACGGTCAATGATTATCTGGCCCGCCGCGACGCCGCCTGGATGGGCGCGATCTATAACTTTCTCGGCCTCTCGGTCGGCGTGATCGTACACGGGCTGACCGACGAGGAACGCCAGGAGGCCTACGCCGCCGACGTCACCTATGGAACGAACAACGAGTTCGGCTTCGACTATCTCAGGGACAACATGAAGTTCCGGCTCGAGGATATGAGCCAAAGGGATTTCGAATTCGCCATCGTCGACGAGGTCGACTCGATCCTGATCGACGAAGCCCGCACGCCTCTCATCATCTCCGGCCCGGCCGAGGATAGCTCGGAGCTGTACCGCCAGATCAATGTGCTGATCCCGCATCTGGTCGAGGAAGATTACGAAAAGGACGAAAAACAGCGCACCGTCACCCTGACCGAGGCGGGAACCGAGCATATCGAGAACCTGCTTCTGGAACACGGGGTGATCACCGATGGCGGGATGTATGACATCCAGAATATCTCGGCCGTGCATCACGTGAACCAGGCGCTTCGCGCGCACAAACTTTTCTCGCGCGATGTCGACTACATGGTGCGCGACGATCAGGTGATCATCATCGATGAATTCACCGGCCGCGCGATGGAAGGCCGGCGCTATTCCGAAGGCCTGCATCAAGCGCTGGAAGCGCGCGAGAGCGTGACCATCCAGAACGAGAACCAGACCCTGGCCTCGATCACCTTCCAGAACTATTTCCGGCTCTATCCAAAACTGGCGGGCATGACCGGCACCGCGATGACCGAGGCGGCGGAGTTCGCCGAGATCTACAATCTCGAGGTCGTCGAGATGCCGACCAATGTCAAGGTGAACCGCGAGGATCACGACGACGAGGTGTACCGGACCGAGCGCGAGAAATGGCAAGCGATCATCGAATTGATCGAGGATTGTCGGGAACGCGGCCAGCCGGCGCTGGTCGGCACGGTGTCGATCGAGAAGTCCGAGCATCTATCGGAGCTTTTGAAGAAAAAGAACATTCCGCATCAGGTCCTGAACGCGCGCTTTCATGAGCAGGAAGCCCAGATCATCGCCCAGGCCGGCGAACCCGGCGCGGTCACCATCGCCACCAACATGGCGGGCCGCGGCACCGACATTCAGCTCGGCGGCAATCTCGACATGCGCGCCGCCAACGACGGCGTCGCCGATGATCCGGCGAAAGTCGCCAAGATCGCCGCCGATATCGAGGCCAAGCGCGCCGATGTGCTGGCCGCCAACGGGCTCTATGTCGTCGGGACCGAGCGGCACGAGAGCCGGCGCATCGATAATCAGCTGCGCGGACGTTCCGGTCGCCAGGGGGATCCCGGCACCTCGAAGTTCTTCCTCTCGCTCGAAGACGACCTGATGCGCATCTTCGGATCCGAGCGCATGGACGGCATGTTGCGCAAGCTCGGCCTGGAGGATGGCGAGGCGATCGTCCATCCCTGGATCAACAAGGCGCTGGAAAAGGCCCAGGAAAAGGTCGAGGCCCGCAACTTCGAGATTCGCAAGCAATTGCTGAAATACGACGATGTGATGAACGACCAGCGTAAGGTCATCTACGACCAGCGCAAGGACATCATGCGAGCCGACGAGGTCGGCGCGACGATCACCGACATGCGCCATCAGGTCATCGAGGACATGGTCGCCCGGACCATTCCCGAAGGCAGCTACAAGGAACAGTGGGATCTGGACACCCTGACCCAGGAGACCCGCAATGTTCTCGGCCTGACGGTTCCGGTCGAGGAATGGGCCGCCGAGGAAGGTATCGCGGACCAGGAAATTCAAGAGCGGCTGATCAAGGCCTCGAACCAGCGCATGGCCGAGAAAGTCGCCAATTACGGGCGCGAATTGATGCGCATGGCCGAGAAGAGCCTGCTCTTGCAGATCGTCGACCAGCAATGGAAGGAGCATCTTCTCTCGCTGGACCATCTGCGTCAGGGCATCAACCTGCGCGCCTATGCCCAACGGGACCCGCTGAACGAGTACAAGCGCGAGGCCTTCAATCTGTTCGAGACCATGCTCGGCGATCTGCGTCAGACCGTCACCGGCGTGCTTGCCCATCTCGAGGTGCAGGCCCAGGCGACGCCGGAGGAGATTGAGGCCCGCATGGCCGCCGAGCGTCTCGGACAAGAGATGCACGAGGGCCGGATCGATCCCTCGATGGCGTTCGGAGAGGATGACCAAGCGGCCCTCGACAACGAGGATGGCCAGGCCGGCGCAAGGCGCGCGCCAGTGGTCAATCGCGCCGCCGAGATCGTGGACCCGGAAGATCCGTCAACCTGGGGCAAGGTCGCTCGAAACGCCGCCTGCCCCTGTGGTTCGGGCAAGAAGTTCAAGCACTGCCACGGAAGGATCGGCTAGGAAAAGCTGGCGGATGGGTCCTTTCGCGCGCACCCCAATTCACGGCTAGCGCGACGGGAAGCATAGGATTTCCGCGGAAACCTCCGGGACCGAGGGCACGATGCCGGCCAAGAGGACGGAAACCGCGTTATCCGCGTCGACAAACGGCAAGGCAACCGCCGACCATCCCGGCCCACGCGGCCATTCCGGGCGCCTGGACAAGGCGACGACCTCGACGACGCGGGACATCTCGGCAAGCACCCGCTCCGGATCGTCCGGCCGCAGCACTTCGCCGGTGGGATCGAACCCCAGGAGATCCTGGACATCCGATCCCGCGAACTCGACACGGAAAGCCTCGTCATCACGAAAACACAGGAGAACGTGGGGAATCAGGGCGGCGAGATCCGACAGGTAGAGCGCGTCGGCCCTGGGCGCCAGGATCGGCCCCCGCTTGCCGCTCCAATAGGCGTTCAGCCGCCCGAGCACGCCCTCGCCGGCGACACTAACAGGGCTCGAAAGCACATTGGGTAGTTCAACAATCATCTCGGCCTCCCAGCCCATTGGTCCCTCTACAAGGGCTATGGACGGGCTAGGAGGCTTTTTCGCCCGTCGCGGGAAGGCGTGACGGGATTTTTGCGGGTTTTACTTCAGGCTTTATTCCCGAACCGCGGCAATCCGCTGAATCGCGGCGGGCCTCGGCTCAGTGACCAAAAGGTCCTCGAAAGCAACGACCCACAACTCGGGCCGCGAGAAGATCAGCAGTTCCTCGCGATTGAGGAGAAACTCCGGGTTACGCGGACGTCCGAACGCCTGATTGCCGTCGGCGAAAGTCTCGTAGATCAACGCGCCGCCGGATGCCACCGCGCGCACCAGGTGTTTCATCAAGGGACGGTGCAGATAGTTGGTGACGACAATACCCTCGAAGTTTCGATCGCCAAGCGGCCAGGGCCGGCCGTCCTCCAGATCACAAGCGATCAGTTCCACATTTTCGTCGGAGGCCAGATCGGCGACCGCGGTGATGTCCCGGTCCAGGCACACCACCCGATATCCAAGCGAAAGGAGATAGCGGGCGTGGCGGCCGCTTCCGCAAGCGAGATCCAGAACCGCGCCACCCTCGGGGATCAGCTCGGCAAATCGCCGAACCCAGGTCGAGGGCTCCATTTGCAAACGATGAACGTCGGCGGGCATCGACATCGCCTAGGCCTCTCCCGCCGGGATCACGGCGCCGAAAACCTCGCACTCCACGCCGGCGAGCCTGACGAAAGCATCCGTGATGGCCTCGGGATTCGATAGCCGATCGGGATCCTCCTCCGGGAAGGCCGATGCTCGCATGGCCGTCGCCACCTCACCGGGATCGACCACGTTGACACGGATGGGGCCATCCTTGTTTTCCGCCGCGTAAGCGCGGGCCAGGGCTTCGAGACCCGCCTTGCTGGCGGCGTAGCCACTCCATTCCTTAAGCGCTCCGCGAGCGGCGCCGGAGGTCACGAGGATCACGCGCCCGGCGTCCGATCCGGCGATGAGCGGATGCAGTTCCTGAATGAGACGAGCATTGGATGTCAGGTTCACGGTCATGACTTTATCCCACGCCAGATCATTATACATGGGAAGCGGGGTGATTTCTCCAAGCACACCGGCATTCAAAACCGCGATATCCAAGCGACCCGCCAAAGCCTTGATTTCACCGGCCAAGCCGCGAAGCAAACCAGACACGGCCATGTCGCGCTCCAGAACATGCGCCACGCCTCCAGTCCCGCGAATCGCGGCCTCGACATCACCCAAGGCCTTGCGATCCCGGGCCAGAAGAAGAACCTCGGCGCCCTCGCCCGCGAAACGTTCCGCGACCGCGCGGCCGATCCCCCGCGAAGCCCCGGTGACCAAGGCCACACGCCCCCGAAGCCGGCCGCCCTCGCCCGTGTCGGCGTGGACAAGCCCCCTGTCGAGCGCCATGTCGTTGATCTCGCGCCCGATATCGTCCAGGGTCTCGCGCATCACCTTGACCATCAAGTCGATGTCGCGATGTTCGGCGATCAGAGGCGGCGCGGCGACCAGTGTGTCGCGCACCGCGCGCAGGATCACGCCGCGCTGTTGCATCCGCTCTCGGCACACTGCGGCCACAACGCCCTCGGGCTCGAAGCGCTGTTTGCTGGCACGGTCACGAACCAATTCCACCGCGCCGATCAGTCCGAGACTTCTGGTTTCGCCGACCATGGGGTGATCACGTAGGCCCGCGAGTGCCTGGGCGAAGTACGGTCCGAGGTCATCGCGCACCCGCTCGACCAACCCCTCGCGTTCGATGATCCGCAGGTTCTCCAGGGCCACCGCCGCCGCGACCGGATGCCCGGCATAGGTGAATCCATGCGCGAGGTCGCCGCCTTTCTCGATGATGGAACGGGCCACCCGCTCGCCGATCATCACCGCCGCGATCGGCTGATAGCCAGAGGACAGGCCCTTGGCCATCGTCATCAGATCCGGGGTCAGACCGAAATGTTCACTCGCGCTCCACGAGCCGAGCCGGCCGAAGGCGCAGATGACCTCGTCGATGATCAGCAGCACGTCATGGGCGCGGCAAATCCGCTGAATTTCTCTCAGATACCCCGCCGGCGGAATGATCACCCCGCCGGCCCCCTGGATCGGCTCGGCGATGAAGGCGGCGACCCGTTCCGCGCCGAGTTCGAGGATCTTGGCCTCCAACAACGCCGCCGCGCGCTTGGCGAAGACCGCCGCCGGAGCCGAGCCGGCGTCCCGGAAGCCATAGGGCGCGGCGATATGCGCGAAATCCGGCAGCGGCAGGCCGGCCTGCTCGTGCATGACGCGGATACCTCCGGCACTGGCCGAGGCCAAGGTGCTGCCGTGATAGCCCTCCTCGCGGCCAATGATCACGCGCTTTTCGGGCTTACGCTCCAACGACCAGAATTGACGCGCGAACCGTAGCGCCGAGTCCACCGCCTCGGAGCCGGAATTGGTGAAGACCACATGCTCCACCCCGGCGGGCGCGAGCTCCGCCAAACGGCCCGCCAATTCCGCGGTCGGGGCCGTCGTGGTCTTGAAGAACGTGTTGTAATAGGAAAGTTTTTCGATCTGCGCCCGCGCGGCCTCGGCCAGTTCAGGCCGCCCGTAGCCGACATTCACGCACCATAGCCCGGCCATCGCGTCGAGGTATCGATGCCCGTTCTCGTCCCAGAGATAGCAGCCCTTGCCGCGCTCGATGACCGTCGGACCACCCTCCTCCCGCAGCCGCTGGTTGTCGGTGAAGGGATGCAGGTGATGCGCGGCGTCAATCCCCCGCAGGTCCTTGTCGGCGTCGCTGCTCATCGCCTCCCCGATCATCAACGCGTTCGTATTGGACGAATGTCGAATCAACACTATATAACGGATGTGAGACTTGGGGTTGCGAGATGATTCACTACCAACTGCAATGTGAAGACGAACACGGTTTCGACGCTTGGTTCCGCGACAGCGCCGCTTATGACGAACAGGCGGCGCGGGGGTTGCTGGAATGTCCGTCTTGCGGTTCCTCGAAGATTACCAAGGCCCTCATGGCGCCGCGCATCGGTGGCACCCGTCAAAACGCCCAGCCGGAAGACGCGCCCGCCAAGGGCCGCGCCAAACAAGTCCAGGTCGCGCCGGAAGCCGCGGCTTTGCGCCGGCAACTGCTTGAGATTCGCTCAAAGATCGAGGAATCCTGCGACTATGTCGGCCCGCGCTTCGCCGAGGAAGCCCGCAAGATCCACTACGGCGAGACCGATCCAAAGGGCATCTACGGCGAGACCAGCGCCGACGAGGCCAAGGCGCTACAGGAGGAAGGCATCGAATTCGGCGCCGTCCCGTGGGTTCCGAAGGACAACGCCTGAGGCGCGGCTTCCCGCGCTCAGCGCTCCCGCCTGCCCACCATCGCGTAGTTGACCGACAGATCATCACCGAGTTCAAACCGGTCCCGCGCGACGCTATAGCCGATCCCCCGCTCGGCGGTAACCTTGAGGCCCGCCTCGCGCATCAGCGCCGAGAGCTCATCCGGCGTCAGAAACTTACGCCAGTCATGGGTTCCCGCCGGCAGGACCCGCAGCACGTATTCGGCAAGCACCTTGGCGATCACCATGGATCGCGCCGAGCGGTTCAAGGTCGTCAGAACCACCACGCCGCCGGGCCGGGCCAGATCCGCCAAGCTCGCGAGAAAGGCGGCGGGGTCGGTCACGTGCTCGATAACCTCGGACGCGATCACGGCGTCAAACCGCCGGGTCTCCACGCCGTCGACGCGCTCCAGCAGAGCTTCCGCGGCGCCGCACTCATAGGTGATCTCCAGGCCGGAAAGCACGGCGTGCGCCTTGGCGGCGGCGATCGCCTGGTCCGAGGCGTCGATCCCCGTGACGGTGGCGCCGAGCCTGGAGAGCGGCTCGCAGAGCAGGCCCCCGCCGCAACCGACATCGAGGACCCGAAGCCCGGTGAACGGTCGGAACGACGCGGCGTCATCCGCGCCCAGTTCCGACAAGGCCTCGCGAATGAAGGCCATGCGGGCATGCGACATACGATGCAGGGGCGCGAAGGCTCCGGCGGGATCCCACCATTCATCCGCCAGGGCCGAGAACCGCTCGATCTCGTCCGGATCAACACTTGCCGCTTGCTGCCGCACCTTATGATCTCCCCGGCCCGTGACGGTTCGGATACCGACTTGACCGCCACGTTCCAACCCGGTCTTGCCGCCATCCCTCCGCGCGAGTATGTATACGCCCGCCGCGCCCAAGCAAACCCTGGATTCAACCCGAGGACCAGCAACGGCAAGCGGTTGGTGGAACATCCGAACAGTGAGTGGACATGGCCCGCATTGTCCAGAAGTTCGGCGGCACGTCCGTCGCCGATATCGAGCGTATCCGAAACGTCGCCCAGCGCGTCAAGCGCGAGGTCGACAACGGTAACCAAGTCGCCGTCGTGGTTTCCGCGATGGCCGGCGTGACCAACCAATTGGTCAACTGGACTACCGAGATCAGTCGTCTGCACGACGCGCGCGAATACGACGCGGTTGTCGCGACGGGAGAGCAGGTCACCAGCGGCTTGCTGGCCCTGGCTCTACAGGATCTCGGGATCGACGCACGATCCTGGCAAGGCTGGCAAATCCCGCTCAAGACCGATAAGACGCATGGCAACGCGCGGATCGAGGAAATCGATACCCGCCAGTTGATCGAGCGGCTCGAGGCCGGCCAGGTCACGGTCATTCCCGGCTTCCAGGGGATCGGACCCGATAATCGCATCACGACTCTGGGCCGAGGCGGCTCGGACACCTCGGCGGTGGCTTTGGCGGCTGCGCTGAACGCCGATCGTTGCGACATCTACACCGATGTCGACGGCGTCTACACGACCGATCCCCGGATCGTCGCCGGCGCCCAGAAGATCGACCGCATTACCTATGAGGAAATGCTGGAAATGGCGTCCCAGGGCGCCAAGGTATTGCAGACACGTTCCGCCGCCCTGGCGATGAGCCACAACGTGCGCCTGCAAGTGCTTTCAAGTTTCGCCGACGTGCCCGGCACGCTGGTGGTGGACGAGGATGAGATCGTGGAACAACGCATCGTTAGTGGTATCGCCTACAGCCCCGATGAAGCAAAGATAACCCTGCGCCGGGTCAAGGATCGGCCCGGTGTCGCCGGTGGGATTTTCGGCTCGCTCGCCGACGCGGCGGTCAATGTCGACATGATCGTCCAGAACGTTACCGAGGACGGCGAAACCACCGACCTGACCTTCACCGTCGGTCGTACGGACCTAGACCGCGCCGCCAAGGTTCTCGACGGGATCAAGGAGGATATCGGCTTCACCGACATGATCGCCGATCCGACCGTGGCCAAGGTATCGGTTGTCGGCGTCGGGATGCGCAGCCAACCCGGCGTGGCCAAGACCATGTTCCAGACCCTGGCCGATCGTGGCATCAACATTCAGGTCATCTCCACCTCGGAGATCAAGGTGAGCGTGCTGATCGCCTCGGACTATACCGAACTCGCGGTCCGGGCACTGCATACCGCCTACGGCCTGGACGCCGACGTGACGACCTAAAGTGATGGCCGAGTCCGAGAAGCAAACCGGCTCCGGACAAGGCGAGCGCGAACCGTTCGGGTTCGTGGGGGACTCGCGCCGCATGCTCAGGCGTCTTCGCGACGTCATGGCCCAGGGCGGCACCGATCAGGAGCGTCTGGATCAAATCGTCCAGATCGTCGCCGCCGACATGAAGGCCGAGGTCTGCTCGATCTATGTCCGGCGCGCCGACAATTTCCTCGAGCTATGCGCCACCGAGGGGCTCAATCCCGAAGCCGTGCATCGCACGCGTTTGCGTGTCGGCGAAGGTCTTGTCGGGGACATCGCGGCGCGCGCCCGGCCCCATGCCCTCTCGGACGCTCAATCTCATCCGAAATTCGCCTATCGGCCCGAGACCGGCGAGGAAATCTTTCAATCCTTGATGGGTGTTCCGGTGCTTCGCTCCGAGCGTCTGCTCGGGGTGATCGCGGTGCAGAACCGGACCCGGCGACGCTATGCCGACGAAGAGATCGAGACCCTCGAAACCTTCGCGATGGCTCTCGCGGATCTTCTGTCATCGAGCCGGATTTTCGGCGGCGAGGACGGCGAGGGCTCTCGTTCGGCGCCGACCAGGCTTACCGGGCTTTCCATTGTCCCAGGCATTTCCTTCGGCACCGTGCATCTGCATCGCCAGCCTCTGGTGATCCGCAGGGCGGTGGCCGAGGACCCGAAAAACGAGCGGGCCCGTCTAGAAGCCGCGCTCGCGACATTGCACGAGCGCCTGGACCGCCTCATGGAGGGCACGCCGCTCGCCCAAACCGGAGAACATACGGAGGTCTTGCAGGCCTATAGCATGTTCGCCCGGGACCGAGGTTGGCTCTCGCGCATGCGTGACGCGATCGACAACGGGCTGACCGCCGAAGCCGCGGTACAGCATGGTCTGAACGACACTCGCGCGCGGATGGGCCGCATCACCGATCCCTATTTGCGCGAGCGGCTCCACGATTTCGAGGCCCTCGCGGATGAATTGATGGGAGATCTGGCGGATGCCGCGAACCCGGTCGACGCCGCCGCGGCCCGCCGTGCCGGCCCGCCGGAAAACGCCGTGCTCGTTGCTCGCAACATGGGGCCGGCGGACCTGCTCGCCTATGACCGCGAGAACCTTCGCGGCGTGTTGCTGGAGGAAGGGTCCGCGACGGCCCATGTCGCCATCGTCGCGCGGGCGCTGGAGATTCCCGTCATCGGCAAGGTCGAGGGCATTCTGAGCGAAGCCGAGACCGGTGATCCCGTCATCATGGACGGCGACAATGCCCAGGTTTTCTTGCGCCCGGCGGACGAGGTTCGCGAACAGTTCGAACGCAGCGTGGAAGCGCGCATCGCCGCCCGGGCGCGCTTCGCCGATCTTCGCGATACCCCCTGCGTCACCCGCGACGGGGTGCCCGTGTCGCTGTTGATGAATGCCGGATTGCTGGTCGACATGCCCCATGTGGCCTCCTCCGGCGCCGACGGTGTCGGGCTGTTCCGCACCGAGATCCCGTTCATGACCCGCCGCGAGTTCCCGGATGTCGAGGCGCAAACCGCCTTGTACAAGGCGATCATCCAAGGCGCGGAAGGTCGACCCGTCACCTTTCGCGCTCTCGACGTGGGCGGCGACAAGAATCTGCAATCCTTCGCCACGGAGGAGGAACTCAACCCGGCGATGGGCTGGCGCTCGATGCGCATTCTCCTGGATCGCCCAAGCATTCTGAGGCAACAGATCCGCGCCCTTATCCGCGCAAGCGCGGATCGCGAGTTGCGGCTGATGTTTCCCATGGTCACCGACATCACGGAATTCGACCTCGCCAAGACAATCGTTGACCGGGAAGTCGACAGGGCTAGGTCGCGTGGACATGGCACGCCTGAAGCCATACGCCTTGGCGCCATGATCGAAGTTCCCGCGCTGTTGTGGCAACTGGACAGCCTGCTCCCACGGGTCGATTTTCTATCCATTGGGTCCAACGATCTTTTTCAGTTCATTTTCGCCGTGGATCGCGATAGCGACCGGATCACGCGCCGATACGATACCCTGGCGCCGGCCTTCCTACGGGTGATGAAGAAAATCGCCCGATCCTGTGACAACGCGAAGGTGCCTGTAACGGTCTGTGGAGAGATGGCGGGGCGGCCTCTGGAAGCGCTCGCCTTGTTGGGTTTGGGATATCGGCGTTTGTCGATGACCGCGGCCTCAATTGGCCCAATAAAAGAAGCTATAATGTCGGCGAATTACCACGGAATCACCGATTTCATCGATAATGCTTTGAAAAACAACGGTAAACATACGCGCGCCACTTTAGCGGGTTACGCGCGGGATCACGGAATTTCAGTCTAACCGAATCCATCTGATCTCGTCATTAGACCGTTGTTTTTTAAGCGATAATATATTATTGTTGACATTGTGGATGGTCGATGGCGACCAGAATTTGGCCCTGTCGCGCTCCAGAAATTCAGATTGATGGCCGGACGGAAAATCATGGGATTGGCGAGCTGTAAATCAAAGCTCAAGCTAATCGACATCGACGCCACGGAAGCGCGGACTTCCGGGCGCCGGCGGTCGCCGACGCTTGGCGCGGGTGTATCCCAGAACCTGGACCAAGACCTGCCCCAAGATCCCGCCC
>JAYOIK010000046.1:0-21249 GCA_038118725.1 Alphaproteobacteria bacterium | reverse complement strand
CCCAAGACCTCACCCAAGACCCGGCCGGCGCGTTTGTCCGCGACGCGAAGACCGTCGAACAAGAGGAAACCACCGAGATCGGGGCGACGCTCCGCCGGGCGCGAGAACGTTCCGGGCAAAGCCTTGGCGACGCGTCACGCAATCTTCGAATTCGCATGGCCTATCTCGCGGCGCTTGAGGACGGCGATTTCAAGGCGCTTCCGGGCATGACATACGCGATCGGCTATGTGCGCACCTACGCGCAGTATCTCGATCTTGACGTGGAAAAGGCGATCGTTCTGTTCAAGGCGGAGGCGAGCGACCTGAACGGCCCGCGGCAATTGGCGTTTCCCTCGCCGGCGCCGGAAGGCAAGGTTCCCGGCGGCGCGCTGATGTTCGTCGCGGCGTTTCTCGCTATCTTCGCCTATGCCGGTTGGTACCATGTCACGGATTCCGGTCGTGCCGTCGCGGGCTATAGCCTGGAAGTCCCGGAGGTTCTGCAGTCATGGCTCGACCAGCCGTCGACCGGCGCCGCCTCGGACGGTTTTACCACGGCGGCGATCGCGGCCAGCCCGCCGGCGACGGATGACATCTCTCCGGTTCCCTCTATCTCGGTCCCATTGAGCGAGACCACGGTCCTGAACATCACGCCGACGACCGAGGAAGGCATAACTGTCACGCTCCCAGTGACGGAACCCAGCGCGGTTTCCGACGATATCGGCGCTTCAAACCCGAGTATCACCGCGACAACGGATACGATGCCCGCGACCGCGGGTTCCGAGGCGTTGTCCAGCACCTCCATTTCCCAGGCACCGGCGCTGCAAATGCCGAACGAGACCTCGCGGATCGTCGCGAAGACGGAGCCGGCGAGCGAAACGGTCCCGACGTCGCCAGCCCCCCGGTTGGTGGCGTCGCCGCCGATGGAAAGTGACGACGTGCCCGTCCTGGTTACCGGCCCGTCGCGGACAGTCGCGCCCGAAGCCACGTCGGAGGCGAGCGAAGCGACTGAACATTCCCAGGCACAAGAGGTGGCCGCGCCCCAGACGACAGCCGCCGGAACGCCTTCCATCTCGATCCCTTCCGCGCCGGCCGTGTCTCGCGACTCTCGCCCCACCGGAGCGGCATTCGCCCGGCAAGCCGCCGACACAAAACCGACCAGGGTAGTCATCAAGGCCAGCGCCGCGAGTTGGGTGCAGGTACGCGCGTCGGACGCGACCACCATCATGACCAAGGTCATGCGGGCGGGTGATGTCTACGAGGTCCCGGATCGCGACGGCCTCAAACTATTCACGGGCAATGCCGGCGCGTTGACGATCCTGATCGACGGCAAGGCCGTGCCCTCGATCGGTGGCAATGGCGATATCGCCCGCGATATAGATCTCGCGCCAGATAGCCTCGAAAAACGAGTCAACTAGAACCGAGCAAGGCGGTAAAGCCGGTCGCCTTCCGTTCGTCCTCGTTCATCGATGTGGGATTTTTTCAGTCAGCCTGTTCGCGTGGGAGCCGGTCCCTGATATATAGGGTCTTGGCGCGCGCGCGCCTGCAAATCGCTGGAACCCGACCATGAGCATTCGCCCTTACCGAGACATCCAGCGCCGCGCCTCCAGACGCGTTCATGTCGGCGACGTCCCGGTTGGCGACGGCGCGCCGATTTCCGTCCAAACCATGACCAACACTCTGACGTCCGACGCCAAGGCGACGATCAAGCAGATCGAGGCCTGCGCCGAGGCGGGCGCGGATATCGTGCGGGTCTCCTGCCCCGATCAGGACTCGACGGCGGCGATGAAGGAGATCGTGAAGGCCTCCCCGGTTCCCATCGTCGCCGACATCCATTTCCATTATCGGCGCGCGATCGAAGCCGCCGAGGCGGGCGCGGCATGCCTCCGGATCAATCCCGGCAATATCGGCAAGGCCGAGAAGGTCCGCGAGGTCGTGCAAGCCGCCCGGGATCACGGCTGCTCGATGCGGATCGGCGTCAACGCCGGCAGCCTGGAGCGCCACCTCCTGGAGAAATACGGCGAGCCCTGCCCCGAGGCGATGGTCGAGAGCGCCCTGGAACACGCCCGTACCCTGGAGGACAACGACTTCCACGAATTCAAGATCAGCGTGAAGGCCTCGGATGTCTTCCTCGCCGTCGCCGCCTATCAGGGCCTCGCGGAAGCCACGGACTATCCGTTGCATCTGGGCATAACCGAGGCCGGTGGCTTCCGCATCGGAACCGTGAAGTCCTCGATCGGCATGGGCATGCTGCTGTGGAGCGGGATCGGCGATACGATCCGTGTCTCGCTCTCCTCGGATCCGGTGGACGAGGTCAAGGTCGGCTTTGACATGTTGAAGTCGCTCAACCTGCGCCACCGGGGCGTGAATGTGATTTCCTGCCCGTCCTGCGCGCGCCAGCAATTCGACGTCATCGAGACCGTAAAGGCCCTGGAGGAGAGGCTGGCGCATATCACCACCCCCATGACCCTGTCGGTCATCGGGTGCGTCGTGAATGGTCCCGGAGAGGCGCGCGAGACCGACCTCGGGCTTACCGGCGGCGGCAAGGACGTGCATCAAGTCTATGTCGCCGGCCTTCCGCATCATCGGTTGCGGGACAAGAACGTCGTCGATCACCTCGTCGAGATGGTCGAGAAAAAGGCCGAGGAGATCGAGGCGGAACGGCGCGATGGCGCGGCCGAGGCGTCCAGCGGCGCGAAACCGGCGAAGAGCGTCGCCGCCGCTTCATGACATCGATTGTTTCGGGAGCAGCCGCCGCGCCGCTCGCCGGCTTGCACGTCATCGGGCTTGATCACCGCACCTGTCCCGATCCGATCCGCGAGGCGATATTCGTCGCCGACGAGGAACTGGCCGCGTTCCTGAAATGTTTGAATGAAGCCGGTTTCAGCGAAGCCATGGTGATGTCGACCTGTGATCGGGTCGAGATACGAGCCTTTCATGACGCCGCCGAGGATGTCCCGACCCTGGTCACCGAGGCGTTGACGACGCCGACGCCGATCGAGGCGAGCCAGGTCGTCTCGTCGCTCTATCACCTCACCGGCGCCGCCGCCCTCACCCATATATTTCGTGTCTCCGCCGCCTTGGAAAGCCAAGTGATCGGCGAACCCCAAGTGTTGGGCCAGGTACGCGCGAGCCATCGCCTGGCTGCCTCCCACGGCATGGCGGGACCACGACTGGAGCCCGTGTTGCGCGCGTCCTACACGGCCGCCAAGCGGGTTCGCTCCGAGACCGCCATCGCGGAGGGACCGACCTCGCTTGTCGCGGCGGCCATTCGGGTCGCGCGAAGCATTCATGGCGGTCTTTCGGACTGCCGCCTCGCCATGCTGGGCGTCGACGACATCGCCCTGATGATGGGCGCGCAATTCAAGGAAAACGGCCTCGAGCACGTCATCGTCGCCGATCGCTCCCCACGCCGGGCCGAGTTGGCCGCGCGCGACCTGTCCGCCCATATCGCCGATTTCGAGACCCGCGCCAAAACCTTGGCCCAGGCGGATATCGTGCTTTGCGCCAATGGTGACGGACGCTACGCGGTCGACGTGGAGATGCTGCAATCGGCGCTGCGCGCCCGGCGACGCAAACCGATCTTCCTCGTCGACCTCGCCGTTCCCGCCGATGTGGATCCCGCCGTTGAACGCCTTGACGACGCGTTTCTTTATGATCTGAATGATCTGGAAAACCTGGCCTCCGAAGGCAAGTCGGCGCGACAAGCCGCGATCGCGCAGGCCGAAGGCATCATCGCGGAGCAGGTTTCCGAATTTCTCGGCGGCCTCGCGGGCCGTGACGCGGATCCGTTGATCATCGAACTGCGCGACGCGGTCGAACAGGAACGGCTCGCCGTGTTGCGAGAGAAGCCCTCCGCCGGCGCCGAGGAAGCAACCCGCTTGCTCGCGAGCCGATTGTTGCATAGACCTAGCGAGGCCTTACGGGTGCTGGCTTGCGAGAACAAGCTGGACACCGCAACCGAGGCCTTGATCCGCGCCCTGCTGTTGCCGGGCAATCGAAACGGGGGAGATACCGGTGAGTTTTGAGGCGAACCTCGAGCGGGTCGTTGCGCGGCATCGCGAATTGGAGGCGATGTTGTCGGGTGCCGGCGAGATGACATCGGACGATATCGCCCAGGTCTCCAAGGAACTCGCGGAGCTGGCGCCGATCGCCGCCAAGATCGGCGAGCTGCGCGCCTTGCATGATGAACTCGACGAAGCGCTCGCCATGGCGGCGGATAGCGGCGAGGACCCGGAAATGCAGGCGATGGCCAAGGCCGAGGTCGCCTCGCTTTCCGAGAAGCTTCCCACCCTCGCGCGCGAGGTCGAGCGGCTTCTGCTCCCCCGCGACGAGGCCGACGAGAAGAACGCCATCCTTGAGGTACGCGCCGGAACCGGCGGCGACGAGGCAGCGCTGTTCGCGGCCGACCTGTTCTCGATGTATCAAAAATACGCGCATCTGCGCGGCTGGAAATTCGAGGTGATGGAGGTATCGGAAAACGCCATCGGTGGCTATCGCGAGGCCATCGCGTCGGTAACCGGCCTGTCGGTTTTCGCGCGTCTCAAGTTCGAGTCCGGCGCGCATCGCGTTCAGCGAATCCCGGTTACTGAATCCGGTGGTCGAATCCACACCTCGGCGGCCACCGTCGCGGTCCTACCCGAGGCCGAGGAAGTCGATATCCAGGTCGCCGACAAGGACCTGCGGATCGATATTTTCCGTGCCAGCGGGCCGGGCGGCCAATCGGTCAACACCACCGACAGCGCTGTTCGTATCACCCATCTGCCGACCGGGATCGTGGTCTCTCAACAGGACGAGAAGTCTCAGCACAAAAACAAGGCCAAGGCGATGCGGATCCTGCGCGCCAGGCTTTACGACTTCGAGCGCAGCCGCGTCGACAGCGAACGGGCCGAGGAACGGCGTGGCCAAGTCGGCTCCGGCGACCGCTCCGAGCGTATCAGGACCTATAACTTTCCCCAGGGCCGCGTAACCGATCACCGTATCAACTTGACCGTGCACAAGATCGACAAGGTGCTGACCGGCGAATCCCTGGACGAGATCGTCGACGCGCTTACCGCCGAGGACGAAGCCGCGCGTCTGGCGACGATGTCGTGACGAAACTCGCCGCGCCCGAGGTGGACGCGAGCACGGTCCGAGACTTGCTTGATGACGCGAGCCGGCGTTTCGCGGCGGCGGATATCGCTCAGCCACGTTTGGACGCGAGGGTTCTATTGGCCCACGTACTCGGCGCGCCGGGCGAGCGGTTTTACGGTCGCGAGGATGAGGCGGTATCGTCGGTGGTGGGCACGGCTTTCGACGCGGTTGTTCGAAGGCGCCTTAACCGCGAACCGGTATCCCGGATACTTGGATCTCGAGGGTTTTGGAGTCTGGAATTCGAACTCAACGAAGCCGCGCTGGACCCTCGACCTGATAGCGAAACGCTGATCGAGGCGGTGCTGGATCATGTCGCGCCGCGCGAGGCGCCGCTTCACGTTCTCGATCTCGGCACAGGAACCGGGTGTCTTCTCCTGTCGGTCCTGGCGGAATTCCAGCAAGCCCGCGGCACGGGTATTGATATCTCGCCGGAATGCGTCTCTCTCGCCCGACGCAACGCCAAGGCCAACCGCTTGGAGGATCGCGTCACTTTCCAGGTCGCGCACTGGGATGACGGTCTCGACACCATCTTCGATGTGATCTTGTGCAATCCTCCGTATATTCCGAGATCCGTCGTTCCAACCCTTGAGCCCGAAGTGGCCGTGCATGAGCCGGTCCGCGCCTTGGACGGCGGACCGGACGGTTTAGATTGTTATCGGGACCTGGCCTCGCGTTTTGGCCGAGTTTTGGCCGAGAATGGCCATGTTTTCCTGGAAATCGGGCATGATCAGCGCGCGGAGGTGACGGCGATCATGGCCGGTAAAGGCCTGAAGACCATCGCGGTCCGCTCCGATCTCGCCGGCCATGACCGCTGTCTGGTGCTGCAAGACGGTGGCGGCTAAAGGGGTTACTTTGCGCTTGGATTGACCGGCAAACCGGATTATTCTCTGGTCACTGGCACATGAGGCGATGCCTCTACGGGACAGGCCAGATTTCCGCACGACAAAAAGCATCGGCGCCCGCGAGATTGGGCACGACTACGCGGATGGTAGCGCGGCAAAGAGAGACTCTTTGCTTGGACAACGTAACAAAGCGAACGGTTACAAATGAGACAAGGTCCACACAACAAACGTGGGCGGGGTCGTGGCGGTAATAACAACCGCCGCTCCGGAACTCCGAACCGCAATCAGACTTTCGATAGCAACGGTCCCGACGTTCGGATCCGAGGTAACGCGAATCAGGTGCATGAGAAATATCTCAACCTGGCGCGCGACGCGGCGCAAAATGGCGACCGGGTTCTGGCCGAAAGCTACTTTCAGCACGCCGAGCACTATTTCCGCATCATTAGCGCGTTCAGCGAGGAAACGGGGGGCGACGCCCACCGCAATCGTGGAAACGGCGCTCAGCAGAACCACGGCGAAGAGCAGCAGCCAAATCAGTTTCAAGAGGGCGAACCCCAACCGGAATTGAACTTGTCGACGGCCAACGCGCCATCCGGTCAACCGGCCTCGACGGGAGAGCAATCTACATCGCGCCCAGACGCGGCGTCCGAAGCGACCGGCGACGATGCCGCGGGCGCCAAGCCGGCCGAAGCAAGCCCAGCCGAAGCAAGCCCGACCGAGGCCGCCCCGTCCAATGACGGCGATGACGCGCGTCCCGCGCGCCGGCCTCTTTCACTGCGCCGACGGCGCCCGTCCAACGGCGACGATGCGCCGGCCCAACGCGACGAGGATCGTTCCGCGCCGAGCGAGCAGGTCACGCCTGGTGTTACCGTCACGGTCGTTGGCGCGCCCACGGTGGAGGCAAACGAAACCGCGCCGGCGCCACGGCCACGACGCCGCCCCCGCGCCGCGCCGGCGCCAAGTCAGCCCGAGGAAATCGCCGGCGACTGATCACGCTCTGGTCATGTTGGGAGGCCCGCCTAGCGGCGACCGTCAAGCGACGGAAACCTCGTCTCCAACCGCCACAACGCCGCCGTCGATGACACGGGCGTAAACCCCGCAATCCTCATGACCAAAGGCATGCTGCATGCTTCGCGGCAGGGTCATGTCCCGCGCGCCGGAGTCGGGATCCACATTGGTCGCCGCGCAACGCCCGGTCCGCTCCTCGATCCGCAGGATCGCGCCGCCGGCCCGGATGGTTTTCCCGACCCAATCAAACTCGCTCCACGGCGCCATGCCGTCGATCAGGATGTTGCCGCGAAAGCGCATCGGATTCACGGACTTGCCGACCACCCGCCCTAAATCCATCGCCGAGGCCGCGTTGATGATCGAGACGAAAGGAACCCGAGTGTCGGAAAACGGCTGTTCCCGCGCTTCGACCAGCTTTGGTTGTCCCCGCGCCTGTTTTCCCATATAGGCCGCCATGAACTGTTCGACGACGGCACGCCCCGTGGGTTCGGTGATCTTTCCCCGGCACACTTGTCGCCCATTCCGAGTAATCGTTAGAAAACCGCTATCCGGATCAAAGTGGCTACGGAGAGTCGCCAGCTTCTCGTTGGACATGAGTTGGAGAAAGAAACCCTTCGGCATCCATTCGGGGTTCGCCGGATCAAGACGCTTGGCGGCTCCATGGGCAATCGCGAACCGTCGGTCATGCGGCAACGCCTCGCCGGCGCGCAGGTCCACTCGGTCTAGCGCTTCCGCCGACAGTCCCTTTACGGGGTAGCGATACAGAGCCTGAATTTTCGCGGTCATGATGCCGTAACCTGAATCCCGCGTGGAAGTCTGTCAACTCGGCCCCATGCGCCACGATGACGCGGAATGCCTCGGTTTCAGGTAAAACCGCGTTCCACCCCCTTGTGTTGCGAATTTACAACACCATATCCGAGCCATGCCGCGCCGGACGCCATGATTCGGGTCCGCGCGGTGTCGAGGACTTTGCCGCTTCGAGGCGATATCATGGAGCGACGTCGTGGGTCGCGGTATCAAGACGGGGCGCGAGATCAAACCTGGCGTCGCCGATCCTTGGGGCGCCGACGATCCCATCGGCGCGTCGCGCGGTGGGCATGGGAGTACGAACAGTGGAATTCGAAAAATTTTCCGAGCGGTCCCGCGGGTTCCTGCAAAACGCCCACACGCTGGCGGCCAATAGCAACCATCAACGCCTGACGCCGGAGCACCTGCTCAAGGTCCTGCTTGATGACAAGGAGGGCATGTGCGCCAAGTTGATCACCCAGGCGGGTGGTGATCCGGCCAACGCGCTTCTCGCGGTTGACGCCGAGTTGTCCAAGATCCCCAAGGTCGAGGGTTCCGGGGCCGGTCAGGTTTTCGCCTCCGGAGAGTTCACCCGCCTTTTGCAGCAGGCCCAAACGATTTCGGAAAAGGCCAAGGACAGCTTCATCACCGTCGAGCGCATGCTGCTCGCGCTGACGATGATGCCGGATATCCCGTCCGGGCGGATTCTCAAGGACAACGGCCTAACCCCACAGGCGCTCAACACCGCGATCAACGATCTGCGCAAGGGCCGTAACGCCGATAGCGCGACGGCGGAATCCGGCTATGACGCGCTGTACAAATACACCCGCGACCTCACCAAGATGGCGCGGGACGGCAAGCTCGACCCGGTCATCGGGCGCGACGAGGAGATCCGCCGGACCATCCAGGTTCTCTCGCGGCGCACCAAGAACAACCCCGTGCTGATCGGCGAGCCCGGCGTCGGCAAGACCGCCATCGCCGAGGGAATGGCGCTGCGCATCGTCAATGGCGACGTGCCCGAGAGTCTCAAGGACAAGCGGCTGTTGAGTCTGGATCTCGGCTCGCTGATCGCCGGCGCGAAGTTTCGCGGCGAGTTCGAGGAGCGGCTCAAGGCCCTTCTCCAGGAGATCACTCACGCCGAGGGTGACGTGGTCCTGTTCATCGACGAGTTGCACACCCTGGTCGGCGCCGGCGCGGCGGAAGGCGCCATGGACGCCTCCAATATGCTGAAACCCGCCCTTGCGCGCGGCATGCTGCACTGTATCGGCGCGACGACGCTGGACGAGTATCGCAAGCATATCGAGAAGGACGCGGCCTTGGCCCGGCGTTTTCAGCCGGTGCTGGTCAGCGAGCCCGGGGTGATCGAATCGGTCTCGATCCTGCGCGGATTGAAGGAGAAATACGAGTTGCATCACGGCGTGCGGATCACCGACAGCGCGCTGGTCGCGGCGGCCAATCTCTCCAATCGCTACATCACCGACCGTTTCCTGCCCGACAAGGCGATCGATCTGGTCGACGAAGCCGCGTCCCGCCGGCGCATGCAGATCGATTCCAAACCCGAGGAGATCGACGAGCTTGACCGCAAGATCATCCAGCTTCGTATCGAGGAGCAGGCGATGATCAAGGAAACCGATATCGCCAGTCACGAGCGTCTGGACAAGCTTCAGGACGAATTGTTCGAGCTCGAGGAGAAGTCGGCCGAACTGACCGCGCGCTGGAAGGCGGAGAAGGAAACCGTCTCCGGCACCCAGAAGGTGCAGGAGAAACTCGAGGAAGCCCGCCACGAGCTCGAGGTCGCGCAACGCGAGAGCAACTACGAACGCGCCGGTGAGCTCATGTACGCGGTAATTCCGGAGCTTGAGAAATCGATCCGCGAGGCCGAGAGCGCGTCGAAGAACCAAATGGTCATGGAAGAAGTCACGCCGGAGGACATCGCCTCCATCGTCTCGCGCTGGACCGGCATCCCCGTGGACAAGATGATGGAGGGCGAGCGCGAGAAGCTGCTGGACATGGAAACCAAGCTGCATGGCCGGGTAATCGGCCAGCACGAGGCGATTTCGGCGGTGGCCAACGCGGTGCGCCGCTCGCGGGCCGGGCTGCAAGACCCACACCGGCCGATAGGCTCGTTCCTGTTCCTCGGCCCCACCGGCGTCGGCAAGACAGAGCTGACCAAGGCGCTAGCGGAGTTCCTGTTCGATGACGAGGCCGCGATGGTCCGCATGGACATGTCCGAGTACATGGAGAAGCACTCGGTCGCTCGGCTGATCGGCGCGCCTCCAGGCTATGTCGGCTACGATGAAGGCGGCGCCCTGACCGAGGCGGTGCGCCGGCGGCCCTATCAGGTGGTGCTGTTCGACGAGATGGAAAAGGCCCATCCCGACGTCTTCAACGTATTGCTACAGGTATTGGACGACGGTCGCCTTACCGATGGCCAAGGCCGGGTGGTGGACTTCCGCAACACGTTGATCATCATGACCTCCAATCTCGGCGCCGAACATCTGGCGGCGCAGGAGGATGGGGAATCCGTTGAGGCGGTGCGCGAGACGGTCATGAATGTAGTGCGTGGCGCCCTGCGCCCCGAGTTCCTCAATCGTCTGGACGAGGTTCTACTGTTCAGCCGCCTCGATCGCGCCGACATGGCGGATGTGGTCAAGATCCAGCTATCCCGGCTACGCGCCCTGCTGGAGGATCGCAACATCTCGATCAACATCGATGATGAGGCGATGCGGTGGCTTGCCGATGCCGGCTATGACCCGGTATACGGCGCGCGCCCCCTGAAGCGGGTTATCCAGCGGGCCTTGCAGAACCCCTTGGCCAACAAGATCCTGGATGGCAGTGTCGCCGAGGGAACCTTGGTCGAGGTCTCCACCCGCGACGGCGCGCTCTCGATCAACTGCGCCGGAGCCGCGGAAGGCGACCTCGATCATGAAGAGGCGGCGGCTTAGCACACGCTGAGATTGGATCGATGCCGGGAGGCAGCCCCCCGAAAGGGATTTGGCTCTCGGCGTCGACACCAAGTCTTTTCCGCGGGGATTGACCGCGTTCGACATCTTCATGCCGTCTCATCAAAAAGATATACACATTTAGATATATTGATAAAAATACAAAAAAGACGATATCTTCAAAATGCTATATTTATACAATAAGATCTTTTTTATAAAAATTTTGTATAAAAAACTTTTATAGGTTATGCGCATCAATATAACTGTTATGATACAGAAAATTTAGAAAACCTCACCTATTTTTGCACGAAAAATCCAGATAATTTTTAAATAAATCATGTAAAAAAAGTTAATATTATCTTGACTGATAATTTTTTTCGACTTGATACTTAACATATCGAACTCAGAACATTCAGGGTGCAAGAGGTTAACGACGTGATTTCTTGACCCGCCACTCGTGAATCCCGCGGTGATCGCCATTGAAAGGCATGGATTTGAGTACCGAAGAGTCCGCTGAAGTATTCAATTTCAACCACAAGATTTTCCAGATCCCTGGCAATCGCTTCGCGCTATCCGCCTCGGATCATCAACCCGTGCTGCTCATGGATGTCGGCGAGCACGCGGCGGCGATAACCTTCGAGGCACTGCACCAAGAGTTCAACCTGGACCCCGAGGGCGAGGACTCGAAACTCCTGGACCTGGTCGCCCAGGGCCTGAAATACGTGCGGGACATTCGCCCGGGCGACACGATCCCGCGGGAGCTTTTGGACGGCTCGGCAAGCTGGAGCGTGGAGGACCGCCATCGCGAGCGGGCCAAGAACGGGTTCATGTTCAGGATCGCCCTGCTCGGCGCGCCGAACGGCGGGATCACCAAGGCGCCGGATAATTTAGGCGCGTTCCTGGAAAGCTCCGATGGCAAGATGTTTGTCCAATCCGGCCTCGACCTGATCGGACAAAAAATCGGCCTCGGCGAGGGCCGCGCCCCCACCGTCGCCCAGCACGCCGACCAGATCATGCGGGAGTTGGCCTATATCGAAGGCCTTCGGGAACGCTACGTTCATGTCTCCCGCATCGTCGACAAACTTGACCAGGTCGCGCAGCACCATTCCTCCGAACGTCACTTCGTGGACGAAATCCAACGCTGCAAGGTTCTCATGGGCCCGCCGGTGAAGAACTTCCGCGACGCCTTCCACGACGTGGACACCCGCATGAAGCAGGTCGCCGAGACGTTGAAAGCCGTCGACGAACAAGTCGTCTTCATTCGCGAGACCCGCGATCGGCTGCACCAGAAAATGCTGATCTGGGACGAGCTTATCGAGAAATGGGATTTCAAGATCGAGGGTAAGAGCAAACATAACCGCTAGATGGTCCAGATGACCTATCAGTTCGTCGCTCAGTATTTCCGCAGAATGTCGACTGGATGTAGCGCGCCGCCGTCACCGCCGCGTCGCCCCACGCCTCGCCCCTTGCCTTTCCGAGCGGCGTCGACAACACTGCATGGCGAACCTACCACTAGCCTAAATGCATATCGAGAGGCCCCGAGATGAACGTCGCCGACCTGGTCAATCGCTTTACCGCCGCCGTCGCCGATCAGCCGGAGGAATACGCCCACAAGGCCGCCGTCCAGGTGATGAACGACCTGAAAAGCGATCTGAAGGGCGTGGAGGACGCGCTTGCCTATATCAACGGCTCCGGCGGCAACGCGTTGCAGGCCTTCTATCGAGCGCCGAACCTCAGCCTGCTCAAGGTTCGTTTCCCGGACGGTAGGCGTACCCCGCCGCATAATCACGGAACCTGGGCCGCGATCCTGGTGCTGGCGGGCTCGGAGAAGAACTCACTCTACACCCGCAACGACGACGGCTCCCTAACCTTCGAGCGCTCGGTGGATCTGGAGGCCGGCTCGGTGTTCTTCATGCCGGCCAAGGCCGTCCACGTGGCTGAATGCACCAGCGACACCCCGGCGCTTGGCCTGCATGTCTATGGCGGCAACGTCCTCGGCGTCGAGCGCCAGATGTGGGACCCGGACACGGTTGCCGAACACCCGCTCGACTGGTCGAAATACGAAGGCTTCGCCCAACGCGCCTCGGCGGCGGACAAGGCACCGTTGACGTAGGGAAAGGCGAACCTCCGCCCCGCCTGTCGTCCTGGCGCAAGGCAGGACCTCGCGATGCTTGGCCCGGTCGTGGCGGATAAGCGATTGCCTCGCTCTTGCGAGAAAAGGCCCTGCCGTTCGCCAGGGCGACGGGAGGTGGGGTGGCGCCGTCGCCCCCCTCACCCATAGGCCGCGTCGAAGAACGCGACTTCCAGCTCCACGAGGCGGCGGAAGCGTTCCGTGACCACCGCTTGGCGGTCCGGCGAGAGTGTCGGCCCCACCCGGTCGAGTTCGCCGCGCATCCAGCCGACGATTTCCTCGAAGCCCGGATTGTCGTGCAGCTCGATCCATTCCGAGAGATAGAACCGCGCGGGATAGGGCCTCGGCGCCGCCTGGGCCCAGGTAAGGTACACCCACTCCGCCGGAACGATGACCGCCAGCACCTCCTCGTAGGCGCCGCTTCGGGCGGCGTCCAGCATCAGATCGGCGAAGGCCTGGATCGGCGGGAGCAAGGGGGTAGTCTCGCGCTCATTCTCCGGAACGCCGAGGGCATCGAAACTTCTGAGGAAATAGTCGTTTTCCTCCGAGGTGATCGCCCCAAGAAACCCGGCCCATCGCTTCTTCGCCGGCATGCCCGGGGCCAGCGCGACCGCGTGGCCGAGCACCGTCACCAGGGTCTCGATGAAGACATAATCCTGGATCAGATAGCGGCGATAGACGTCATCGGCGAGCGTGTCGGCGGCCAGTTCCGTGGTGAAGGCATGCGCGGTCGCGCGCGCCCAGAGCGGACCGGTTCGCGCCCGCAGCCAGTCGGTGAAACGGCCGGACGCGGGATCGAAGGCCTCGGCGCTCACCGCTTCAACTCAACCGCGTAGTCGGAGACCTTGCCCGGCTCCTTGATCAGGCCCTGCTTGACCAGGAAAGCCGCGAAACGCTCGTAACGGCCGTTGTCCAGGGCGCCGGGGCGCAGCGCGAACCGCGGCAGGGTATCGCGGAAGGCGCGGGTGTTAAGCTCGTCATCCAGGCCTTTCTTATAGCTCTTGAACATCTCCCAGGATTCCTCGGGATGATTGACCAGATACTGGGCGGCGGCCTCCAGCGCGCCGATGAAGGCGGCGAGTTCGGGCCGGTCCAACCGCCCGCGATTGGCTACCACGATCAACTCGTCATAGCCCGGCACGCCCTCTTCCTCGACATAGAACGCCTTGCCGGGGCGACCGACGATATCCATCTGGTTCAGCTCGAAATTGCGATAGGCGCCGATCACCGCGTCGACCTGGCCGGAGATCAGCGAGGGGCTGAGCGAGAAATTCACGTTGATCAGCTCGATATCCTTGGTCGTGAGGCCATGACGCTCAAGCATCGCGGCCAGGATCGCGTCCTCGAAACCGCCGACGGAGAATCCGACCTTCCTGCCCTTGAGATCCGCGATGGACTTTACCGGCCCATCGGCCAGGACCAGCAAGGTGGTCAGCGGGGTGGCCACCAAGGTGCCAATCCGCGTCAGGGGAAGGCCCTCGGCGTTCTGGAGATGCAGTTGCGGCTGATACGAGATCGCGATATCGGCCTTGCCCGCGGCCACCAGTTTCGGCGGATCGTTGGGGTCGGCGGGCTCCACCATCGTCACCTCGAGCCCGGCCTTCTCGAACAGCCCCAGTTTCTCCGCGACCACCAGGGTCGCGTGGTCGGGATTGACGAACCAATCCAGCATCACGGTGAGCTTGGTCCGCGCCTCGGCGGGCTGGACCAACAGAGATAGGCAGAGCACCCCCGCGAGGGCGATGGAGCGAAACGAAAAAGTCATGGCGCGACGGCTTTCCTCGACGGTTATGTCGGGTGCCGGACACGGGCGTGGCATGAGATATACGGCGTTGGCCGCGCTCCACTCCCTGCGCCGGCATTACCCGGATCAGGTTCGAAGGGTCATCCCGGCATGTCGCCGGAATATCTCAGCCAGTTACGGCTCCCCTAGGAGCCGGCATTAAGCCGCACGGGCGAGGATTGGTCAACCGCCGGCGACCGCTTGGCTCCGTTGATCACGGGATGGGTCATGAAAGGACTGGTCGGAAAGACAATTCGGCGTCGCGACGCGTTACGCGTTGGCGGGCGTCAACCCATTACCGCGTCAAGCCGCTCCAGCAGCGAGGTGATGTCCTCCCAGCGATACAATACCTCGCTGGCCGGCGTTCCCATGACGACGCTCGGGGTTTCCTCGCCGAGCTCGCCGCCGAGATGCTGATAGAACCGCCGGGCGATCCTGTTGCCGCTCAACATCGATAAGGTCAGCGCGGTATATCCGGCATCTCGCAGATGCCCGGAAACCCGCATCATCAAGGCAGAGCCTATCCCGCAGCCCTGGAAATTCGGATCAACATAGAGGGTGTAGATCTCGGCCACGCCAGGACGACGACGGCGCATTGGATCAAGCGCCCGGCGTTGCGCGCCACCATGGCAGAAGCCGACTATCTTGCCCTCGTAGACGGCGACACAGAACTGTCGCGGGTCGCCCATCTGGACAATGATCCGCATCCACCGGGGCGCCGCCTTGGTGGGGTTCATGTCGATCAGCGCCTGGTCCGGCAACAGTCCGACATAGGCATCACGCCAAGCATCCACCTGAACCTTGGAGATCCCGGCGGCATCCGCCGTCACCGCTGGTCTGATTTCTACCGTGAACGAGCCCGACAAGCTTCGGCTCCACCGTCAATTGCGAACCCGGGTAGACTAACGGGGGTGAAGCGCGGCTGTCCATAATTCCAGGTGACTTTTCCCACCATAAGAGGCCTCGCCGCTTCCGGCCGTCGCGATCACATGCCGTCCTCGGCGGCATTCTCGCTTCTCTCCAGCACCGCGACGAAAAAGCCGTCGGTGCCGTGGCGGTCGGGAGTCAATGCCAGAAAGTCACCGAATTCCGGGCATTCCGGGCCACCGATCGCGGTGATCGTCTCGGCCCAGACCGCGGCCGCGGGTAGGACTCGATAATCGTCGCGGCGGGCCAGGAGAGCGTTTACCCGGTCCTGGTTCTCTTCCGGCAAAAGCGAGCAGGTCACGTAAACCAATCGCCCGCCGGGCTTGGTCAGGCGCGCGGCGCTGGAGAGAATCCGATCCTGCAGCGCCGTCATCCCGGCCATATCGGCCTCGCCATAGCGCATGCGAGCCTCCGGCGCGCGGCGCCAGGTACCAAGGCCGGTGCAGGGCGCATCCACCAGCACGCGGTCGAAACGGCGGGTCCAGCGCTTGAGAAACCGGTCCTCCTCGCTCTTCAGTACTCGGCGCTCCACATTGTGCAAACCGGCCCGCGCCACCCGGGGCGCCGCGCGATTCAGACGATCCTCCGCGACATCCATGGCCAGGACCCGGCCCTTGTTCTCCATGCCCGCCGCCATCAACAGCGTTTTGCCACCGGCGCCGGCGCAAAAGTCGGCGACCTGCATTCCCGGCCTGGCCGCGACCAGAAGCGAGGCGAGTTGCGCGCCTTCGTCCTGAACCTCGATCACGCCGTTCTTGAACGGTTTCATACCTTCGATCCGGCGACGCGCCGTCGCCCTGAGCCCAAGCGGCGAATACGGCGTCGGCTCGGTCTCGAGCCCTGCCTTGGCCAGAGCGGCGCGCACCGCGTCACGGTCGCTCGTGATGATCGGGTTCAGGCGCAGATCAAACGACGCCTCCTCGGCCAACGCCTTGAGGCAGCTTTCGAGGCGCTCACCCAGGCTCGGCGCCAGTCGCGCGGCGATCCATTCCGGGCACTCCAAGCGCACCCAATCCGGCGCCTCCGGATGCTCCAGCGACTGTCCCTGGAGCCCGTCGGAAATCGCCCGCTCGGCCTCGGTCAATTCCGCCGGGCCGTGGGTCGAGCCATCGAAAAGCGCCGATAAACCCTCCGATGACGCGCCGTCGACAAGCATTAGATCCGCGATCACCCTTGATCGAGGCGTCATCTCGGCGCCGAGGCGGGCCAGCCACCAATCCAAGCGAATCCGTCGGCGGGTAACGCCGTAGACTTGGCCATTGATCGCGGCGCGGTCCTTGGAGCCGGCGTAGCGGCGGCGGCGGCGGTAAAAATCCGCCAGAACCCGATCCGCGGGCGCCTTCTCGCGATCCGCGATCTCCAAAACCTCGATCGCCGCCGCGACCCGGGCGGCGGGTATCACAGGTTGGGCCTGTAGTTCGGCGCCTCGCGGGTGATCGAAACGTCGTGAACGTGGCTCTCCCGCAACCCGGAATTGGTGATCCGAAGGAACTTACTGTTGGTCTGCATCTCCTTGATGGACCCGCTGCCTGTATAGCCCATCGCCGCCTTCAAACCGCCGATAAGCTGGTGCACCACCGCGCCGATCGGTCCCTTGTAAGGGACCTGCGCCTCGATGCCCTCCGGCACCAGTTTCAAGTGATCCGAGACCTCTTCCTGGAAATATCGGTCGGCGGAGCCACGCGCCATCGCCCCGATCGACCCCATGCCCCGATACGCCTTATAGGAGCGGCCCTGATACAGATACACGTCCCCAGGGCTTTCGTCGGTACCAGCGAAGAGCGAGCCGATCATCGCGCAATCGGCGCCCGCCGCGATCGCCTTAGCAAGGTCACCGGAATACTTGATGCCGCCGTCCGAAATCACCGGTATCCCGGCCTTGGCGCAGACCTCGACCGCGTCGACCACGGCGGTCAATTGCGGCACGCCGACACCGGCGACCATGCGGGTCGTGCAAATCGAGCCCGGCCCGATGCCGACCTTGATCGCGTCCGCGCCGGCATCGAGCAAGGCCTTCGCGCCATCCCCAGTCGCCACGTTGCCGGCGATAATCTGCGTGTAGTTCGAAAGTTTGCGGATCTGGTTCACCGAGGCCAGGACATTTTCGGAATGACCATGAGCGGTATCGATAACGATCAGATCCACCTCGGCGTCGAACAAGGCCTCGGCCCGGGCCAGGCCCTCGTCGCCGATCCCCGTCGCCGCCGCGACCCGCAAACGCCCTTGTTGATCCTTGCAGGCATCGGGGTGGTTCTGGGCTTTCTCGATATCCTTGACGGTGATCAGTCCGACGCATTTCTGCTCGCCGTCGACCACGATCAGCTTTTCGATCCGATGTTTGTGCAACAACCGCCTGGCCTCGTTCGGCGTCACGTCCTCGCTCACGGTGATAACCCGCTTGGTCATCAGCTCGCTGACCTTCTGGCCGCGGTCGGTCGCGAAGCGGACATCGCGGTTAGTCAAGATCCCCACCAGCCGGTCGGTTCGGCGCCGCACAACCGGTATCCCGCTGATCTTATGCCGGTCCATCAGGTCAAGCGCGTCGGCCAAGGTCTGGTCCGGGTGGATCGTCAATGGATTGACCACCATCCCGGCCTCGAACTTCTTGACCGCGCGAACCTCGGCGGCCTGGCGCTCGACATCCATGTTCTTGTGAACCACGCCGAGCCCGCCGAGCTGCGCCATGGCGATCGCCAACCGGCTTTCAGTCACCGTGTCCATCGCCGCCGAAACGACGGGGATTCCGAGGGATATCTCGGCGGTAAGTTGGGTGGCGGTTTGTACCGACGCCGGCAATACCGACGAGCGCGCCGGTTCCAGCAACACGTCGTCGAAAGTCAGGGCTTCGCGAATTTCCATGGAGGGCCTCCGTTGGCAACGGTGGCGCTGGACTATACACCGCGCGGCGCGCTAGCCAAGCGACATTTACAAGGTCGTCTCGCGAAAACCGCTTCGCCTTGCTGCATATGGCCTTCAGCGTGACCGACCACCGCCGCCGTCACCACGAAACCCCATCGCCACCACATAGGTTTCCGGCGACTCGGGACGGCTGGCGGCGGGCTTGGCGTGGCGCACGGTCTTGAAGGCGCGCTTCATGCGGGCCAGGAGCTCCGCCTCGCTTCCGCCCTTGAAGACCTTGGCGACGAACGCGCCGCCCGGGCTAAGCACGTTCTCGGCGAAATCGAACGCCGCCTCGCAGAGCGCGGCGGTCCGCAGATGATCGGTCGGCGCGTGCCCCGTCGTCGGCGCCGCCATGTCGCTCAGCACCAGGTCCGCCGCCCCCCCCAAGAGACTGGTAAGCGCCGCCAGGCCCTCGTCGGTCATGAAATCGGCTTGCAGGATCTCCGCTCCCGCGAGTGGCTCCATCTCGAGGATGTCCAGGCCGACCACGCGGCCCTTTCCGGAGTCGCCAAGCACCCGCGCGGCAACCACCTGGGTCCAGCCCCCCGGGGCCGCTCCGAGATCGACGACCCGTTGGCCGGAGGCGAGGAAGTGGAACTTCTCGTCGAGTTGCTGAAGCTTGAAGGCCGAGCGCGAGCGAAAGCCCAGTCGCTGGGCCTCCTGCACATAAGGGTCGTTCAACTGTCGTTGCAACCATCGTTGCGAGGAGATAGTGCGGCCCTTGGCGGTTTTCAGTCGTACGGTCGCGGCGCGGGCACCACTACCCCGCTTGCGGTTGCCGCTTCCCTTTCCCGAAGAGCCCTTTGCCGAAGCGCTCATTCGCTGGATCCACTCATCGCGACGCTCCCGAGAGTTGACCGAGCAACCCGAACAGGATCCCCTCGCGCACGCCCCGGTCCGCGACCCGCAAGCGCCCGACCGGCCATTTCTCGCAGATCGCTTCCAGTATCGCGCATCCCGCCACGACCAAGTCCGCGCGTTCCTGTCCGATACAGGGAAACGCGGCGCGTTCCTCGAACCCCATTCCCGCGAGGTCGCCGGCAAGACGGCGCACATCATCAAAACCGAGCGAGGTGCCGTCCACGCGATCACGGACATAGCGCTTGAGATTGAGACGCAAACCGGCGAGCGTCGTCACCGTGCCCGAGGTGCCCAACATTTGCACGCTGTCCTCCCCGACTCGCTCGGCGATCCCGTGCCTCGCGTCGAAGGCGTTCAGGCGATCCAGGCATTCATCGATCATCGCGCGATACGTCCCGCCCTCGAATTGATCCCCGCCATATTTTTCGGTCAGCGTGACCACCCCGATCGGCATCGACATCACGTCAAGGCCGAGTCGCCGGCCATCGCGGTCGTGCCGGGTCCAGGCCAACTCCGTGCTGCCGCCGCCGATATCGAAGACGATCGCGTTGGGAATGCGCTTATCGAACAGCGGCAGACATCCGGCGAGCGCGAGTTCGGCCTCCTCGCGGTTTGAAATCACCTCGAGTTGCAAGCCGGTTTCCGACTTCACCCGGTCGATAAAGGCGTCGCCATTCCCGGCGCGTCGGCAAGCCTCGGTGGCAACCACCCGCGAAAGGGTGACATCCCGGCGGCTCATCTTCTCGGCGCAAATCCTGAGGGCTTCCAGGGTCCGATCCATCGCCTCTTCCGACAGCGCCCCGGTGTTTGAAATTCCCTGGCCCAGGCGCACGATGCGCGAAAAAGCATCCACCACCCGGAACGCATCATCCTTGGGATGCGCGATCAGCAATCTGCAGTTATTGGTTCCAAGATCCAACGCCGCCAGCACGTCGCGCCCGCGCTCGCGTTGCGAGCGGGTCCGATGTCCCGGCATCACCGACGTGGCGCGATCACCGGGTCCCTGCCCGGAACGCTGGCCGTCTCTTCGGCGAAACCGGCGCGACGGCGTATGTCGGCCGGTGGACATTTCCACATCCAAAAAGTCCGCGCACCCCCAAGGGCGCCATTTCCCGGACATTGTAACCATTTAACAGAGATGATGCCATGGCCTCTGAGCTGGGCTCCAAGGCGAGGCTAGCGTTCAACCTCGCTTAACCCATTGCTTGCCTTACACCGCCAGGCCTGCTAACTTCGGCGTTCGTTGCTAAATTTATCGTATGTCATTGATATTAAACGATTTATAGAAACACTGCTGGGGAATAGTTTAACGGCAGAACAACGGACTCTGACTCCGTCGGTCCTGGTTCGAATCCAGGTTCCCCAGCCACACAGTCTCCCTCAATCCCGTCTATGTGGTTGTCCGTTGCGGATCTCGCCAATCGGCGCGACGTGTCCGTGGGTTAATGGCGGTGGCGCCGGCACGGTGGATGCAGGGCATGTTCGCGCATCAGACGTTTGACTTTTTTTGTGGTTTACGATCCAGCCCAATCAGCCAATTGGAACCGGATTTGCTCGGCGAAGCCTTTGTGCTTCGGTTTCTCTCTTGGTCATTTGAAGATTGCCCGCAAGAAGAGGTCGAGACTTTTGTCTGTGAAGTTTGGAATGGAAATGGAGAACAAGGCCACCTGGAGCGTCTAAACTACCTGATTTACTTTTTTGTTCGCTGCGCCCAGGATTTTCTAGTTAATCCGCAAGTAGAGGATGTAAAAATTGATGAATTTGGAAATGTTCTGGCAAGGGTTTTATCGATAATTCCCGACAGTGATGAGGGACAACACTCTCACGCTATTTCCTGTTTCATTACGACCCGCATTTCCGATCCTCCGGATCAATCCTTCATGAGGTTTCCAGCGGATCGGGCACTTAGGCCGTAGACTCACAAACGCGCAATCTTAGGCGTATCGCGGCGAGCTTTAC
>JAYOIK010000045.1:0-42069 GCA_038118725.1 Alphaproteobacteria bacterium | reverse complement strand
AGTGAACCTAGCAGTTGTTTCTTGGACATGACTTTCTCCCCTTTCGAGTTTCGCGGATCAAGGCATCAGCCGACATTGAGTGATCCGCGAACAGTCCCTGTTATCGTCGGTTTTCCGACATCATTGTTCTTCTCGCGTCATCTTCGGGGATGGCGCGGAAGGAATCAACGGTAAGTGATGGCCATCCCCGGTCGCGGAACCTGGCGGGACCGAGCCTCCGCGGGCTCTCAGGCTGGTTTGCGGGCAATCATCGCCTGGGTCATCCCTGGGATCAGATCGTCGCATTTCGTGATTTCGAATCCGACGATGGAAAGCGCGTCTTCCACGAATTTCGGCGTCAATCCAACCCCGTCGGGGGTATAGACCATGTGCTGGAGCTGCCAGAGCGCCGCCAGCGGCGGTCCGGAGCGGTCGTTGCCGACCATGAAATCGTGCACGGCGACGAGGCCACCCGGCCTGAGAACGCGAAATGCCTGGTCGCAGAGATCCGGTATCGCTTGCTCGGGAACCCCGGAGAATAGATAGCTCATCAGCACCACGTCCTGGCCGTCGGGCCAATTGGCGGTGGTCCCGTCTGCCGCCAGAAAGTCGACGCGGTCTTGCATCGCTTCCTCGGCCACGAAGCGCTTGCCGACCTCAATGACGTTGGGGAAGTCGAGCACCGTCGCGTGGAGATTCGGATAGCGCTTGCAGAACATGATCGAGAACGCGCCCGAGCCACCACCGACGTCCAACATCGACGATGCATCCTCTCCAAGAGCCAAGCGCTTGGCCAGAACCGCGCCTGGCCCGAGGGACCCGGAGTGTTGAGAGCGGCTAAACAGCTCTGCCTGGTCCTTGTCCGCCATCCAGTCGGCATAGGTGGCGAACTCGACACCATCGGAATCGCCGATCAGGACACGGTCCAAGTGCTCCATGAACGGGTACATCTGCCGGTCGATCTGAAAGCGCAGGTAATCGCCGAAATAATTTGCCCCGTCGCGCACCAGATATAGCGCGCTGGCCGGGCCGTTCGAAATCTTGTCGCCGTCTCGAACCAGCAGTCCCACCGAAACCAGGGCGGTGACCAGGGTCGCCATGCGGGTCGGCGGCACCTTTGTCGCGTCGGCGAGTTCATGAACGGTCTTCGAACGGGAGTTCAAAGCGCCAAACACATCGACATGCAGGGCCGCGAACAGAGCCTTCGACGCCATGAAGCCAAAGGCCAAAACGGAGATATCCTCGGCCGTTTCGATGGGTTTCATCCTGGCTCCCGTGTTTTTTCGTGTCGCGCGAAGCGGCGCCTCTGTTCACCCGAAAAAGCCATGCGCTCGACAGGATGACAATATAAATCGTCTATATGCGACAATATGGTCGTTTTTTGGAAATTTTTGTGGATCGAGTGTCGGATCAACCCGAGTGCGATGATTCACCCGGGACTCCGATGAGGTCGTGACGTGGGGCTGATCGCGGGTCATAAAACCTGGAATGAAATAATGATCTCGGGAAACGGCGTGTCGAAAAGTTCCTTGAAGGTTGGCGTCGACGTGGGGGGAACCTTCACGGACTTCGCCTGTGTATTCGGCGATGGCGCCCGGCTGGCTTTCAAGGTGCCGAGCACTCCGGCGGATCCTAGCCAGGCAGTGGTCGAGGGTGTCGGGCGCCTCATTGAGGATCACGGCGTGGCGCCGAAGGAAATTTCCGTGTTCTCGCATGGCACCACCGTCGCGACCAATGCTGTGCTGGAGCGCAAGGGCGCGGTGGTCGGCCTGCTGACCACCGAGGGATTCCGGGACGTTTTGGAAATAGGCCGGCAGATGCGCCGGCATATGTATAGCGTACGTCTTGAGCCGGAGACGCCGGTCTTCCTGGCCCCGGGTAGACGCCGGGTCGGGGTCAAGGAGCGCGTCGGGCCCGACGGGTCCGTGATCACGGCGCTGGACGAGGAAAGCGTTGCGCGCGCGGTAGAGGCGGTCCTGGCCGAGGGCGCGACCTCGCTCGCGGTTGCGTTGTTGTTTTCCTTCGCCAATCCCGCGCATGAGCGCCGAATACGGGAAATCGTTGACCGGCGTTGGCCGGATCTTCCGGTTTCGCTTTCAAGCGAGATCGATCCGGTGTTTCGCGAATACGAGCGTACGGTCGTCACCGCCTTCGATGCCTATATCAAGCCGACCGTGGATGCCTATCTGGCGAATCTTTCCAACGCGTTGGAAGCGGAAAGCGTTGCCGCGCCACTGCGGGTGATGCAGTCGCGGGGCGGCCTCGCGGGAGCGGCGGTCGCGCGGCGCAGGCCGGTTCGGCTGTTTCTGTCCGGCCCGGCGGGCGGTGTCGTCGGCGGGTTGGGCGAGGGCGAGGCGAATGGCGAGAGCGATCTGATCACCGTCGATATCGGTGGGACGAGCTGCGATATCGCCCTGATCAGCGGGGCCAAGCCACTGGTCCGCCAAGAGGGCGTGATCGACGGCTTTACCGTGCGGGTCCCGATGGTCGACGTGAACGCCATCGGCTCCGGCGGCGGTAGCATCGCCTGGATCGACGGCGCCGGCGGCCTCAAGGTCGGGCCGCATTCCGCCGGCTCCGATCCCGGTCCGGCCTGCTATGGACGCGGCGGGGACGAGGCGACGGTGACTGATGCCTCGCTCGTGCTCGGTCTCCTGGATCCAGGTTATTTCGCGGGTGGGACCCTGTCGCTTGACCCAGCCCGCTCCCATGCCGTGATCGAGGAGAAAATCGCCGCGCCGCTATCGCTGTCGGTCGAGGCCGCGGCCCGGGGCATTCACCGTGTCCTGACCGCGCAAATGGCCGAGGGGATTCGCCTGGTCTCAATCATGCAGGGCTTCGACCCTCGAGACTTCGCGCTTTTGGCGCTCGGCGGCGGCGGCGGCCTGCATGCCTGCGCGTTGGCCGAGGAACTGTCGATGCGCAAGGTCCTGGTGCCGCGTCACCCAGGCGTGCTGTCGGCGGCGGGGCTTTTGGCCGCGCCGGTGGAACATGAGGTGTCGGCGTCGTTCTCGAGACCGCTCGGGGATCTGGATGTCGACGCGGTCAAGCAGGGTCTGGCCAAGCTTGATGTCGAGGCCGCCGCGTTGATGGCCGAGGAACGTCTCGGTGACGTCCGGCCCGAGATCCTGTACAGCGCCGATATCTGTTACGTCGGTCAGGGTTATCATCTGGAAGTGCCGCTGGATCTCGACGACGGCGCGCCGCTGGAAAAACTTTACCGGGACTTCCTGGCCCTGCATGACCGAGTTTACGGCCATTCGGTCGAGGGGGCGACCAGGGTCGTCAATCTCCGGACTGTTCATCGCGTGCCTTCCGAGGCGATCCCGCCGGATTTCAGGGTTGAATCCGGCCCGGCGCTGAAGGGGACGCGGCGAGTCGTCGCCGGAGGCGACGCGGCGATGCTTGAAGTCCAGATCCTTGACCGGGCGCGCCTGGCGCCGGGGAGCGAGATCGAGGGACCGGTGATCATCGAGCAGGACGACACGACGACTTGGGTACCGCCCGGCTGGCGCGGCGTGGTCCGCGATACGCTGCTGATCATGCTGGAGCGGATGGAGGACGCGGGATGAGCGAGCACTCTGACAACCGGCTGGATCCGATCACCGTCGAGGTGGTGCGCAACAAGCTGGATGGCATTGCCAACGAGATGCAATCCACGCTGTTTCGTAGCTCCTTCTCTCCCATCGTGAAGGAAGGCCTGGACGCCTCGGCCAGCCTGTTCACCATGGACGGAGAGACCCTGGCCCAGGCGGTCGCGATCCCGATTCACCTGGCGACGCTTATACCCGTCGTGCGGTCGATTCTCGGCGAGTTTCCGGCGGAGGTGATGGAAGACGGCGACGTCTATGTGATGAACGATCCCTATCTCGGCGGCACCCATCTGCCGGATATCGCGTTGATCATGCCGATCTTTCACGATGGCCGTCCGATCGCCCTCAGCGCGGCGATGACCCACCACCAGGATGTCGGCGGCATGTCGCCGGGCTCGGTCCCGACGGACGCGACCGAGATCTATCAGGAAGGCATTCGCATCCCGCCGCTCAAGTTCATGTCCAGGGGCGTGGTCAACGATACCCTGATGAAGATGCTCCGGCTCAACGTGCGGATGCCCGACAGTTTCACGGGCGATCTGAACGCCCAGGTCGCGGCGTGCGAGATTGGCCGCCGGCGCTTGCGTGAACTCGCCGAGCGCCACGGGGCGACCCTGTTGGATGAAATCTTCAGCGATCTTCTCGCCCGCTCCGAGATGATGACGCGAGCCGCGATCAGGGCGATCCCCGACGGTGTGCATCGCTATCATGACTTCTTGGACAATGACGGCATCGATCAGGACACCGCGATCCGGATCGAGGTGGCGGTGACGATCAAGGGCGATACGATCCACGTGGATTTCACCGGCACCGCCGATCAGTTGCGGGGGCCTTTCAATTGCATGCCCTCGGGCTCTCACGCGGCGGCCTACTTCGCGGTCCACGCGATGACCGATCCCGATATCCCGACCAACGGCGGATGCTTTCGGCCGATCAGCCTGCATTTGCCCGAGGGCTCGCTGGTTAATCCGCGCGAGCCGGCTCCCGTCAACGCGCGGACCTCGACGATCAAGCGCATCTCCGGCTGTATCGTCGGCGCCTTGGCCCAGGCGGTGCCGGAACGCGCGCCGGCGGACGCGGCGGGAGAGATGCTGCTCCTGGCTTTCGGTGGCGCCCGGGCCGATGGAAGCCGTTATGTCATCGGCGAGCTTATCGCGTCCGGAAGTGGGGCCAGCAATGGTCTCGACGGTGTCGACGTGATCGAAACCGACGGTACCAACTGTATGAACCTGCCCGTGGAGGCGCTTGAGATGGACGCGCCGATCCGGGTGCATCGCACCGAGCTCCGAGCCGATTCCGGCGGTGACGGCGCGTATCGCGGCGGCCTCGGGTTGGTGCGGGAATACGAGATCCTCTCCGGTGACGTGGTCTTTACCCATCGTGGCGAGCGCCATGTGCACCCCGCCAAGGGACGGCTCGGGGGCGAACCCGGCGCGCGGGCGGTCTCCGTGATCAAGCGCGCCGGCGGAGTGAGCGAGGTTATCAACTCGAAAATCGTCGACCGGCTTGGACCGGGTGATCGAGTGGTCGTGGAAACCGCCGGCGGCGGCGGATACGGCGCGCCGGAGCAGCGGAGCGCTCAGGCCCGCGCGGCGGATGTCGCCGACCGCAAGGTCTCGGCGAGCGGGTAGATGCGAAACCCGAGGAAAGATTTTCACAAGTTTCAGAGTTTCAACGGAGAGCGACCATGAAGAAACCATCCGGGCTAGGGATCTGGTGCGGCACCAATGTTCTCGACACGTCCAGCCTCGCCGAGCTGGCGACCAGCGTCGAGCGTCATGGCTATGACACGCTCTGGTATCCCGAGAGTCTGTCCTATGAATGCCTGGCGCTCGGCGGTTTCCTGTTGTCCGAGACCAGCCGTTTGAAGGTCGCGAGCGGGATCGCGAATATTTACGCCCGCGATCCGGTGACCGCCGCGCAGGGCCACGACAGTCTCAATGGGTTGTACGACAATCGCTTCATCCTCGGTCTGGGCGTCTCCCATGTCCCCCTGGTCGAGGGAGCGCGCGGCCACAACTACGGCAAGCCGGTGGCCAGCATGCGCGCCTATCTTGACGCCATGGCCGCCGCGGCGATCGACCCGACGATCAGGCGGGATGACCGCAATGTCGTGCTGGCGGCGTTGGGGCCGAATATGCTGGCCCTGTCACGAGACGTGACCAAGGGCGCGCTGCCGTATTGTGTCACGCCCGAGCACACCGCCGAGGCGCGCGAGATCCTGGGGCCGGATGCCTGGCTCTGTGTCGAGCAGAAGATCTGTCTGACCTCGGACGAGGCCGTGGCGCGCTCGGTCGCCCAGCAACAGATGACCCGATACATGGCCTTGCCGAATTATCGCAACAACTGGTTCCGCCTCGGCTTCACCGAGGACGAGGTGACTGGCGAGGGGGCTCCTCGGTTCCTCGACGCCATGGTCGTTTGGGGGGGCGAGAAAGCGATCACCGACTGTATCGAGGCGCACCGCGCGGCGGGCGCCGATCAGGTCGTGCTGCAAGCCTTCAAGCCCGATTGCGGCGCGGGTTGTGACCCTCGTGCCCTGGAGGCCTTCGCGCCCCGTGGCTGATCCCGTGGCTGATCCCGTTCCCGGCGCGCCTATGGGATCATCGCCGGATGATCCAGCAGCGCTTTCCAATGGAGTTCCGCGTCCTCGACGAACAGACCCTTGGTCACGCCCGCGACCAGCATCGGCACGGTGAGCCGGAGCGTGCTGATTGAACAGCCCGATGGGCCGAAGCTCATGGTCGGCCCGAAGGTGAAGTCGTGGATGCGCTCGAGATAGGGCGCGGCGCCGGGCGTTTTCTCGAGGAACTGAAAATCCGCCCCGAGATAGGGGTAGCGGCCGAGCCGATCATCCTCCAGCGCGTCCGGCGGGGTGTAGCGATCGCTCCACAGCGCGATATGCTCGGCGAAATGCGCCAATTCCGGCCTTTTGCGAACATCCTGGTTGTGACCGGCGCAGGAGATGATGTAATCGGCCTCGAAGGGGCCCTTGCTGGTCTCGATCCGAACCCCGCCACCGGTGGCCTCGGCGTCCAGCCAGTCGGCGCTGGTATGCAGGGTGAAGTTCGGATGCCCGCTGGCGCGCTTCCAGGTCTCCGGCGGCATGCCCATCCGGATGTTGAGGATGTAGTGCATGAAGCGCCAGCGCCAGGCGTCGTCGAGATCACCGAAATGGCGCAGAAACCCAGAGGTGATGCACCACCGGTAGACCTGCTGGCGGCGATGGGTCGGACGGCGGCAGAACATATGCACCTCGGCGCCGTGCTCCAGCGCGCAGATCGCGTTGTCGCCCGCCGTCGCGCCGACCCCCAGAACCGCGACGCGCTTGCCCTTTAGCGCCTCGAAATCGATCGGGTCGGCCCCCTTGGCTCGAACCGGCACAGGCAGGGTGGCGAGATAGTCGGGCATCCACCAATCACCGGTCCCGTCATGGCCGGTCGCCAATACCAGCCGTCGCGTGTGGACGATTTCCTCGCCCGCTGATCCCCGCAAGGTGACCTTTAACCCGTCCGGCGCCGGCGCGATGGCCGTCACCTCGGTTTGGTTGCGCACCGGTAGCGCCAGGGTCTCCCGCGCCCAGTCGAGATAGTCCACCCAAAGCGGGATCGGGACGAAGTTCACGCCTTCCCAGGAAAGATCGCCATAAGCCGTTCGATGCCACGCCTCGTAGGTGAGGTTGGGGACCCCCATGTCCGGGCCGGGATAGTGCTTGGGCGAGCGGATAACCGGCATGCGGCCATGGCTGTTCCAGATCCCCTCCGCGCCCGCCGGCTCGCGGTCCACGACCATGATATTGGTTACCTTCTCGCGCAGCAGATGCGCGGCGACGGATAGGCCTCCCTGACCCGCGCCTACCACCAGCACGTCGAGCATCGGCGCGCCGTCCGGACCCATGCGGGTCGGCATCCAGTCGGTCTCTGGATGGCGCAGGGCGTGCAGATCCGCCCTCACCTTGGCGGCGAGGGCGGAAAGACGCATATCCGCGCCGGGCAGGCGGGGCGCATAGCTCTCCGGCGCGTTGATCCGGTGCGTGCCTTCATCGCGCCAGCGGGTGACCGATGGTCGCGAGGGGGATGCGGGGGAAGCTTCAGCCGGCATGAACAGGGGGGATCCGATCGGCCCAGGGCGCGGCCTCCTCCAACTGGGCCGCGACCCGTAGCAATGTGGCCTCGTCGCCAAACCGCCCGGCGAGCTGAACCCCGATCGGCAAGCCGTCCTCGCTCCAATGCAGGGGGAGGGAGATCGCCGGCTGGCCGGAGAGGTTCTGCTGTGGGGTGAAGGGGATAAAGCGGAACAATCTGTCCCAATAGGCATCGACGTCATCGACCATCATCGAGAGATGGCCGAGCTTGACCGGGCGCTGGGCCAGGGTCGGGGTCAGGAGCAGGTCATGGGTCTCGTGGAACTCGGCCAGACGGCGGCCCATGAGATGGACTTCCTGGATACCCGCCGACAATTCCACCGCCGAAACCTTGCCGCCGGCATGATAGGCCGCCCAGGTGACTGCCTCCACATCCGCCTCGGTAAGCTTGCGGCCCAGCAGGGCCTCGCGCCGCGAGAGGGTGAGATGCGCGCCGACGGACGCGTTCATCCGCCAGAACCCGGCGATGAAATCCAGATCAAGACCGGGATCGGCTTCCTCGACCACATGTCCGAGGGATTCCAGAAGTTTGGCGGTCTTGTCCACCGCGTCGACGCAGGCGGAGTCGAGGGTATCGCCTGGCATCACCCGCTTCGAGACCGCGATCCGCAGCTTGCCTGGGGCCTTGCCGAGTTCGTCCGCGAAGGGGCCGGTATCGGCAAGTGGCGGGGTTGGCGCGCCGAATTCAGGGCCCGCCGTGCAATCCAGCAGGTGCGCGGTATCCCGCACGCTACGCGAGACCACATGGCCGACGCTTTGGATGCTGTCCAGGGCGTCTGGGCCGGTGGGGTTGCGTCCGCGCGTGGTCTTCAGGCCCACGAGGCCGCAGCATGACGCTGGGATACGGATCGAGCCGCCGCCGTCGGTCGCGTGCGCCGCCGGAAGGACACGCGCCGCGACCGCCGTTGCCGATCCGCCGCTGGAGCCGCCGCCGGTGCGCGTGAGATCCCAGGGGTTCGGCGCCGGACCGTGGCTGACCGGTTCGGTCGAGGCGCACATGCCAAATTCCGGCGTATTGGTCTTGGCGATGGTCACCAGCCCGGCCTTGCGATAGCGCGCCACGATCTCGGTATCGTGGCCAGCGACGAAGTCCTTGTAAAAGTTGGAGCCGTTATGGGTCGGCGCGCCCTCGTAAAGCACATGCAGGTCCTTCAGCATGAACGGAACGCCCTTGAACGGACCGCCCGGTAGTCCGGCGTCCAGGGCGGCGCGAGCATGGCTTTCCATGTCATGGGTAATGGCGTTCAGTTGAGGTTGAACAGCCCGCATGCGCTCCAGCGCTTCGTCCAGAACCTCGGCCTCGGAAACCTCTCCCGCGCGGATCAGCGCCGCGAGGCCAACCGCGTCGTGGTCACCATATTCCTTGAATCCCACCATACCAACCTCCCAAGGTCATGAGGCGACAGCATCGGACGGACGGAAGGGAAATTCAATGGCCGCGCGGGGGTTAGCGCGCTTGGGATGAGGCAACGACGACCGAGAACACTTAACTCGTATCCCCGACGAATGTCGGGGCCCATTCCGACGGCGTTAACGCCTGGAGAATGGTGGATTAGTTTCTAGGAGCTTCAATGTGATCGATCGGCCGTTACGGTGACCGTTCTCAGGCATGGGCCCCGACTTTCGTCGGGGATACGATCTTTAACTAGTCAAAAAAGTGTGATCTTGGTGGCCGCGGGCCCGAAGGCAGGGAAGCAGTTGGAAAATTCGGCTCAACCGCCTCTGATCGCCGGAAGAAAGGCGACTTCGCTATCTTCCCGGAGTTCCTCCAGGAAGGCGTCCTGGTGGATTTCACCGTCTATGGCGACGGAGAGAAATCCTTCCTCGACCTGGGTGCCGAGGCCCGGGTAGCGCGCATCCAATTCCCTGATCAGCTGTCTCACGGAGGAGGCGGCGATTTCAAACTCGCCAGCCCCGTTCGTGAACTGCTTGCTCAGTGAATCGGTGAGCACCACCCGGGCCATGTTCGGCTATCCAGTCCTGCTTACTCGGCCGCTTGCTTGACCCGCGCCGCGTCGAGAGCCGCCAGAATGCGCGGCGGTGACATCGGCAGGGCTTCCATGCGAACGCCCGTCGCGTTTTCGATGGCGTTGGCCACGGCCGCCATCGGCGGCACGATCGGCACCTCGCCGACCCCGCGAACGCCATAGGGATGGCGATCGTTGGGAACCTCGACCATGACGGCCTCGATCATCGGCAGGTCGGACGCGACCGGGATCCGATAGTCGAGGAAACCCGGGTTATCCAAGGTGCCCTTGTCGGAGTAGATATATTCCTCGTTCAGGGCCCAACCGATACCCTGGGCGGCGCCGCCCTGGATCTGACCCTCGACATAGGACGGGTGGATCGCCCGACCGACATCCTGGATCGCGGTGTAGCGCAGCACGGTGACGCAACCGGTTTCGGGATCAACCTCGACATCGCAGATATGCGTGGCGAAGCCCGGCCCGGCGCCCTGAACGTTCTGGGCGTTGTGACCGCAGATCGGACCGCCGGTCTTGGAGGCCGAAGCCGCCAGACTGGCGAGCGACAGGGGTTCGAACTCACCGACATTGGTGCTGGCCGGCTTGGCGTGGCCATCGTCCCAGATCACGCCCTCGGCGTCGACTTCCCAGATCTTCGCCGCCCGCTCGCAGAGCTGACGCACGGCGTCGCGCGCCGCCTCGACAACCGCCAGACCCGTCGCGAAGGTGACGCGGGAGCCGCCGGTGAGGAAGTTGTAACCGACCGACGCGGTGTCGGCGATGATCGGGCGCACATTGCTGTAGTCGATGCCCAGTTCCTCGGCCGCCATCATGGCGAGGGAGGCGCGAGAGCCGCCGATATCAGGGTTGCCGGAGACCACGACCGCGGTGCCGTCCTCGTTGATGTTGACCGTGGCGCTGGACTCGCCACCGATGTTGAACCAGAAGCCGGAGGCAACGCCGCGGCCTTGGTTCGGCCCCAGCGGCGCCGTGTAATGGGCATGCGCCTGGGCCTGCTTGACCGTCTCCTCGTAACCGATGTTACGGAAGGTCGGGCCATAAGCCGCCTTGGTGCCGTCCTTGGCCGCGTTCTTGGCGCGGATCTCAAGCGGATCCATGCCCAGTTCCTTGGCCAACTCATCGATGATGCTCTCGGCGCCAAAGGCCGAGATCGGCGCGCCCGGCGCGCGGTAGGCCGCCACCTTGGGGCGGTTCACCACAACGTCGTAGCCGACGAGATGCACGTTCTCGATGTCATAGGGCGCGACCGCGCACATGCAGGCCGGCTGTACCGGAGAGCCCGGGAACGCACCGGCGAGCAGCCGGATCTCGGCCTCGACCGCGGTGATCGTGCCGTCTTTCTTGGCGCCGATCTTGTAGGTCATGGAACCCGCCGAGGTCGGCCCGCTGGCGCGGAAGACTTCCTCGCGACTCATGGTCATTTTCACCGGCTTGCCGGCTTTCTTGGAAAGCATCGTGGCGAGCGGTTCCAGATAGACCACGGTCTTGCCGCCGAACCCGCCGCCGATCTCGGACGGCGTGACACGGATCGACGAGGCCGGCATGCCGCACAGGCGCGCGGTGAAGGTGCGGACCATGAACTGCCCCTGGGTGCAGCACCAGATCTGCGCCTGTCCGTCCTCGGAAACGCTGGAGACGACCGCGTGCGGCTCGATATAGCCCTGGTGAACCGCGGCGGTTTTGTAGGAGCGTTCGAGCACCACGTCGGCGGCGTCGAAGCCCTTGGCCGCGTCGCCGAGGGTGAACTCGACCCGCTTGGCGATGTTGGTCGGACCCTTGGCGTCCATGCCGACCGGGACGAGACTTTCATCCAGGATCGGCGCGCCGTCTTGCATCGCGTCGTCGACGTCGATGACATGGGGCAGGACGTCATAGTCGACCTTGATCAGCTCCAGAGCGGCCTCGGCGATTTCCACCGTGGTCGCCGCGACCGCCGCGACGGCGTGACCGTCATACAGGGCCTTCTCGCGGGCCATGACGTTGCGGGTCATGTCCTTGTAATTGACCATGGCCTCGCCGGCGGCCGCCAGTTCGGACGGCTGATCGGCGAAGTCCTTCGAGGTGATCACCGCGCGAACACCCGGAAGCGCTTCCGCCGCCGAGGTATCGATCGATTTGATCACGGCATGGGCATGCGCGCTGCGCAGGACGCGGCCGTGGATCATGCCGGAGAGGGTGAAATCGGAACCGAACTTGGCCCGACCGGTCACCTTGTCGTGACCATCCGGACGAATAGTGCGCGTTCCTACCCACTTGTAATCGGGCTTGTCGGCGGCCATCAGGCACCTCCTCGCATCTCGGCGGCGGTCTTCATGACCGCGCGGACGATTTTGTCGTAACCCGTGCAACGGCAGAGATTGCCGGCGAGCCAGTAACGAACCTGGGTCTCTGTCGGGTTGTTGTTCCGCTCCAGCAGCGCCTTGGCGGCAACCAGGACGCCGGGCGTGCAGATTCCGCACTGAAGCGCGGCTTCCTCCAGGAAGGTTTGCTGCAGCGGGTGCAGTTTCTCGCCGTCGGCCATGCCCTCGATCGTCTCGACGGACTTGCCATCGCACTCGGCGCCCATGACGAGGCAGGAGCAAACGAGCCGGCCGTCGACCATGACGCTGCAAGCGCCGCAGTCACCGGAAGCACAGCCTTCCTTGCTGCCGGTCAGGTTCAACTCGTCCCGCAGGACATCGAGCAGGGTCTGCCGGGTGCTGCAGAGAAACTCGGTCGGTTCACCATTCAAGGTGACGGATACATGATGTTTGGCCATTCTTATTGGCTCCTTGCGCGATCGGCTGCGATCTTGGCCGCGCGACGCGCGAGCACGCCGGCGATCTTGGTTCGGTATTCGATGGTGCCCCGTTTGTCGTTGATCGGGGAGGCCGCGGCCTGACAGGCGGCGTCCAGCTTGGCCATCGCGTCGTCATCGAGCTTGGTGCCGATGATCGCCTTGGCGGCGTCCTCGACCACCAGAACCTTGGCCGACACAGCGCCCAGGGACACCTTGGCCGAGGTCACGGTGCCGCTGTCGTCAAGCACGAGGGCGACGCCGCAACCGACGACGGCGATGTCCATTTCCGTCCTGGGGATCAGCCGGAGATAGGCATCTCCACCACCCTTCGGGCGGGCCGGCAGGTTGAAGCTCACGATGAACTCACCCTTGGCCAGGCTGGTCTTGCCGGGGCTCACCGGAACATCCTCGACCGGGATCGTCCGGCGTCCGTTCGGACCCGCGATATTCGCGGTCATGCCGGCGGCGATCATCGCCGGGACACTATCGCCGGCGGGCGAGGCATTGCACAGGTTCCCGCCGAGCGACGCGCGGCCTTGGATCTGGGTCGAGCCGATCAGGTCCCATCCCTCGACCACGCCGGGCCAATCCTTGGTGATGTCGTCACGCTCGGTCGCCTCGGCGCCGGCATAGGCGGCTCCGATGGTGTAGCTACCGTCGGCGTTCTTGGTGAGCGACCGGGTCTCGTCGATCTTCTTGATGTCGACGATCAGGCTCGGATCGATCATGTGAGCGCGAAGTTGGACGAGAAGATCGGTTCCTCCCGCCAGGATGCGGGCATCGCCCGCCGCTCCGGCTAATAGCGCGACCGCCTCGTCGACGGTGCCGGGCGCTTCGAATTGGACTGACTGCATGGTTTTCCGTCCCCCATGGGGTTTTCGCTGAATGACTCAGGATTTACACCCCCAGGATGGGGGTCGCAAGAGTGGAAGGCCAAGGACCAGGGATACGATACCGTGCGCTTGTATTAGAGCGTTTCGGGTACCGAGACTCGATGAAGTGTGCGTCGCGATGGCGGATCGGTCAATGCCCGCGACGTGGGCGCCCACGAATCATCGCGTGCCTGTGAGGGGAATGAGGCGCGGTCTCAATCGACAACCGAATTGGTTCAGTCTAAATCTCTGGCGAGTTTCAACCGATTGAGGATTCGACCCTTGTTGACGGATTGGAAGATGGTGTCTCGAAGAAGCGTCGGTTGCGTCGCGGCGCGCTTCTTGTTCCTTGGGTTTATGTTCTCCAGCCTCGCCGCCGTGCCGGACGCGAGAGCCGGCGATGAGCGTTCGGATATCGGGCCCGCGGTGGGAACCGCGCTCGGCGGCATGCTGACGCTGGCGGATCAAAACGGCGCCACCAGGGATTTCGCCTCGTTGACCGGCCAGCGGGGACAGATCCTCGTATTCAATCGTTCGCTGTCCTGGTGTCCGTTCTGTATCGCCGATGCCCGCGAATGGTCGATGCTCGCCGAGTCGACCAAGGCCAAGGCGGTGAACATCGCGATTGTTACCTATGACGAGGTCGATACGCTCGCGGGTTTCGCTAAACGGTTCGACACCCGGATCGCGTTGCTGTCCGATAAGGGCTCGGCGTTGATCAAGGCCTTGGGGATCCTGAACGAGGAGCACGCCCCGGGAAGCTTCGCGCATGGAGTACCGCATCCCATGGTTTTCGTGATCGACGCAAAGGGCGTCCTGCGGGCGCGTTTTTCGGAAACCAACTATTCCCATCGTCCCGACAAACGGAAGGTGCTCTCCGAGGCCCTCGCGCTTGGCGGAAGTTGATGGTTGGTCAGGCGCGGGCCATGCTGTTTTCGAGATCGAGCAAGTAGCGTTTCACCTCAAGACCGCCGCCGAATTTGATGAGCGCTCCATCCGCGCCCAATAGCCGGTGGCAGGGGACGACGATGGGCAGTGGGTTGGCGCCATTGGCCGCGCCCACCGCGCGCGCCGCCTTGGGGCGGCCGATCGCCGCGGCCATGGCGCCGTATGTTCTTGTCTCGCCCAACGGGATCGCCGTCAGCGCCTCCCACACGCGCTGTTGAAACGCGGTTCCCACCAACTTCATGGGGAAATCGAATTCGCGCCGGTCGCCCGCGAAGTAGTCCTCGAGTTGTCGGCGCGCGGCGGGATACAAGGTATCGTCGCGCCGCCAGGCGCCGATGGGCGTAACCGCGTTACAGCCGGTTGGAAATCCGATTAGCATACGCTTACGCCATCGCCGCCGATCAGCAGGTTTCCGACCGGCGTTGCCAGCATCGCGTGGTCGGTAACGAGTTTTTCAGCGGCGTGCTTCATTTTGTTCTCCGACTCATCAGGTCGATGATCTCCACCGGCTTGTCCACAAGACGCTTCTACGCGAGACTCCGCCCCGCCCACGCGCCGAATGGGCGGACGAGACCGGGAGGTTACCATGAAGCTGATGTGGTTCCATTTGATGCCGTATACGGAACTCCCCGATGATTTCAGGGAGAAGAACCCAGGCGTCTGGGTCGACATCAATTCCGAGCTCTTCGATCCGACCCGCGCGCACCACATGTACAACGATTTCATGGATGAGCTTGAATTCGCGGCCACCTGTGGATTTGACGCGATCTGCGTGAACGAGCATCACGCCAATGGCTATGGTCTCATGCCGTCGCCCAATCTGATCGCCTCGACCCTGGCGCGCCGGACCAGCGACTCGATGATCTGCGTGATGGGCAACAGTTTAGCCCTTTACAACCCGCCAACCCGGGTCGCCGAGGAAATGGCGATGATCGACGTCATCTCCGGTGGGCGCCTGATCGCGGGCTTCCCGGTCGGCACGCCGATGGACACTTGCTACGCCTATGGTCAGAACCCGAGCATGCTGCGCGACCGCTATTACGAGGCCCATGACCTGGTCAAGCGCGCCTGGACCGAGCGCGAGGTATTCTCGTTCAACGGGCGCTACAACCAGCTTCGCTACGTGAATATCTGGCCGCATCCGGTGCAAAAGCCGCATCCGCCGATCTGGATCCCGGGCGGCGGCTCGGTCGAGACCTGGCAGTGGTGCGCCGAGATGGACTACGTCTACTGCTACCTTTCGTATTTCGGCTACAAGATCGGCCTGAACACGATGCGCGGCTTCTGGAACGAGATGGAAAAACTCGGCAAGGAGCGCAATCCCTATCGCGCCGGGTTCCTGCAATTCGTCGGGGTCGCCGAATCCCGCGAGGAGGCGATGCGGCTTTATCGCGAGCCGGCGGAGTATTTCTACGGTCGTTGCCTGCATATTGATCCGCGATACGCGCAGCCGCCGGGATACACCACCGAGGCGACCATCCGCGCCCGGGTCGAGGGCCAGATCGCCACCGCCGCCAAGCAGGCGACCGCGCGGGGCAAGACGGCGACCGAGATGGAGGACATCATCGATCAGGGCTACATCATGATCGGGAGCCCGGACGAGGTCGCCGAACAACTGCGCCACGCCGCCAAGGAAATGAATGTCGGCCACCTGATGCTGCTTTGCCAGTTCGGCAACATGAACAAGCAACTCGCGGCCTATAACACCAAGATGTTCGCCGAGCGCGTGATGCCTCAGATCAAGGATCTCTTCGACGACGAATGGGAAGATCACTGGTGGCCCAACCCGATGCCGGCCGGGGATCGGGCGGTGCCGGACACCGCCCTTGACGGTACCGTCGCGGAAGCCGCCGAATGACCGAGGTAAGGGAAAGCAAGGTTACGGTCGACGGCGCGGACTTCCGCGTCTGGACCGCCGGGTCGGGGCCGAAGGTCGGGGTATTCGCCGGCTTTGGCGGGCTCCTTCAATGGACGCCGTTCCTGTGCAAGCTCGCCGAGACCCGCACGGTCATCGTGCCGTCTCTGCCGGGCTTTCCGGGCGGCGGCGGCCGCGCGCACGTGATGCTGGACAGCCAGCTGGATTGGCTGCTCGTGGCGCGCGAGATCCTGAACGGTTGCGAGCTTGAGGGCGAAGACCTGATCGGCGTCTCGCTCGGCGCGGCGCTCGCCGCCGACGTGACGGCGGTCTGGCCGCACAAGACCAAGAAGCTGGTGCTGGTCTCGCCGCTCGGCATGTGCGACGGCGATTCCCCGATCGCCGATCCCTGGGGCGTAACGCCTCGGGATCTGCCCGCTCTGCTCTGCGCCAATCCCCAGGCGCTCGTGGCCCATCAGAAAATGCCCGAGGGGGCGGATGAACTGGAATGGGAAGTCTCCCAGATCCGCGCCAACGAAGCTGCCGCGCGCCTGCTCTGGCCGAACGGCGATATCGGGCTCGCCAAGCGGATCAGCCGGATCTTCGGCGAGACGCTGATAATCTGGGGTTCGGACGATAAGGTGGTTCCCGTTGCCCATCGTCCGCTTTACAAGAACGGGCCATGCGGCCCGGTTACCGAGAAGGTGCTGGACGGCGCCGGTCATCAGGCTGATTTCGACCGCCCCGATGATCTTGCCGTCATGATCGACGATTTTTTGAGGATATCGAAATGAGCGACTATCAACCGCCGGCGGACGTGACCGCGCAAACCGCCGAATTCCTGCGCAAGGTCAACTCCCTCAACCTGACGCCGATGGATCAACTATCGGCCAAGGAGGCGCGGGAACAGATGGAGCGCGCGGTCGCCGCCCGCGACTTGCCGCCGCCCGAGATCAAGGGCACGCGGGAACTGCGGATACCCGGGCCGGCGGGGCTGATTCCGGCGCGCCTCTATATCCCGCGCGAGAACGCCGCGAACCCGCCGGGTCTGCTGGTCTACTATCACGGCGGCGGCCATGTTATCGGCAGCCTTTTCAGCCATGACGCCAGCGCCCGCGGTCTCTGCCACAACGGGCGCTGCGCGGTATTGTCGATCGATTACCGCATGGCTCCGGAGGACAAGTTCCCGGCCTCGGTCGACGACAGCTACGCGGCGCTGCTCTGGGCGCATGAAAACGCGGAGAAGCTCGGCATCGATCCGAACAAGATCGCGGTCGGCGGCGATAGCGCCGGCGGCAATCTGGCGGCGGTGGTGGCGCTTATGGCGCGGGATCAGGGCGGCCCGAAGCTCTGCCTGCAGGTGCTGGTCTATCCGCTGGTGGATTATCGCTGCAAGGGCAAGAGCTACGAGCAGTTCGGCAAGGGATACGGCATCCTCGAGGAATCGACGATGATCTGGTTCCAACGCCACTATCTCGGTCGCTCCAAGCAGAACCACAACGACTGGCGCGCCTCGCCATTGCTCGCGGAATCGCACAAAGGCCTGGCGCCGGCGATCATCCTGGCCGCCGGATGCGACGTGTTGCGGGACGAGGCCAGGGCCTACGCGGCCAAGCTCGCGACAGCCGGCGTCTCCGTGGATTTCAAGGAGTATGCCGGTGTCCTGCACGGTTTTTTCGGTCTGACGCAGATGATCGACGAGGCCGATCAGGCGAATCTGGACGCCGGACGGGCCCTGGTCGCCGCGATGGCGGGCTAACATCCCGGCGCCGTCGGCGCGCGGTCGTTGCCAATCATCGCGGCGGAGCGCAAGTTGTCACCGATTTACTAGCTCTCCAAAGGGCGGCGGGTGCCGCGGGGATGTGTCATGAACGCTGTCATCGAGGAACGTCGTGGTTCCGTATTGATTCTCAAGCTCAACAACCCGCCGGTGAACGGGCTCGGCGCGGCCTTGCGGACGGCTCTTGTCACCGCGATCAAGGCGGGTCAGGCGGATAACGAGATCGACGCCTTCGTGGTTTCGGGCGAGGGACGGATGTACAGCGCCGGCGCCGATATCAGGGAGTTTGGCTCGACCCCGCCCGCCGGGACGCCGGATCTGAATGACGTGATCGATAGTTTAGAGATGTCGTCCAAACCGGTGGTTTCCGCGATCCATGGTGTCGCGGCGGGAGGCGGATTGGAGCTGGCGCTCGGCACCCATTACCGGGTCGCGGACCCCAAGACCCGGGTCGGCCTTCCGGAGGTCACCCTCGGCATTCTTCCCGGCGCTGGCGGAACCCAGCGTCTGCCGCGGCTGATCGACATCAACAAGGCCTTGGATCTGATTACCAGCGGACGGTTGATCTCGGCGGGCGAGGCGAACACGCTCGGCATCATTGACGAGATCGCCGACGGCGACGTGCTGGAGGCGGCGGTCGAGGCGGCGGAACGGCTGGCGACCGAGGGCGCCACCCCACGTCGGTCCCGCGATCAGTCCGTTGGGATTGCCGCGGCGAAGGACAATCCCTCGCTGTTCGAGGATTTCGCCAAGACCATGGCCAAGGCGGCCCGGGGCATGAACGCGCCCTATGCCTGCGTGCGCTGTGTCGAGGCGGCGGCGACCATGGATTTCGACGCCGGCCTCAAATACGAGCGCGAGGAATTCAACAAGCTGGTCTCCGCCACGGAATCGGCGGCGATGCGACATGCTTTCTTCGCTGAGCGCGAGGTCGCGAAGATCCCCGACGTTCCCGCGTCGACGCCGACCAAGGACATCACGTCGGCGGCGATCATCGGCTGCGGCACGATGGGCGGCGGCATCGCCATGAACTTCGCCAATGTCGGCATCCCGGTGACCATCATCGAGACCGAACAAGCCGCCTTGGACCGGGGACTGGAGCGGATCAAGGGCAACTACGCCAATACGGTCTCCAAGGGCCGGCTGACGCAAGACGCGATGGACAAGCGCATGGCGCTCCTGACCGGCGCCACCGATATGCGGGCCATCGGCGACGCGGATATCGTCATCGAGGCGGTTTTCGAGGAGATGAGCGTCAAGAAGGAGATCTTCGCCAAGATCGATGCGATTGCCAAGCCCGGCGCGATCCTGGCGACCAACACCTCGACCCTGGACGTGGACGAGATCGCCGCCGTCACCAAGCGGCCCGAGGGTGTCGTGGGCACCCACTTCTTCAGCCCGGCCAATGTCATGCGGCTGTTGGAGAATGTGCGCGGCGCGAAGTCCTCGCCCGAGACGATCGCCTCGGTCATGAAGCTCGGTAAGACCATCAACAAGGTCGCGGTGCTGGTCGGGGTCTGCGACGGTTTCGTCGGTAACCGCATGCTGCACCAATATGGCCGCGAGGCGAATTTCCTGATCGAGGAAGGCGCGCTGCCGCAACAGGTCGACAAGGTGATCTTTGATTTCGGCTTCCCCATGGGGCCGTTCACCATGGGCGACATGGCCGGGCTCGACATCGGTTGGGCGGTGCGCAAGCGCAAGGCGGCGGAGCGTCCTTCCAATCAACGTTACTCCGCGGTCGCCGATCGGATCTGCGAGCAGGGGCGCTTCGGCCAGAAGACCGGCGCGGGCTGGTATCGCTACGAAGCCGGCAACCGGACGCCGATCCCCGACCCCGAGATCGAGGCGCTGATAGTCCAGGCCTCCAAGGACGCGGGTATCGAACGTCGCGAGATCTCGGACGAGGAAGTGTTGAAGCGCTGTCTCTATCCGCTGGTGAACGAGGGCGCGAAGATCCTTGAGGAGGGACTGGCGATCCGGTCGTCCGACATCGACGTGATCTGGGTCCATGGCTATGGCTTCCCGCGCTATCGCGGCGGGCCGATGTTCTGGGCGGATACCATCGGTCTGGACGAGGTCCATGAGACCATGCGGCGATATCACGCGGAGCATGGCGAGCTTATGCGCCCCGCGAATCTGCTGGAGAAACTTGCCAAGGAAGGCAAGAAATTCAGTGACTTCAAGGGATAGCCCAAGGGGACGTCTGTCATTGGTGAGCCTGGTGGGACTTGACCGTCGCGGCGCGGTGGCTGGATCTGACGGAACCGGGGTGGTATCTCAAAACAAAGCAGGCAAGCAGGGTTTCAAGGAGACGGGAAAATGCGGGAAGCGGTGATCGTATCAACGGCGCGCACGCCGATCGGCAAGGCCTTCCGGGGCGCCTTCAACAACACCCATGGCGCGACCATGGGCGGCCACGTGGTAAAGGCCGCGGTTGAGCGCTCGGGCCTTGATCCGGTGGAAATCGAGGACAGCGTCATCGGTTGTGGCTTCCCCGAGGGCGCGACGGGCCACAATGTCGCGCGTCAGATCATGCTCAAGGCGGGCATGCCGATTTCCTCCGGTGGCACGACGGTTAACCGTTTCTGTAGCTCCGGCCTACAGGCTATCTCGATGGCCGCTCAGCGCGTGGTCATGGATCAGGTGCCGGCCATGGTCGCCGGTGGGCTTGAGTCGATCAGCCTGGTTCAGCCGACCATGAATACCGCGAACTACAAGGAAGCGAGTCTGGAAGAGACCAAGCCCGCGATCTGGATGCCGATGATCGAGACGGCGGACAATGTCGGCCATCGCTATGGCGTCACCCGCGAGCAACAGGACGAATACGCGTGCGAGAGCCAACGCCGCACCGCCGCCGCTCAGCAGGCCGGCAAGTTCGACGACGAGATCGTTCCCATGGCCTCGACCATGCTGGTCAAGGACAAGGAGACCGGCGAGGTCAGCTCCCGGGAAGTGACCCTGGACAAGGACGAAGGCAATCGGCCGAGCACCAACATGGAGGGGCTCGCCGGCCTGGAGCCGGTTCGCGGCGGCGAGCACTTCATCACCGCCGGCAACGCCAGCCAGCTGTCGGACGGGGCGTCGGCCTGCGTGGTGATGGACGCCAAGCTCGCCGAACAGCGGAACATCGAGCCCTTGGGTCTCTACAAGGGCCTCGCCGTCGCCGGCTGCGAGCCCGACGAGATGGGTATCGGTCCGGTTTTCGCGGTGCCGCGTCTGCTGGAGCGTCATGGCCTGACCATGGACGATATCGATCTCTGGGAGCTGAACGAGGCCTTCGCGGTGCAGGTGCTCTACTGCCGCGACAAGCTCGGCATTCCGAACGAGAATCTCAATGTCAACGGCGGCTCGATCTCGATCGGTCACCCCTACGGCATGAGCGGTGCCCGTATGACCGGCCACGCCCTGATCGAGGGCAAGCGGCGCGGCGCCAAGAACGTGGTGATTACCATGTGTGTCGGTGGCGGCATGGGCGTCGCCGGCCTGTTCGAAGTTCTTTAGGCGGGAGAGTGGAATGGAACTAATCCTGACCCCCGAGGAAGAAGCCTTTCGTCAAGAGGTACGCGAATTCCTGGCCGCCGAGGTTCCGGAAGAGGTCAAGCGCAAGACGATGACCGGCTTTCGGTTGTCCAAGGAAGAGCATGTTTCCTGGCAGAAGAAGCTCTACGAGAAGGGCTGGGTCGCGCCCGGATGGCCGGTGGAACATGGCGGTACCGGTTGGACCCCGATGCAGAAACATCTGTTCGAGGAAGAATGCGCCGCCGCCGGCGCGCCGCCGGTGATCGCCTTCGGCGTGACCATGGTGGCGCCGGTGATCATGGCCTTCGGCAACAAGGAACAGAAGGACTACTACCTGCCGCGTATCCTGCGGTCCGACGACTGGTGGTGTCAGGGCTATTCCGAGCCCGGTTCCGGCTCCGATCTGGCCTCGCTGCGCACCAAGGCGGTGCTGAACGGCGACCACTATATCGTAAATGGCCAGAAGACCTGGACCAGCCTCGCTCAGCACGCCAACCTGATGTTCTGCCTGACCCGCACGGACGATAGCGGCAAGCGCCAGGAGGGCATCACCTTCCTGCTAATTGACATGGAACAGCCCGGCGTGACCGTGCAGCCGATCACCACCATCGACGGTAGCCAGGAGATCAATAACGTCTTCCTGGAGGACGTGAAGGTGCCGGTCGCGAACCGCATCGGCGAGGAGGGCAAGGGTTGGACCTACGCCAAGTATCTCCTAGGGCATGAGCGCACGGGTATCGCGGCGGTCGGCCGCTCCAAGGCACAGCTGAAGCGCCTGAAGACCATCGCCTCGGCGGAACAGCACGAGGGCCGGGCGCTGATCGAGGACGCGAATTTCCGCGAGAAGATCGCGGAGATAGAGATCGATCTGTTGGCGCTGGAATCGCTGGTGCTACGGGTGCTGTCCGACGAGAGTTCGGGCAAGGGGCCGGGGCCGGAAGCCTCGTTCCTGAAGATCCGCGGCACCGAGGTTCAGCAGGGTATCACCGAGCTTCTGGTCGAGGCGGTGGGCAACTACGCGCATCCCTATGTACCGGATGCGATGAAGACCGGCTGGAACGAGGATCCGATCGGCCCCGAACACGCGGCCTCGATCGCGCCGCATTACTTCAACTGGCGCAAGGCGTCGATCTATGGTGGCTCGAACGAGATCCAGAAGAACATCATCGCCAAGGCAGTGTTGGGCTTCTAAGGCGCCGGTCATCGGATTTACTGGACGAAAAGGCGGGCCGGTGGCGGCGCGCGGACAATCGAGGGTTTCATGAGCTTCGCATTCAACGACGACCAGAAGATGCTGGCCGAGAGCGCCGACCGTTTCATGTTGGACGACTACGCGTTCGAGACGCGACGCAAGATCATGACCATGGACGAGGGCTTCAGTCGCGACGTCTGGGGGCAGTTCGCGGAGCTCGGCTGGTTGGCGCTGCCGATCCCGGAAGAGCATGGCGGTCTCGGCGGCTCGACGGTTGATACGGCGGTCCTGATGGAATGTTTCGGGCGCGGTCTCGTGGTGGAGCCCTATATGGGCACGGTCGTTCTCGGCGCCGGCGCCATAGCTGCGGCCGGGAGCGAGGTGCAAAAAGCCGAGATCCTCGCCGGCGTCGCCGAGGGCAAAACCCTGCTTGGCTTCGCCCATATCGAGCCCAAGGCCCGCTTTACCCTCAACCATGTCGAGACCACCGCCAGCAAGGACGGCGCGGGCTATGTACTTAACGGCGAGAAAGCGATCGTGCATAACGCCGACGCGGCGGATTACCTGATCGTTTCGGCGCGCACCGCCGGTGGGACCACCGACGCCGACGGCGTGACGTTGTTCCTCGTTGACAGCAAGGCCGATGGCGTGGAGCTGCGTTCCTATCCGACAATCGACGGGCTGCGGGCCTCCGAGGTCAAGCTCGACGGCGTGAAACTCGGCGCCGACGCGGTAATCGGCGATGTCGACGGCGCCATGCCGGTGATCGAGGCGGTGGTCGACCGGGCCAATGTCCTGCTCTGCGCCGAGGCGGCGGGAGCCATGGAGGCGGCGGTCAAGCTGACCGTCGAGTACCTCAAGACCCGGGTTCAGTTCGGACGGCCCATCGGCGACTTCCAGGTGCTTCAGCACCGTTCGGTCGAGATGCTGGGGGCCAAGGAATATTCCCGGGCGCTGACCTACCGCGCCGCCGGCGTCGTGGATGTCGCCGATGCTCGTGACCGCGCCCGCGCCGTGTCCGCCGCGAAGGTCGAAATGGGTCGCGCCGGCAAGAAGATCGGCCAGGACGGCGTCCAGCTGCACGGCGGCATGGGCATGACCGAGGACATGGCCGTCGGCCATTATTTCAAGCGCCTGACCATGATCGACATGCTCTACGGTAACACGGACCACCACTTGAGGCGTTTCGCGCGTCTCGCCTAAAACCTTTCCGACAACCAGCACAACAACGACCCTAAGGAGACTGCCATGATCCCCGAGATGACCGAGCGCTCGCAGAGCCTTCGCGCCCGAGTCCAGGCGTTCATGGACGAGCACGTCTATCCGAACGAGGAGCTATACTACACCCAGGTCGAGGAGGGGGATCGCTGGGCCGAGCCGCCGATCCTGACCGAGCTCAAGGCCAAGGCCAAGGCGGCGGATCTCTGGAATCTGTTCTTGCCGGAATCGGACAAGGGCGCGGGCCTGACCAATCTGGAATACGCGCCGATTTCCGAGGTAATGGGGCGGGTATCCTTCGGCTCCGAGGTGTTCAACTGCTCGGCTCCGGATACCGGCAACATGGAAGTGCTGGAGCGCTACGCCACCGAGGAGAACAAGGAAAAGTGGTTGAAACCGCTTTTGACGGGCGAGATTCGCTCGGCCTTCGCGATGACCGAGCCGGCGGTAGCCTCCTCCGACGCCACGAACATCGAGTCCTCCATTGTCCGCGACGGTGACGAATATGTCATCAACGGGCGCAAATGGTGGACCTCGGGCATCATGGACAAGCGCTGCAAGATCCTGATCTTCATGGGCAAGACCGACTTCAACGCGCCCAAGCACAAGCAGCAGTCGATGATCCTGGTCCCCGTCGACACGCCTGGCATCACCATCAATCGGGCGCTGACGGTGTTCGGCTACGACCACGCGCCGCACGGCCATGGCGACGTGACCTTCAAGGATGTCCGGGTGCCGGCGTCGAACATGCTGCTCGGCGAGGGCAGGGGCTTCGAGATTGCCCAGGGGCGGCTTGGCCCGGGACGCATCCATCATTGCATGCGCTGCATCGGTCAAGCCGAGCGGGCGCTGGAACAGATGAAGGCACGGGCCAATTCACGCACCGCCTTCGGGGTTCAGCTGTCCGAGATGGGCGCGTTGCGGCACAAGGTGGCCGAGGCTCGGATCAAGATCGACGCCACCCGTCTCATGGTGTTGCACGCGGCCCACAAGATGGACACCGTCGGTAACAAGGCCGCCCGCAAGGAAATCGCCATGATCAAGGTGATGGCCACCCGCATGGCCACCGAGATCGTCGACGAGGCGATCCAGATCCATGGCGGCGGCGGCGTCTCCCAGGAGTTCAAGCTGGCGCGCTCCTACGGTCACACCCGTGTCCTGCGTCTGGCCGACGGCCCGGACGAGGTGCATCTGGAGTCGATCGCCAAGCAGGAGTTCCGGCGGAACGACTAAGGCCTTCGCGGACCAACACGGATCGCGCCGTTTGCTTGGATCGGGACAACCGATTCCGGGTGGGCGGCGCGATTTTCGTTTTGAGCCAGCCGTCTATTCGCTGGCGAGGACGTTCAGGCCTCGAAATCGATTTCGACACTCGCTGAGTCGCCGAAGCGCGCGCGGACATGTTGCCCCGGCCGGATCGGCAGCATGCCCGTCATGGAGCCGGTGCTTATGGTCTCGCCGGCTCGCAGGCCGTCGCCGAAGCGTCGACGCTCCTCCGCTAGCCAGAGCAGCGGACGCAAGGGATCTCCCATGACATCGGCGCCGGTGCCGCGGCGGATTTCCCGGCCATCAACCTCCAGTCGCACCTCGATACAGGCCAATCCGTCGCGCCAATCCGCGATCGCGCCTCCAAACACGTAACGCCCGGACGCGCTGCCATCGGCCAGGATCGCCGGTAGGGGCGGCAAGGCACGTGAGGGAAAGCGACACTCCGCGACTTCAATGCCCGCATGAACGGCGCCGATGGCGGCGGAAACCTCCTCCATCGTCCAGGGTTGGTCCCGCGCCGGCAGATCCTCGGCGAGCGTACAGAAAAACTCGCATTCAACCAGCGGGTCGAGAAGCGCGCCGTGGCTTAGCCGCGTCGGCGACTCATGCCGAAAACGGCGATAGGTCCGTCCGTAAATCGGCCCGTCGGTTTTCAGTTTCACCCGCACCGTTTCGGTCGTGGCCGCGATCTTCCAACCCAACGGCTCCCACCCGAGACGCTGGGCGACCGCGTTGCCGACGCGGTAGGCCGCGTCCACGGACGGGGGAACGAATGCGCTGTCAAACTCCGTGATCTGGCGCGGGGCCTCTCGTGCGGTCACAAGCAGCGATACAAGTTCCTCAGACGCGTGATCCATGGGGGGACTATCCCTTTTCTCCGCTTTCGGGTGGCGCGCGCCCGTACCTAGATGATCGCGTGCCGCACCTTGGCGGATACCCACTCACTGACGATCACCGTTGCCAGGATCACCAGCAGGATCATCGAGACCTGGGTCCAGGCAAGCGTGTTGATCGAGCCGTTCAACTGAAGCCCGATACCGCCCGCGCCGACAAGCCCGAGGATCGTCGATTCCCGGATATTGATATCCCAGCGGAACACGCCGACACCCGCGAAGGTTGGCAGAACCTGTGGAACGATGCCGTAGAGAATCTGCTGTGCCCGGCTGGCGCCGGTGGCCTCGATCGCCTCGACCTGGGTGTGATCGATTTCCTCGATCGCCTCATAAAGAAGCTTGGCGCAAAAGCCGATGGATCTGAGACCGATGGCGATCGTGCCCGCGAGGATCCCGGGGCCGAAGATAAAGACCAGCATCAGGGCCCAGATCAGCGAATTGACCGATCGCGACGAGACGATAATGAACAGCGCGACGGCCCTTACGATCGGGTGTGGCGTGGTGTTGCGCGCGGCCGCGAAGGCGACGGGAATGGCGATGACCAGGGCGATCACCGTGCCCAGGGTCGCGATGTTGATGGTATCCCAGACCGGCCACCAGAGCTTTTCCATGTAATCGAGCTTGGGCGGGATCATGCGGGTGCCGATGTCGACCGCCTGCTTGCCGGCGTCGCTCACGAAGAACCAGATTGTTTTCTCGGAAATCAACTGCCAGGCATAGACCACGATCGCCGTGCCGATCAGCCAGCCGCCCCATACGGCGAATTCCTGCTTCGTGGTGCGACGGCGCCAGTCCGGCCCGTCGGGTGTTTCGATCAGCGGCATCTATTGGACCCATTTTCGCAGATAGCCGGAGCTATATTCGAGAACCAGCACGATCCCGATGATGATCAGCAGGATCGCCGCCGCGGTATCGAACTCGTAACGGTCGAAGGCCGTGTTCAGGGTGGCGCCGATCCCGCCGCCGCCGACAATGCCGACCACCGCCGACTCGCGGAAATTGATATCGAGCCGATAGACCGCCAGCCCGATCATCCGCGGCATGACCTGCGGCTGGATGGCGTAGTTGATCCACTGGAACCACGTGGCGCCGGTGGCCTTGATCGCCTCGGCCTGGGCCTCGCTCATATTCTCGATATCCTCGGCCAGCAGCTTGGCGTAGAAGCCGATGGTCCCGATCGACAGAGCAATGAAGCCGGCGAACGGGCCGAACCCGAACAGCTTGACGGCGAAGATCGCCAGGATCACCTCGGGGAAAGTGCGGGAGCCCGCGATAATCGCCCGGTTGACCAGATAGACCCATTTCGGCGCCAGGTTGCGCGCCGCGCCGAGCCCGATGGGCACCGACAGCGCGATGCCCGCCACCGTCGAGATGATCGCCATCCAGATGCTCTCCTGGATGCCGTCCCAGACGACGCCTCGGTTATCGGCGAAGTTCGGCGGGAAAAACGCGTCCAGAAAACGCTGACCTCGGGGCAGCCCTTCCGCGACCCGGGTCCAGTTCACTTCCATGGTGCCAAGCGCCGCCGCCAGATAGATCGCGGCGCCGAGAACGATCGACCATCGCAGCGCCGCGCTCTTGATCAGCGGTGGACGCTTCCAGGTATCCGGGTAGGCGGAACCGGCCGGCTGGTCCGTCATGACCCGGACCCACTGGTGACGAGATTGGAGGCCTCGACGGCGAGGCTGTCTTCCTCGTCCAGTTCCTCGTCTTCGTCCTCGACCTTGCCGATTGTCGCTTCCCAGTTCTCCTCGCCGTAGATCCGGGTCAGGACCTCGGGCGTCAATTTATCGGGCGGGCCGTCATAGACGATGCTGCCCATTTCCAGCCCCACGATGCGTTGCGAGAACATCTGCGCCAGAAGAACGTCGTGAATGTTGATGATCGCCGCCAGCCCGCGCTCGGCGCAGAGCTCGTTGATCAGGCGCATGATCTGGCGCGATGTCTTGGGATCGAGGCTGGCGGTGGGCTCGTCCACCAGGAGCAGTTCGGGGTTTTGGATCAGCGCGCGGCAGATGCCGACGCGCTGACGCTGACCGCCGGACAATTCGTCCGCTCGTTTGTCGGCCATGTGCATGAGGCCGACCCGATCGAGCAGGCGATAGGCCTCGCGCACGTCTTCCTTGGGAAATTTGCGGAACCAGCTTCGCCAGAAGCCGACATAGCCGAGGCGTCCGGAAAGGACGTTTTCCATGACCGTGAGGCGTTCGACCAGGGCGTATTCCTGGAAGATCATTCCCATGCGCCGGCGCGCCAGACGAAGCGCCCAACGGGACAAGCCGGTCAGTTCCAACTCACCCAGGAAAACCTGGCCGCCCGTGGGCTCGACCAAGCGGTTTACGCATCGGATCAGCGTGGATTTTCCGGCGCCCGAGGGGCCGATCAAGGCCATGACCTGGCCATCCGGCACCACGAGATCGACGCCTTTCAGGGCCTGGTCACCCGTCCGATATTGTTTCTTTAAACCAACCAGTCGCAGCATGCGGCCCCCGGCGCAACCGAAGTGGTGAAATCAATCAGGCCCGCCACCATGGCGGGCCTGACGTTACTCGAGGTTTGTCGATTACTTACAATCGTAGCTGACGCCATTGGCGGTGTCGATCTTGCGGATGACGTCCCAATGGGTCTTGTGCCGGATGTTGATGAAGCGGTCGGCGCGCTTGAACTCCTTCTTGAAGTTCTCGTCCCACTCATAGGTGAAGAACGCTTCCTTGACCTTGGCGACAAGCACCGGGTGCAGATTATGCGCGTGGCCATAGCCGGTGGTCGGGAAGGTCTGCGACTTGTAGATCGACCGGATCTTGCCTTCCTCGATCACGCCGCGGCGGATCATCCGGAACAGCACCGAGTTGGCGATCGAGGCGATCTCGTAGTCGCCGTTGTATACGCCGAGGATCGAGTTGTCGTGCTTGCCCGAGAAAGTCGGCTTGAAGTCCTTTTCCGCTTCAAGACCAAACTCGCCCTTGAGGATCGCCGAGGGCGCCTTGAAGCCTGAATTCGATGTCGGCGAGGTGAAGGCCAGGGTCCGGCCCTTGATGTCGGCCGGAGATTTAATGTCGCTGTCGACCTGGGTGATGATTTCCATCTCGTAGCCGAAGCTACCGTCCTGGTAGGCCATCATCGCGAAGGGCACGAAGCCGGCGCAGCTGACCGCGATCGGGTTCGAACCGGTGTTGAAGCCGGCGACATGCAGACGGCCGGAGCGCATGGCTTCAAGCTGAGCGGCGTTGTTCTGCACCGGGAAGAAGACGACCTTTTTGCCGGTCACCTCGGACATGTGCTTGATGAAACCATCCCAGATGCTGGCATAGACCGCCGGGTCCTCGACGGGGGTATAGGTGAAGATGATCGTGTCCGGATCAACCCATTGCGCGGGGTCCGAGGGAAGGTCGGCGGTTTGATCAAGGTCGCGGTCGCAGTAACGGTCGTCCAGCGTGCCCTTGTCGCATTTGTCCGCCGCCAGCGCGCCCGTCGGCGAGCCGATTGTCGCGAAACAAAGCGCGGCGATCGCGACCATGCCCATAAAAGCGAATTTACCGAGTTTCATATTGCCCCCAGTTGGTAGCGCCGGTCTTATGGTTGCCGACATGTTACGAAATTGTTTCAATAGCCTAGAGAGTCGCCATGAAACTCGCAACGGAAACCTCTGCTTTCTCGGCGCCATTCCAAGGGAGAGTGTTCGGCTTCGGAGAGCCGCGTGAATGCTTCCTTTTGAGTGGCTTGTCGTGAGACATGTTTCGGGACTTTCGGACCTTGTCGACGGGGTCGATCTGTTGCTGCTTGACCAGTTCGGGGTGCTGCATGACGGCGCCGCGCCATACCCGGAGACGATTGAGACCTTGCGGGCGCTCAACGAGCTCGGCAAGGCGTCGGTCATCATCTCGAATTCCGGCAAGCGGGCCGCCTCGAACATCGCGCGCATGGAGCGGATGGGATTAGGCCGAGACCTCTATGACCATATGGTGACCTCGGGGGAGGTCGCCTGGAACCTCCTTCGGGGCGAGCGCGCCGTCGGGGCGACCGGCGCTTTTAGGCGCTGTTACCTGATCACCAGTGGCGAGGATCATTCGGCGGTCGCGGACCTGGACATCGAACTCCAGAGCGATCCGGTGGCGGCGGATTTCATCCTCTTGGCGGGGAGCGAGGGAAACCTTTATCCCGAGGCGTATTATCGCGAGCTTCTGGCCCCGGCGGCGGCGTGCGGCGTTGACTGCATCTGCACAAATCCGGACAAGATCTCGCTTCTCGGATCCTCTCACTATTTCGGGCCTGGAAGGATCGCCGAGATCTATCGGGAACTCGGCGGGAAGGTTCGGTGGATCGGCAAGCCGCATGCCGAGATTTACGAGTTCGCGATGGCGCTTCATCCCGGTGTCGACCCCGCGCGCGTCCTCTGCGTCGGTGACAGTATCGAGCATGACGTCGCGGGCGCGGCGGCGGCGGGCTTGCGGAGCGTGCTGGTTCGGGGCGGTATCTTCGCCGAGGCCCCGGACGCGGAGATTGACCGGGTTTCCACCCTGCACCGCGCCCGCCCGGACTTCGAGATTCCGATGTTCAGGCTTTGACGGGGCCTTCGAGAGTCTTCAACCGGCTATCCGTCAACTCACCGTGCTGCTCGAGGATTGGATAGGCGACGGATGTCAGGTGACTGTTGATCCGCTTCAGGTCCCGCAGGATGTCGAGATGCAGGGAGCTGGACTCGATCGACTCGACCCGTCCCTCGCCGACCCTGGCGAAATGGGACTCGGTGAGCGTGCGTTCGAGATCGCGCAACTCGGCCTTCTCGCGCAGTAGTTTTCGCGCGAGATCCAGGTTCGGCGTCATGAAGATGTTCAGCGCCAGATCGAGATTGTCCAGCACCCGGTCGTGAAAGATCTCTAACTCCGCCTGACCTTCCTTGGAGAAGGAATACCGGTTCTTGATCTTCTTGTTGGCGAGCTCCATCAGGTTCTTATCAATGACGTCGCCGACATGCTCCAGATTCGTCGTGAAGCTCAGAATCTCGATGCTGCGCCGGCTTTCCTTGTCATCCATCTCGTTCCGCGCGAGGCCGGTTAGATAGAGCTTGATCGCTTCATGCAATTGGTCGACGACGTCGTCTCGCGCCTCGACACCCCGCATCAGGTTCGAGTCGTTGCTCGCGAAGACCTTCTTGGTTTGCTCCAGCATCTCCTTGACCTCGTCGCCCATGCGCAGGGTCTCGCGCGCGGCGCTCGCCAGGGCGATCGAGGGTGTGTCCAGCGCGTCGGCGTCGAGGTAGCGGGGGCATCCCGGGTCCTCGTCGCGGGCCCGATCCGGCGCGATTCGCTCGGTCAAGGCGGCGATAGGTCCGATGAAAGGCAAGAACACCACCGCGAGCCCGAGATTGAACGCGGTATGGAAATTCGCGATCAGCCGCGCTGGATCCGCCTCGATTGCCAATAGATGAGGCATGACCCAGGCAAGCGCGGGAAGCAGGGCAATGACGCCTATACCGCGCATCAGCAGGTTACCGAGCGGCACCCGGCGTGCCGCCGGCACCGAACGCGAGGTGGCGACGAAAGCCGTGATCGCCGCGCCGAGATTGGCGCCGAGGACCATGGCTAGGCCAAGCTCCGGGCCGATGGCCTGGGCGGTCGCGAGCGACATGACGAGCAGTACGATCGCGACGCTGGAATGCGCGAACCAGGTCACTGCCGCGATGACCAGGACGGCGAGGATTTTTTCGTCCGCCAAGGCTTGGAGAACGACAGCCAAGCCCTCGGTCTCGCGCAGCGGTGTCGACGCCTTGGAGACCAAGGTGAGGGAGAGCAGGATCAGACCGAGGCCGATGGCGGTTCGCGCCAAGGCGCGTCTGGTGCTGTCGGATGAGTATACGAAGAGCCCCACGCCCACCGCGATCAGAACCGGGGACAACCAAGTGACGTTGAACGAGAGGGCTTGAACGATAAGGGTGGAGCCGACATCCGCGCCCAGCATTAAGGCCAGTCCCATGGCGGTGCTCAACAATCCGCAGCCTGCGAAGGACGCCGCGATCAGGGCCGTCGCGGTGCTGCTTTGCAACAGCCCAGTGATTCCGAAACCGGCGAAAAAGGCGCTGAACCGATTGCCGGTGGATCGTGTCACCGCCGCCCGCAGGGCGCTGCCCAAGGACCGGGTGAGGCCGGTGCGGACCATCCGCACCCCCCAGATCAAGAGGGCGACGGCGCCGACTATGTTGATCAAAAGCTCCATGGGTTTGTGTTATCTCAATTCCTAAAGGGGCGACGGGGCCCAAGGGTTGACTCATTGCTTCCACGACCGAGGCACGACGCCCCGATGATCCCGCAACCGTGATCCATGGGGGCCTTGAACGATGAATCACCCACCGAGTCGGGGTATTCCAGTTTCGCGGGACAATGCAGAGGAAGCAGTCGCGCCCGCGTTACAATAGAGTTACAGGAAGTGGTCACGGCGTCAAAAACATCTACCTCATCGCGTGAATATCTCTCGCGAGGTCTCGCGGCTCCCGGCTTTCGCGGTCTTCGAGTGCGCGACGCCGTCGATCCGAGTAGCCTGGGGATGGTCCAAGGGCGACGAGGCTAGGTGTCATCACTCCGGTAAGGGAGGATCGCTTGCCCGTCCCTTGACGGTGGGATATGTCATTCGAGAGGGAGCGTCTCGTCGATATCGCTAGGCCATGGCGGCGGTCCGAGGTCGTCGAGGGCCTGCCTTGAGCACCGGGTCCGCGCCGGAAAGGCGGGGCGGATGTCCCGATGCTGAATTCCGAATGGGCTCAAGGGAACCTGGAATGACCGACACACAACACGCCCGGTACTATCTCGACAAGATCGCGGAGGTAGCGTCCCTGATCTCGGCGGATGTTGTCGAGGAGATGGCTTCCCACTTGGCGGCGACACGCGCCGCGGGCGGACGATTGTTCATCCTCGGGGTCGGCGGAAGCGCCGGGAACGCCGGACACGCGGTCAACGATTTTAGGAAGCTTTGCGGTATCGAGAGCTATGCCCCGACGGACAACGTTTCCGAGTTGACGGCACGGACCAACGACGAGGGTTGGGACACGGTTTTCGTGGAATGGCTCAAGACGTCGCGTTTGCGCGAAGACGATGCCTTGCTTGTCTTTTCCGTCGGTGGCGGCGATGAGGCGGCTGGCGTCAGCGCCAATCTCGTCCACGCGGTGCGGCTGGCCCTGGAGCGTGGCGCGAAGGTGCTCGGCATCGTTGGCCGGGACAACGGAGCGGTGGCGAAGCTCGGGCATTGCGTCGTGGTGGTGCCGCGCGTGGATGTCGCCTTGCTAACGCCGATCAGCGAGGCCTATCAGGCGGTGATATGGCATGGGCTTGTTTCGCATCCCAAGCTGAGCATTCAAAAAGCCAAGTGGGAAAGCGTGGAAAACGATGGTTCGGGTTCCGACTGACGACGCGCAAGCTTGGATTTGCGCGCGCCATCGGACAGGGAATTTTCGAGGGGAGAGTTGAGAAATGTCACTTAATGCCGCCGACCTTAGCGTCAAGATATTCGCGGACGGCGCGGATAAGGAGCAAATCCGAAGCGCCAGCGCCAATCCGTTGATCAATGGGTTCACGACGAACCCGACGTTGATGCGCAAGTCCGGCGTCACCAACTACGAGGCTTTCGCCAAGGAAGTCATCGAGATCATCCCGGATCACTCCCTGTCGCTCGAGGTATTCGCGGACGATCTCGCGGAGATGGAGCGTCAAGCTCGCGAGATCGCCGGCTGGGGGCGAAACGTCTACGTGAAGGTGCCAATCTCGAATACGAAGGGCGAGGCGACGGCGCCGATCCTAGAGACCCTTTCCAGGGACGGCATCAAGCTCAACGTTACCGCGCTCATGACAGAGGGGCAGGTGCGCTCGACTGTGGCGGCGCTAAACCCGGATGTACCGTCCTATATCTCGGTCTTCGCCGGTCGCGTCGCGGATACCGGCATCGACCCCATCCCGGTGATGAAGCGCTCCCTCTCAATCATGGAGGCGGCGCCGAAGTCGGAGCTCATCTGGGCGAGCCCGAGAGAGGTTTTGAATGTTGTTCAGGCGAGCGAGATCGGCTGTCACGTGATCACGGTGACCTATGACATTCTCAACAAGCTGGGCGGTCTCGGGAAGGATCTCGACGCGTTTTCGCTGGACACGGTGAAAATGTTCCACCAGGACGCCACGGCTTCCGGGTTTTCAATCTAACGAGGGCCCTCGAATCTCCGGTCGCGATCCTCGGATCTACACCGGCAGGCTCGAACTTCCCATGAGATAGGTGTCCACCGCGTGGGCGGCTTGCCGGCCCTCGCGGATCGCCCAGACCACGAGCGACTGACCTCGGCGCATGTCTCCGGCCGCGAAGACGCCTTCGCGCGAGGTCTTGTAGTCCTCTTCGTTGGCGAGGACATTGCCCCGGGGATCCTTGTCGACGCCATAGCCGTCAACCGCTCCATCATGGCGCGGGTGCAGAAAGCCCATGGCCAGGAGCACCAGATCCGCCTTGATCTCGAACTCGGTCCCGTCGATTTCAACCATCGACATGCGCCCGTCAGGGGCGGTTTTCCATTCATTGCGGATCAGCTCAAGCCCGGTTACCCGCGTGCCGTCACCCTTGAAGGCGCGAGTGGAGACGGACCAGTCACGTTCGGCGCCTTCCAGGTGAGACGAAGAGGTCCGCAGCTTCATCGGCCAATTCGGCCAGGTGAGGGCCTTGTTCTCGGCTTCCGACGGCTTCGGCATGATCTCGAGTTGCGTCACCGAGGCGGCGCCCTGGCGGATCGAGGTGCCGACACAGTCGGAGCCGGTATCGCCGCCGCCGATGACCACCACATGCTTGCCGCCGGCGAGGATCGGACGGCTGTCGCCGATATGTTCCTCGGCGACGCGCCGGTTTTGCTGGGTCAGGAAGTCCATGGCGAAATGCACGCCGTCCAGCTCGCGCCCCGGGGTTTTTTCCATGTCACGCGGGACTTCGGAGCCACCGGTCAAAACCACGGCGTCATGTTCAGCCAGGACCCCGTCGACGGAGATCGTCACGCCGACCTCGACATTGGAGCGGAACTCCACGCCCTCGGCCAGCATTTGCGACAACCGGCGGTCGATCAGTTGCTTTTCGAGCTTGAAGTCGGGAATGCCGTAGCGCAGCAGGCCGCCCATGCGGGCGCTGCGCTCAAACAAGGTCACGGCATGGCCGACTCGCGCCAGTTGTTGGGCGCAGGCGAGCCCGGCGGGACCGGAGCCCACGACCGCCACACGCTTGCCGGTTCGCCGAGGCGAGATCCTCGGCTCGATCCAGCCCTCTTGCCAACCCCTGTCGATGATCGCGCATTCGATGTTCTTGATGGTCACCGGATTGTCGGTGATGTTGAGCGTGCAGGACGCCTCGCAGGGCGCCGGGCAGATCCGTCCGGTGAACTCGGGGAAGTTGTTGGTCGCGTGCAACGCGTCGAGCGCGCCCCGCCAATTCCCGTCGTAGACCAGATCATTCCAGTCGGGGATCAGATTGTTGACCGGACAGCCGTTATGGCAATACGGGATGCCGCAATCCATGCACCGCGCGCCCTGCTGACGCAGATCATCCTCGGGCAGTGGAATCACGAACTCCCGATAATGCTTGATGCGTTCGGCGACCGGCGCGTAGCTGCTGTCGCGGCGCTCGATTTCCTTGAAACCCGTTACCTTACCCATGGTCTACTCACCCGCCAGCACGGTGGCGCCTTCACGTTTTTTCTGGTCCGAAGCGGCGTTCAATTCCGCCAGGGCACGTCGATAGTCGGTCGGGAAGACCTTCACGAACATCGGCAGGTACTGATCCCAGAGGTCCAGAATTTGCCGCGCGCGACCGCTTCCGGTCAGCTCGAGATGGCTCTCGATCAAGGATTTCAGGCGGCGCGCGTCATCGCGTGTCATGTCGGCCATGACGTCGCCGTCGCTGGTTGGGCCGTTCTCGTCGATATGCTCGAGATCCACCATGGCGTGGTTACACCGGTCCTCGAAATCGCCGTGCTCGTCCAGGACATAGGCGATTCCGCCGCTCATCCCGGCGGCGAAGTTACGCCCGGTCTGCCCGAGAACGACAACAACGCCTCCGGTCATGTATTCACAGCCGTGATCCCCGACACCCTCGACCACGGCGGTGACGCCGGAATTGCGAACCGCGAACCGCTCTCCCGCGACGCCGCGGAAGAAGCACTCTCCCTCGATGCCGCCATAGAGCACGGTGTTGCCGACGACGATGTTGCGTTCCGGCGCGAAATTGCCGGCTTTTGGCGGATAGACGATCAAGCGTCCTCCCGAAAGCCCCTTGCCGACATAGTCATTGCCGCCACCCTCGAGCTCGAGGGTCACGCCCCGGGCCGCGAAGGCGCCGAAGCTTTGTCCGGCGCTTCCCTTGAGCTTGACGTGGATGGTCCCGTCCGGAAGGCCGGCATTGCCGTGTTTCTTGGCTATGCGCCCCGAAAGCATGGCGCCGACCGTGCGGTTGGTATTGGCGACGGGCGTCTCGATGGTGACCGGGGTGCCGGATTCAATGGCCGACGCGGCCTTCTCGATAAGCATGTTGTCGAGCGCCTTGTCGAGGCCGTGATCCTGTTCCTCGCACTGATGGATCGCGACGTCGGGCCCGGGCTCGACCGCGTGCAATAGACGGGAGAGATCCAGATTGCGGGCTTTCCAATGGTCAATGACGGCTTGACTGTTAAGGCGATCTCGCTGTCCGATCATCTCGTCGAACCGCCGGAAACCCAATTGAGCCATCAACTCGCGTACTTCCTCGGCGAGGAAGGTGAAGAAGTTGATGACGTGGTCCGGCTGACCGGTGAACAGCTTGCGCAGTTCCGGGTCTTGCGTGGCGACCCCGACGGGGCAGGTGTTCAGATGACACTTGCGCATCATGATGCAGCCCGCCGCGACCAGGGCGGCGGTGGCGATGCCAAACTCGTCGGCGCCCAACAATGCTCCAATGACGACGTCGCGGCCGGTGCGGAAGCCGCCATCGACCTGGACCGCGATGCGGCCGCGCAGACGGTTGCGCACCAGCGTCTCGTGGGTTTCGGCGAGACCAATCTCCCACGGGCTGCCGGCATGCTGGATCGAGGTGATCGGGCTGGCGCCGGTGCCGCCCTCGAAGCCGGAGATGGTGACGTGGTCGGCATGCGCCTTGGCGACGCCCGCCGCGACCGTCCCGACCCCCAATTCCGAGACCAGCTTGACACTAACCCGGGCCTCTGGATTGACGTTCTTCAAGTCATGGATCAGCTGTGCCAGATCCTCGATCGAATAGATGTCGTGATGCGGCGGCGGAGAAATCAGGCCGACGCCGGGCGTGGAGCGACGCACGCGTCCGATCCAGGCATCCACCTTGTGGCCGGGCAGCTGACCACCTTCGCCGGGCTTGGCGCCTTGGGCCATCTTGATCTGAAGATCCGTCGCGTTTACCAGATACTCGGTGGTGACGCCAAAGCGTCCCGAGGCGACCTGCTTGATCCGCGAGACCATGTTGTCGCCGTTTTCGAGCGGGGTGAAACGCTTCTCGTCCTCGCCGCCCTCGCCACTATTGGAGCGCCCGCCGATGCGGTTCATGGCGATGGCAAGCGTGGTATGCGCCTCCCAGGAGATAGACCCGAAGGACATCGCGCCGGTGGCGAAGCGCTTGACGATTTCACTGGCCGGCTCGACCTCGTCCAGGGGAACCGGGTTGTCGGAGAATTTGATCTCGAACAGGGCCCGGATGTTCCGCAGCTTGCGGTCCTGGTCGTTCATCTTCTTGGCATAGGCGCGATAGCGGTTCTGGTCGCCGGACCGGGCCGCGTGTTGAAGCAGGCCGATGGTTTCGGGCGTCCAGGCGTGGGTCTCGCCGCGCATCCGATAGGAGAGGTCGCCGCCGATATCGAGCGCGCCGCTGAACTGCAGCACGCCTTGATAGGCGATGGCATGGCGCTTCACCGCCTCGTTGGCGATCTCGTCCAGGCCGACGCCGCTGATGGCGCATTTGGTCCCCGTGAAGTAACGGGCCAGCAAGTCGTCGGAGAGACCGACCGCGTCGAAGATCTGCGCGCCACAATAGGACTGATAGGTCGAGATCCCCATCTTGGAGATCACCTTCAGGATGCCCTTGTCGACCGCCTTGATATAGTTCTGCTGCAGCTTCTCGACATCGTCATGCCCAAGCCGAGGCGCGAGGTCCGACAAGGTGTCGAAGGCAAGATACGGGTTGATCGCCTCGGCGCCGTATCCGGCGAGCAGGCAGAAATCATGCACCCGCCGGGCTTCTCCTGTCTCAACCACCAGGCCGGAGCTGGTCCGCAATCCCTCTCGGATGAGGTGGTGGTGAACGCCCGCCGTCGCCAGCAGGGACGGGATCGGAATGTGATCCGCGTCGACATCCCGGTCCGAAAGGATAAGGATGTTATAGCCGCCCTTGACCGCGTTTTCGGCCTCCTCGAATAGCCGCTCCATTGCCGCTTCCATGCCGTCCGGGCCCTCGGTGGCCGGATAGGTCATGCTCAGCGTCATGGCGCGGAAAGTCTGGTCGACATGGTTTTCAATCTGGCGAATGCGCTCAAGATCGAGATTGCTGATGATCGGCTGGCGTACCTCCAAGCGGTGCCTGGCGTTGGCGCCCTCCAGTTCCAGCAGGTTCGGCCTGGGCCCGATCAGCGAGACCAGCGACATCACCAATTCCTCGCGGATTGGATCGATCGGAGGGTTGGTGACTTGGGCAAAGCATTGCTTGAAATAGTCGAACAGCAATTTCGGCCGATCCGAGAGCACCGCGATCGGCGTATCGCGACCCATCGAGCCGATCGGATCGTCCCCGTTCAGCCCCATCGGGGTCAGGAACTGCTTGATGTCTTCCTGGGTATAGCCGAAGGCTTGCTGGCGATGTAGCAAGGTTTCGGCATCCGGCGACATGGCGCCGATTTCCTCGGGAAGGTCTTCAAGCTGGATCTGTGTGCGATCGAGCCATTCCTGATAAGGATGCGCCGAGGCGAGCTGCGCCTTCAGTTCCTCGTCATCGATGATCCGGCCTTCATCCAGATCGATCAAAAGCATCTTGCCCGGTTGCAGGCGCCACTTCTGGATGATGCTGTCATCGGCGACGGGCAGGACGCCGTCCTCGGAGCCCATGATAACCAGATCGTCGCTGGTTACCACATAGCGCGCCGGGCGCAGGCCGTTTCTGTCCAAGGTCGCGCCGATTTGCTTGCCGTCGGTGAACGCGATCGCCGCCGGGCCGTCCCAGGGTTCCATCAAGGCGGCGTGATACTCGTAGAACGCGCGCCTCGGCGGGTCCATCAGCGGGTTGTTGTTCCATGCCTCTGGGATCATCATCATGACCGCGTGGGACAGCGAATAACCGCCCGCGACCAGCAACTCCAGCGCGTTATCGAAGGTCGCGGAATCCGAGGCGCCGTCGCCGATCAGGGGCCAAAGTTTGTCCAGATCCTCGCCCAGGATATCGGAGGACATGGTCTGCCGCCGGGCCATCATCCAATTGATGTTGCCCCGAACCGTGTTGATCTCGCCGTTGTGGCAGAGTAGGCGGAACGGTTGGGCCAGCTTCCAGGACGGGAAGGTGTTGGTCGAAAAACGCTGGTGGACGAGGGCCAAAGCGGATTCCGTCCGCTCGTCATGCAAGTCCGGATAGTAGACCGGCAGGTTGCCGGACAGCACCATGCCCTTATAGACGATGGTCCGGGAAGACATCGACGTGATGTAGAACACCCCGGTTTCGTCGCCCTCGCTATCGGCGTCATGATACCAGATCTTGCCGTGCGATTGCTTGCGTATGACAAAGAGCTTGCGCTCGAACGCGTCCTGGTCGGTCATGCCGGCCGGCGGCGCGACCAGCACCTGACGGATCAGCGGCTCCTCGTCGCGAACACTTTCACCGAGGCAGGAATTGTCGGTCGGCACATCGCGCCAGCCGATAATGCTGCCTCCCTCGGCGGCGATCGCGCGTTCGATGCTGGCGACACAGCGCGCGCGGGTGTCCTCGACGCGGGGCAGGAAAACCATGCCGACGCCATAGCCACCCGGCTCGGGCAGGGTCACACCCTGGGCGGCCATTTCCTCGCGCAGCAGACGGTCGGGAACTTGAACCAGGATACCGGCGCCATCGCCGGCCAACGGATCGGCGCCCACGGCTCCGCGGTGGTCCAGATTGACGAGAATCTGGAGCCCCTGGCGCACGATTTCATGACTTTTTCGGCCCTTGATATTGGCGATGAAACCAACACCACAGTTGTCATGCTCGTGATCCGGGTCGTAGAGACCGGCGGGTTGTCTGTGATCAGAACCGTGCATTGCCTTGGTATCCGACTATTCGTACTCGTTTCACCCTGAGAGGTCGCGTCCGCGTCCCGACCGGGTTCAAGCCGGCCAAAGTCAACGTTGCATGGTTCGCGACCTCCTCTCGAAGGAGCCTTGACGCGCCGCGCCAAACGCGCGGGTCATATCAAGAATGTTAATCTATAGCAAATTCGCAATTTGTCACGGCTCGACGCGCGTCGACGCGAAAACCGGCTGGATTCGGCGGTTTTCCGAATTGGTTCCGACCAGGAAATTCAATCTTGCGGCCGATGTGGAACAATCTAGTCCGAGAACGACCCTTGTTCTGGCCCTTGGCTAGGTAAAACGCTTCAGGATCATCGCCTGGAAGGCGTTGGAGATCGCCTTGTCATGCGGAAGCTTGTAGGGAAAGTTGCGGGCGTGATCGAAGCTGTGGCGCATCGCCGGGTTCAGCTCGTAGATGAACAGCGAGCCGTCCTCGTCGATCGTGAAGTCCATGCCGAAGAACTCCAATCCGGTCCGTTCGGCGACGGTCTCGATGCGATCGACATTCGCGGCGCCGACATAGCTCTTCCAGTCGTTGAGGAAGCTCTTCTCTTCCGCCATCAGGGTCTCGTCACCACGCATGATGGTCTTTCGGTTGCCGCCATGGACGTTCCAAACCTTGTCGAGATGGCAAACCACCGGGAAGAACGCGCCGTCGATATGAAACAGCCGGAGTTTGCGGAACAGCCGGCCTTGCCAGAGGATTTTACGGTAACGGATGATGAAGTAGGTCGCGTTCAACCGTTCCTTGACGTAATCGTCGAGATCCTGGCGGTTCCTGATCCGCGCGAAACTACGCCCGGTCTGGGTTCCCACGCGCCGGATGAGGAAGGGGTAGTCGAAGGCTAGCTCGTCGATCTTTCGCGCGACCTTGTCCGGCGAGGCGTTCTCGAAACGGACTCGCTCGGTGCGGGGGAAGACTAGACCCTCGATATCGGCTAGTCGCTCCGCGTTTCGGTCCCGCGCGGTATCGGCCACGCGATCCGGTTTGTTGATGATGATCGCCTCGGGGTGCCGCTCCAGATAGGTCCCGAGGCTCTTCAGTGACGATCCCTCGACATCCGCGTCGGCGATGGTGTTCAGGATCAGAGAATGCGGCGGCAGAGCGTCCGGGCGCAGGATATTGTCGCGCGCGATCGTGAAGCGATGGACCTGAAACGGCGGGTCGAGGAGCAGGAACTTGGTGGTGAAATGTTCGCCCCGCAGCTTCGTGCTGACCGTGCCGTCCGATCGCGCGCCGAGCATGATGCGGGTCTTGTCGAAGCCGCGGATCTGCACGATCGCCGGTGGTTGGCGCTCCTTCGGCAAGTCCGAGCCGTAGGGATCAAGCTCGACCGGTTCGCGTTCATAGAAGTCCTGCATGATCCGCCGCCCGCGACGGGGATGGCCGAAATAATTCGCGATCGCCGCCAACCCCTTATGGGCGGAGGGGTGTGACTGATCCGCGACGGCGACCTTGGCGAACTCAAGCGAGGCTTCTTGAAGGCGGTCCTGGCACATCAAGGCATCGGCGAGCAAAGCCCGGGCGCGGGAGTCCTTGTCATCGGCCTGAAGCCGACGGCGCGCCTCGCGTTCTCGCGTTACGTGCTTGTTGGGTGACTGTTCTGGCACCACGTTCTTTCCATCGACCTTCACGTTCAGATTCAAGATAAACGGAAGTGTAAATCCCGACCTGTCCCGCTAGCCGGGCCGATATTCCTTCGGCTCCGATTCAACGTCACGATTAAA
>JAYOIK010000044.1:0-43186 GCA_038118725.1 Alphaproteobacteria bacterium | reverse complement strand
ATCAAGAAAGCCTTGACGCACCTGGCGTGAGTCGTCACTTCTCCGCAACACACGCCACCTACGGAATGCCGCGATGACCAAGCAAGACTTCCCACTTCTAGAACGGGACACCCTCCGCTCGCTCAGCGGGCTGGAACTGTTCCAGCGGATCCTGAACGGCGAGGCGCCGAACGCCCCCTTTCTGGACTTGATCGGCGCGCGGATCTCGGAGGTTTCCGAAGGCCGCGTGGTCTACAAAAGCACGCCGGGACCGCAACATTACAACCCGATGGGCGTGGCCCATGGCGGCTATGCGTCAACCTTGCTCGACAGCGCCATGGGATGCGCCATACACACGATTTGCAAACCCGGGACCGGCAATCTGACCCTGGAGTTGAAGGTCAATCTGGTCCGCGCCATCACCGCCGATGTCGGCGAGCTGACGGCGGAAGGGTCGATCATCCACCAGGGACGCAGGATCGCCACCGCCGACGGTCGGATCGTCGATGCAGCGGGAAAACTATACGCCCACGCCAACACGACCTGCATGATCGTGCCTATTCCGTGAGCCGATACGGTTTTTAGTCCTGATGCGAGAACATCGGCTGTCCCGCGACCGGAAGCTCGGCGCGCAGGATCGTGCCGGAGCCGGATTCGGTGATGAAAACCGATTTGTTATCGGGTCCGCCGAACGCCATGTTCGTGGTCATCAGGCCCTCGCAAGAACGGATCCGATGCAACGGCTGACCCAGATGGTCGAAATGCCAAACCGTCCCCAATCCCGCGTGGCAGATAAGCAGGCCACCCTTGGCGTCCAACGCCAAGCCGTCGGGCCCGCCATGGCCGCCCGACAACTGGATGAAGATACCGACCTTGGTCGTCGTTCCGTCCGGCAGCAAGGGAAGGCGCCACGCCGCGTTGCCCCTTGTCATCCCGACATAGAGCATTTTTTCGTCGAGATTGAGCACCAGACCGTTCGGGCTCGGCCCGTTGTCGATTAACCGATCGAGCTTGCCGTCGGTCGTGTATCGATAGACCCGGCCAGTCGGCTCATGCATGCCGCTTTGGCCTTGGTCGGTAAAATAAATGTCACCGTTCGAGGCGAAATGCAGATCGTTGCAGCCGTGGAAACTCTCGGACCAGCGATGATCCACCACGGTTTCACGCGCCCCCGTCGCCGGGTCGATCCTGAGGATGCCGATCTTGTAGTCAGCGACATAGAGCGAGCCGTCCTTGTGCATCTTCATGCCGTTCGGCCAGCCGTCATATTGCGTGACAACGTCCCAATCCCCCGACGGGGTCACGCGCAATATCTCGCCGAAGGGGATGTTGACGACATAGAGATTGCCGTCCCGATCAAAAGCCGGTCCCTCGAGAAAGGAATCGATATCGCGTCCAGGCGCGTTGGCGCCGCCCCAAGCGGGGTACGAGCCGGGCCGGCGTAACTTGTCGGGCAACCTGGCATAAACCTCGGTTTGAACGTCCTTCGGAGGAGGATACAGCGACATCTATGGATTCCCGATGGAAAGTGACGGAGCGTCGACGCAAGAGCCCCAAGTTTGCGGATACCGCCGCGTCTCGTCAATTCGAGACCTTGCGCGCGACAATCTGTATCTGTGCCAAGGCCGAGCCCGCCGTCTGGTCCACCGTGGCGCCAAGATCATGGAACAGCCGATTCAATTCATCCAACAAGGGGATGCCCAAGAGCCTCTTCGGCCCTATCTCCAACAGGAACTGACGATGCCGGAGCCGGAGCCGTCGGCTTTCATCGGTTTCCGCCCCCAGCCGCTTGAGCGCGTGATCATAGCCTTCGTCCTGAATTTCGGCGCTAATCACCTCGGCGCCCGGAAGGCTTGATACCAGGCCACGGATCTCATGCGACACCGGCGACCATGTCGTCTCGCGATCCAAGCGGAATGTCGAGCGATGGTCCGAGAAGACGCTCGGTCAGATGCCCTGCTCGTAAAGATCTTCCTCCGGCACAACCAACACCATGTATCCGCCGGGCTTAACCAGCCGCCACCATCGACCCAGCGCGTCAACCGGATCGATCATATGCTCCAGGCTATGGCTCGAATGCACACAGTCGTAGGACGCAACCGGGCGCACCTCGTCGATACGGTTCGCGTCGCCCTGCGGGACATCGAACGGCTCGGCGTCCGGCACGACCAGCGAAGAGCCGGAGCCGATATCGATAACCCGTCCGGAGAAGTAGGTTTCGATGAACTCTGGGCCACGAATTTTATTGGTTTTCTCGGCTTCTTGCATCGGGTCTAGGCTCCGCGCGCGTCGGCGAGCATCATCTCCGCCGCCTTCTCGGCGATGACCAATGTCGGTGAGTTGGTGTTGCCGGACGTGATCGTCGGCATTACCGAGGCATCGATCACCCGCAGCCCCTCGATGCCGTGCACGCGCAGACGGTCGTCAACGACCGCGCCCGTATCAGAGGCCGGGCCCATCTTGCAGGTGCCCACGGGGTGGAAGATGGTGGTGCCGATATTGCCGGCTTCCCGCGCCAGATCCTCGTCGCTCTCGAATTGGAGGCCCGGCAGAAACTCCTCGGGCTCGAACCGCGCCATCGCGGGCGCCGAGACGATCTTGCGGGTCAGTTGTATCGCGTCCGCCGCGACCTTGCGATCGGCCGGATCGGAGAGATAGTTCGGTTGAATGGCGGGCTGTCCCCGGGGATGCGGGCTCTTGATCCGCACATAGCCCCGGCTCTCGGGACGCAGGTTGCAGACCGACGCGGTAAAGGCCTCGAAGGGATGCAAGGGGTCGCCGAGCTTCGGCGTCGATAGCGGCTGAATGTGATATTGCAGGTTCGGCGTCTCGCGAGACTCGTCGGACTTGGCGAAGGCGCCGAGTTGACTGGGCGCCATGGTCATCGGCCCGCGCTTGAACAGGAAATACTCCAACCCCATCCCCACGCGACCGATCAGGCTATTGGCTCGAAGGTTAAGGGTCTTGGTGTTCTTGACCTTGAACACCAACCGCATTTGCAAATGGTCCTGCAGGTTCTCACCAACGCCAGGCACATCGGCCACCAGGGGTATTCCGTGTTCCTGAAGCAGATCGCCCGGCCCCACGCCGGACAGTTGCAGCAGTTGCGGCGAGCCGATGGCTCCCGAGGCGAGCACGAGTTCGCCCTTGACCGTCGCTTCGGCGGGCTGGTCCTCGTGCCAGAGGGCGAGACCGGTCACCTTGCGCCCGTCGAAACGGATCTGGCGCACATGCGCCTTGGTCAGGACGGTCAGGTTGGCGCGGTCGGTGACGGGGTGCAGAAAGGCATCCGCGGCACTCCACCTAACGCCGCGTTTCTGGTTGACCTCGAAGTAACCGCAGCCCTCGTTGTTGCCGCGATTGAAGTCATTGGTATTGGGGATGCCGGTCTCCGCCGCCGCCGCGCGGAAGGCATCCAGGATCTCCCAGGTGATGCGCGGGTCCTCGACGCGCCATTCACCCTGATCCCCATGCATCTCGTCGGCGCCGGCGACCCGGTTCTCGGTCTTCTTGAAATACGGCAGAACATCGTCCCAACCCCAGCCGGTGTTACCGAGCTGGCGCCAATGGTCATAATCCCGCGCCTGACCGCGCATGTAGATCATGCCGTTGATCGACGAACACCCGCCCAGTGTCTTGCCGCGGGGATAGCCGAGCGAGCGACCGTTCAGCCCTTCCGACGGCTCCGTCTCGAAACACCAGTCGGTGCGCGGGTTGTTCATCGTGAAGAGATAGCCGACCGGCACGCGGATCCAGAAATAGTCGTCCTTGCCGCCGGCCTCCAGCAACAGAACCCGGTTCTTCGGATCCGAGGACAGCCTGTTGGCCAGCAGGCATCCCGCGGTTCCCGCCCCGACGACCACATAGTCAAAACTTCCTAGGTCCCGCGCCGCGCTATCCGCCATGGTTCTCTCTCTTATAGGGCTCGTCTTTCGTCGCGTGCATCATAACCTTCCCCGCGCGCCGGAGCATCCCCCGAGGTCGGGTCTATCGACGCCCCTTCAGTACCCGGTCCTCGAACCGGATGCGATAGCTCAAAAGCGCCAGGTTAAGCATGGTAAAAACGGCGGCGATCTCCCAAAGCCCCAGGGCGAGAGGCAAGACCGGGATCTCCAGGGCCACCACCAGATAGTTCGGGTGCCGTATCCAACGATAGGGTCCGTGCGTCACCAGCGGCGCGTCGGGCACCGTGATCACCCGGGTCGTCCAGAACCGCCCCAAGGTCCGGATCACCCAGAGCCTGGCCAGTTGGAGAACCAGGAACACCCCGATCAGGGGCCAGTTCAAGACCGTCTCGTTCGAGATCGCTAGGAACAAGGCTATCAGCCATCCGCCATGCAGAAGCACGAAAAGCGGGTAATGCGCGGCGCCATGTTCCTCGCCCCCCATCGCCAGCAAGAACTTGGTGTTACGATTGGCCAGCCAGAGTTCACCGAGCCTCTGACACGCGACGAGGCAGAGGATGACAAGCACGATCCATGGGGCGGAGAACGGACCCATCGCTTCACGCCTCCAGCAAACAAAAGCCGGCGGAGAAGCCCGGTCCGAGGGCGGTCAGAAGCATCTTTCCCCGAGGCTCTTCCTCCAACGCCCTTTCCAGGGCGAACAGCACGCTGGCGGCGGACATGTTTCCGTAATCCCTGAGCGCCTCGCGGGTCGCGGTCAAGGAGCCCCGAGGACATGACAAGGCCTCTTCCAGCGCGTCTATGACCTTCGCGCCGCCGGGGTGGCAGACGAAGTGATCGATCCGCGAGACCGAAAGCCCGTGTCGCGCCAGGAATCCATCGGCGGCGTCACGAAACCGGTCGCGAACGATATCCGGGATGGAGCGTTGAAAGATCACGCCGAGACCGGGGTCCTCGACCCGCCATCCCATGACGTCGAGGGTATCGGGCCAGGTATGCTCGCCCCAGGCGCGGATCGCCGGCCCCTTCCCGCGGGGGTGAAGCACCAAGGCCGCCGCGCCGTCGCCGAACAGCGCGGTTGCCACGAGGTTGCTCTTGACGAGATCGTCGAGCCGAAAGGTGAGGCTGCACAATTCCACCACCAGAAGCAGAACCGTCTCGCCGCCGCCGGCGCCCATCTGCGCCGCGCGCGCCAGTCCCAAGACGCCGCCGCCACATCCAAGCCCGAAGACCGGCAGACGCTTCACACCGGCGCGAAACCCCATGCGGTTCAGCAATCGCGCTTCCAGGCTGGGTGTCGCCACGCCTGTACTGGAAACGGTGACGATGGTGTCGACGGCGGCGGCCTCGAGACCGGCTTTCTCCAGCGCCTCCCCGGCGGCGCGGACCAGCAGCGCCTCGGCGACTTCCAGATAGGCCGCGTTGGACACGGTCCAGCCTCTCGGCTCCAGGAACCAGTCCAACGGTCGCGAGAAATAACGGGTTTCCACGCCGGCATTGTCGTAGACGGGCTCGAGGCGCTGAAACAACGCGGCGTCACCGCCGAATGCCCGACGCGCCTTCTCCCGCACCTCCGCCTGACCGGCCCGATTTGGCGGCACGGCCGTGGCGATCGAGGCCAGGCGTAGGGGGCCGCCGTCAGCCATGCTCGCGCTTCCGTGCGTCCAGCGGCGAGACCAAGCGGATCAGTCCGCCGCGTCCTCGTAGTCCGAGATCGGCGGACAGGAGCAGACCAGATTTCTGTCGCCATGCACGTTGTCGATGCGGGCGACCGGCGGCCAATACTTTTCCGCCGGAGAAACACCCGCCGGGAAAGCGGCTTGCTCGCGACTATAGGCCCGATCCCAATCGTCTCCCGCAAGCACGGCCGCGGTGTGCGGCGCGTGAGCGAGCGGGCTATCGCCATGGGCAATGTCGCCGCGCTCAATCGCCCTGATCTCCTCGCGGATGGCCACCATCGCGTCGACGAACCGGTCGAGCTCTTCCTTGGGTTCGCTCTCGGTGGGCTCGATCATCAGGGTGCCGGCGACCGGGAAGGACATGGTCGGGGCGTGAAAGCCGAAATCCACGAGCCGCTTGGCCACGTCATCGACGCTCACCCCGGTCGCGTCCTTGATCGGGCGCAGATCAATGATGCATTCATGCGCGACCGTGTCATTGGCGCCGGTATAGAGCACCGGGTAGTGCTCCTCGAGACGCTTGGCCAGATAGTTGGCGCTCAGGATCGCGGCCTCGGTGGCGTCCCGCATGCCCCGGGCGCCCATCATCGTCACATAGGCCCAGGAGATCGGCAGAATGCCCGCGCTTCCCCAGGGGGCCGCGCTTACCGGACCGATGGAGGTCTCCAATGACTGCCCGAACCGATGTCCCGGCAGGAACGGCGCCAGATGCGCCGCGACACCGACCGGCCCCACACCGGGTCCACCGCCGCCATGCGGGATGCAGAAGGTCTTGTGCAGGTTGAGATGGCTGACATCCGAGCCAAAATGCCCGGGCTGGCAAAGACCGACCATGGCGTTGAGATTGGCGCCGTCCATGTAGACTTGGCCGCCATGGTCATGAACGATGCCGCAGATCTCGCGGATCGCTTCCTCGAAAACCCCGTGGGTCGAGGGATAGGTGACCATCAGCGCCGCCAAGGTACCGGCATGCTCCGCCGCCTTGGCCTTCAGGTCCTCGACATCGACATTGCCGTCATCGTCGCATTTCACCACGACCACGCGCATGCCCGCCATCGCGGCGGAGGCCGGGTTGGTGCCATGCGCCGAGCTTGGGATCAGGCAGACATCGCGTTGTCCCTCGCCGCGCGAGCGATGATAGGCGCGGATCATCAGGAGTCCGGCATATTCGCCCTGGCTTCCGGCATTGGGCTGAAGCGAGACCGCCGCGTAGCCCGTGCAGGCGCAGAGCATCTCCTCCAACTCACGGATCATTTCGATGTAACCCTCGACCTGATCCTTGGGCGCGAAGGGATGGACCTCGGAAAACTCGGGCCAGGTGACCGGCACCATCTCGGTCGTGGCGTTGAGTTTCATGGTGCAAGAGCCGAGCGGGATCATCGAGCGATCCAGCGCGATATCCTTGTCCGAAAGCCGGCGGATATAGCGCAGCATCTGCGTTTCGGAATGATGCGAGTTGAACACCGGATGCGTCAGAAAGGCCGACTGTCGCCGCAAGTTCTCGGGCAGCGCGTCATCACAAGCCGCGTCGATCGCCTCGAAGGAAAGCTGTTTCATCGAGTCGAACGCCATCCACGACCACAAATGCTCCACCAGTTCCCGCGTGCAGGTCTCGTCCAGGGAGATGCCGACCTTGTCGTCGAAGATTCGGAAATTGATGCCCTCGACCCGCGCCGCCTCGACGACCGAGCCGGTCCAATCGTCGGTGCGCACCACGATCGTGTCGAAGTAGTTGTTGGTTTCAACTTCGTAGCCGAGCTCACGTAGACCTTGCGCCAGAATGACCGTTAGCCGGTGAACCCGCCGCGCGATACTCTCCAGCCCGTCCGGGCCATGATAAACCGCGTACATGGAGGCCATAACCGCGAGCAGGACCTGGGCGGTGCAGATATTGCTGGTCGCCTTCTCGCGGCGAATATGCTGTTCGCGGGTTTGCAGCGCCAATCGATAGGCGGGGTTGCCCACGCTGTCGATGGACACGCCGACCAGGCGTCCCGGGATGGTCCGTTTGAAGGAGTCGCGGGTCGCGAAGAACGCGGCGTGCGGACCGCCGAAGCCCATGGGCACGCCGAACCGCTGGCTCGATCCGACCACGACATCGGCGCCCCACTCGCCCGGCGGCGTCAGCACCGTCAAGGCCAGGAGGTCGGCGGCGACGATGACCATGGCGCCTTGGGCGTGGGCGGCCTCGCACAACGCGGCGTAATCTCCGATCTCGCCGTTCGTATCCGGGTATTGCAACACCACGGCGAAGGCCTGATCGCCGATACCCTCGCTCTCATCGCCGACGACGACTTGGACCCCGACGGGATCGGCGCGGGTTTGCAGGACATCAATGGTCTGCGGATGACAGGCGCTGGAGACGAACAAGACATCGCCCTTGGTCTTGGCCGCCTTGCGGCAAAACGCCATGGCTTCGGCGGCGGCCGTTCCCTCGTCAAGCAACGAGGCATTGGCGATCTCCATGCCCGTCAGGTCGCAGACCATGGTTTGGAAGTTGAGCAAAGCCTCGAGCCTGCCCTGGCTGATCTCCGGCTGATAGGGCGTGTAGGCGGTGTACCAAGCCGGATTTTCAAGGATGTTTCGCTGAATCACGCCGGGCACCCGCGTCGGGTAGTAGCCCATGCCGATCATCGAGCGCGCGACCTTTATCCGGTCGGCCTTCGCGCGCAGCCGGGTCAAGGTCGCGTTCTCGCTGATCGGCCGGTCCAGCGAGAGCGCCTCGGCGGAGCGGATGGATGTCGGTACGGTCTTGTCAATCAGCGCATCCAGCGATTTCGCGCCAATCGCCTCGAGCATCGCCTCCTTGTCCATGGCCGAGGGGCCGATGTGCCGAGCGATAAACTCGCTACTGTTATCCAGAGCCGAATATGGCATGCGATTGGCGCTCATCCGCCGTCTCCTTGATCTAGTCCACCGAGCCCGAAAAGCCTCTTCCTACAAACTATCGGCGAATTTCTTGTAGCCGTCCGCGTCCATCAACCCGTCCAGCTCGCCCGGGTCCGACAAGGTGATCTTGAACATCCAACCGCCTCCCTGAGCTTCGGCGTTCACGGTTTCCGGCGCGTCGTCGAGGGCCGCATTGGCTTCGGTAATGGTGCCGGATACAGGGCTGTAGATGTCGCTCGCCGCCTTGACGGATTCAACCACCCCGACATCGTCGCCCTTGGCGACTTCCTCGCCGACCTTGGCGATATCAACGAAAACCACGTCGCCCAGCTGTTCCTGGGCGTAGTCCGTGATGCCGACGGTGCCCGTGTCGCCATCAACCGTGATCCATTCATGTTCCTCGGAATAATAGGTCGTGCTCATTGTTTCCTCCCCAAATAAACGGTTGCCACGTGACGCTCAGCCACGCTTGTAATTAGCCGGGACAAACGGCAGCGCCGCCACTTTCGCCGGCATGGATTTCCCCCGAACGACGACATCGACCGATGTGCCGACCGCGCTGGATCCGGTCGCCACATATCCCATGGCGACGGGCCCCTCGATGCTAGGCCCGAAACTACCGCTGGTGATCTCTCCCAACCTGTTGCCATCCGCGTCGACGATCTCGGTGCCGTCGCGGGCCGGCGCGCGACCGTCCGGTCGAATGCCGACCCGACGCCGCGGCGCGCCCTCGGCGAGTTGCTTCAGAATCACGTCGGCGCCCGGAAAGCCTCCCTCCTCCCGGCGACGCTTGCCAATCGCCCATTCCAACGCGGCCTCGACCGGTGTTGTGTCGGGCCCAAGATCATGACCGTAAAGACAAAGACCGGCCTCCAGACGCAGGGAATCCCGCGCGCCCAGGCCGATCGGCGCCACGTCCTCGCGCGCCAGCAACGCCTCGGCGATTTCAACCGCCTTGGCCTCGGGCATCGAGATCTCGTAGCCGTCCTCGCCGGTATAGCCAGACCGAGTGACAAAGCATTCCGCTCCGAGGATGTCGAAGTTTCCCATGGTCATGAAGGACAAGCCCGCCACCCCCGGCGCGATGGCTTCAAGCGCGCTTTCCGCGCTCGGTCCCTGCAACGCAAGTAGGGCGCGGTCATCCAAAACCTCGATATCGCAATCGAGATTGTCCCGCATATGCGCGATGTCCTGATCCTTGCAGGCCGCGTTGACCACGACGAACAGACTGTCGCCGGCATTGGTGACGATCAGGTCATCCAGGATGCCGCCAGCCTCGTTGGTGAACAGCGTATACCGCATGGCGCCGGGTTTCAGAGCCCGCAGGTTTCCCGGAACCAACGCCTCGAGCTTGCCCGCCACGTCATCGCCCGCGAGCCTCACCTGGCCCATATGCGAAACATCGAACAGTCCGGCCTTGGCGCGGGTAAGCAGATGCTCGGTCTTGACGCCGGCGGGATATTGCACCGGCATGTCGTAACCGGCGAAGGGCACCATCTTCGCCCCCAGCCCGACATGCAAACCATGCAGCGGTGTCTTCTTCAAATCGGCTTCGGACATCAGACCCTCCGACACGTATACGGGCCGTCCCGGCACTTGCCCGGGCGGACGCCCCCTCTGTCGAAAACCTGAGAGATTCACCAGCCCACCATGCGAATGGGCCGGCTTTCCCCTTCGGTGAGACCATGGGCTCGCCGCGGTCCGCTTTCCAGAGGTTCCTCGCCTTAAGGTCCGTTTGCCTGAGAGTTTCCGGGGCGGTTGCTCCTTCGGCGCCGGCCGCGACCCTACCGGGCCCGCCGCTCTCTTCCTCAAGGGTCGTCGGTCTGTTCCGAGAGCTTAGTCGGTGACGTCACCAAGGGGAAGGGGTGATTGAGACTTGATCCCCCTCCCCCGTCGCCGCGTAAAGTCACGGGATCACGAATGACAAGCTCGGAGACCGTCATGCCCTGGGAAAAGCAGATCGAGGAGATCCAGCTGAAACGCGCGCTCGCGAAGGAACAGGGCGGGGCGGAGAATGTCGCCAGACACCACGCGCGGGGCCGGATGACCATCCGCGAACGCATCGACACGGTGCTGGACGGCTCAAGCTTTCGTGAAGTCGGGCCGGCCGCCGGCGGCGCCGAACGCGGCGAGGACGGAAGCCTGAAAAGCTTCTCTCCGGCCAACTTCGTGCTCGGTTTCGGCAGGATCGACGGTCGGCAAGTGATCGTCGGCGGCGAGGATTTCACCTTGCGGGGAGGCTCTCCGAACGAGGCGGGGTTGCGCAAAAGCGTCTATACCGAGGAACTGGCGTTGCAATATCTGATGCCCCTCGTCCGGCTCCACGAGGGTGGCGGCGGCAGCGTCACCGGCGCCGGCGGCAAGGGCGGCGCGCCGGTGGGAAGCCCGGTTTTCCACGCCCCCCGCTTTCAGTCGGTGGCTCGCACCATGTGGTCGGTCCCCGTGGCGACCGCCGCCCTCGGCGCGGTCGCGGGCCTGCCGGCGGCGCGGTTGGTGGCCTCGCATTTCTCGGTCATGACCAAGGATGACAGCCAGGTGCTGATCGCCGGCCCGAAAGTGGTGGAGCGCGCGCTGCGCCAATCAATCACCAAGGAGGAGATGGGCGGCGCCCATATCCACGCCAAGAACGGCGTGGCCGACAATCTCGCCGAGGACGAGGCCGACGCCTTCCGACAGATCCGACGTTTCCTTTCCTACATGCCACGCAACGCTTGGGAGACGCCGCCGGCAATCGCGTGCGATGACCCCGTCGACCGACGCGAGGAAGCCCTGCTCTCCATCGTTCCCGAGGACCGGCGCAAGATCTATGACATGCGCAAGATCATCGCGATGGTCGCCGATGAAGGATCGGTGTTCGAAATGGCCAAGGGTTATGCCAAGGGGATCATCATCTGCCTCGCCCGCCTGAACGGCCGAGTTGTCGGGATTTTCGCCAATGATTGCAAGCACTACGCCGGCGCGATGACGGCGGAAGGCGCGCAAAAGGTCAAACGCTTCATCACCACCTGCGAGACCTTCAATATCCCCATCGTTACCTTTGTCGACGAACCCGGATTCATGATCGGTCCGGAGGCGGAAAAGGCCGCGACCATCCGCTATGGCGCCGAGGCGGTCCTGGCGGCGGCGGACTGCAAGGTGCCTTGGGCGACCGTGGTTGTTCGGCGCAATTTCGGGGTAGCGGCGGTGGCCCATTACGGGCCCGGGGCCTATGTACTGGCCTGGCCGTCGGCGGAGATGGGCGCGGTTCCGGTGGAAGGCGGTGTCGCGGTGGCTTTCGGTCGTGAAATCGCGGCGCATCCCGACCCCGAAGCCCGGCGGGCGGAACTGGAAGCGGCGATGGCGCATCGCTATTCCGCTATTCCAAGGGCCGAATCCCTGGCGATCCATGACCTCATAGACCCGCGCGAGACGCGCCCGGCGCTGTGCGACTGGGTCGAGCGGGCCGAGGGCATGATTCCGAATCTCATCGCCGGAAAACGACGCCTGGGAGGCTAGACAGATTCAATCGAACTTCGGGATGGCATCGGGATACTCGACGATCTCAATCTCCGGAGGCTTTTCGAGTGGCAGGGTAAACCCGTCGGCCCGCGGGCCAGGAACGGCGGAGGAAGGCTCTCTCCAGCCTTGGCAGTCCGCGCTCCGTTCCGCGATGTCGAATGCCGCCGCGCGCAGCTCGGCCAAGCTGTTTCGTTCAAACCGATAACCGTAGCGCTTGATCACGTCCTTTACCGCCATTTCCAAATACAAGCCCTTGGAGATCGCCACGTCTTTTGGGACCCGCTCGCCTTTCGGCCCCACGAGGTGCTGCATCAACGCGAAACTCGGCGCTTCCAAGGGCCCTAAAAAGGATACCGCGTTGCAGCGGGCCAGCGGCACGCCGAAAGCACCGGCCAAGGCCATTGGCCCGGACGGCGACAATTCGAGGAAAAATCGGGCGCGGCTCACCGCGTAGGCATGGAGCAACAACGCATCGTCGGCGCGGCTGAGATCGACGAATCCGGGCCGCGGCGCAATCGCCTCCATCTTCGGATGTCCAATCCTGACGACTTGGCCTCCCAGTTCACGGGTTACGTAGTCGATCACATCAACCGCTTCGGAACCGCGCATATCGCGGTGCGGCCTGGAACGATCGTCCTGATATCCACGTTCGCGGTAATGCAGGACACAGAACCATTGATCTTCCCGTAGCCCGGCCTCGACCAGCCGCGCGTGCAAGGGGTCGATAAGCGGCTCGGGAACCTTGAACCGCGCGATCGGCCCAAGGGACCTTAGAAACTTGAAATTCATCATCGACGGCGTCAGGACCAGGTCCGGCTCCGCCGACTGGCTGTCATACCAACGTTTTGTATCCGCCTTGATCGGGGGCGAGCCCATTACATCGAAATAATCCATCGGCAAGGGCCTGGAACCGGACAGGCGCCAGGTTGTCGTGATGTGAGGATTTAGCTTGACCACGGCCTCCTTATACGGCCGGTCGGGCCGATAATAGGCAATCAGCCGAGCATCCAGGAACCGCGTCTTGACCGTCGCGGCGAACAGATTGCGAAAGATGAAGTCGCCGAGCGTTCTATCCAAAAGCAACGCGAAGATGACGAAGGGTTGCTGCGTCTCAATCTCATGCGCTTTTGGATTATATTCGATGCGTTGATAGCTCCGGGCATATCTCAGAGCCCGTAGATCAGGCAGATCCTTAGGTATCATTTTCCTTTGGCTCCAGCATCGCCAACCGTGGGACCGGACCAGAACGATTGACCGGGGCTCCGGCTTCGCAACCACGCCATCCCGCTTTCAACGACCTGTCCCATGCTCCAAATCCTGGGCCTATCGCCGATAACGTTTGTTGAACTCGACTTGTTCGGGAGTAAGCTGGAAGCCAATCAGCACCCGATAGCCCGTGAAATCACCGTCCGATCCCTGATAGGGGATGAACGGTTCGATTTCCTCCTTGCGGCCGACACGCCGGCGATTGTCGTTGAACGGAATCTCCGCCTGGAAAATCTCCTTGGCCATCACGTTACCCTGGGGGTCGGTGATCGCGACAAAGTAGGTCGGGCGCGCAACCCGCTCCCGGTCCCCGAGCCCGCGGTCGGCGATAAGCAGAAACTCGGCGGAAACCTCGGCGCCCTTGCGTTTGAAGGTGCAAACCGCTTCCAATTGGGTCAACTCGGCGCTGTACAAGACATTGGCGAGATCGGCGCCGCCTTGCTCGCCAAGCACCGTCACCTTGTCCAAACCACCAATGAAACTCACCACCGGGCAAACCTCTGCCCGCGGCGGCGCGGACGAGCAGGACGCGACAACGAGGCCGGCGAGAAGTGTGGTTACGATGGCGATGCCGCGCATGGCTGATTCCCAATTCAAGTCAAGGCGGCAACCATATCCCGGCGGCTTCCACCTCGCAATCGCGCGCCACGACCGAAAGCGGTACGTTCGACTATGGACAAGCTGGAGGAATCACGACAAAACCGACCCCATGAACATGCCGAACCTCACCATCCGTCTAGCCGCGCCCAGGGGTTTTTGCGCCGGCGTCGATCGCGCGATCCAGATTGTCGAGAAGTGCCTCGAGAAACACGGCGCGCCGGTTTATGTCCGGCATGAGATCGTTCACAACCGTCACGTTGTCGAAGGACTTGAGGCGAAGGGCGCGATTTTCGTCGAGGAACTGGACGAGGTGCCGGACGACGCGCCGGTGGTCTTCTCGGCGCATGGCGTTCCCAAGTCGGTACCGGCGGAGGCCAGTCGTCGAAAAATGACCTTCGTGGACGCGACCTGTCCTCTGGTCAGCAAGGTCCACCTCGGTGCCGGTCGCCAATACAAGTCCGGGCGCCACGTCCTGCTGATCGGCCATGAAGGACATCCCGAGGTGATCGGCACCATGGGTCAATTGAACGAGGGCGCCATTACCCTGGTCGAGACGGTCGAGCAGGCGCGAGACTTGGATATTCCGGCCGACATGCCCTTGGCCTATATCACCCAGACAACCTTGTCCGTGGACGACACGGCGGAAATCATCGCGGTCTTGCGCCAACGGTTTCCGAAGTTGAAGGGCCCGACCAAGGAAGATATCTGCTACGCCACCACCAATCGCCAAAACGCGGTGAAGGCCATCGCCGAGAAGTGCGACGCGGTTTTGGTTCTCGGCGCGCCGAACTCCTCCAATTCCAAACGCTTGGTCGAGGTGGCGGCGCTGAACGGTTGCCCGGATTCCCGATTGATCCAAAATGTCGACGAGGTCGATTGGGATTGGCTGGCGGGCAAAAAAGTACTCGGCATCACCGCCGGCGCGTCGGCCCCGGAAGTGCTGGTCGAAGAAGTGATTGACGCCTGCCACCGGCGGTTCAGCGTGGTTCTAGAGGAAGTTGAAATCGCGCGCGAGGACGTGCGGTTCAAACTCCCCTCAGGGCTTGTGGCCTAGCGCGCCGACGATGGCGGTTTACACCCATATCACGGACGACGATCTGTCCGCCTTTCTCGAGGAATATGATATCGGCGAACTCACCTCTTTTTCCGGTATCGCCGAGGGCGTGGAAAACTCCAATTTTCTCGTGCGGACGACAACCGGGACCTACATTCTCACCCTCTATGAAAAGCGAGTGGATCCAAACGATCTACCGTTCTTTCTCGGCCTGATGGGGCATTTATCAGCCGGGGGCATGTCCTGCCCGACCCCGGTCTCGGCCCGCGACGGCAAGGCCCTGAAGGAACTGAACGACCGTCCCGCGGCGATCGTAACCTTTCTCGAGGGCGTTTGGCCGCGGCGCATCCAACCCGGGCATTGCCGGTCTCTCGGCGGCGCCATGGCGGCCATGCATCTGGCCGGCGAAAACTTCGAGATGCGCCGGGTAAACGCCCTTTCGGTCGAAAGTTGGCGCCCGCTGCTATCCTCCTGCGGATTGCCGGGCCATGAGATTTACCATGCGCTATACAACGAGCTTAATGTCGAACTCGGCAGGCTGGAGAGTGACTGGCCCACCGACCTTCCAAGCGGCGTCATTCACGCCGACATGTTCCCCGACAACGTGTTTTTCCTAAACGAGGATGTCTCGGGCATCATCGACTTCTATTTCGCCTGCACCGATATCCTGGCCTACGATTTGGCGATTTGCCTGAATGCCTGGTGTTTCGAGAACGATGGCTCGTTCAATGTGACCAAGGCGCGGTTGATGATCTCCTCGTATCAAAAAGTCCGCCGGCTATCGCCCGAGGAATTGGCCGCGTTGCCGATCCTGGCGCGCGGCAGCGCCATGCGGTTTCTGCTGACCCGACTGTACGATTGGCTGAATCAGCCGGAGGGCGCGCTGGTGAAACCCAAGGACCCGATGGAATACTTGAGGAAGCTCCGCTTTCACCAAAAAGTCTCGGGGCCAAGCGCCTATGGTCTCGAATGAGCGCCAAGGTCGAGATCTTCACCGACGGCGCATGCCGAGGCAACCCGGGTCCTGGAGGCTGGGGCGCGATTCTGAGATACGGCGCGGTCGAGAAGGAACTTTCCGGCGGCGAGACCGAGACGACCAATAATCGCATGGAACTCATGGCCGCGATCTCGGCGCTGGAGGCGTTAAAGCGCCCGGTCACCGTGGATATTCACACGGACAGCACCTATGTCCGCGACGGGATCACGAAGTGGATCCACGGCTGGAAGAAACGCGACTGGCGCACCGCCGACAAGAAGCCGGTGAAGAATGTCGATCTATGGCAGCGCCTCGACGAAGCCGTCGCCCGCCACCAAGTCGACTGGCACTGGGTAAAGGGCCATGCCGGACATCCGGAGAATGAACGCGCCGACGAACTGGCGCGGTTGGCGGTGCCCGGAGGGTAGACCTTTTCCGGTCTCGTTTCCCGGGCGCGCCCGTCTTTCGATCAGTGCATCATCATCAGCGGCGTTACCACATGACGCAAGGCGTGTCGCGTCACGCCGCCAAGCACGAACTCCCGCATCCGGCTGTGTGAATAGGCCCCCATGATCACCAGATCACCGCCTATATTGGCCGCCTCGGTCATCAGCAGATCCGAGACCCCCACCCCGCCGGCGGGAATATGCCGGACCTTCGCGTCCACCCCGTGCCAAGCCAAGCTCGCCGCCAGTTCCTCCGGCGTCGGCCCTGGTTTCGCGCCGGTATTGACGTGACAAATCGTCACCTTATCCGCCACTTCAATCAACGGCATCGCGGCCATGACGGCCCGCGCCGCGTTGGCGGTTCGATTCCAACCGATCAGGATATTCCGGCCGATGGTTTTGGGAGTCTGGCGAGGAACCACCAGGACCGGTCTTCCGGCATCGAAAAGCGCCGTTTCCAACGCCTCCAACACCGCGTCGGCGCCGGTCGCCGGGGAGGCTCCAACCCGTCCACCCACGCCGCTGATCACCAGATCGTAAACCCGCGCCTTTTCCGCCAGAACCTTTTCCGGACGCCCGGCGGCGACCTGCCAGCTCGCCGTTATACCATCGTTCAGAACCGGCTTATCCACGAGTTCCCCGCCATGCCTCGCGCAGGCCGCCTCAAACATCTCACGCGCCGTTTTCTCGCCGAGCCCGAGGCGTTCGCGCATTGATTCGAACTCCCGCACGATCTGGCGCTCGGTCATCCCTTCGATAATCGGCGGCATATTCGTCACCACGTCGCCCGTGACATGCAGGCCCGTGACGTGACCACGCGACTGTTCAGCCAAGACGAACGCCGCTTCCACCGCGGAACCCGCCTGATCACCCGTAACCATCACCAAGCTATTGCGAATTGCCATATCAAGCCCTCCAGAGCCATACATTGTCCGGACGCCTTCCGTGTTCGTCCCAACCAGACGTCGAGATCCGCCATCCGGCAAACCGACCGCCTCGGGAAATCATCGAAACCCCGCGTTTCGCAAAGTCGCGTTCAAAACCAAAAGGCCCCGTCTCGAAGACAAGGCCTTTATCAGAAGGGTCACATTGACCGCCCGATCAAAGACCGAGCCAATTCTTGGGATTTTCGTATGTCAGGTAGTCTCGTACGGTGGCGTCATTTTTCTAGCCCCCAATCAACATGCCGTCGATTACGTTCCCTACATCCTATATTTCGTAACGAGCGCCTGAAACTTCAAGTAAAATGGCAAAATACATTCGCGGATCTTGACAATTTCGACGAGCGCCGGTGTGCTGGTCAAACGCTGGTCTTCTCCTCGAAAAACGCGCGGGCCTCCAGAGCGCATTCTTGAGCGTGCGAGCAAGCGATGCCATGACGGGCCGAAGGGATCACCTTTAGGCGCCCATCGGCGAGTAGATCCTTCAGCTCAACCGGCACCTCCAGCGGGATAAACGGGCTGGAATCCGGCTGCATCAACAATACCGGCGCGGCTATCCGCTTGACCTTTTCGGTCAGGTCGCTGGCCACCAGCACGTCGGCCATCGCCAGAATGGTCTCGCCGTCGGCGCGGCATTGCGCGTCATGAAACCATTGCCATACCGCCCCTTCGACCGCGCCCGGCAGGAAACGGTTTTCCAGCATTTCCCGCGACCAGCCTTCCATGCCCTCTGTCTCCATGACTTCGCGCCAGGGCCGGATGTTACGCAAGGTGCCGCCACGATGCGCGGTGGAACAGGTCGCGACCGCCTTGACCATCTCGGGCATTTCGCTCGCCGCGTGAAGGGCGATCGTGCCCCCCATGGACTCGCCGACCAGAATCAGGCTCTCCATCGCCTCCCGCTCGATAACCGCTTGAATGAGGCGCATGTAGAACGCGTAATTCAATGGAACGGCGGGGTTCCACGGCGCCGAGGCGCCATGGCCCGGCAGGTCAAGCCGAAGAATCGAATACCGATCCGACAGAGACGGCAGCCAATCGCTCCAGATATCTCGGTCGGCCCCGACCCCGTGGATGAACAGAATCGCGGTTTCGCTTCGGCGCCAAGGCGCGGTCGCGTCAATCCGGTCATACGCGACGGTCTGGCCATCGACCCGTACTTCGGGCATATCCTGTCCTCCACCCATCTCGACAAACCCATCCGAACGTTAGGGGCTTTGGCGTGGATACCGCAAGACAGGATCGCGATACAGCCATGGTCAACGAGCCCGCCGACACCCGAACCCGCTGGGATGTCGTGATCCTGGCTATCCTTGCCGGCGTGGTCGCGGCGGCCCAGGTCGGAAAGGTCCCCCCCGCGCTACCGATCCTGCGCGAGGAATTGGGTATCGGCCTGATCACCGCGGGATGGGTTGCCTCCCTGGTCAATATCTGCGGCGCGACCCTGGGGGTCGCTTCGGGTTTGCTGATCGATCGGGCCGGGCCACGTCGATTGATGCTTGTTTCCCTGTTGATCCTGGGATTGGGCGGATGGGTCGGCGCGATGGCCGTGTCCGGCGCCATGCTCCTGGCCTCCCGTTTCCTCGAGGGCTTGGGGCTGGTGGGCGCCGCGGTTACCGCGCCCGCGATCGTCCGCGCCGCCTGTCGGCCCGGCGACCGCAATCTCGCCCTCGGTCTATGGGGAGCCTATATGCCAGGCGGTGTGGCTCTCGCCTTGCTCGCGGCCCCCGCCATGATCGAGGCATTCGGCTGGCGAGGGTTCTGGTGGGGAAATGTTTTGCTCGTCCTTGGGTTCACCGCGATCGCGGCGATTGGCCTTTCCTCGCGTTTTTGGCCGATGACGGCCGCCGCCGTGCAAACCGAGCGCCCGAAGGTTCTCGCCACGCTTGGTCGTGCCGGCCCCTGGTTGTTCGGCACCTGCTTTTGCGTCTATGCGCTGATGTTCTTCGCCGTGACGGTTTGGCTTCCGAGCTTCCTGATCGAGACCATGGGTTGGAGCCTTGGCGAAGCGGCGCTTGGCGTTGCCCTGGTGGTGATCGCGAACATCGCCGGAAATCTGATATCCGCGGCGCTGATGCATCGCGGCGTGCAACGCTGGAAGCTCCTGCTCGCGGCCTATGCGGGATACATCGTCTTTTCGTGGTTCATTTTCGCCGATCTAGCGCCCGACTTCACCCGTTTGCCGGCGGCCATGCTTTTCACGCTGATCGGCGGCCTGCTGCCGGCGGCCTGCATGGCCGGCGGCGCGGCGCATGCGAGGACCAACGCCGAAGTCGCAACGATGAGCGGTATCATCGTTCAGGGCGCCAATACCGGCAGCCTGTTGGGCGCGCCGGTCATGGCATTCGCCGTCACCTTGCTGGGCGGGTGGGACCGGGGCTATTGGGTCATGTTCCTATTCGGCGGCTTCGGCGTCGTCCTGGCATCCACCCTGCTCCGTCGCGCCGACGGGCCCCTTGATCGGGCCTCCTGATCGCGCAAACGTGTGCTGATCGGCGCCGGGAGATACCGGCACCGGTTGACCAATCGTTTCCGGACCCGCAACCTTGCCGCTCATTTCAGGTTTCCGCGATGGGCGCGCCGGAGTAACACCATGACCTCGCCTAGCGACAGCAGCATGCCCATGAGCCTGAGCGAGATGGCATTCGGCGGCGGCACCCCCAAGAGGGCGTTCCTGACCGCCCTGGTCGTGGGCAGCATTCTGACCATGATCAATCACGGCGATGTCCTGCTCGCCGGCGCATTGCCGCCGCTGTGGAAGGTCTTGCTTACCTACTGCGTGCCGTACTGCGTCACCACGTGGGGAGCGATTTGCGGCAAGCGCGTGATCATGGGGTCGATGTCGAACCAGGCGCCGGTGGCTCGACACTGACCGATGGCGTGCCGGTCACCGAGAACAGAACCGTCGGCTCGGATCGCCCGCGCATGGTTCGACTGGCCACCTCGGTGGTGGTGAAGGCGTTACCCGCGGCCTCCACCGTTGATTCCGCCACGAGGATCGTGGTTCCAAACTCCTTGTTGAGCGCCTCGATCCGCGCGGCGGCGTTCACCACGTCCCCGTACACCGTATAGCTGCGTCGTCCGCGGCTTCCCACGCTGCCGGACACCACGCGGCCGGTGTTGAGGCCGATGCGGGTTCGCAAGGTCTTGCCCCGAAAAGTCATCCTACCCATGCCCCGTTGAATTGCCAAGGCCGCGCGCAGGGCCGCCGCCGCGTGATCAGGATTGGGAACCGGCACGTTGAAGGTCGCGATCAGGGCATCACCCTGGAACTGTCCGACCACGCCGCCCTCGGCGGAGATCCGAGTTCCCAGTTCCTCGAAATAGTCGTCCAGCGTGAGCAGGACTTCCGCCGGCTCCATGGTCTCGGCCAAGGCGGTAAAACCCTCGATATCCGTGAACATGACCGTCGCCGTTCGCTGTTCGGGCTTGAAGGCGCCTTGCTCGGCGATCAATCCTCGGGCGATCTCCTCCGGGACATATTTGCCGAAGGTCTCGGCGATCGAGGCGCGCTCTCGTTCCGCCTCGGCCTGGCGAACAACAACCCGTCGGGCCCGCCAGGCAACCAACGCCAGCAGACCCGCGACGGATAGGACAATAAGGATCTCCTGAAACCGGCTGCCGATGGCGAAGAAGTTGGGACTAAGAAACGTCTCCATATACATCGCGCCGGAGGCATCGCCGGGAATATCACTCCATGTCACGAGGCCTTCATGACTGAACTGAACAACGAATCCCCCAATGGCCCAGGTTATCGCGATTGAAAGCCCGCTCCACAGCACCAGCCGCGGCGAGTAACTGAAGGCCGCGCTCGCGAGCAGCAGGAAAAAATAGGCGAAATGGTCAAAACGATAGCTTAATGGGATGGGCAGATCACGCGTCGCCGGACCGGACAGGATCATCGCCGTGACCAGGATCGCCGCTTCACCAAACACCAGGCAATAGATCGGCCACGCCTCGACACCCCGTTTTCTCACCAGCCAAAGCTGCGCGCCGCCCAGGGCCGCGAACAGGCCGATCAGCGCCAGGATCATGAAAAGCGTGGGCGGGAACCGGGTGGCCCAAATCCATATGGCGATCGCGGCCAAAATCACCAAACGCCCCTGCAGCGCAAGAGTTAGGCCTCGTCGCTGCTCCTCGGCGAACGCGACTTGAACGGGATCGGAGCCGGACATGATATCTACGTCGGTTTAGCTGGCCACCATGGCCAACCCTACCGGCTAAAGTGGGATGTTGTCGTGCTTCTTCCAAGGGTTTTCGAGCTGCTTGTTCCGCAGCATGACCAGCGCGCGAGCGATCCGGCGGCGCGTGTTGCGCGGCATGATGACATCGTCGATATAGCCTCGCGCGCCGGCGACGAAGGGATTGGCGAACTTCTCGCGGTATTCCTCGGTCCGCTGCGCGATCTTTTCCTCGTCCCCCAGATCCCCTCGGAAGATGATCTCGACCGCGCCCTTGGGGCCCATCACCGCGATCTCGGCGGTCGGCCACGCGAAATTCACATCGCCGCGCAAATGCTTTGAGCTCATCACGTCATAGGCGCCGCCATAGGCCTTGCGGGTAATCACCGTGACCTTGGGCACCGTCGCCTCGGCATAGGCATAGAGCAGCTTGGCGCCATGCTTGATGATCCCGCCGTATTCCTGCGAGGTGCCGGGCAGAAAACCGGGCACGTCGACGAAGGTAACGATCGGGATGTTGAAACAGTCACAGAACCGCACGAACCGCGCCGCCTTGCGCGAGGTGTCGATATCCAGACAGCCGGCCAGCACCATCGGCTGGTTCGCGACGATCCCCACCGTCGCGCCCTGTATACGGCCAAATCCGATTACGATGTTTCCCGCGAAATCCGGTTGAATCTCGAAGAAATCCTCCTCGTCCACGACCTTGAGGATCAGTTCCTTCATGTCATAGGGCTTGTTCGGATTGTCCGGGATCAGCGTGTCGAGTGACGGCTCTGGCCTATCGGCGGGGTCGGCGGTGGGTCGCACCGGCGGCTTCTCGCGGTTCGAGGCGGGAAGAAAGTCCATCATCCGCCGAAGCTGCAGCAAAGCCTCGACGTCGTTCTCATAGGCATTGTCCGCCACGCCCGAGCGCGAGGAATGGGTTACCGCCCCGCCCAGTTCCTCTTGCGTTACCGTCTCGTGGGTCACGGTCTTCACCACGTCCGGCCCCGTAACGAACATGTAGGAGCTGTCCTTCACCATGAAGATGAAGTCGGTCATCGCGGGAGAGTAAACGGCGCCGCCGGCGCATGGTCCCATAACCATTGAGATCTGCGGCACAACACCGGACGCCAGGACATTGCGCTGAAACACTTCGGCATAACCGCCAAGCGAGGCAACGCCTTCCTGGATCCGCGCGCCGCCGGAATCATTGATCCCGATCACCGGCGCGCCGACCTTCATCGCCTGGTCCATGATCTTGCAGATCTTCTCCGCGTGAGCCTCCGAGAGAGCGCCGCCGAAAACCGTGAAATCCTGGCTGAACACAAACACCAAGCGCCCGTTAATGGTTCCGAAACCCGTCACCACGCCGTCGCCGGGCACCTTGGTCTCCTGCATGCCGAAATCGACGCATCGATGTTCGACGAACATGTCCCATTCCTCGAAGGAATCCGGATCGAACAAGATCTCGATCCGCTCCCGCGCCGTCAGCTTGCCCTTACCGTGCTGCGCGTCGACCCGGCGCTGCCCCCCGCCCTGACGCGCGGCGCCACGCATTTCCTCGAGCCGTTGGATGATGTCCTGCATGGTCCTCTTCCCTCTTCGCCAGGGCGATAGTCATCGGATATGGTTTTAGCGGCACACGAGCGAACCGGCCAGTTCCACCAACCACTTTTCAGTGTTGATTTCCAGCCCGCTAATTCCAGGCACGGCCGAGACGAAGAAACTCGGCGGCGACCAGAAGGTCCGTCCGCAATCCCGCCAAGCGTTCCATCGCTTCCTCGTCCTCGCCGTTTTGTTCAATTTGAAAGGTCTCGTCCAACTGAGCGGCGTCGACGCCCGCCTCGGCGCCGATATGCCCCTCGGCGATGGCCAAACCAATCACCACCGACCCGGAAATCGCGGTCATCTCATGCAGTGCCGTCATCGCCAACGCCTCATAGCCGGCGACCACGCCCTTGATCGCGCCAAGAGCCGCCCCATCCTGTTGGATCGGCATGATCCCAGTGGTGACCCGCAATCGCGCGCCCAACGCATCGGCCGCCCAGTCAAGCAGAGGGTCCCAGGACTCGACTTGCCGCAGCACGAGATCCGCCGGCTCCTCCGCCCGGTAACAAAGCATGTCGGAACCGGCATAGTCGGCGATCGTTTTGATGACGTAATCACGCTGGGTTTCCACCCGATCCGCCGTGGTCGCGACAAGTGACATAAGCGGCATTGATCTCGGATCGACGGCTTCCGCCTGCGCGTCCCATTCCGCCGCCACGGCCTCGGCCAACGCTCGGTTTGGCAAGCACAGATTTCTACGCGCCGGAGATTTCACGGTCTTGCCGTCCAGAAGAACCGCGAAGCCGTTTTCCGCTTCGGCGACCGTTACAGCCTTGTATACCCGTTTCAATCGACCGCCTTCTTTAAGCTGTCAAACAATCCCTTGATCCCCCCGGGCTTCTCCTGTTGTTCCGTCGCCGCCGCGCCGCCCGTCGCCGGAGAACTCGCCGGCTTCGCGGCTTTCGGTACTGGTTTGCCCTCGGCGATGGCGATCGCGGCCGGACATGGCTCGTCCGCGTTGCCGGCGCTAAGGAACGGCAGCGCCAAGGCCAGCGGATTCACACCGGCGAGCGCGATCGCACCGACGCCCTTGGCCACCGCGAGCGGATCGGGGATTACCGTCGGACTGGTCGCCGGCCCGCTGATCAGCAAGGGTACCGACAGACTGATCAGGCTCGGGTTCTTTGGTTGCGGAGTCAGTTTCAGGTCAAGCTCCTGTTTGGCGAGCTTGATCGTCCCCTCGCTCGCCACGATCACCCGATCACTATCAACCAACATGGCTTTCGACGTCGCGACCCCATGCTGAATGTCAAAGCGGCTGACCATGCAGTTCAGCTTGCCGCGGTTCGATTGATCGAGAAACGGCAGGAATTGCGTCGCGACGTCGGCGGCGATCAACTCCCAATAAGCGTTGTCGATCTTGCCTTCGCGGATGATCAAGGCGGTGTGTCCGCCAAGCGTGGCGAGGATCTGGCGCGGCGTCTCTCCGGCGCCGGTCACCTTCACCTCGGTATCGCCCTTGGCCTCCAGGAGATCATTAGGCTGAAAGACCTTGGCGAGGGCGCCGAAATCCGCCCCTGTCCAGGTCTCGGCCAGGGCGATCTTGGCGACTTTCGCGCGACCGTCGACGGTTCCCGTGAGGTTAATCGTGCCTTCGCTCAGGACCGCGGTGGACGGTTTTATCGTCAGCAGCCCGTTCTTCAGCGTCGCGTCCAGGTTTACCTTCGTGAGCGAGAGCTTGTCCGTGAGTTTCAGCGTTTCAACGGCCGCCTTGATGTCCGCGTCCGCCGCCTTCAGGCCTTCGAGAGGAAGCGGCTGGTCCAAGGGATCCCCGCCCGTTCCAGCGGGTGCGGCGCCGCCGCCCGACCCGCTCCCGGAGGCCGGAGCCTTGGCTTGCAGGGCGACGAGGTCGAGAAGCTTGCTTTGAATATTCGCCGTCACCATCGGTCGCGCGCCGCCGAGCCCGAGCGATGCCGAGCCCGAGACATCGCTTCCCTCGACGGTGGCTTTCAGATCGGCGATGTCGACGGACGACAATCCAGCCTCGCCGTGCTTCGCGGTCACGGTCGCGGACATATCGATCGCGAAGCCGAACACCGTTCCCGTCATCGACACGGGCAAGGCGGCCCCAGGCTTCACCATCTCGGCGATCGCCGGCAATTGACCCGTTACATCGATGGCCTGGCCATCGATATCCGCCTTGATCTTGGTATCCAACGCCCCGGACGCCGCCTGCTTCAATCCGACCGTCTCGATCGCGAAAGTGTTCTCCGTGCCCTTGGCGCCGTCGCGATAAGTGATCTTGATGTTATCGAGCGTTACCTCTCCGATACTCGGCACGCCCTCGCCGTCATGACCACCGCCGTCGCCGCCGTGTTTTTCTCCCGACCGCTTTTCGCCGCGGCCCGAGGCAACGTCCCAGTTGCCCTTGCCAGCCTTGTCGGTCTCCAGAAGCAGCTCGACATCGCGCAACACGACGCGCTGGACTTCGATCTTGCTGGAAAGGAGCGGCATCAGATTGACCACCACATCCAAGGCGCCGACCGACGCCATATCTGGTTTGGAGCCCCAATCCGCGTTCTGAAAGCGGACATCGGACACGGTAAGGCGCGGCGTCAGCGAGAGCTCAAGATCGATATCGCCGGCGATCACCAGGTCACGCCCGGTGGCCTCGCGGACCTCCTCGCGGATCTCCGCCTTGTAACTGTTAAAATCGAGGGTCGAGAGATAGATCGCGCCACCACCGATGATCACAACGACCACGGCGAGCACACCGAGCAGGATTTTTACCGCCTTCATGACACTTTCTTCGTGGTTATTGGCCCCAACAGATTTCTCACAACGTCGTCGAGCTGATCGAAATGATCAATCAGCGCATGGGGCTTCGCAGAGCTTAGATGATCCACCCCATGGTACCCCCAGGACACCGCGATACTTTTGACGCCCGCATTATGCGCCATTTGCAGGTCAAACACCGTATCACCAATCATCACCGCGGTCTCGATATCGGCCCCGGCTTCCGAGATCGCCTGGCGTAGCATGGTGGGATCGGGTTTACCTGGCGCGTCATCGGCGGATTGCAGAGAGACGAAACGGTTTCGCAGCCCGTGCGCTTCCAACACGGAGATCAGGCCGCGACGCCCCTTTCCGGTCGCGATCGCCAGCAATAGGCCGGCTTCCTCGAGACGGTCCAGCACCGCCCGCGCGCCGGGCATCAAGGGCTCGGGCCCTTTCGCGGCGACGCCCTGAACCACGTGGGCGTGATTTTTATAGGCCTCGGCGATGCGTTGGGTCTGCAACCCCCTGACATCCGGATTGATCCGCTCGATCGCGCCGTCCAATGGCAGGCCGATCACAGATCGCACTTGCGCCGCGTCGGGCGGCGTGAGTTTCTGACTCTCGAACGCGGCCCGCATCGAGGCGACGATGGCATGCTGGCTGTCGACCAAGGTGCCGTCGAGGTCAAAGACAACGAGGCGCGGAGCGGCGTTCGTCATCAGTCGCCCCCCTCGTCATCGGGGAAGGTGACCCGCCCCGCCTTGGGGTCGAACCCGAGATACTCCCAGGTTCGCGCCATGTGCTCGGGCAGTTCGGCCTCGACCTCGAGCCACGAGCCGTTCGGACGCTGGATGGCGATTGATCGGGCATGCAGGTGGAGCTTTCGCGATAGAGCGCCGGCGTCCAGGAAAGCGCGCTCGCCACCATATTTTCCATCACCGAAGATCGGCGTGCCCAGCGCGTTCATATGGACCCGCAGCTGATGGGTCCGTCCGGTACGCGGTCGCATCGCGACCCAGGCGGTGCGGCGGCCCAATTGTTCGACCACCACGTAATCGGTGATCGCGCGCTGTCCCTGGTCCTGATCGATCACCATCTTCTCGCCGCCACGCCCCGGGAGCTTGGCGACGGGCAGATCGATGGTGCCGTTGGAAAAACGCGGCTCGCCCACCACCACGGCCCAATAAGTCTTGCGCGCCGATCGATGCCTGAACGCCTCGGTCAGCCATTTCGCCGCCTTGGCCGTACGCCCCAACAACAGGACGCCGGAGGTGTCCTTGTCCAACCGGTGGACCAGCTTGGGGCGCTTATCCAATTCGAACTTGAGTCCGTCGAGCGCCCCATCCACGTGCTTCTTCGAGCCCGTGCCCCCTTGAACCGGAAGCCCCGGCGGCTTGGCGATCGCGATCACTTCGTCGTCCTTGTAGAGGATCGCCTCGGTTAGCTGCTCGATCAACACGGTATCGGGGCCCCGCTTGGCGATCCGCTCGGCCCTGGGATTCTTCGGCGGCGCGGCGCCTTCATCGACCGGCGGCACGCGAATCGCCTGACCTTGCTCCAATCGCTGTCCGGCCTTGGCGCGCTTGCCGTCGACCCGCACCTGACCGGTACGCAGCATCTTCTCGAGCCGACCGTGACCGACCGCCGGGTAATGCCGCTTGAACCAGCGGTCGAGCCGGATGTCGTCGTCATCACCTTCGACGGTGAGGGTTTGCACGCCGCTCATCCCAGCACACTCCTCATCAGCCACAGGCCGAGGAACAATCCGGCGATGGAAAGCACGACCGACAACGCGATATAGGCGCCCGCGCCCAATAGGTTCGAACGCTCGGTCAGGACCGAGACATCCAGCGCGAAACTGGAAAACGTCGTGAAGGCCCCGAGCACGCCAACCGCGAAGAATGCCCTGATCTCGGGGCTACTGTTCAGTTTTGTGACCAGGAATTCGACGAACAACCCCATGAGGAAGGAACCCGCGACATTCACGAACAAGGTGCCGTACGGAAATCCCGCGCCCAACCAGCGGGTAAACAGGCCAATTGACTGATATCTGGCGACCGCGCCGATGGCGCCGCCGAGAGCGACCGCGAGGATGAGTTTCATGGCTGTCTAGCTACTCCAGTCCACGCCGAATATCCAGCCCTCGACGCTTCGCGCGGCGACGATGGGCATTGGTGTCGACCAGACTTCCGGCTTCGAGGAAAGGGCCCGAAGCGCGGCGGCGGAAATCAGGGCGTCCGGTTCATCCTCGCGCGACGGTAGCCACGATCTGGGCAGGGCGTTGGATCCGAAATGCGCCAACGCCCGGTTCAGGACCACGCGGTCACGCCAGCCACGTGGGTCGACCGCCGCGCGCTTGAAATACAGGCGCGGGAAGATCTCCACCAGCGCCGATCGCCCCTCGATCGCCTCAAAGGGCCAAACCGCGACATGATCATCCATCTCCCGCTTCAAATGATCCAGAAGACGCATCCCCGCCAGGGAGCCGGTTCCGACATTCGCCGCGCCGACGCATTTCATGACCGGATGCGGCCAGGTGATATCCGCGCAGGCCGCCTCGGTCAGGCGTCGCCTGGACGTGAACAAGTCGCCCTTGGCTCTCGGCGTCAGGAAGTGCCGATGAAACTCGAGATCCTCGCGGTTGTAGAACGGCGCGCCATAAAGTTCCGGCGCGTCCCGACAAACCCGCTCGACCAGCGACCAGAGATCTCGCGCGCTCCCGAGTGGCGGCCCGGTATCGGGGAAATAGCAGTCCAAATCCGCATGTGCATAAGCGAAAGCGAAATCGAACCCGACCAACACTCGCTTTTCGCGCATCCGTTTGCTCAACCAGGCCAGCACCATGGGCCGGGTCCACCACCTGCCCTGTTCCGGCTTGACCAGGACGGGCGCGGTTTCTCCAGGCTTGGCGAGCGCGATCTGAATGCCTGGCAGGGCGGGTCCCTTGGCGCCCGACCAGTCGATGCCGATGAACGCCTCGAAGTCGCCGGCATTCATCAATCCGGCTCGCCCTGGCGGCGGGCGCGAAGCTTGTCCCAATAGGCCAGCCGTTTGGAAACCTCGCGTTCGAAGCCGCGCTCGACCGGCGCGTAAAACCGCTGTCGCTCCAAACCGTCGGGAAAATAGTTCTGCCCGGAAAATCCATCCTCGACGTCATGGTCATAGGCATATCCGGCGCCGTAACCCAGATCCTTCATCATCCGGGTCGGCGCGTTCAGGATATGGGCCGGCGGAGCAAGCGACCCGGTCGCGCGAGCCGCCTTGCCCGCCGCGCCGAAAGCCTTGTAGGACGCATTGGATTTCGGCGCGGTCGCGAGATAGACCACGCATAGCGCGATATTCAGATCCCCTTCGGGCGAACCGATCCGGTCATAGGCGTCCCAGCAGGCAAGCGAATGCGCGAGCGCCTGGGGATCGGCCATGCCGATATCCTCGGACGCGAAGCGGGTGAGTCGGCGGAGGATATAGGCAGGGTCCTCGCCCCCGACCAGCATGCGGGCCAGCCAATAGAGCGCGGCGTCGACATCCGAGCCGCGCAGGGATTTGTGCAGCGCGCTGATCAGATTGTAATGCTCTTCCTTGTTCTTGTCGTAGACCGGAGCGCGGCGCTGTACCGTCGCGGCGACCCCCGTCGCGTCCAAGACCGGCTCCGGCGGCAGGCGGAAAAGCTCCTCGACGAGGTTAAGCAGGAAGCGCCCGTCTCCGTCGGCCATGGCCTTGACCGTCGCGCGGCCACTCTCGTCAAGGGGCAAGGCTCGGCCTTCGAGAGCCTCCGAACGCACGAGAAGCTGTTCAAGCGCCGCGTCATCGAGCCGGCGCAGCACAAATACCTGACAACGCGACAGAAGCGCGGCGTTGAGCTCAAAGGACGGGTTCTCGGTGGTCGCGCCAACCAGTACGACGGTGCCGTCCTCCACATAGGGGAGAAAACCGTCCTGTTGTGCTCGATTGAAACGATGCACCTCGTCGATGAAAAGCAACGTGCCTTGGCCCATGGAGCGTCGCTCGCGAGCGCGCTCGAATACCTTGCGCAGATCGGCGACCCCGGAGAACACCGCCGAGAGCGGCTCGAAGGCCAGATCGACCTTATCCGCCATCAGGCGCGCCATGGTTGTCTTGCCACAGCCCGGCGGCCCCCAGAGCACCATCGAGGCAATCCGCCCCTGGCCCAGCATGCGCCCGACCGGCGCTTCCGGCGCCAGCAGATGGTCCTGGCCCACAACCTCCTCGAGCCGCGCCGGGCGCAACCGATCAGCCAGGGGACGCGGCGCTTGAGCCTCGAACAGTCCAGCCACGGGCTAGCCTTTTATTTCCCGGCGTAGAACCTCGTCGCCGCGGCGGAGCGCGATCCGCCACACATCCCGCGCCCGCGCCACGGCTTGTTTCAAATCATCAACGGTCTCGATGTCCCGGCCATTCACCTTCAACACGATATCCCCGGAGGTAAGGCTCAACCGGTCCGCGACACCGCCCCTACGCACCCCGACGAGGACAACGCCCCGAGCAAGATCGTCAAGGCCGTTCTCGATCGCGAAAGCCGGTGAAAGATTCGCGACCCGCGCGCCGCTGAACGGATGTCGGCCATCAAGATCGCTCACATCCGGCGCCGGTGTCGACAGGGGTTCCGTTAGGGCCAGATTCAGGCTTCGCCGGTCACCCTTGCGCAAAACCTCGGCCCGGGCGGTTTCACCGAGAGGAAGCGTCGCCACTCGATAACGAAGTGCCTCGTGATCATCCACAACCCTGCCGTTGAGCGCGGTCACCACGTCGCCGACCCGCAAACCCGCCTGATCCGCCGGGCCGCCCGGATAGATGTCGTTGATGATGACGCCACTTGGGCGATCAAGCCCGAACTGCTCGGCGAGCTCCTGAGTCACCGATTGTCCGGAGGCGCCAAGCCATGGGCGCACGAGCTTACCGCCGCGAGCCGAACGGAGCACCGTCTTGACCATGTTCGACGGCACCGCGAAACCAATCCCCACCGAGCCACCGCCACCGCCGCGCTGGGTCGAGAAGATCGCCGTGTTCACGCCGATCAGCTTGCCGTCCATCGAGATCAGCGCGCCGCCGGAATTGCCCGGGTTGATCGACGCGTCGGTCTGGATGAAGAAGCTGTAATCCGTGATCCCGACCGCCGTCCGCGCCAGCGCCGAGACAATCCCGCTGGTGACGGTTTGGCCGACTCCGAAGGGATTACCGATGGCCAGAACCAGATCACCGACCTCGACGCTGTCCGAATCCCGCATTTCGACGAACGGTAGCCGCGCGGCGCCGGCGTCGATACGGAGCACCGCGAGATCGGTCCGCTCGTCCTTCAGAAGAACCTGGGCGTCGAACTCCCTGCGGTCGGAGAGCACGACCTTGACCTGGGTGGCATTGGCGATGACGTGATGGTTGGTAACGATCAAGCCCTCGGGATCGAGAATCACGCCCGAGCCGAGCGCTTGTTGGCTGCGACGCCTCGGTTGGCCCTGGAACATCTCCCCGAAGAACTGACGGAAAAACGGATCGTCGAAAAGTGGTGAAACCCGCCGCTCCATCACCTCGGTCTTGGCGAAGATGTTGACCACGGCGGGACCTGTCTCGCGCACCAGGGGCGCGAAACTAAGCTGGATCTGCGCCTCCGATCTCGGCACCTGCCGCGCGGTCTGAGCCTCGGTCATCGACGCGCCGAAGCCGGCGGCAAGGCCGAGGATTGTCGCTAGAAGCAAAACCCCAGGAATGTAGCGTATTAAATGCATCTATCGTCCACGTAGCGATGGCGGAATGGAAACGCCGCGGACCGACCGTCATCCAAACCTGAACCCTACACCGAACGCCCGCTGGTTGCAGTCCATTTGGGTATGAAAACCCCGCTCCACAAGCATCAGAGGCATAACGCATCTCGGAAACGCCAACGACCGCCCGATACCAGGCGGTCGCTTGCATGACAACTTCCGAAGCACCTCGCCACGGCGAGATGCTTGATCAGATGACCGAGGGCGTCGCTTGCGCGTATTCTTCCTCGGCGTTCTGGATGGGGCCCGAATCGAGCCCTCGAGCATCCTCGTCCCGATCGACCAATTCAATCACCGCCATCGGCGCGCTGTCGCCGTACCGATAACCGGCCTTCAGAACCCTGGTATAACCGCCGTTGCGTTCCTTGTAACGGTCGGCCAGAACGTCGAACAGCTTCTTGGTCATGCCGTCGTCACGAAGCTGAGCGAAGGCCAGGCGCCGCGCGTGCAGCGAGTCCTTCTTGCCGAGCGTGATCAGTTTCTCCACCACCCGACGAAGGTCCTTCGCCTTGGGCAGGGTCGTGATGATCTGCTCATGCTTGATCAACGCGTTCGCCATGTTCTTGAACATGGCCTTGCGATGGCTCGCGGTCCGGTTGAACCGGCGTCCCGCCTTATGGTGGCGCATTGGATCTACTCCTGATCTAAGTCCTGGCGGCCAGTTCAGTACGGCTCTTCAAGCCGCTTGGCCAATTCCTCGATATTGTCCGGCGGCCAGTTCGTGATCTCCATGCCGAGCGACAACCCCATGGTCGACAGCACTTCCTTGATCTCGTTCAGGCTCTTACGGCCAAAATTCGGCGTGCGCAGCATCTCGGGCTCGCTCTTCTGAACCAGATCGCCGATATACACGATGTTGTCGTTCTTCAAGCAGTTCGCCGAGCGTACCGACAGCTCAAGCTCATCAACCTTGCGGAGCAGGTTCTTGTTGAACGGAAGCTCCGCCGCCTCGTCGCTTTCGACCGCGTGGCTCGGTTCCTCGAAGTTGATGAACAGTTGGAACTGATCCTGAAGGATACGCGCGGCATAGGCCACCGCATCCTCGGGCGTCATGGAGCCGTTGGTCTCCACCGTCATCGAAAGACGGTCATAGTCCGTCACCTGACCGACACGGGTATTATCGACCTTGTACGTGACCTGGCGAACCGGGCTGAAAACGGCGTCGACCGGGATAAGACCGATCGGCGCGTCCTCGGGCCGGTTGACATTCGCCGGCACATAGCCCTTGCCGCTTTCGACCGTGAATTCCATGGTCAGGGTCGCGCCCTTATCCAAGGCGCAAAGCACCAGATCCGGGTTCATGATCTCGATATCGGCGCCGGTCTCGATCATGCCGGCCGTCACCTCGCCCGGACCGTCGGCCTTCAGGCGCATCTTCTTCGGACCGTCGCCATGCATGCGCAACGCGATCAACTTGATGTTGAGCACCATGTCCGTGACGTCCTCGCGGACGCCCGGGATCGACGAGAACTCGTGCAGAACCCCGTCGATCTGCACCGACGTCACCGCCGCGCCCTGGAGGGAAGACAACAGAATACGCCGCAGCGCGTTGCCCAGAGTCAGCCCATAGCCGCGCTCCAGCGGTTCGGCGACCACGGTCGCGGACCGGACCGGATCAATACCCGGCTGGATCTCGAGCTTGTTGGGCTTGATCAAAGCTTGCCAATTTTTTTGAACTACCACGGCGACCTCATCAATATGGAGACCTGCGGGCCTCTCCACCCCCTGGGGTTTCGAGGCGGCCGATTGCCGGCCATCCCTTTATCGCGAACCCCGCGCCGACAAGACGGCGCGCGGCCTAATCCCTAGACCCGGCGACGCTTCGGCGGCCGACATCCATTATGAGGAATCGGCGTAACGTCACGGATCGACGTCACATTGAAGCCCACGGCCTGCAACGCCCGAAGCGCGGATTCCCGCCCGGAACCGGGGCCGCTGACTTCGATTTCCAACACCTTCATGCCATGTTCCGCGGCTTTCTTGCCGGCGTCCTCGGCGGCGACCTGCGCGGCATAGGGAGTCGATTTGCGCGATCCCTTGAAGCCCATGGCGCCCGCCGACGACCAGGAAATCGCGTTTCCCTGAGCATCGGTGATGGTAATCATGGTGTTGTTGAACGTCGCGCTCACATGAGCGACGCCCGACGTGATGTTCTTGCGTTCGCGGCGCCTGACACGCGCCTGGGTCGGTTGTTTTGCCATGATCTAATGTCGCTCCGACGGGCCTTGGCCCACTTGTTATTTCTTCTTGCCCGCGATCGGCTTGGCCGGTCCCTTGCGGGTGCGCGCGTTGGTGTGGGTCCGCTGACCGTGCACCGGAAGCCCCCGGCGATGCCGCAATCCACGATAGCAACCCAAGTCCATCAGGCGCTTGATATCCATCGCGGTCTTGCGCCGCAGATCGCCCTCGACCATCACGTCCTGGTCGATGGCCTCGCGGATCCGCGAAAGTTCGTCTTCCATCAACTCGTGAACCCGGCGTTCGCGCGGAATTCCAAGTTTCTCACAAAGGTCCGTCGCCGTCGTGCGACCGATACCATAGATATAGGTCAACGCGATTTCGACGCGCTTTTGCGTCGGGATATTGACGCCAGCTATACGTGCCACGCCTGGAACTCCTTTTTACTCGCGCCAAAACGATCCATCGACCGCCGATCCCTCACCTGACCGTTGGTCGTCGAAATGTCATGCGCGCAATTTGAAACGGCCCCGCCTTGACCGAGGCGCCGGATTATACGGATGCAGCTTTCCAAGTCAACTCGATTACCCATGCGTCGACCCGGGTCAGTTACGCAAAATCGCTTCGAGTTGCCCCGAAACCTCGTCAATGCTCGCCATGCCATCCACCGACTTCAAGGCACCCGTTTCCTTGTAGTAGGGAATGATCGGCGCGGTCTGCTCGTGATAGACACCCAACCGGTTGCGCAGGGTCTCTTCGTTGTCGTCGGCGCGCCGCTCGGACTCCGGCGTTTCCGCCACCCGGGTGCGGATGCGCTCGAACAGAATCTTCTCATCGACCGCCAATTCGATGACGTGGTCGATCTTAAGGCCTTTTTCGGCCAGCATCGCGTCCAGGGCCTTCGCCTGGGGAACCGTTCGCGGAAAACCGTCGAGGATAAAACCCTTGGCGCAATCCGGCTGATCCACCCGCTCGGAAATCATGGCGACGACGATTTCGTCCGACACCAGGTCACCGGCATCCATGATCGCCTTGGCTTTTTTGCCAAGCTCGGATCCGGAGGCAACCGCGGCCCGCAACATGTCGCCGGTGGACAGCTGGACAATCCCGAACTTGTCTTCAAGACGCTTTGCCTGGGTGCCCTTGCCGGCGCCCGGCGGTCCCAAAAGAATAAGGTTCATCCCCTTCTCCCGCGCAATTTGGATTTCTTGATCAAACCCTCGTACTGATGAGCGAGGAGATGGGACTGGATCTGGCCGACCGTATCCATGGTCACGGTCACGACGATCAGCAGACTGGTTCCACCGAAATAGAATGGTACCTGATACTGGCTGATCAGAATCTCCGGCAGAATACAGACGGCGGCCAGATAGGCGGCGCCCACGACGGTCAACCGGGTCAGCACGTAATCAAGGTAGTCGGCGGTGTTCTTGCCCGGGCGGATGCCGGGAATAAAGCCGCCATGTTTCTTCAGATTGTCCGCGGTCTCCACCGGATTGAAGACGATCGCGGTGTAGAAGAACGCGAAGAACACGATCAGGCCGATATAGACACCGATATAGAGCGGTTGGCCGCGGCCAAGCAGCGCATTCACGGTGGTCAGCCATTCCGGACCACCACCGGTGGCCGAAAACTGCGCCAGGGTCACCGGCATCAACAGGATCGAACTCGCGAAGATCGGCGGGATGACGCCGGAGACATTGAGCTTCAACGGCAGATGCGACGCTTCGCCACCAAACATCCGATTGCCGACCTGGCGTTTCGGGTACTGCACCGTGATCCGACGCTGGGAGCGCTCGATGAACACGATGAAAGCGATGACCGCGATCGCCATCGCCAGAAGCAGAATGATGAAAGCGGCGGACAGCGCGCCCGTGCGGCCAAGCTCAAGCGTGCCGGCCAGCGCGCTCGGCAGGTTCGCCACGATACCCGCGAAGATAATCAGGGAAATACCGTTACCGACGCCGCGGGCCGTGATCTGCTCACCCAGCCACATAAGAAAAACGGTACCGCCGACAAGCGTGATAACCGTCGTCGCGCGGAAGAAAAGACCTGGGTCGATCACGGCCGAACCACCGCCGCTGGCCATGTTCTCAAGCCCGACCGAAATGCCGTAAGCCTGCACGGCGGCCAACAGGACGGTCAGGTACCGAGTGTACTGGTTCAGCTTCTTGCGACCGGTCTCGCCCTCTTTCTTGAGCGCGTCGAGATTCGGCGACACCGCCGTCATCAACTGCATGATGATGGCCGCCGAGATATACGGCATGATGTTCAGCGCGAAGATCGTCATGCGCCCGAGGGCGCCACCCGCGAACATGTCGAACATGCCGAGAATACCGCCGGCGTTTTGCTCAAAGATGTCGCGTAGGATTCCGGGGTCGATGCCCGGGATCGGAATATAGGTACCCAGCCTGTAGACAACCAACGCCGCGAGCGTGAACCAGATGCGCTTCTTCAGCTCCGTCGCCTTGTTCAGGGCTCCGAAGTTAAACGAGGAAGCAAATTGTTCAGCGCTCGACGCCATGTGGCAATCCTAGCTTTTGGTTTCGGCTTTCGCGGGCTCGGCGCCAACCACCGAACCGCCCGCCTTCTCGATCGCCTCGGCCGCCGCCTTGGAAGCGCCACCACCGACACGTACCGTTATTTTGGTGCTCAGCTCCCCACGCGCAAGAACTCGGATACCGAGTTTCGGTTTTCCGACCAGGCCGGCCGCCCGAATGGCCGCCTCGTCGATCTCCGCCGAGGCATCCAGGCGCCCGGCCTCGATCGCGCGTTGCAGATCGCCGATATTGACCGCGGCATATTCCACGCGGAACGGGTTCGTGAAGCCCCGCTTCGGCAGCCGCCGGTAGATCGGCATCTGACCACCCTCGAACCCGTTGATTGTCGCGCCGGCCCGAGATTTCTGCCCCTTGTGACCACGGCCACTGGTCTTGCCCGTGCCCGACCCGGCGCCACGACCGACACGCTTGCGATTCTTGCGAGCGCCTTCGTTATCCCTGAGTTCGTTCAGTCTCATCGTTCTATCATCCTCTTACACCCATCTCCCGAGACCGGACACGCGCCCGGCGCGGAGTTGGTGTTGAACCCGCTTGCGCGCCGTTGGCTAGGCGCTTTCCTCGACCAGGACCAAATGCTTGACCTTGTTGATCATGCCGCGCACCGCGGGCGTGTCCTCGAGAGTCCGGGTCTTGTGCATCTTGTTCAAACCCAAGCCCACCAGCGTTTCCTTCTGGCCCGGCTTGCGCCCGATCGGACTTTTGACCTGGGTAACGGTCACGGTCGCTTTTTTATCATTCTTCGCCATTTTCCCGCTCCGTCGCCTCAACCCACATGCGTGCCGGCGGCCTCGGCCTCGCCGCTGCCGCGACCGAAGACTTCCGAGACCTTCTTACCGCGCTTGGCCGCGATCGCCCGGGGCGAGCGAATCCGCGTCAGAGCATCGAAAGTCGCCTTGATCATGTTGTGCGGGTTCGAGGAACCCGTGGACTTCGCCACGATGTCTTGAATGCCGAGGGACTCGAAAATCGCCCGCATCGGACCACCGGCGATGATCCCGGTACCCGCCGGCGCGGCCCGAAGCACCACGTGCCCGGCCCCGAAATCGCCCTTGATATCGTGATGCAGTGTCCGGCCCTCGCGCAGCGGCACGCGGACCATGCCGCGCTTGGCTTGCTCGGTCGCCTTGCGGATCGCCTCGGGGACCTCGCGCGCCTTTCCGGCTCCATGGCCGACCCGGCCGCGGCCATCACCGACCACGACCAGCGCCGCGAAACCAAAGCGACGGCCACCCTTGACCACCTTGGCCACGCGATTGATGCCGACCAACTTCTCGATCAGTTCCGACTCTTCGCGATCCCTGCCGCCGCGATTGTCGCGATTGTCTCTGTCACCCCGTGCCATGACGGCCCCTTCCTAGAACTTCAGACCAGCTTCACGAGCGCTGTCGGCCAAGGCCTTGACGCGCCCGTGATAGCGGTAACCGCCGCGGTCGAACACAACCTCGCTCAACCCTTTTTCCAGCGCCCTCTCGGCCACCAACTTGCCGACCGCCTCCGCGGCCGCCTTGTCCGCCCCGGTCTTCAGCGCGGCGCGCAAATCCTTGTCCAAGGTCGACGCCGCCGCGACCGTCACGCCGTTCGTGTCGTCGATGAGTTGCGCATAAATATTCTTCGAGGACCGAAAGACCGAAAGCCGGACCATTCCCGTCGACTTGCGACGCAGAGCGGACCTGTTCCGCTGGGCGCGTCGCTTGAAGAGTTCCTTTGAGTTCAACATGCCACTCGCCCTTACTTTTTCTTGCCTTCCTTGCGCCGGATCGTCTCGGTGGCATACTTGATGCCCTTGCCCTTGAACGGTTCCGGCGGCCGGAAGCCCCGAATTTCAGCGGCCAGCTGCCCGACCTGCTGTTTGTCGTTACCCTCGATGGAAATCGCCGTGGGCCGCTCGCACTTCATCACGATCCCATCGGGAATCGGATAGCGAACCGGGTGGCTGTATCCCAACTGAAGGACCAGTTCCTTGCCTTCCACCGCGGCACGATAACCAACACCGTTGATCTCGAGGTTGATTGTGAAGCCCTCGCTGACACCCTGGACCAGATTGTTGACCCGAGCGCGGGTGGTTCCCCACATAGAACGCGACCGCTTGCTTTTGGATTTCGGCGTGATCGACACCACGTTATCCGCGTGGGTCACCTCGACCTCGTCGGACAACTGGTACGACAATTCCCCGCGCTTTCCCTTGGCCTTGATCACGTCATTCGCGATCTCGATGGTCACGCCGCTGGGTATCGCGACTGGGTTCTTTCCGACACGTGACATGACGTCAAACCCCCACTCTAGAATACGTGACAGAGCACTTCGCCGCCGACATTGGCGACCCGTGCTTCGTTGTCGGACATCACGCCACGCGGCGTCGAGAGGATCGCGATGCCCAAGCCGTTATAGACCCTGGGCAGGTCCGCGATCTTCGCGTAGACCCGACGGCCCGGCTTCGATACCCGCTTGATCTGCCGGATCACCGGCTCACCCTCGTAGTATTTCAGCTCGATCGCCAAATTGTGGGCATTCGCCACATTCTCCGCCGGAGCGGTCGTGAAACCACGGATATATCCCTCGCGCTTCAGAACCTCGAGCACGTTGCTACGCAACTTCGACGCCGGGCTGGAAACCACGTTCTTGCGGGCGCTTTGCCCGTTCCTGATACGGGTCAGCATATCCCCGAGAGGATCGCTCATCGTCATTTTCGGACTCCCCTCACCAGCTCGATTTCACGAGACCGGGCACTTGGCCGGCCGATCCGAGCTCGCGCAACGCGATGCGTGACATCTTGAATTTACGGTAATAGCCCCTGGGCCGCCCGGTTACCTCGCAGCGATTGCGAAGCCGGATCTTGGCGCCGTTACGAGGCATCTCACTCAATTTCAAACCCGCTTGAAACCGCTCCTCGATCGGCAATTCCTTGTCGTTGGCGATCGCCTTCAAGCGTGCGCGCTTGTCGGCGTATCGCGCGACCATCTTGGCGCGATTGAGGTTTTTCTGAACGGAACTCTTCTTGGCCATGCCTGTCTCCTCGTCCGCTCAGCTCGTGAACGGGAAGTTGAAGCGACGCAGTAGCTCGCGCGCCTCGTCATCGGTTTTCGCGGTGGTAACAACAATGATGTCCATGCCGCGGATGGAGTCGACTCGGTCGTAGTCAATTTCCGGGAAAACGATCTGTTCCTTGAGCCCCATCGCGTAATTGCCGCGACCATCGAAGCTCTTTGGATTAAGACCACGGAAATCCCGAACCCGGGGAAGGGCGATGGTCACCAGACGATCCAGGAATTCGTACATCCTGTCGCGCCGAAGCGTGACCTTGCAGCCGATCGGCATCCCCTCGCGCAACTTGAAGCCGGCGACGGATCGCTTGGCCTTGTTGATCAGGGGCTTTTGCCCCGCGATGAGCGCCATCTCGGCGGCGGCCGCCGTGACTTTCTTGGAATCCTGAACCGCCTCGCCGACGCCCATGTTGATCACCACCTTCTCCAGGCGCGGAACCTGAAGTGGGTTGCGATACCCCATGGCCTCGATCAGGCCGGGACGGATCTCGTTATTATACAGCTCTTGTAAACGCGCCATTGTTCAACTTGCTCCGTCGCGCTCAGGCGTCGATGACCTCGCCGGACCGCTTGGCGAACCGGACCTTGCGGCCGTCGTCCAAAAAGCGGTACCCGACGCGGGTCGCCTCGTTCGATTTCGGGTCGACCAGAGCCACGTTGGAAATGTGGATCGCCGCTTCCCGCTCGATAATCCCACCGGTACTGGTTTGGCTCGCCTTGGTGTGGCGCTTGATGATGTTCACGCCGCGAACCATGACCCGGTCATCGGCTCGAAGAACGCGGATGACCTCGCCGGTCTTGCCCTTGTCCTTGCCGCTGACGACCTGGACGTTGTCGCCCTTCTTGATCTTGAACTTCTTCGCCATCACAGCACCTCCGGCGCCAACGAGACGATCTTCATGAACGCCTTGGCGCGCAACTCGCGGGTCACCGGACCAAAGATCCGGGTTCCGATGGGCTCGTTCTGTTTGTTGATCAACACGGCGGCGTTCCGGTCGAAGCGGATCGCCGAGCCGTCCGGCCGACGAATCTCCTTGGCCGTGCGCACGATGACGGCACGCAGCACCTCGCCTTTCTTCACGCGTCCGCGCGGGATCGCTTCCTTGACCGACACGACGATCACATCACCGACGCCCGCGACCTTTCGCTTGGATCCACCCAGCACCTTGATGCACTGGACTCGGCGAGCGCCCGAATTGTCGGCGACGTCGAGATTGCTCTGCATCTGAATCATGACGACACTCCGGCCCTATCGATCACTCGGACGTCGCCGACTCGGTGTCGACGACCTCCCAGGTTTTGCTCTTGGAGATACGCGCGCATTCACGGATCCGAACGATGTCGCCCGTCTTGTGCTTGTTCTCCGCGTCATGCGCGGCGAACTTCTTCGAGCGCTTGATGATCTTCTTGTAGACGGGATGAACGATCCGCCGCTCGACCTTGACGACGACCGTCTTGTCGGCTTTGTCGCTCACCACCGTGCCTTGCATCACACGCCTTGGCATAATCAACTATCCTCTCTCAATGTGTCCCTTCGACTTCGGCCGGTACATTGTCGGCCCGTCGACGAACACCTGGTCATCACGCCTCGGCGCGTTGCTTTTCCGCCAAAATCAGTTTCGTGCGCGCGATGTCGCGGCGTACTTGCCGAACCCGCGCGGTGTTTTCCAACTGGCCGCCGGCCTGCTGGAACCGCAGATTGAACTGCTCCTTGCGCAGATCTACCAACTGGCTTCCCAGTTCATCAACGCTCTTGGCGCGAAAATCCGTGGCTTGCTTACTCGCCATCGTTCTTCTCCCAAACCCTACGAGTCGCCGAGGCGCGCGATGAAACGGGTATCCACCGGCAACTTGGCCGCCGCCAGGCTCATGGCTTCCTGAGCGAGCTCGCGCGGAACCCCGTCCATCTCGAACATCACCCGGCCCGGCTTGACCCGGCACACCCAAAACTCGGGCGAACCCTTGCCCTTACCCATGCGAACCTCGGCGGGTTTGCTGGAAACCGGGACGTCGGGGAAGATTCGGATCCACACACGACCGACACGTTTGATGTGACGGGTCATGGCGCGCCGCGCCGCCTCGATCTGACGCGCGGTGATCCGCGCCGGCGTCGTCGCCTTCAGGCCATAGGCGCCGAAATTGAGCGCGGTTCCACCCTTGGCGTTACCATGAATCCGGCCCTTGTGAGCCTTGCGGTATTTGGTGCGCTTCGGACTAAGCATCTCTTTTTTCCTCTATCCTCGGCCAGCAATCAGCGCGACGGGCCGCTTGGCTGCTGGTCGGCCATGCGCTTGTCTTGAGCCATCGGGTCGTGGGCCATGATCTCGCCCTTGAACACCCAGACCTTGACCCCGCAGGCGCCGTAGGTGGTCTGCGCCGTCGCTTCACCGTAGTCGATATCGGCGCGAAGCGTGTGCAAGGGCACCCGGCCTTCGCGATACCACTCCATACGGGCGATTTCCGCGCCGCCGAGCCGACCGCTGCAGTTGATCCGAATGCCCAGCGCGCCAAGCCGGATCGCCGACTGCACCGCACGCTTCATCGCGCGCCGGAAGGCGACGCGGCGCGACAGCTGCTGCGCGATGTTATCGGCCACCAGATTGGCGTCGATTTCCGGCTTGCGGATCTCGATGATGTTGAGATGCACGTCGGTGCCGGTCATGTCGGAAAGATCCTTGCGGAGCTTCTCGATGTCCTGGCCCTTCTTGCCGATCACCACGCCGGGGCGCGCCGTGTAAATCGTCACCCGGGCCCGCTTCGCCGGACGCTCGATAACCACGCGGCTGACGCCCGCTTGCGCCAGACGCTTACGCAGGTATCGACGAAGCCGAAGATCCTGATGCAGAAGCGTGGCGTAGTCCTTGGACGCGAACCAGCGCGAATCCCAGGTCCGATTGATGCCGAGCCGCAGCCCGATTGGATTTACTTTCTGACCCATTACGCGGTCTCCTCGCGTTCACCCACCACAATGGTAAGGTGGGAGAATGGCTTGCGAATGCGCCCGATACGACCCCGGGCACGCGGCCGAAACCGCCGCATTGTCAGCGCCTTGCCGACCGACGCTTCCTTTACATACAGCCGGTCAACGTCGAGCTGATGGTTATTCTCGGCATTAGCGATCGCCGACTGCACGGCCTTTTTCACGTCGTCGCTGATGCGACGGCGCGAGAAGGTCAGCGCGGCGAGCGCCTTTTCAGCGTCCATGCCGCGGATCATCGCGGCCACCAGATTGAGCTTCTGAGGACTGACCCGCAGATTACGAAGCACGGACTGCGCCTCGGTCTCGTCAATCCTGCGTTCGGTCTTGGATTTACCCATGATCGTCATCCAATCCCTAGCGCCGTGCCTTCTTGTCGGCCGCGTGGCCGTAGAAGGTACGGGTTGGCGCGAACTCACCGAACTTGTGCCCGACCATGTGTTCGGTCACGAGGACCGGCACATGCTTGTGACCATTATGGACACCGAAGGTCAGACCGACGAATTGCGGCATGATGGTGGAACGACGGGACCAGGTCCGGATCACCGCGTTTCGACCGGATTCGAGGGCCGCTTCCGCCTTTTTCAGCAGATAGCCATCGACGAACGGTCCCTTCCAAACAGAGCGAGCCACGTCTCTCTCCCCTACTTACGGCGCCGGCGTACGATCAGCCGGTCCGTCTTCTTGTTGCTGCGAGTACGCTTGCCCTTGGTCGGCACACCCCAGGGCGTAACCGGGTGACGGCCACCGGAGGTCCGGCCCTCGCCACCACCATGGGGGTGATCGACCGGGTTCATGACGACACCGCGAACCACCGGGCGCTTGCCCAGCCAACGCTTGCGACCGGCCTTGCCAAGCTTGATGTTCTGCTGGTCGGGGTTGGAAACCGCCCCGATCGTCGCCATGCATTCCGCGCGCACCATGCGA
>JAYOIK010000043.1:37673-43559 GCA_038118725.1 Alphaproteobacteria bacterium | reverse complement strand
CAGCTTAGATCATCCGGATACGGGCGCAACCCGCAACCACTGAACGATATGGCCGAAGCCGCCGGTTTCACTGATCACCGGGAAGTCGAAATCTTCTCAGAGCGCAACTGGTGGCGCAAAACCGGCGACGAAGTGGTTCGGGTCATCAAGGAGCGTTATCAGACAGCGGTGTAACCAGCGCGCCTATCGCATCACGCGCGTTCGCAAATCAGGGAAAGTTTGAAACCCCTCCCCAACTGGAAAGCCAAGATCACACCCGGACCTTAAAGATGGCGAAAAGTCACGGGCAGATGGGACAATCGGCTCGCGATCGAACGCGCCAAAACGGGTACGAAAGGCAGCACCACTTCCATCCCCGCAGGCGCCCGCGACGGCGGCACGATCGGACATCCGAAAAGACGTTTGCCATGACGCGTGGCGTCCTCGTCCAACACAAGATCTATGGATTCAGGCGCATGCGGGATCAGCCAATTCGCGGCAATTGAACTACCAAGCACCGCGACGGGGCCGCGCCGCGCCGCGCCTCGTAAAAGACTCACCAAGTCTTGCAGATAGGACAAATGGTCGGCAATGAAATCCTCCTCCGCCGCGCCTGTCTCCTCCTCGGGACTCAATCCGCCGCGCACCCTAGAGGTCCCGGCGGCAAACGGTCGGGCCAATGCCGTCAGCTCCGTCGCCACCACGTCGTCACGCAATGTTTCAACGGTAAATCCGGCGCGGTTGAGCAAACGCGTAAGCGAGACCGCGGAAAAATGCGTGCGATGATCGGCAACGACGAGATCGTACGGATTGACGGTCGCGTCGGGGATCTGAATCAGCAGCCGTCCCCGCTCATCAAGCATATCCGCCAACGCCCGGAGTTCCGCGACCGGATGTGGGAGATGTTCGAGACAATGGCTCATCGTTATCAGATCCCACGGCCCTTCGGCCGTATCGAACGTATCCGTATAAAGCCGGCGAAACCCCGGCAATCGGCGCAGTTCTTCCTCAAAGTCATCCGTCTGATCGAACCCGTCGATGCGGGCCCCGGGAAACAGCGCGGAAACCGCCGCGACCATGGCCCCTCGTCCACATCCATAATCCAGCACTCTCGGCTGGTCCGTGAACGATAGTTGGTCCAGAACACCTTCGAGGACAATGCTCGCTCGAGTTCGCATGACATCGGCGCTCAAATCGAAGACCGACTGCTCACGCCCATCGCTGAGAGCGTAGAGTTGATACTCGTTGTAAATCGTCCGGCAATCATCCAGCCATGCTTGGTCGAGAGGCTTCTGAACGCCGCCACAGACGGAACAGCGCGCTAATCTCCCTCCCGACGGGAACGGGCGACAATCGGAGGTCACTCGGCGAAAGGCACGGAAAGCTTCAACGTCTTCAAGTGAGAGCGCGCCGCACAGAACGCACGCTCCGCCCCCCCGCTCGGCGGTCATGGCTGGTATAGTTCGGTGAAGTAGGCGTCGCCGGCGGCAAAATTCACACTGTGATTCATGACACGACGCGCCGGTATGATGCGAAAATCCAAACTGAATCGGATATCGTTAGTGTCGTTTCGTCCCGCGCCATGGATCAGATTGCCATCGAAAACAACCATCTGCCCCTCGGGAACGCGCATTGCGTCGACGGCCAAGAAGTCGACGCCTGAAACAATGGTCTTGCGATCGTAAAGCAGGCCAACCTTGTGTCCGGCGCCGAATTTTTCCACGCCGCGCATACCGACACCCTCGTTCCGGCAAACTATTTCCTCATCGGGGATATGGTGGCTACCAGGGACATAGCGAAGCACGTTCCCGGTCGCCGCCTGACTCAAGGGTATCCATACGTTAAAGGCATGGACCATATCGGGGTTGAATAGCGATTCACGATGAAAATCAACGAACTCGTCGCCTACCTCGCGCGACGGGCGAACCGCTCGCAGATAGGAAATACGCTGGGCCGACAGGTCCTTCGTTCCGACAATCCGTGAAAAGTCAGCATGATGAGCCCGAACCAACCGTCGAACCGGATCAAGGGCGTTAACCTTATTCTGCGCCTGGAGGACCAGGGCATAATAGTTCTCGCTTTTTATTGACTCGATAGACGAGATCTCGCTGTTTCCGAAGGCTTCCAGAATGATCGCCGAGATCTCGGTCTTGAGCACCGCCGCGTCGCCACGCAATGTCAGGTGATGAATTCCCGGGGCGGCGAGATCCCCCTCGTCCGTGGTTTGCGTCATTGCCTGACCCGACATTCTCCGCGCGGCGCCCATTTGGAGCCGCATTCCGCGACCGCGTCCGAAGAAACCGGTGTCGAACCGTAGGAAAACGGTCATTCCTCGGATGGCGGAGATACTGCCATAATGACGCATAGCTCGCAATCCGCGCGTGAGTATCGTCATCCAACCGATATCGCCGGTCTGGGGGGCGGCGGTGTCATTCTTCGCGATTTCAAGGGCTTGCGCGAGCCGAAGCCCCTGATGCCGCCGTGGATCGAGATTGACAGCACTGGATGAAAGTGGCTTTCCTCCGGCTTTAGGGTCAACACTGTTGCGCGAATCCAGCACATCTAACCAGGAGGAGACGCGACGACAAACGAGACGTTGGCCCGGACCTATCCAAAAGTAAGGAACTCGCCCCAGGCTCGATCCAACCGGCGCAAGGTCATCGTGGCATCGGCGATTTCCGACGCCAGGCCTTCCTCCGAGCCCACATAGTCGGCGTGCTTTGAGTTCAAGAGCATCAGATGATCGGCGATTCGTTTTCCGGAACATGTGAGTCGAAGCCTCATGATCCGCCGGTCATGGGTGGCGCGCGCCTGCTCAAGGTAACCATATTCCACAAATTTCTTGATCATGCAGGTCGCGGTCGAGGCGGTATAACCGCCCCGCTGCATGATATCACGCAGGGGCACGTCACCCTCGCTCACCATCGTGAGCAAGAGCGCCTGAGACGGGTTCACGTCGCGGACACCAATGCCCTCGAGCTCAAGACGCACCACGTCCAAGTAGCGACGGTGCAACCGGTCAAGGTCTAGGTTAGTTCGCAGTATCGCTTAGCGATATCAGCCGCTGAATGGTCATCCTCGCCTACCGATTCCAGAGGAACATCCAAGGCGCGCAAACCTGGGGGCAAGGCCTAAGGAACTGTCTGAAGTGCCATCTCGCGTCTCCTGATTAGGTTAACATCACGATCAAAAGGTATATTTCGTTTTGGTTTAAAATTGAAAATACCAGAACTTTTTTGGCATTTAGCTTTTGTTGACTTTTCGAATCTGCTTTTTCGCACGCCTCAAAGGAAAAACACCCGAATTTTAAGGGTTTTGGGGCGCGCCGGTTTCGTGACAAAAAGAGTATCGCGCACGGTTTCTTGGCTTTGCCGGATTACCGTGAAAAGGTAATTCTTAGAATCGATTTAAAACCGAAGGTGCTGTTCTCGGGTTCGCGCCCAGAATAACAGGAGGAAGAATAGAGGTTTCGCGAGCGTCAATCGACCTCGGGCCCGGTCGGCGCCAGATCCGGAAAAAACAGGTTCTGTGCCCGGCTCCCAGCTTTCATCGGCCATTGGAAACCATTGGTTTTACGAACCTCTCGTTCGTACCAATGGATCCGCCAGCCCGGCGTATCGGTTGACTGCCCCAAAAGATGATTGGCCATCGCGAGAATTTCCGGTCCCGAGGGCAACCGCACCTGAAATCCGCGACGGAGATACTCGTTCAAGATAACGCCGGTGTGCATCTCCCGCTCTAACGCGAACCCGGGATCAACCCGCTCTCCGTTGGGTGTGAAAATGTGGGAATGCAAATGCGCGTCCCCTGGGTTCCAAACCCCATAGCGGCCGGTCGACGCGAAGATGCCTGTCGGTGTTCCGAGCGCGGCGGCGCAGTTATGCGGACCGCTCGCCCCTGCAATCATGAAGCGCGCGCGGGACATGGCGAAAAGCTGGAGTGTGAAGGCATCATCTTCGAGAGGCGCGAGATCAACGAAACCGTCGCGCGCCTTGAAGGACGCCATCTCCCGGTGACCGACCCTAACCACCTGTCCCCCCAGATCGTCGATGACCCTGTCGCTGACCCATTGGAGAATCTCCGGGTCGAGATCCCGCAAGGGATCCGCCGGACGGGTGCCGTAATTCGGCTCGCGATAATGCAGCACCGTGAACCAACGCTTGGGATCCACCCCCGCCTCGATCAGGCGTTTCTCCAGTCCGGGAATCTCCTCCGGCGGGATGCGCAGGCGGGCGGGTTGCTCAAAATTGCAAAGGAACTTGTCGAGCATCATGCTGGGCGTCAGGACCAGATCGGCGAACTGAAACCGATTGTCGTACCACCGGGGATCGGAAACCCGCACCGGCCCGCCGAACGCCGCGTCGAACGCCTCGAAAGGCATCTTGTCCTCGGCGTCGTATTCGAACAGGACATCGATCTCCGGGCAGGCCCTGATCAAGGGAAGCTTGTAGGGCCGGTCGTTGTGGAAATAGACCGCCAGGCGCGCGTGGTCGAAAAGCCGCTTTACCGATGCCGCGAAGCACAGCCCCACCGCGAAATCACCCAGCGTGCGGTTAAGGCACAGGGCTACCATGTTGAACGGGCGCTTGGGGTGCGAGCCGGCGGGAAGCAGGCTGCTGAACTGAATAAGGGGAATGTCGGTGACGCCCCTCACCCGATCGCCTCCGGAATCACGTCGCGAATTCAAGTCGGCTTCCTCTCGTCCTGGCCTCGCCGTCATCGGCATCTTACCGCGTTCAACCATGATGTGGGCGATTCGGCGTGTTCACCTCAAGCGGCGTGTTTTGAAACATCGACACAAGCCCAGGCGGTCGGCGATTTCAATCGCTTCCGAGCATCGCCGCCGCGACCTTGCATTGGCACGAGGCCGCGCGTAGTTTCCGCGCAATCGCGCCACGGGTCATCGCGCGCGGGAGCCCGCCATAGCCGGTACCGTCACGCCCATGAAATCAGCCATCATCGTCTTTCCAGGCACCAACCGCGAACGCGACATGGCGCTTGCCCTCGAACAAAGCTCCGGGGTGGAGCCGACCCTGGTCTGGTACACCGATTCCGAACTGCCGAAGGTGGATCTGATCGTGGTTCCCGGCGGTTTCGCCTATGGCGACTATCTGCGCGCCGGGGCCATGGCCTCGCGGGCACCGGCGATGCGGGCGGTGGTCGAACGGGCGGAGAACGGCACCGCGGTGCTCGGGGTCTGCAACGGCTTTCAGGTTCTGACCGAGATCGGCCTGCTGCCCGGCGCGCTGATGCGCAACGCCGCCTTGAAGTTCATTTGCCGTAACCTCGACCTGAGGGTGGAGACCACCGATACCGTCTTCACCTCGGGCTACGCCAAGGGCCAGTGCCTGTCGATCCCGGTGGCCCATAACGACGGCAACTACTACGCCGACGACGCGACACTGGATCGCCTTGAGGGGGAGGACCGGGTCGCGTTCCGCTATGTCGACACCGAAGGCCGGACGACCGACGCCGGCAACCCCAACGGCTCGGCCCGCTCGATCGCCGGGGTGTTGAGCGAGAACCGCCGGGTTCTCGGCTTCATGCCGCATCCCGAGAACGCCACTGACCCGGCGCTTGGCGGCGTGGATGGCAAGCCCCTCTTCTCCGCCCTGGTGGAGGCGCTGTCATGACCATCGCGAACGCCACGATCTCGCTGGAACAGGCGACGGAACACGGCCTCTCGGAAGAGGAATACGCCAATATCCTGGAAATCCTCGACCGCGAGCCGAGCCTGACCGAGCTCGGCATCTTCTCTTCCATGTGGTCGGAGCATTGCTCCTACAAGTCCTCGAAGAAATGGCTGAAGACCCTGCCGACCGAGGGCCCGCAAGTGATCCAGGGTCCGGGCGAGAACGCGGGAGTCGTCGATATCGGCGACGGTCAGGCCGTTGTCTTCAAGATCGA
>JAYOIK010000043.1:26626-37663 GCA_038118725.1 Alphaproteobacteria bacterium | reverse complement strand
TCGAGAGCCACAATCACCCGAGCTTCATCGAGCCCTATCAGGGCGCGGCGACCGGGGTCGGCGGCATCCTGCGCGATGTCTTCACCATGGGCGCGCGGCCGATCGCCAATCTCAACGCCTTGCGCTTCGGCGATCCGGCGCATCCCAAGACCCGGCATCTGGTCTCCGGCGTGGTGGCGGGGATCGGCGGCTACGGCAACTGCATCGGTGTTCCAACGGTCGCGGGCGAGGTGAATTTTCACGCCGCCTATAACGGCAACATCCTGGTCAACGCGATGACCGTCGGCCTGGCGCCGGCGGACCGGATCTTCTATTCCGCCGCCGCCGGCGCCGGAAACCCGGTGATCTATGTCGGCGCCAAGACCGGACGCGACGGCATCCACGGCGCGACCATGGCGTCCGCGGAATTCAACGAGGACGCCGAGGAAAAGCGCCCGACGGTTCAGGTCGGCGATCCCTTCACCGAAAAGCTGTTGCTTGAGGCCTGCCTGGAACTGATGGCCGAGGACGCGATCATCGCGATCCAGGACATGGGCGCGGCGGGACTGACCTCCTCGTCGGTCGAGATGGCGGGCAAGGGCGGGCTCGGCATGGAGCTGGATCTGGACGCGGTCCCGGTTCGCGAGGAGGCGATGACCGCCTACGAGATCATGCTTTCCGAGAGCCAGGAACGCATGCTCATGGTCTTGAAGCCCGAGGCGGAGGCCAAGGCGCGCGCGATCTTCGAACGCTGGGGGCTGGATTTCGCCATCATCGGGCGGCTGACCACCACGGGGCGGCTGGTCATCAACAAGGAGGGCGCGACCCAGGCGGATATCCCGATCGACCCGATGGTCGACCAATCCCCCGAGTATGATCGCCCCTGGGAGGCGGCACCGCTCCCCGCCGTGGTCGACGCGGCGTCGGTGCCCGCGCCGACCTCGCTATCGGAAGCGTTGGCGACGCTCATGGCTTCTCCGGATCTCGCCAGCCGGCGCTGGATCTGGGAGCAGTATGATCATCTGATCATGAACGACACCATCGTGCGCCCCGGCGGCGACGCGGCGGTGGTGCGGGTGCGCGACACCGAGAAGGCGCTGGCGATGACGGTGGATTGCACGCCCCGCTATTGCCTGGCGCATCCCGAGACCGGCGGCGCCCAGGCGGTGGTCGAGGCCTGGCGCAACCTGACCGCCACCGGGGCGACGCCGCTGGCGCTCACCAACAACATGAATTTCGGCAATCCCGAGCGTCCGCGCATCATGGGCCAGTTTGTCGGCTGTATCGCGGGCATGCGGGCCGCCGCCGCGCATCTGGATTTCCCGGTCGTCTCGGGCAATGTCTCGCTCTACAACGAGACCGACGGCGAGGCGATCCTTCCGACGCCGGTTATCGGCGGGGTCGGCGTCCTAACCGACGTTTCGAAACACGCGACCCTGGCCTTGAAGGCCGCCGGAGAGGCGATCATCCTGATCGGCGAGACCGTGGGATGGCTCGGCCAGTCCCTCTATCTTCGCGAAATCGAAGGACGGGAGGAAGGCGCGCCGCCGCCGATCGATCTGGATACCGAGAAAGCCAACGGAGCCTTCGTGCGCGGACTTATTCAAGGCGGGAAGATCTCCGCCAGCCATGACCTGTCGGATGGCGGGCTCGCGGTCGCGGTCGCGGAGATGGCCCTGGCGTCCAGGGGATTGGGCGCGATACTGGACATTCCCGGCGACATTCCAGGCAACAAACCGCCCCACGCCTTCCTGTTTGGCGAGGATCAAGCCCGCTATGTGGTTACCGCGGGCGACGGCGAAGCGATCCTCTCCGAAGCCCGCGACGCCGGCGTTCCCGCGCGCGTGATCGGACGCACGAGCGATGACGGCCTGTTGACACTCTTGGGAAGTGACGCCATATCCCTGGACATGTTACGCTCCGGCCATGAAGGCTGGCTTCCCGACTATATGCGGGGCGCGTGAGAACAAGCTCGGAGAGATGACCGCCATGGCGATGGACGCCGGAGAAATTGAAAGCCTGATCCTGGAGGCTTTTCCCGACGCGAAGATCACGATCGAGGATCTACGCGGCGACGGTGATCATTACGCCGCGCATGTCGTCTCCAGCGCTTTCGCCGGCAAGACCCGCGTTCAACAGCATCAAATGGTTTACGCGTCACTGAAGGGCCGCATGGGTAACGAGTTACATGCCCTGGCCTTGCAAACCGCGACACCGGACGCCTGAGATTCAGGCTTCGGATCAAAGACAACCGCAACCCCTGGGGATAAACATCATGCTTGACGACGCAACGCGCGAGCGCATCCAAAACGAGGTCAACGGCACGGACGTGTTCCTGTTCATGAAGGGCACGCCGGTTTTCCCGCAATGCGGATTTTCCGCCGCCGTTGTTCAGGTGCTCACCCATATGGGCATCAAGTTCAAGAGCCTGAACGTGCTCGAGGATCCGGCCGTGCGCGACGGCATCAAGACCTTCTCCGACTGGCCGACCATTCCCCAACTCTATGTGAAGGGTGAGTTCGTCGGCGGCTGCGATATCGTGCGCGAGATGTACGAAACCGGCGAGCTGACCGAGTATCTGTCACAGAAAGGTGTCGCCTCGACCGTCGACGCCTGACGCGCGCCGTCATTGAATAACCAAGGGGCCGCCATTGAGCGGCCCTTTCGGTTTCGCGCGGAACAACCACGGGACCAGAGCATGTCGAGATCGCAACTCCCCTTGCGGATGTCCTTCATCCGGCGGTTGCTCAACCCGACGCCGACAGTGCTGTTCGTCGTCGCGGCCCTGGCTTTCGGCGGCGCCGTGGTCACCGGCCAACACCATTACGCCTATCTCATGGGAGCCGACTTCTCTTCGGCCGAGATCGTGCGGGTCGAGGCGCCGTCCCAGGATTACGCACGCTATTCGGTGCGGATTATCGACCTGCCGGGCGCCGAGGTGCATGGGATCGTCGAGTCCGATCACCGCAATCTCACCAAGGGCGTGACGATGCCGGTGCTCTATCTCCGGGACTATCCCAACCAAATCGTCTCCGTGGAGTTGTTCGTTCCCTGGACCCGCCCAATCTGGCTGATCACCCTCGGCCTCGCGGCGCTCGGCCTCGGTCTGCGCGAAAAGGACAAGCTCGCCGCCGCCGAGGAGACGGAAACGCCTGATCGCTGATCTGGCGGGGGCGCCGTCTCATTGAAGATCATCATCCCGCACGCCTGTCCCCGCGGAAGCGGAGACAATGCGGGCCCCACGCCTCGGGCTCGTCAACGCGATGGCTGGCGGATCAAAAGGCGTCGCTTGTATTCCTTGTCTGAAGCTGATCACCCGGAAACTCTCAGGCGTGGATCCCGGATCAAGTCAGGGATGACGGAACAGATTGAGGACGTTGCCACACGAACAACCACGACACCGTGCTCAATCCGCCAGCGCCGCGTCCTCGATGAAGAGCTGGACATCCTCGCGGCCTTGCCAGTCATCGGCCCTAAGCTGACCGGCGATATGCAGCGCCCTGCCCCCATGATTGAGAAGCGCCGGGCCGAGATCGCCGTCCATGGCTCTAAACGCGATGCCTTTCAATTTGCCGCCATCCGCGCCGGTAAGAATACAGCGAACGTGGTTTTGGCCGACCACATCGGCGCGGGCGATCTTCGCCCCGGAGATCGCGAAATGCGGCTCCGGGTTGCCGGAGCCGAAGGGGCCGAGCTTGGCGAGGGCGTCATAAACCCGACGCTTGGCTCCCGCCGGGGCTAGAACGCCATCGAGACTGACCGTCGCAACCAGAGGCTCCCCCGCCAGCTCCGCCGCGAAGCGTTCGGCGAGAAATCGGCGGAAGTCATCGAGCTTGTCGCGTTCCACCGTGAACCCCGCCGCCATGGCATGGCCGCCGCCACCGACCAGCAGACCCGTTTGATGAGCCGCTATTACCGCCGGGCCGAGCGCCAAACCCTTTACCGAGCGCCCGGACCCCTTACCGGTTTCACCATCCAGGGCGATGACGCAAGCCGGACGGTTAAATCGCTCCCGCAGCCTCCCGGCGACGATGCCGATGACCCCTGGATGCCAGCCATCGCCCGCGACCACCAGGATCGGGGTGTCGGGATCGGCTTGTTCGGCCTGGGCAACCGCCTCGGCCTGCACTTGGGCCTCGATCTCCTTGCGGGCATCGTTGTGCTGGTCAAGAGCCTGAGCGATGCGGGCGGCTTCCGCGTCATCCTCGGTCGAGAGCAGCCGCGCGCCGAGATCCGCGTCACCGACTCGCCCAGCGGCATTGACCCTTGGCCCGAAGACAAACCCCAGGTGATAGGCCTCCGGACGTTGCTCGATCTTGGCGACCGAGGCGAGCGCTCTAAGACCCGGATTGCCGCGCCGGGCCATGACCTTCAGCCCCTGGGAGACGAATGCCCTGTTTAGGCCCTCCAACGCCACCACGTCGCAAACCGTGCCGAGCGCCACGAGATCCAACCAGCTCATCAGATCCGGCTCGCGCCGGCTGGCAAACCACCCTGCCTCGCGCAATGCCCGATTGAGCGCGATCACGACCAGAAACGTGACCCCGACCGCCGCCAGATGGCCGAGCGCGCCGGTCTCATCGACCCTGTTGGGGTTCACCACGGCGATGGCGCGCGGCAGGCTGGGATCGGCCATGTGATGATCGACTACCACCACGTCGAGACCGCTCTCGGCCGTCTGTTCCAAGACATCGAAGGCGACGATGCCGCAATCAAGAGTGACGACAACACCGGCACCGCGCCGCTTCAACCCCGCCAGCGCCTCGGCATTCGGGCCGTAACCTTCGAGAATGCGGTCGGGAACATGCAGAATGGACTTTCCGCCAACCGCGGCGATGAAACGGGAGAGCAAGGCGGCCGAGGTCGCGCCGTCGACATCGTAGTCGGCGAACAGGCCAATGGTCTCGCCATGCCGGATCGCGCGCGACAAACGGTCCACCGCCTCCGCCATGCCTTTCAGACTGGACGGGTCCGGTAGCTCGGCGCGCAAGGTCGGGTTCAGAAAGCTCTCGACATCGTCCAGCGCGACACCGCGCGCCGCCATGACCCGGGCCACGATATCAGGCAAACCGTGCCGCTGCGCCATGGCCAGGGCCGCGCGTTCGGCGTCATCGCCTTGCGCGCCGCGATGCAGCCAACGCTTGCCGGTGATCGAGCGTTCGACGCCCAGAACCGCCGGCATTGTGATGTTACTCCTTCAGATCCGCGTCGATCGGCTTGCGCGGCCAGTCATGGCGCGCCTCAATGGTCCGAACCGTGCCGGTCTTGGAGCGCATGATGATCGAGTGGGTGGTCGCCCCTCCCTGATAGCGCCGCACGCCGTTCAGCATCGACCCGTTGGTCACACCCGTCGCCGCGAACATCACATCACCCTTGGCGAGATCCAGCAGGCCATATTTGCGTTCGAGATCATCGATCCCCCAGCGCCGAGCCCGGCCAACCTCGTCATCGTTGCGGAACATCAGCCGGCCCTGCATCTGGCCACCGATCGAGCGTAGGGCCGCCGCCGCGAGGACGCCTTCGGGGGCGCCGCCGGAACCCATATACATATCAATGCCGCTGCGCGGCTCGGACGTGGCGATCACACCGGAGACATCGCCGTCGGTGATCAGCATGATTCGCGCGCCGGCGTCGCGAATTCCGGCGATCAACTCAGCGTGCCGCGGCCGATCGAGGACACAAACCACCAGATCCGAGCGCGCCATGTTCTTCGCCTTGGCGAGATCGTTCAGATTGTCGCCAATCGACTTATCGAGATCGACCACGCCCTCGGGCAGGCCGCCACCGACGGCGATCTTGTCCATGTAGACATCCGGCGCGTTCAAGAAACCACCATCCGAGGCAAAGGCCATCACCGCCAGCGCGTTGGGCAGCCCCTTGGCGGTCAGTGTGGTGCCTTCCAATGGGTCCAGCGCGATATCGACCTTGGGGCCGCCCGCGCCGACCTTCTCGCCGATATACAGCATTGGCGCCTCGTCGCGCTCACCCTCGCCAATGACGACGGTGCCATCGATTTCAAGCGCGTTCAGCGCCCGGCGCATGGCGTCGACCGCCGCCTGATCGGCTTCCTTCTCGTCTCCGCGCCCCATCAGCTTGGATGCCGCGAGCGCCGCCGCCTCGGTCACCCGGACCGCTTCCAGGGCAAGGTTTCGATCCATTGTCAGGGCTTCGTCGCCACCGTTAGTCATTTCGACTACCTCTTTCGTATTACAGTTCAGCAGTTCCCGCGGCCCGATGGCATATCCATGCCAGGCCAAAGGTAATTTACCCTATATCGCCTCGATCCGAAGCACTCGCGGCTCTTCGGTGACCGCTTCCAGATCCGCGATCTTGGCCACGGACCGGCGGATCGCCGCGTCCTCGGTCTCATGTGTGGTGAGCACCACGGGCACGATTTCGCCGGGGTCCCGACCGCTTTGAATCAGCGCCTCGACAGACACTTTCTCATCCCGGAACACCGCCGTGAGATCGGCTAGCACGCCGGGGCGGTCGATGACCATCAGGCGGATGTAGTACGATCCGGACAGCGCCTCGATGCCTGCTGCCCGCGGGGCGGACAAGGCGGCTCCCGGGATACCGAAGACCGGCACGTTCCGACCGGCGGCGATATCCACCAGATCGGCGATTACCGCCGAAGCCGTCGGCCCCGCTCCCGCCCCTCGACCGTAGGAGAGTGTCTCGCCGACCGAGCTACCCTGCGCGGCAACGGCATTGAAAACCCCGTCCACTTGAGCAATCTGGGCGGTTATCGGCACCATGCAGGGCTTGACCCGCTGCTGCACCCCGGCTTCGGTTTGCTCGGCGATCCCCAACAGTTTGATGCGATAACCGAGTTCTTGAGCGTATTCCAGGTCCACCGGAGAGATATGCCGAATTCCCTCGATATCGATGGAATCGAAATCAACCGTGGTCCCGAACGCGATGGAGGACAGGATCGCCAGCTTGTGCGCCGCGTCCACGCCGTCGATATCGAAGGCCGGGTCGGCTTCGGCATAACCAAGCTCCTGCGCATCCGCCAAGACATCGGCGAAGGGTCGACCGGTTTCACGCATTACCGTCAGAATATAGTTACAGGTGCCGTTGAGAATGCCGTAGACCCGCTCGATGCGGTTGGCGGACAGGCCCTCGCGCATGGTCTTGATGATCGGGATACCGCCGGCAACCGCGGATTCATAGGCCAGGGTCACGCCGTTGGCCTCGGCCAGGGCGCCGAGCGCCGCGCCGTGATGCGCGACCAGGGCCTTGTTCGCGGTCACCACCGATTTACCCGAGCCGAGCGCCGCCTCGACCAGATCCTTGGCGATCCCTTCCGAACCGCCGATCAGTTCAGTGACGATATCCACGTCATCGCGTCCGGCGAGTTCGGCGGCGTTGTCGTGCCACGCAACGCCGTCTAGATCGACGCCCCGATCCTTGGCGCGATCCCGCGCGGATACCGCGACCACCTGGATCGGCCGGCCGGCACGCGCCGCAAGCAGGTCGGCGTTATCGCGCAGCACGCGCATGGTCTCGGCCCCAACGGTGCCAAGCCCGGCGATCGCGACTTTCAGTACATCACTCATCTCGGCCCACTCCCCGGGCATATGACCCTAAACCAACCAGTTTCTGGATGGCGCCGACACGCACGCTCAAAATCTCTCTTGTTCGGGCGGCGCGCCGGATAGTTTCAATATGATTAGGATTACGATTCCAGATAGATCTCGGCGCGTCGGTTACCCTGCTCGCCCGAGGGCATTGCCTCGGAGAAAAGCGGTTGGGTGTCGCCGACCGCGTCGATGATCAATTGTTCCGCCGGCACGCCCATCTCAAGTAGCGCTTCCGCGACCACATTGGCTCGCTTCAAGGAAACATTAAAATTGGCCAGGGTATGCTCAAAGGGGTCCATGTCGCGGGTCCTCATGGAGGCGTGCCCGACAACACGGACATATAAACCCTGACTCAGGGCGGTTTCCGCCAAGGCCCGTAGCTTGGCGCGGTCCGACGAAGACAACCGGGACGAGCCATGCCCGAAATTCACGACCCCCGTGGCACCGTTTTGCTCGAAGGTATCAAACCGCAACATCGGCTGGTCGCCACCGGCGGATGCCGTCATGCCGTCGGGCGGCGTCAGTTGAAAGGTCGGTGTGCTTTCAGCCGCGGTTTCAGTGGTTGCCGCTCCCGCCGAGGTCGACGGTGCCGTCAGGGTAAACTTTAGCGGGATCTCCGGAGCCGGCGGCGCGACCGGCGCGGCGGCGCTCTGAGTTGGTGCCTCGGCTTTCACGGGCTCCGTCGTTTTCACCATGGCATCGCTTGTCGCCGGCGCGGGTCTGGGAATCGTGCTCCGGACGGACGAAGCCGAGGAAATCTGGCCGGTCGAAGAGACCACGGGACGTCCAACCCGAGCGGAAGTCGTCGCCGCTTCGCTGGACGGTCCTGGCGCGGGAGCGTTCGGCCAGAGACTGGAGCGATTGCCGCTATAGACCGAGGACGGAAGCCGCGCCACTTGGGCGGTGCCCGCGCTCGCCGCCTTGGGCGCCGCGACTGGCTTCGGAGCCGCGACCTTCGTGGCGGCTGGAACAGCGGGCTTGCTTGATGGTTTCGGTGGCGGCGCTGCTTTTGACGCGTTTTTCGGCTTCTCGTCCGTATAACGCGCGTTGGCTCTATCCGCCGACAACTGGTTCGTCAGTTTCTCACGCGTCTCGGCGTCGCTCGAAGGTTTGGGCTTGGCCGGCACGCTGGACAAAGTCGGGAATTTCTCGTCGCTCTTGCTCGACTTTCCCCCATCCTTCTTGGCGGTGGAAGCAGTCTCGACTTTCGGCTCCTCGTCCTCGAACCAACCACCGACCATTTCGGTGGAGGAGTTGTACCATTCCACCGGGTTCGCATAGTCCGGAAGATTGGGAAGCGACGAGCACGCGCTTAGTCCGAGCACCAATGTCGCCGCTCCCGCGCGGGCCATCCAGCCCCGCGCGACGCTTGCCGTCGACGCTCTGTCCGTCTTGCCGCCGTGTCGTGTCATCGACCCAGTCCTCTATCATGCCCACATTTTCCCGATGGCTTACCACATACGCCGCGCAAGACATAGATATCGTTGAGGAAAGGTGGTGAAATAACCCACGTTTCGGCATCGGGAAATCTATTCGCAACCGCAATAAAAACTTGATTTTGCAGTGCAGCAATATAGAACCACGCAAGATCCGCCATTGCCGGCGCGCTGGAACCCCGAAGGGAGATCCATGATGACCGACCAAAATTCAGAGAACAACGTACCGGACCCGGAACGGGTCGCCGAGATGGTTCAAGACATCACGGAGAAAAGCCAGAAACTGGTCGCGGATTTCATCGCCCGAAACGATGCCGATAACGCCATGGGGATGGCCGACCCGATGAATGTCGGCGCCGCCTTCATGGAGATGGCCCGGAACTATCTCGCCGATCCGGCCAAGGCGGCGGAGGGGCAAATGGCGCTCTGGCAAGGCTATCTCGATCTCTGGCAGTCGACCACCAACCGGATGCTCGGCGGCGACGCGGCGCCGGTGGTGACGCCAGCCCCCGACGATCGACGCTTCAAGGGAGCGGACTGGCAAGAAAACCTGGTCTTCGATCACATCAAGCAAAGCTATCTGATGACAGCGGCCTGGATGCGCGACACGGTGCGTGACGTCGAGGGATTGGACGAAAAGACCGCGGCGAAGGTCGACTTTCACACACGTCAGTTCCTGGACGCGATGGCGCCGACGAATTTCGCGGTGACCAACCCGGACGTGCTGCGCGCGACCACGGAAACCGGTGGGGAGAACCTGCTTAAAGGGCTCGGAAACCTGCTGGACGACCTGGAGCGCGGCAAGGGAAACCTCGCGATCAAGATGACCGATTCCGACGCTTTCGACGTCGGCGGGAACATCGCCACCACGCCGGGCAAGGTGGTCTATCAAAACGACCTGATGCAGTTGATCCAGTACAGCCCGACCACCGAAACGGTCCACAAGCGTCCGCTGCTTATCGTGCCGCCCTGGATCAACAAGTTCTATATCCTGGATCTCCGCGAGAAGAATTCCTTCATCAAATGGGCGGTCGCTCAGGGTATCACGGTTTTTGTCGTCTCCTGGGTCAATCCGGATTCCGACCTGGCCGCGAAATCCTTCGAGGACTACATGCTGGAAGGGCCGATCGCCGCGCTGGACGCCATCGAGAAGGCGACGGGCGTCTGCGAGGTCAACGCGATCGGCTATTGCATCGGCGGAACCCTGATGTCGGCGACCCTGGCCTATCTCACCGCCAGGGGTGACGAGCGGATCAAGAGCATCACCTTCTTCACCACCATGGTCGACTTCGAGGAGCCCGGCGAACTCGGCGTGTTCATCGACGAGGAGCAGATCAGCGCGCTCGAGGAACGGATGGAGAAGGACGGCTATCTCGACGGCTCGGCCATGGCCACGACCTTCAACATGATGCGGGCGAATGACCTGATCTGGTCCTTCGTGATCAACAACTACCTACTGGGCAAGGACCCGTTCCCGTTTGATCTGCTGTTTTGGAATTCGGACTCAACCCGCATGCCGGCGGAGATGCACGGCTATTACCTGCGCAAGATGTATAACGAGAACAAATTGGTGGAGCCGGGCGGGATCACTCTGTGCGATACCCCGATCGACCTCGGCTCGGTGAAGACGCCGACCTTTATCCTGTCGACCAAGGAAGACCATATCGCGCCCTGGATGTCGACCTATCGGGCGACACAGCTCTACAAGGGCCCCGTTCGGTTTTGTCTCGCGGGATCGGGTCATATCGCCGGTGTCGTTAACCCGCCCGCCGACCCGCCGAAATACGGCTACTACACGAACAATCGCAAACCCAAGGATCCGGCGAAATGGTTGGAGGGCGCGACCTGGCATGACGGCTCTTGGTGGCCGGAATGGGAGAAATGGCTGTCCCGCCACGGTGGCGGCAAGGTGCCGGCCCGTATCCCCGGAGACGGCGCCCTCAAGGTTATCGAGGACGCGCCGGGCTCTTATGTGAAGGTGACGTTGAAGGACTGATCGCGCGGTGGTTCAACCGCCATCTCCACATCCGTCGCCC
>JAYOIK010000043.1:21465-26526 GCA_038118725.1 Alphaproteobacteria bacterium | reverse complement strand
GCCTCGGCGTCGGTTTTGGGCTGAAGCTCCCGCGCCTTGGCCTCGATCCCCGGCAGGACGGCGCGCACCAGATCGTAGTCTAGATCACGGGCGACATCCGGGTACCCGGCGGCCTCGATCATATCGCGCAGCTTGCCGGCCTTGAGCACGTCCAGGGTCCATTCCAAGGTGTCCGGCACCACGGTCTTATCCCAGTAGTAACGGAGGTTCTTGTTCCGCGGTCCGTAATGGTAGTGCGGCTGCAAGCGGAAGCAGTCGAAGGCGAGGATTTCGGTTTCCTCGGCGTATTCGTGGCTGGGGCTGCCGCAGAGATCGCTCAGCACATGGATCGCCAGGCCGCCGTCATCGCCAAGCGTGCGCTTTTCAAGGCCAAAGCGGATATTTCCGGCCTCGAACATGAAGTCTCCGCGCTTGTGCTTCACCAACTGGATGCTGTTGCGGAACTTCTCGCGCCCGGCCGCCTCGACCTCGCTCGCGGCGGTGGCGAGCTTCCGCATGTCAAGGGAGGACGCGATCTCGTCGAAACCGGCGCGGCTCAGCATCGCCGGCAGGCGCTCGCGAATCTGACGGGCGGTCCAACCGAAGGGATTGCCGTCGGCGATCGGATCGATCTGACAGATCCGAGCTTCGCCCTCGGGCGCGTAGGTGTAGCTGCGCTCGAAATGGAAGCAGTTGAATTGCAGCAGATTAGTCTCGCGCCCATCGACTTCGCCGCGAACCTGGATGATCACCCCCTGGTCGGCGTGGTGCTGAATGTTGGCGTCCCATTGTTCGTGCCAGACGGCGAAGAATACCGGACCGGCCTCGATCTTCGTGTAATCCGAGCGCATGGCGATCTCTTTCTTGAAGGGGCGGCGATGCCGCCTGAAATGAGGTGGAACGGAATTCTAGCCTTGAAACCGCGCGATCGGCAATCCGGCTTTGCAAAGCACGTTGCCGATGCCTCGCGCGGTCGTGCATTTGGCATTCCTTTAGCGCGGGCTCCGGGCTTACTCTTGACCAGAAGTTCTTATTGGGAGTGCCAGAAATGATTCATGAGCTACGTATCTATCACTGTGTTCCGGGGCGTTTACCGGCGCTGTTGAACCGCTTCGACACGATCACGCTGAAACTTTGGGAGAAGCACGGCATCAAACAAGCCGGCTTTTGGACCACCGGCATCGGCGAGTCGAACCAGACGCTCTACTACATGCTGGAATGGGAATCGCTCGCCGATCGCGAGAAGAGATGGGACGCCTTCGCGGCTGACCCGGAATGGCACGAAAAACGCGCCAAAACCGAGGAAGACGGCGCGATCGTCGCCTCGGTCAACAATCAGATCCTGATCCCGACGAGTTTCTCCTCGGTAAAGTAAGCGGGGCCGCCTCTCTCCGAATCCCTAGCGAAAGCCAGGGCCTCGTGGCGGACGAGACCTTGATCGAGACCGGAACAGGCCCTGGGTCGCGCCCAGGGATTCGCGGGAGGTGGAAACAGGTGATCTCTCCATCCCGTCGTCCTTGCGCAAGGCGGGACCTCGCGATGGAGCTACCGGCGGAATCGATTCAATCACTAGATCGGTGCAAGGCCCTGCCTTGCGCCAGGGCGACAATGGCGGTCGGTGGACGCGTGGTTAAGACGCGCGCGCCTCACCTGATCCGGACGTGCTTCCAGGACGCCAGATCGACAAGGAAGATCAGGATGGCGAAAACCAGGGGCTGGCGACGGCCCCGATCAAACTAAACCGCGGGCATTCGCATCAGCGCCACGTCCTTGACGGGGAACTCGGCCCGCCAGCCGCGCGCCTCGGCGATCCTCGCGAGCGTCACCTGGCGATAAAACACGAAATGAGTGGGCTCGCGCCGATAACTCCAATTGGCGAAGCGCGCGTCGTCCGTCTGAAAACTCGTCATCAGGCCGAGCCAACCGCTCGGACGTATCAGCGACGCCAGCCGGTCGAGCACCTCGGCGGGTTCGTGCAGATGTTCCAACACCTCGGTGCAGGTGATGAAGTCATATCCCGCCTCGAGCACCGCCTCGTCCGGCGCGAAGCACGGATCGTAGAGCGCGACCCGATGCCCCGCCTCGCCAAGCATGGCGGCGAGCGCCGGTCCGGGACCACAGCCGAAATCGAGGCCACTCGAGCCCGCTCGCAGGCGTTCCAGCAAGGGCGTCACCAGCTTCGCCAGGAACCGGCGATAACCGGGATCATCGACGGCGTTTTCGTGGGTCCGGTAATGCGCCCGCTCCGCCGCGAGGTTCATGCGCTGTCGCGGATCGAGAAAGGTCGCCTCGCAGGTCCCGCAGCGCCAGTAATCCTGGCCGTCCACCGACATGAACCTGGACGGCCCGTCCGCACGACAGACCGGACACCGGGACGGCGGCGCGTCACATGCTCGTGGCGCCGCCATCGATGACCATCTCTCCCGCGGTCATATAGGCGGAGTCGTCCGAGGCCAGGAACATAACCGCCGCCACCATCTCGTCGATGGTGCCGAGCCGTCCCAGAGGCACCCGGGAGAGCCGCTCGGCCAGAACCGCCGGGTCGGACATCGCGGCGTGGATCATCTCGGTGTCGATCGGTCCCGGAAAGATCGTGTTGCAGCGGATTTTGTCCTTGGCATGCTGGGTCGCGGTGACCTTGGAGAAGATCCGCACCGCGCCCTTGGAGGCGGCATAGGCCGGCTCCTGATGGGTCGATTGGCCGAAGCCCGCGACCGAGGCGATGTTGATGATCGAGCCGCCGCCCGCCGAGCGCATCGCCGGGATCGCGTGCTTGGTGCCGAGAAACACGCCCTTCAGGTTCACGTCCAGCACCCGATCCCATTCCTCGACCGTGCGCTCTTCGATCGGTACCCGATTGATGACGATACCGGCGTTGTTAACCAGGACATGCAATCCGCCATAAGCGCCAGTCGCTTGGGCGACGGCGGCGCGCCAATGATCCTCGTTGGTGACGTCGAGGCTCATATAGCTCGCCTCGCCGCCCGCCGCCTTGATCTCTGCCTCGACCGCCTTGCCGTCGGCGTCGCGAATATCCCCGAACACGACCTTCGCCCCCTCCGCCGCGAAAGCCTTGGCTTCCGCCGCGCCCTGGCCCCGCGCGCCGCCGCTGATCAGCGCGACCTTTCCGTCAAGCTTGCCCATGCTCACTCATTCTCCAGTCTAGTTTCCGCTTCGCAGCAACCGGCCCGGCAGGGCGCCCGTCGCCTCGCCATCTCGCCATACCGGCGCGCCCGCGACAAGCGTCGCCTCGAAACCGGTGGAGCGTTGCAGGAGGCGCTTCCCGCCCGCCGGAAGATCGTAGAGCACTTCCGGCACTCGAAGGCTGAGCCGGTCGTAATCGATGATGTTGATATCCGCGCGCTTACCGACCGCGATCTCCCCCCTGTCCGACAACCCCAAAGCCCGGGCGTTCGCCTGGGTCAGACGGCGCACCACGTCCGGCACCTTTAGCCTTTCGCCGCGCGCCCGATCTCGGGTCCAGTGGATCAAGGTATGCGCCATATCCGTCGCGTCGCACATGATCCCGACATGCGCGCCGCCGTCGCCCAGGCCGATCAGCGTGTTCGGGTGCCGCAGCATGTCCAGCACCGGGGCCATGTCGCCTCCGGTGTAGTTGGTCATGGGGTGATAAAGGATCGCCCGCCCGTCCCGCTCCATCATCAGATCATAGGCCAATTCCTCCGGGCGCATGCCCCGGCGGGCGGCCTCGGCGGCGATGCTCTTATCCGGATGCGGCTCATAATCCGGCGGATCGCCGAAGAGAAAGATCCGCTCCCAATCGCGGAACCGCTTGATCTGGGCGGGCGTGCCGCCGGGCTCATCGAGCAGGCGGGCGCGCAGGGCCGGGTCGCGCAGGGCCGCGACCTTGGAGCCGATGTCGAGATCCGCGAGTTCCCGCCAGCTCGGGCAGCCGAGGAATGGGTTCTCGGAAAGCTCGAAGCCGAGCAAGGTGCTGGTCGGCCGCCCCCTCACCTGGCCGGTGATGCGCAATCCCTCGGCGTTCGCGGTCTCGATCCGGTCCAGCAACTCCCGCCATTCCATCGGATACGAGTCTCGCTGCAACAGTGTCAGGGTCAGCGGTCGCCCCGAGCGCTCGGCCAACCGCCGCAGCAGGCCGAACTCCTCGGCTTGGGCGTCGCCGAAATCCGCCACCACCTGGAGCCAGCCGCGCCCGACCGCGCCGACCGCATCGGCGATCTCCGCCAGTTCCTCCTCCGCCGCGCCATAGGAGGGGATCGGCTCTCCCTCGGCGGTGCGATGCTGCAACAACCTGGAGGTCGAGAAGCCGAAGGCGCCGGCGCGAATGCCCTCACCCGCCAGCCGGGCCATCGCCGCGCGATCCGCCGCCGTCGCCGGCTCGCGCTCGGCCCCACGTTCGCCCATGACATAGACCCGAAGCGCCGCGTGCGGCACCTGTGTCGCCACATCAACGTCGAAACGCCGGGCCGCCAAGGTGTCGAGATAGTCGGGAAAACTCTCCCAGGTCCAGGGCAGGCCCTCGCGCATCACCACCTCGGGGATATCCTCGACCCCCTCCATGAGCGAGATCAGCATATCCCGCTGATGCGGCCTGACCGGCGCGAAGCCGACCCCGCAATTGCCGAGCAGAACCGTCGTCACCCCATTGCACGAGGACGGCGTGATCTGGTTCGCCCAAGTCGCTTGAGCATCGTAGTGGGTGTGCACGTCGACAAAGCCGGGGATCACCAGCCGGTCCCGCGCGTCGATCTCCTCCGCTCCGGTTGCCGAGACTTGGCCGATCGCGGAGATCAGGCCGCCAGAAATCGCCACATCCGCCTCGAAGGGCTCGGCACCTGTACCGTCGACAATGGTGCCGTTACGGATGACGAGGTCGGGTTTGTCGGTCATGGCTCGGGTCCGGCGGTTATGTGCTCGGCGTAGTATACCGGCGGATCGATGTCTTGGCACGAACATGAGAACAGGTCTGACCGTCGGGCTTGATACTTTTCCGCCGTCGCGGGGATGATGGCGAGACCCGTTCTTGCCCGTCGCCCTGGCGCAAGGCAGGGCCTCGCGATGGTACCCCTTGACGCAATCGTTTGATCACGTAGCACCGCC
>JAYOIK010000043.1:20300-21455 GCA_038118725.1 Alphaproteobacteria bacterium | reverse complement strand
TGGCCCCCCTCGCCCCCATGCTTTTGCCCCGTCCGCCCCGCCGGGGCCCGGCCGGGGCCCCGGGGCCACGGGCGGGGAGTGGTAACCGGCGGCTTTCCCCTCAGACCAAACTAACCCGTCCCTCGATCGGATATTGCGGGTCGTTGTAGCCCGGCGTCGACGGATGACCGGTGACGACCAGTTCATCGATCAGCGCCTCGTCCTCGGCGGTGTAGGTGTAGTCCAGCGCCGCGACATAGGCTTCCCATTGCGCCATGGTACGCGGTCCCGCGACCATGGAACTGATCATCGCGTTATTCAGGATCCAGCCGACGGCGATATCGATCGGCGTTGCCCCCTTGGCCGCGGCATGGGCCTTGATCTTCTCGACGATCTCAAGGCTTTCGTGCCGCCATTCGGTCTGCATCATCCGGCGATCCTTGCGGGCGACGCGACTGCCCGCCTCGGGCTCCACGTTCGGCGCGTATTTGCCGGTCAGCACGCCCCGGGCAAGCGGACTATAGGGCACGACGCCGAGGCCATAATGCGCGCAGGCCGGCAGATGCTCGGTCTCCGGCATCCGGTTCAACGCGTTGTAATAGGGTTGGCTGGCGATCGGTCGCTCAATGCCGAGTCGGTCACAGATGTTGCAGATCTCCGCGACCCGCCAGGACCGATAGTTGGAAACCCCGAAATAGCGGATCTTGCCGGCCCGCATCAGATCACCCATCGCCCGCACGGTCTCTTCCAGCGGAGTCGAATGATCTTCCTTGTGGAGATAGTAGAGGTCGATGTGATCGACCCCGAGCCGGTCCAGGGAATCCTCGCAGGCCTGCATGACCCAGCGCCGCGACAACCCGCCGGTATTCGGATCATCGCTCAACTTGTTGGCCAGCTTGGTGGCCAGCACCCAGTGGTTCCGCGTGCTGCGGATGCAGCGCCCGACGACCCGCTCCGACTCGCCGCCGCAATAGGTATCGGCGGTGTCGATGAAGTTGATCCCGCTATCCCGCGCCGAGGCGATGATCGCCTGGCTATCGCCTTCATTGGTCTCGCGACCGAACAGCATGGTGCCGAGACAAAGCGGCGAGACCCTGAGGCCGGACCGGCCGAGCTTGCGGTAGTTCATGATGGGGATACCCTGTTGCGGAAGTCGCCGTATTCTGTCCGGGCCTC
>JAYOIK010000043.1:0-20200 GCA_038118725.1 Alphaproteobacteria bacterium | reverse complement strand
CTCGGGCGTCGGCCCCGACCTGCGTCGGGGATACGAGACGGGGCAATGTCCCTCACCATGACCGACTTGCCCAACCGGTCATCACGTGCTTCGATCCTTCACTTGGCGCTACATCCGGGCGCGCCATGACGGCTGGACGGAAGACTGAAGGTTTGAACGAGGAAACCACGATGAGTGTCACGATCTATCACAATCCCCGCTGTTCCAAATCCCGCCAAACCCTGGCGCTGCTCCAGGAAAAGGGGGTCGAGCCCGAGATCATCGAATATCTGTCCAGCCCTCCGGACGCGGCGACGCTAGGCGAGATTCTCGGCAAGCTCGGCATGGAGCCGCGGGAACTGATGCGCCGCAAGGAAGCGCCCTACAAGGATCTCAATCTCGCGGATGAGGGAAAATCCCAGGATGCGCTGATCCAGGCGATGGTCGACAACCCCATCCTGATCGAACGCCCGATCGTGCTCTCCGACGGCAAGGCCGCCCTCGGACGCCCGCCGGAACAGGTGCTGGATATTTTGTAGCATTTAGCGGCGAATCCCTGGATTCCGCGCATTCACCGTCGCCCTTGCGAAGGCAAGTGCTTTTGCCGCCGACCTAGGCCACCTAGCGTGCTGATTGCCGACTTGCCGGACCGGAAAGATCACGGCAAGCGCCCCCGTCGCCTCGCTGATATCGCTATTCGACAACCCGCCCAGCTCCCCCTATATTCCACTCGTTCCGTCATCCCGACGGGACACGTTCTCGGGGCGGGGTGAAACTCCCCACCGGCGGTATGGACGGCGCGCGCCGTCCGAGCCCGCGAGCGCTTGGTCTTCTCGCGAAGACCGGGGTCAGCAGATCCGGTGAGATGCCGGAGCCGACGGTCATAGTCCGGATGGAAGAGAGCGAGAGAGCCGATTAGCCGCCTCGGCTTGCATGGGCGGCCCGGTTGTTTCGTACGCCCTGATTCACCTTTTTGCTTGAAGGAGCAAACCATGGATCAGAGCACCCAGACATCTCCAAAAACACCGCGTGTCGCCTTCATTCAGGCGCGTTGGCACGCCAATATCGTCGACCAGAGCCGCATCGCGTTTCTCGAGGAGATCGCGCGGCTGACCAATACCGAGGCCCAGGTCGATGTAATCGACGTGCCTGGCGCCTTTGAAATTCCACTTCAGGCTCGAAGTCTGGCGCGTAGCGGGCAGTACGACGCGGTGGTCGGCGCGGCCTTCGTGGTGGACGGCGGGATCTATCGACACGATTTCGTCGCGAGCACGGTTCTGGACGGGCTGATGCGGGCGCAGATGGATACCGACGTGCCGGTCCTCTCCGTCGTGCTCACGCCGCATAACTTCCAGGAAACCGAGGAGCATCGCCGGTTCTTCCTGGATCACTTCCAAGTCAAGGGACGCGAGGCGGCGCAAAGCTGCGTCGCGATCGTCAATCAGAGGAACGCCCTAGCCGCCTAGGCTGTAATCCGGGTTCCCTTCCCTTTTCTCCCTCGCCCTTGTGAAGGCAAGGGCTTGTGCCGCCGGCTCCGGCCTCGTGACGTGTTGGTGTCCGGCTCGCCGGGCGGGAACGATCACGGCAAAAGCCCCCGCCGCCGCGGGGGCGTCGGCCTAGGGATATGGGCAAGGTTGGGACGACGGAGACCCGCGCTACCGTCTTTTCATCGTCACCCTTGCGGGTCCGGCGCCTTGGCCGCCTAGGCCTTGATCCGGGCTCCCTTCCCGCTCCCGACCGCGCGCTGGTAGGCCAGCGCGGAGAGCGCCAGATCGCCGATCGCGTGGCCACGAAAGACAAAGGCCGCGCGATCGGTCGCGGCGACGCGCCCTTGGACCTTTCCCAGAACCAGTCCCGACAGATCTCCATGCACCAGCGACGGGTCGGCGAGCTTGGCCTCCATGGCCGCTTCCTGATCCAGGTCGTCAATGATCATCCGGTCGAGAGACGCGAAGCTGTCCCTGAACCAGGGCGCGGCGAGATCGGTGATCGCGGCGAAACTTCCAGGTTTCATGCGCGTCGCGTCGAGAAACGGCTCCACCCCGTCGGAAAAGGTCACCGAGGTGGTTATCAGGTCGGCTTCGTCCAGCACCGCGCCGCCATCCTCGCATATCACCGAGGACAGGCCGAGTTCGCCGGCGGCGGCGCATAGCGCGTCGATATTCGCGCGCCCGCGTCCGAAGAGGCGGATCTCCCGCAGCGGGAACATCGAGGCAAACGCCTGGAGATGCGAACGCGCCTGAACCCCGCAGCCGACGAAACCGGCCACCGCCGCGTCCTCGCGGGCAAGGTGCTTTGCCGCCACGGCGCTAAGGGCGGCGGTGCGCACAGCCGTAATCCAATTCCCGTCCATCGTCGCCAGCGGCAAGCCCGTCACGCCGTCCATGACGTTGATGACGCTATTGAGGCGCGGCAGGCCGCGTTCGCCGTTATCCGGAGCCAAGAGAAGGGACTTCACCGTCATCACCGGCGGCTCGTCCGCCACGGCGAGGGTCGCCATCATGAACCGGCCATCGCCGGGCATCACGCTTGCCTTGGGCGCCCACCAGACCTTTCCGGCGGCACGGCCATGAAACATGTCCTCGATCGCCCGCGTCGCGTCCGCCGTGGAAATGCCGAGACCCGCCAGGTCATCCTCGGAGAGATACAGGATTTCGCGTGGTTCAGTCATCAAGCCCCGCCAAGAAGGTCAGCAGCGCCTCGTTCACCGCGTCGGGCGCCTCTTGTTGAACCCAGTGACCGGCGCCCTCGATGATCCGGGAAAGCCTTAGATCCGTGCAATTCCCGGTGACATCGGCGAAACCGTCGCGGCCCGGCACGAAAAACCGGACCACGTCCTTGGCGCCGCCGATGAAGCACGAAGGCTGATTGACCGGCGCCACGCCCATCATCGGCAACATCTCGTAGTCGCGATCCTGATTGCGATAGCGGTTGATCGGGCCGCGAAACCCGCCGGCCGTGAAGTTCTCGACGAAATAGTCGAGATCGGCGTCGGTCATCCATGCCGGGAACGGGTCCGGGTCGGTCATGGTGTCGAGCAACCCGCCACCTGGAGGCCGCTCGAGCCAGCCGTCCAGGGAGGGTACGTCGCCTGAGATCGAGTAGTAGATCTTGCGCAGCGAAAGCCGCACATCTGCTTCCAACTCCCGCTCCGCGATCCCCTCGTCCTGGAAGTAGAGCTGGTAGAAGAATTTATCCTTGTAGAACCGGCGCCAGAACGCGATCTGCGAGACCGGCTGACGTTGCCGATAAGGCACGCTGAGCCCGGCCACCGCCGCCACCCGCTCGGGATGCAGGGCCGCGGTATTCCAGCAGATCGGCGCGCCCCAATCATGTCCGATCAGGATCGCTTTCTCCTCGCCGAAAGCATGGATGAGGCCAACCAGGTCATCCATGAGATGGGTGAGCGCATAGGCCTCGACGGGTCCAGGTTTGTCGCTTCCGCCATAGCCGCGCATGTCGGGCGCGACGACGCGAAAGCCGGCCTCGGCGATCGGCTTGATCTGATGGCGCCAGGAGTACCAAAGCTCGGGCCAGCCATGAACCAGCACGACCAACGGCCCCTCGCCCGCGACGGCGCAGCGCAGATTGATCCCGTTGCTCTTGATGGTTCGTGGCTCGAAATCCGTGGCCTGCATGCGCCGCCCCCCGTCCACCTAGCCGCCGGTGACCAGGGCCGGCTTGCGATGGAACCACGGCCTTGCCGCCTCCAGCTGGCCGGCGAGCCGGAACAGGCTGGCCTCGTCGCCATATCGGGCCACGGCCTGTACCGCGATCGGAAAGCCTTCGGCGTTCAGCCCGAGCGGGATCATCATCGCCGGCTGACCGGTCGTGTTGAACCAGACGGTAAAGGGGCTGAAATGAAAGACCCGGCGCCAATACTCGTCCAGATCCTCCATCATCATGTCGAGCCAGCCGAGCTTCGGCGGCAAGGTGCCCAAGGCGGGGGTCAGCAGCACGTCCCAATCCTCGAAAAACGCGGCCATCTGGCGGCCGATCCGGTGCGCGGTCTGGGTCGCCTTCATCAAGGTGGCCGCGTCGATGCCTTCGGCGAGCTTGACCGTGTTGGCGACGACGGTTTCCAAATCACCCGGCCCGGGTTTCTTGCCGTCGGGATGGCTCTGGATCGCGTTCAGGGCATTGACGGCGCTGATGGTCCGGAAGGTCGGCACGATGGCCTCGCCCTCGACAGCGGGATCGGCTTCCTCGACACCATGACCGAGTTCCGCGCACAGCGCCGCCGTCTCACGCAAGACGCGGATATAGTCCGCCTCCACCGGCGCGCCATTCGGAGCCTTTTCGGTGAACGCGATCCGCATCGATCCGGGATCGGCGCCGACTTCTTCCAGGAAGGGACGGAGCGGCGGCGGCGCGACATAGGGATCACCGGGTCCCGCCCCGTGGGTCGCGTCCAGCAAGGCGGCGTTGTCGCGCACCGTGAGAGATACGGCGTGCTCGATGGAATAGCCCATCATCCCCTCGCCCGCGTAGGGCCATTGGGTGTTGCGCGCCCGGGTGGGGCGTAGACCGACGAGGCCACAAGCCGCCGCCGGCCCTCGGATCGAGCCGAAACCGTCCGAGGCATGGGCGATGGGTAGCATCCGCGCGCCCACCGCCGCTGAGGCCCCGCCACTGGAGCCCGAGGGAGTGCGTGTCGGGTCCCAGGGATTGCGCGAGGGGCCATGCAGTTGCGGCTCGCAGGTGAGGCTGAGCCCGATCTCGCAGGTATTCGACTTGCCGAAGATCACCATCCCCGCTTGCTTAAGGCGGGTCACGTGCAGGCTGTCGGTGGTCATTGGCGGCAGGTCGGCGAAGAACCGGCTGCCGCGCGTGGTCTTGGTTCCCGCGAGAGCCGAGCCGAGATCCTTCAGCAGGAACGGCACGCCCTTGAACGGGCCGTCCGGCAGCCCCTTGGCGATCTGCTCCCGTCCGTGGTCGTAGAGTTTCTGGACGACGGCGTTGACGGTCGGATTGCGCGCCTCGACACGCTCTATCGCGGCGTCCAGCACCTCGCTCGCCGAGACCTCGCCCGACTTCACCAGAGCCGCGAGGCCGAGCGCGTCATGATCCTCGTATTCCGTGAATCCCGCCATGGCCGCGCCCTCCGTCCGTCTTGGTATGCCCTACTCGACCACCTTGCGCAGAATATGCCGCCGATTGAAGGTGTGCGGGCGCACTTCCGGGCCCCAACGCCCCTTCTCTCCGGCTTCGGCCCAGGCGTCGCTGATCAGCACTTCCGGGCCGGAGATCTCATAGATCGCGCAGTATTTCGGCTCGTCCGGGAATTCCATGGTCTGGATCTCGCCGCCCAGGGTGATCTGGGTCGGCTGCTTCGTCAGGCGCGAGACCGAGAGCACGCCCGGAACCTGCGAGAGCAAGGGAACATGCTCGGTATCATAGACCTTGTTGAACAGGTCCTCCTTCTCGGGGGCGACATCCATGCTGACGATGAACAGATATTTTTCCTTGAGCGGCATTTCATTCTCCTAGCGTGGTTCCGTCCGATGTGGACGGTATCGAAGTGTTCGGCTCAGCGGCCCTTGAAAACCGGGGCGCGTTTTTCGGCGAAGGCGAGCATGGCCTCCTTGCTGTCCTCGTATTTCGACAGCTCGCCGGTCTTGTTCTGCTCATAGCGGTAACCATCGCGCAACGAGGATCCCTCGATCGCGTTGAGGGTCTCCTTGGCGAGGCCGATGGCGATCGGGCTTTTCGAGGCCAGTTCCGCCGCCAGTTCCATGGCGACCTCCATCAGCTTGTCGCCGGGCACGCATTCCTCGACCACGCCGAGCCGGTAGAGATCGGCCCCGGTCAGGCGCTGACCGGTCAGCATCATCCGGCGGACCTTGGAATGGCTGAACAGACGCATCGCGTGGCGCCCGCCGCCCAGCAGGCCGACATTGATCTCGGGCAGGCCCATCCGGGCCTCCTCGGCGGCGAGCAGAATATCCGCCGAGGCCGCGACCGCGAGACCGGCGCCCAGGGCCGGCCCGTTGATCGCCGCGATCACCGGCTTGCGGCACTCCATGATCGAGTGAAAGCATTCCCGCGCCCGGCGGCTGTGCTGCCAGTGGTCGCCGTCGGCGCGTTCCTGGCCGGCGCGTCCCTTGATATCGGCGCCGGCGGAGAAGCACTTTCCCTCGCCGGTCAGAACCACCGCGCGCACGTCGTCGCGGTCGCTCAACACGTCGAAGGCCAGCATCATATCCTCGTGAAACTGGCGGTTCTGGGCGTTCACCGGCGGGTTGGCCATGGTCACCACCGCGATGTAGTCCGCGACGGCGACCTTGACGGTTTTAAGCGCTGAGATATCGGTCATGGCGCGGGCTCAGGCCGGCGCGGCGACGGACAGGCGGCCCGTCGTGCCGTGTTTCTCGATCGAGGCGGCGACGAAGCCCGAGGCCTTCATCTCCTCGACGAACTCCTTGAGATAGACGGCGCCGGCCTCGAGCCCCCTGGTGCATCCCATGGCCTGTTGAACGGCGGTGAACTGGCCTTCCAGGATGCGCGCGCCCGGCAGCTTCTCGACATCGGTGATCAGTTTCGGGCGCAGCCCCGCCAGCGCCTCCAGCTTGTCGTTGACGAACAGATCAAAGGACGCGTCCAGCCCCGCGACCTGTTTCAGCTCGGCGTGTTTGATGTTGCGCACCAGCCAGAGGTCATAGGCGCTGCGGGCGGAAACGGCGATGCGGTTGCCCGCCTTGTCTACGTCCTCGATGCTCTGGATCGGCGAGCCGGCGGGAACCATGTAGGTCGCCTGGATCTCGGCATAGGCGGCGGTGAAGTCGATCTTCTCGGCCCGCTGCGGCTCGGCGCCGATATTGCCGATATCCCAGACCCCGGTCCCGGCGGCGTCCGCGACCTCTCCCGGCGTCTTGTACTGCAGCAGTTGCAGGCCGACGCCGAGCCGCCTCGCCAGCTCCCGCGCCATGTCCGGCGACACCCCGTCCGGGTCCCCATTCTCGTCCCGCCCGGTGACCAGCAGGAAATTGGACATATTGATCGCGGCGCGCAACACGCCGGTCGGCGCGAGATCCTTGACGACTTCAGGAGACATGGCGGGGTTCCGAATCTGGTTGATGGTGTGTGAGTCCCGCGCATCCTGGCCCAACCCGCGGGAGCGCGCACGGGAAATTTGCGGGTGACGCGGGATCAAGGGGATACGATCGCTGTTGCGATGTTGAGGCGTGGGTGGGGCGAAGGTGGTGGGTGGAGTTAACTGAAATGACCGTATCCTCGACGCAGGTCGGGGCCGACGCCTGAAGCCCGTCAACGTGACGGATGGTAAAGCACTGTCAGAGATCGAGGAAAGTGCTCCGCCACCCCACGCGCCCCACCGCTTCAGGCGTCGACCCCGTCCTGCGTCGGGGATACGAATGGGGAAATCAGGGCCTGATTTGGAAACAATCCCTCCACACCCCCCCATCCTTCGTCATCCCGCCGAAGGGTGGGATCCATTCCGCATAAGCTTCATGAGGGCGTTGTTTCCAGACATGTCGAAGAGACGACTGTCGAGACTATCTTCACATCCCAAGCTCTACATCAGAACCCCCTACGACGGGCACGCTGCCTCCGCCGGGAACGGGGCGATGGTGGCGTTTCGGGTCGCGACGCGGGCCCTGGTTCGGGAGCTGCATGCCGCGGCCCTGGATGCCGGTGGACTGAGCGATGGGGCGCCTGGGTTTCGCGCCGAATACAGTCCGGGTTTCTTCGTCGGCTATCTACGCGATCAGCAAGGCACCAAAATCGCGCTGTATTGTGACGACAAGGACGAACTCGACCGACCGGGCTAAAGCCGGTCCGCCGCCGCCCCTGCCCCTACTCCTTCCTCTCCACCCGCTTCGCCTTCTTCAGGCGCGACTCGCGGATCGCGATGTAGGTGGTGCTGGCGAAGATCAGGAAGCCGCCGATCCAGGTGTAGATGTCGGGAATCTCGCCGAAGACCAGAAAACCGAGGATCGCGGCCCAGATCAGCTTGGTGAAGTCGACCGGGAGAACCACCGAAGTGTCGGCGAGCTTGAGGGACTGGTTCATCAAGGTCTGGGCGATGGTTCCGAAGGTCGCCAGGACGAACATCCGGGCGAATTGCTCCAATGTCGGCCATTCCCAGAACGGGAGCGCCGCGGCGAGCACCATGGGCGAGAGGAAGATCGAGGCGTAAAGCGCGATGGTGACGCTGGACTCGGTGCGGGTCATCACCTTGATCACCATCAGCGCCAGCGACCAGATCGCCGAGGAGACGAGGATCAGAATGGGTCCGATCCCGACATCGATCACGCCGGGACGCAGGATGATCAAGGTTCCGATAAAGCCGATCACGATAGCCGTCCAGCGTCTGAGACGGACCACCTCTCCCAGAAAGATGACCGCCAGAACCGTCGCGAAGAGCGGCACGCTGAAGCCGAGCGCGGTGACCTGGGCGAGCGGCGTGATGCTGAGCCCGTAGAAGAAGGTCAGCATGGCGCCGGCGTTCAGTACCCCGCGCAGGGCATGCAGCTTAAGCTTGGTGGTGCGCAGGCTGGCGCCGCGATCGCGGATCACCACCGGCCCCAGCACGAAGATACCGAGAAAGGCGCGAAAGAACGCGATCTCGAAAGGGTGCAGTTCCCCGGCCATGCCGCGAACGATCGTGTGCATGGCGACGAACAGCACCGCCGCGATCGCCATCAAGCTGATCGCGAGAACAGGCGGCGGCACGCGGGAAAGCGCTTGGGTGATGGGTTTTAGGCTAGGCACGCCCCGTCTTACGCCCCCTGGATACGGGCCACAAGGGGGTTGGCCGGTTGCGGAGAGGCTCGGGGCGGTTCAGACTTCTCGGCCAAGGCGGTCGGGCGGAACTCTCGAGTGGAACTCTCGGCGCCGCTTACTCTCGGAGATCGAACATGGACGCCCATAACGGTCCGCTGCTGCTGTTGGTTCAGGCGAATATCACTCCGGACCAAGAGGACGCCTTCAACAGCTGGTACTATCATCACGTGCCGAAGCTGCTGGAAGTGCCGGGTTGGCTCTGGGGACGGCGCTATGTCGGGGTGAAGGGCGACACCAAGTATCTCGCGCTCTACGCGGTCGAGACCATGGACGCCATGGTCCGGGTGATGGCCGCCGACAATGCCCTCAAGGACCCGCGCGCCATCGAGGAGCGCCGGCTCTTTGATGGCATAACCGGGAAACTCGACGTCAAATCGAATGTCTACGAACAGATTAGCGGATCGACCCTCGGCAATCCGTTTCTACGCGACGATCACTATCTGAGCGTCGTGATGGCGGATATGAACGATCCCGCCAAGGAGGCGGAGTGGAATGCCTGGTACGACCATTCGCACGTGCCGAACCTGGTCCGCATCCCCGGCTATCTCTCGGCCGCCCGGTTTCGCGTCAAGCCCGACCCGCGATTCGGCGACAAGGCGATGGGGCCGAAATATCTCGCGCTCTATGAGTGGGAGGGCGCCCATTGCCTGGACACGCTCGGCGATCCCGAGACCATGCTACCGGAGGCCAAGGCCGAACTGGCCGAGTGGCACGCATACGGCCTGCCGCTGGCGGCGAACACCGCGTGGAACGTCTACAAGCCCATCGCCAAGCACCTGGCGTTTCGTTGATGGGCGGTGGGTTGATCCTGGCTACCGCCGCGACCCAATCGCCCTAAAACACCGCCCAATCCGGCTTGCGAGGGGTAATCACCACGTCACCGGCGCGCAGCGGCCCGGCGCCGTCCTCGAGCATGTTGAGGCGGATCATCGCCATTGCCCTGTCGTTTCGAGCCGAACGCACCTCGCCCGCCTCGCGCCCGTCGAGCGTGATCGGCGTCCCCGGCGCGGGGAGCGGACCATCGGCGGTTATCGGCATCAGACGCCGCTTGACCAGACCGCGATACTTTGTTCGCGCGGTCAACTCCTGCCCCATGTAGCAACCCTTCTTCCAGTCAACGCCGTTGAGCTCGTCGAACCCGGCCTCCAGAAGAACGGTTTTCTCCACCTCCATGTCGCGCGCGCCGTCGGGAACACCGAGATCGATCCGGTGGGCGTCATAGTCCGCGGTCGTGGCCTCTTCCAAGCCAAGCGAGGCGATATCCGCGTCCCCCGGAACCAATATCCGCGCGCCCATCGCCGTCAGTCGCGGGTCGGCGAAGGCGATACCGCCGAGACACGCGCCCGCCGCGCCGGGCTCCATCGGTAGACCAAGCGCTCCCGGCGCGTCACCGCCGAACACCGCGAGGCACTGGAACTCGGCGCTGACATCCTCGAGCGCGACCTTGGACCTGAGCTTGTAGATCCGAAGTTTCTTGGCGAAGGCCGGAAGCTCGCTCGCCTCGCATTCAAGCAGCAGGCGGTCGCCGTCGCTAATCATGAAGAAATCGAGCAGGAACTTGCCTTGCGGCGTCAGGAACGCGGAATAGACCGCGCGGTCCGGCGCGACCCGCTCCACGTCATTGGATACCAAGCCTTGCAGGAAGGCGACGCGATCCTCGCCGGACACCGCGAGAACACCGCGCCCCTCGAGGCGCGCCAGTTTCGTATTGGTCATGGACGCGTCACCTTCCGGCCTGGTTATTCCTCGGAAAGTTGACGTTCGGCCTCACCCATCAACTCTTCCATTTTGTGACGCAGACGATGCTCGGACAGATCCGCGTCGGTTCCCTCGACGCTTTTGAGCACGAATTCGACCACGTCGTCATCTCCCGGACGCTCGAAATTCGCCTTGATCACCTCCTTGGCGAAAGCCTCGGCATCGTCGCCGGTCTTGCCGAGGAAGGTTTCGCCCACCCAAAGACCCAGCAGTTTGTCACGTCGCGCGGTCGCCTTGAAACGCCGTTCCGCGTCAAAGGCGAACTTGCCCTCCTCGCCCTTCTGTCGATCATCGAAACTACTCATGGTCCTGTCTCCAACCCGAGTTAAGGGTTTTCCAGCAGCACCTCACTTGGTGTCTCCCATCCTCGCTTTAAAGACCGGACATCGCCTTGATCGAGATCAATTGACTCTTTCGCGGCGCATCGACTTTGCCGCGTGGTTCGGAGCATGCTATCGAGCCATCCCGCCGCCGCCACCTCGGGGTTAGATCCAGATTATGTGTACCACGGTCCTTCTCCGCCGCCCCGATCATGATTGGCCCATCGTTCTGGGCGCGTTGCGTGACGAGATGATCGATCGCGACTGGCTGCCGCCGCGACGCCACTGGCCGGACCGGGGAGAGGTTACGGCGGGTCTCGACATCCTGGCGGGCGGCAGCTGGATGGGGCTGAACGATTCCGGTGTCGTGGCCTGTATCCTCAACCGCACCGGCCATCTCGGTCCCGCCGCCGGCAAGCGCAGTCGGGGTGAATTGGTGCTCGAGGCGCTGGACCACGCCGACGCGGTGGACGCGGCGACGGCTCTGTCGGCGCTCGATCCCAACAGTTATCGTCCGTTCAACATGATCCTCGCCGACAATCGCGACGCCTATTGGCTGCGTCACGCGGGACCCGAAGGCCCTGGCGGGGTTGAGGTCATCGAAATCCCCAGCGGCATTTCCATGCTGACCGCGATGGAGTTGAACGACCAGCGCGCACCCCGCATCGCGACTTACGGCCCACGCTTTACCGCCGCCCAGGCGCCGGATCCCGAGGCCGGCGACTGGGAGGCCTGGATCGCCCTCATGGCCGAGCGCAACGACATCAATGATCCCGAGCACAATAGGGCGATGACGGTGGTCTCGTCTCACGGCTACGGCACGGTTTCCGCGTCGCTCCTCGCGCTCCCGGCGCCCGATGTCGGCAAGCCGGTCTGGCTGTTCGCTCCGGGGAGACCCGGCGAAACCCCCTTTGATCCGGTACCTGGGATCGGCTGAATCGGCCATGGCGGGCGGGACAGAGGCGCGCCCGTTGGTTTAGGCTACCCCGACCCATCCTTGGAGCGGACATGAGCGGCGACGATCGACAGACCTATACCCAATCGGTTTTCAAGGTGGAGCGCGAGCCTCGGCGCGAGCGCCGCTCCAGCGGCACGATCACCGAGCCGGCCCGCGAGATCGCGGTCTATGACGAGGTCGACGTGTTGGTGATCGGCGGCGGCCCCGCGGGCACGGCGGCGGCCACCTCGGCGGCGCGGCTCGGCGCGCGCACGATGCTGGTCGAGCGCTATAACCACCTGGGAGGCCTGGCGACCGGCGGTCTGGTGATCTGGATCGACCGGATGACCGACTGGGACGGCAACCTGATCTTGCGCGGATTCGCCGAGGATGTCTTGGATCGCCTGCCGGATGACGCCATCCTCGGCCCGGAGCGCGATCTATGGGGAAGCCGGGACGAGCGCAATGTCGACTATTGGTCGAACCGCTTCTCCGCCCACCATGGCATCGTCACTTGGGCGCCGATGATCGATCCGGAGCGTCTGAAGATCGCCTCGGACGATCTAGCGCGCGAGTCGGGCGCCGATCTGGTCATGCATGCCTGGGCCACCGCGCCGATCATGGAGGACGGCCGGATCAAGGGCGCGATCCTGCAATCCAAGGAGGGCCGTCACGCGGTGCTGGCCAAGATGGTGGTTGATACCACCGGCGACGGCGATATCTTCGTCGGCGCCGGGGAATCCGCCGAGGATGACGTCCAGGAAGGCAGCATCCACGGCACCATGAACACCGCCTGGCTGTTCGGCGGGCTCGAGATCCCGAAGTGGCTGGAATTCAAGATGACCGAGAAGCAGGCCTTCTCGGAATTCACCGCCAAGGCGCGCGACCGGTTCAATCAATTCTCGCTGCCCATGCCCGCCTGGCGTGACGATGTGGCGGTGTTCATGGGGCCAAGGCTCAGCGGGTTCAGCGCGGTTGATCTCGAGGATCTGAACCAGGTCGAGCATCTCTCGCGCCAGCGCATGCAGGGCTTGCTCGCCTTCTATCGGGAGCACGCGCCCGGTTTCGAGAATGCCTGGGTGATGCTGACCGGTCCACAAATCGGGGTGCGGCACAGCAGACGGCTTCGGGGTCTCGGAAGAATGACCGGGGCCGACTGGAAGGCCGGTATCCGCCATGCCGACGAGGTCGGGGTCAGCCCCAGCCTGGCGCCGAAATTCGCGAATGTCTCGATCCCCTATCGTTCGCTCGTCGCGCGCGGCGTGCCGAATCTCTTGGCCGCTGGCCGGCACATGTCCAGCGACGCCCAGACCCACACCTTCATGCGCGAGATCCCGCAATGCTGGGTCACCGGTCATGCCGCCGGCGCCGCCGCCGCGCTGGCCGCCGATGCCGGGGTCGACGCGGCCGACGTGAATATCACGGAGCTACAGGCCGCGCTGTTGAAACAGGGGGCTCACCTAAGAGTTCCCGGGAATGATGGGGGAGAAACCTAATGGGGCGCTTGGATGGAAAGGTCGCGCTGCTAACCGGCGGTGCCTCGGGACTTGGCCGCGCCACCGGCGAGCTGATGGCCAAGGAAGGCGCCACCGTCGTGCTCAGCGACATTCAGGAGGTCGAGGGCGAGAATGTCGCCGCCGCGATCCGCGAGGCAGGCGGCGCCTGCACCTTCAAGGCGCATGACACCACGGACGAGGCGCAATGGGAGCGGGTCTGCGCCGAGATCATGGAAGAGCACGGTCATCTCGACATCCTGCTGAACGGCGCCGGTATCGGCGGCGGCGGCATGCCGATCGAGGAGATGGATCTGGAGACCTGGCGACGCTGTCTCTCGATCAATCTGGACGGCGTGTTCCTCGGCTGCAAGCACGGCATCCGCGCGATGCGCCAGGGCACCGGCGGGTCGATCATCAACATCTCCTCGATCCTCGGCCTGATCGGCATGGCGAACACGTCGAACTACGCCGCCTCCAAGGGCGGTGTCCGCTTGCTGACCAAGGCCGCGGCACTGGAATGCGCGCGCAAGACGCCTCGGGTGAGGGTCAACTCCATCCATCCCGGCTTCATCGACACGCCCATGGTCGCGGGCGCCATCCAGCGCCGCGGCCCGGAATTCCGCGAATATATCGAAGCCAACGTCCCCTTCGGCGAACTCGGCGAGCCCGTCGATATCGCCGAGGGCGTCGTCTATCTCGCCAGCGACGCCGCGAAATTCGTCACCGGTAGCGAGCTAACGATCGACGGGGGATTCGTGGCGCGGTGAGGGCAATCGCCGCCTGGGTCACTGATTGATCTGGTTTCGGCGATTGCGTTCCTCGATGTATCTTTCCTGTTGTTGCCTGGCGCGTTGCATTTCATCCGCCAGATTGCATCGCTTCTCGATCGCGGCTTGCTCGATCGCGTCGAACTCTCCCTTCAAACGCGCCAGTTCACCGGCGTGTTCATCATCGCCCTTAATGAAAAATAGCGCGGGCCAGAACAGAACCACTCCCACGCCCGTCGCCAAGGCATCGTTATCCGCGCGGCTGTCCTGGGCTCGCATCTTTTGAACGAGCTGCCGATTGACCCTGGCCAACTCCGCCCTCAATTGCCCGCAGTCATTGTTGGCGTACTGAATCGGAGAGACATAACTCGTGCTGACATCGTCCGAGGATTTAGCGCATCCGGCCAAGGCGGCAATCACGACGAGGCCAAGAACTTTTCCAAACTTGAGCATTACAATTTCCCACATACTGAATATACGAATCAATTATATCGCAAATACCTTTAATTGCATCATAAAAAATTCATAAAAATGAATTTTTGCTAATTATAATAATTTTTTGTATTCTTTTTTTAAAATAAAAAACATCAATATACAATCCTCGCACGCTTCAAAAGAGCGGTCAAACAAGCAAAGGAGAGCTCAACTTGTAGCCTTTGACAATTTTTCATTTGAAGAATTCGTGCTGATCTCCAGCGGGAGAAAAAGTCGTCCTTGCGATCGAAACGCTTATACCGACCTGCGTTGAGATGAACTCATCTCAGGTTGTATCACCTTCAGTCGCCGCGCGGGCTTTGCCTCGCATAAGCTCGGTCGCGCGGTCGCGCTTCCCGGCCCGGGATGAGTCGAACTCATCTCGGGCTGGTATTACGTTGCGCCGGCGCGTTTGGATTGTGAATATCCTTATCGGATGGCGATATGGAAAGCCGACGATCAACGAGGGGAAAGGAGTATTCCGCCATGACCAAGCGCACGAAATGGGGCGTGTTCAGCCTCAGCCAATACCCGGATCAGACCAACCGGGTGGATGCCCTGGAAGCCGATATGAAGCTGTTCGAGCTTGCCGAGGCACTAGGCTACGATACCGCCTGGCTGGCCGAGCATCTGTTCTCCACCTACGGCATCGCGACTTCGATCCAGGTGATCGCGGCCTCGGTCCTGCAACGGGTCAAGCGGATGCGGATCGGCTCGGCGGTCTGCGTGGTTCCCTTCAACCATCCGCTTCGCACGGCCGCGGATTACGCCTTGATCGATTGCCTGTCGCGCGGGCGGCTGAATTTCGGCATCGGACGGGCCTATCAGCCGCATGAGTTTCTTGGGCTCGGCATCGAGATGTCCGATAGCCGCGAGATGTTCAACTAGGGGATCGAGCTGATCCTGAAATCCTGGACCCAGGAAAAATTCACCCACGAGGGCAAGTTCTGGCAAATCCTCGAGCCGATCGAAATGCTGCCCAAGCCGGTGCAGGAGCCGCTCCCCCCGGTCTATCAGGCCTCGATCTCGCCCGAGAGTTTCGACAAGGCCGCCGAGAACGGCTGGTCCCTGCAACTCGCGGCCCCTTCAGCTACCGGACCTATCGCGAGGACTGGATCCCCAAGCTCGCCGACGAGATCAAGCGCTATGAGGACAACCTCACCAAGCATGGCCATGATCTTTCGACGCTTGAGCGGATGATTCTGCTCCCCTACTACGTCGACCGCGACGGCACCCATGCTCACAACGTGCTCGCGCCGCATGTGGAGTGGTTCTACGACAAGGTCTCGAGCCATCAGCTCAATCGCCAGGATACCGCCCCGATCAAGGGCTACGAATTCACCATGTCCGAGGGCGCGAAGAGCCGGGCCATGGGCTATCTCGAATTCGACAAACTCGCCGAGCATGACGCCTGCGTGGTCGGCACGCCCCAGGAATGCGTGGACAAGATTTCCCGCATGAAGGAGGCCTTTGGCCTGACCGAGGTGGTGATCTGGCCGAATCTCGGCGGCATGCTTTCGACGCGAGCGGAAAACTCCGTCCGCCTCACCTGGGAAGAGGTTGTCCCGCACGTCTAGGCGGGTGAACACGAGGCGTGGCGGCTCGGGCGTGGAGAACCGGTTCGCGAACGCCTCCCCTTCCCGTCGCCCTTGCGAAGGCAAGGGCTTTTGCCGCCTCGTTTCCAGCTCCACGAATGGCGCGAATCACGAACAGCCTTGACCGCGTCGTCTTCCTCGGCACAAGCCCCGGCCTCCGCCGGGGCGACAGTCGAGGATGGGACGACGATGGGAGAGGCTTGGCATCGGCGACGGCGATATGGGACGCCGCGTCCTCTCCATCACCCGCCTTTTGCCGATGGCTAAAGCAGAATGTTCAAATAAGAGCCCGTCGGAGCGTCGGGATCGATATTGTCATTGGCGATCAACGTGCGCAGGCGCGCGATCTGTGCCTCGATTTCGGCATCGGTCGTCGCGGTACGGAGCCGAAAGCCCGGTTGCGGGGCCGCCGGCGCCGGCGTTTCGGCGGGTGCCGTCGAAGATTGCTCGACAACCGCGCCGGAAGACGCCGCCCGGCGCGGCGCCGGGCGGGTGATCCGGCGTATCAATTCGGCCCGGCTTTCGCTCGGGCCGCCGGTATTGGTCGGGGGCAAGGCCATGATCGCGATCCCTGATTACAACATCGCGATTCTACCTGTTTCGCCGCGAAAAGCGAGCGTTTCGCGTCAGCGCCCACCGATCACGGTTTTGAGCGCCTCCATCGCCTGGTGCAGTTTCTCCGGCGTCGAGGCGTAGCAGAGCCGGAGATAGCCCTCGCCGCTCGGCCCGAAGGCACTGCCAGGCGCCAGGCCGACATTGCAGCGATCGATCAACTCCTTGCACATGGCAACGGAGTCCGTGACCCCATCGACCGCGAAAAAGGCATAGAACGCGCCGTTGGGGCGGATCGCCTTCACCCTCGACCAGCTCTCGAGGTGATCGAAGACAATGTCACGTCCCACCTGACAGCGCGCCCTGAGATCGGAGATCACCTCGTCGTCGCCCTCGATCGCCGCGATGCCGGCGCGCTGAATGAACTGCGGCACGCCCGAGGTGGAGATCTGGATCAGCTTGGCCAGGGTCGGCCCCAGCCCCTCGGGATGCACCATCCAGCCCATGCGCCAACCGGTCATCAGCCAGGACTTGGAGAAGCTGTTGATGGCGATGACCTTGTCGTCGGGCGCGGCGAGCTGGAGCATCGACTTCGCCACCGGGCGGTCGAAAACCAAGGTGTGATAGACCTCGTCCGACAGGATCCAGATGTCGCGCTCCCGCGCGAAATCCATTAGCCGCGCCTGATCCTCCTCCGGAATGATCCAACCCGTCGGATTTCCCGGAGAGTTCAGGAAAATCGCCTTGGTTCGCTCAGTGACCGCGGCGAAGAGTTCATCCAAGTCGAGATGCCAGCCGTCATCGGTCAGCCGCACGGTGGCATGGGTCGCCACGCCCTCGTTCAACGCGATGGTCGAGTAGATATTCGGCCAGACCGGACCGACCACGACGACCTCGTCGCCGGGCTCGATCATCATCTGCATGGCGAGCGCGATCGCCATCATTCCGGAATTGGTTAGCGTCACCCGATCGTCGGACAAATCGACGTCGAACATCCGCTTGTTGTAACCTCGCAGGGCTGTCCTGAGATCCTCGATACCGTTCTGATCGGTATAGAAGGTCTGGCCCCGCAGCATCGCGTCATGAGCCGCGTCGGAGATGAATTTCGGCGTCGGCACGTCGCCCTCGCCGAACCAGAGCGGGATCAGTCCCTGTCGCCCCCAGCCGTGATTGGCCACGTCGACGATGCCGGTTTCCCTGAGATCGTTAACGGCGCCGCGAAGGCTGGACAGATCAAGCGTATCGGACATCGGAGGCTCCCGCTCCCACCGTTGAAAGAGGCGTGACCATAGGCCGATTGCCGGCTTGATCAAGCGTTGTCTATCTCAAACGGCCTCTGGATCAGACTTCCTCGTCATCCCAGCGAAAGCTGGGATCGACGCCATTGTCGTGTCCATGCGAGGACAGCCTGATCACTTCCACGTTCACCGCTTGTCTCTAGACGGTCACCGCGCCGGCATAGGAAAGCGCGCCGAGCAGGACAAGGCTCAGGGCAATGAAGGTCGAAGAGGAAAAGAAGCTGGTCATCACGAGGGTACTCCCATCGATTGTTTCGATGACCACTAGTTGGGGACAAAGGGTCCGATTCAGGAACGCGTTTTCCGTGACCCGGCATTGCGAAAAGCGCATGCCCCGCCGCGAGCCGGGACGGGTAGCCTGATAAAGCAGTCGCCTCAATAGGATTTCGGCAATCCCAGCACCCGCTCGGCGATGTAGCAGAGAATCAGATGCGGCGTGATCGGCGCGAGGCGATGGATCAGGGCTTCGCGCAGATAGCGCTCGACGTGATACTCCTTGGCATAGCCCATGCCGCCATGGGTCATGATCGCGGTCTGACAGGCCTTGAAGGTCGCCTCGCCCGCCAGGTATTTTGCCGCGTTGGCCATATGGCCGCAATCCTCGCCCCGGTCGTAGAGTTGCGCGGCGCGGAAAGCCATCAGGTTCGCGGCCTCGAGCTCGGCCCAGCTTTCCGCCAAAGGATGCTGCACCCCCTGATTCATGCCGATGGGCCGGCCGAAAACCGTTCGTTCCTTGGCGTAGGCCGTGGCTTTTTCCAGCGCGACACGACCGAGGCCGACCAGACCGGCGGCGATCAGGATTCGCTCTGGGTTGATCCCATGCAGCAGATAGCGGAACCCCTTGCCCTCCTCGCCGATCCGGTCCTCGAAGGGGATCTCCATGCCGTCGAAGAAAAGCAGGTTACTGTCCACCGCCTCGCGGCCCATCTTGGGGATCTTGCGGATCTCGACTTTCGAGCGATCAAGGTCGGTGTAGAACAGCGACAACCCGTCAATCGGCTTGCCGGTCGGGCTTTCCTCGGCGGTACGAGCGATCAGCAGGATCTTGTTCGCCACTTGCGCGGTGGTGGTCCAAGCCTTATGACCGTGCACGACATAGCGATCGTTCTTACGCACCGCTCGGGTTTTCAAGCGCGTGGTATCGAGCCCGGTCTCCGCCTCGGTGACGGCGAAACAGGCGATATCCTCGCGGCTGATGATCCGCGGCAAGGCGCGGGCCTTTTGCTCCTCGCTGCCGTAGCGGACGACCGGGTTGAGGCCGAAGATACCGAGGCTGACCGAGGAAACGCCGCCATTGCCCGCGCCGGAGCGCGAGATCTCTTGCATCAGGATCGCGGCTTCGGTGATCCCGAGGCCCGAGCCGCCGTATTCCTCGGGCATGGCGATACCCATATAGCCGTGATCCGCGATGGCCTGGCAGAAGTCCTCGGGAAACCGCTCGTCCTTGTCCCGCGCCAGCCAATATTCATCCCCGAACTCGGCGCAGAGCCGGGCCACGCTTTCCTGGATCTGCAATTGCTCGGGCGTGAAATCGATGCTCATGGCGTTGCTCTGCATATTTCCAACCAGCCTTGGACATGATCATAACATTGATCGCGGCCCAAACTGTTTTTCGCTTAAACTCGATGTAACGAAATCATCCTTGAGGTCACCATCATGGCCATGGAGATCACCCCCCTGTCCGGCGCGATCGGCGCGGAGATCCGAGGCGTTGACGCCGCGAGCCTGGATGACGGGGCTTTTAGTCGAGTTCACCAGGCACTGCTCGATCACGGCGTTATCGTGCTGCGAGATCAGGACATAACACCGGCCCAACAAGTCGCCTTCGCCGAGCGTTGGAACGGCCTGCACACGCATCCCTACCTCAAGGGCATCCCGGAACATCCCGAACTGATCGAAATCATCAAGGAACCGGACGAGGAAGGGGGTTTCGGCGCCCATTGGCACACCGATCAGATCTTCACCCCCGAGCCCGCCATGGCGACCATGCTCTACGCCAAGGTCGTTCCCCCGTTCGGCGGTGATACCCTGTTCGCCAGCATGACCAGCGCCTATGACGCCCTGTCCGACGGCATGAAGCGGATGTTGCGGGGCGTGCGCAGCTTCAACCGCTACAACAAGACCGCCAAACGCTCCGGCAAGATGAGCGGCAAGGTAACGGATGTGGAGAAACCGTCCGAGCCGGCGACCCATCCGATCATCCGGGTTCATCCCGAAAC
>JAYOIK010000042.1:0-43905 GCA_038118725.1 Alphaproteobacteria bacterium | reverse complement strand
AAGAGAAAATGAACCGACTCCACGTGGCTCTGAAGCGTTCAAGAAACACGGTGAACGAATGTAAGTGTTCTTAGCGACCGCCGAGGAAAGGATCCCAGGACGTCCTGAGCTCACGCCGGAGATTCAGGCCCCTATCAGCGCCGCCCACTCTTCCTCGCCGAGGATCGTCACGCCCAGAGCCTCGGCCTTGGCGGCCTTGGAGCCGGCGTCGGCGCCGACGATGACGTAGTCGGTTTTCTTGGAGACCGATCCCGCGACCTTGGCGCCCAGACTCTCCGCCCGCGCCTTGGCCTCCGAGCGGCCCATGGTGGTAAGCGTGCCGGTAAAGACCACCGTCTTTCCCGCGACCGGGCTGTCGCTCGCGCTCGGCGCCGCGAAGGGCTGGATGTCGAGTTCGCGCTCCAGATCGGCGACGATCTCGAGGGTTTGCTCCTCGGCGAAGAAAGCAATCAGGTCATTCGCGACCGACATGCCGATCTGGTCGATATTCAAGAGATCGGTGAGCGCGTCGTTGGGGGCGCTGGTTTCGTCTCCCTCGCCTTCGTCGGTGCCTTGCGTGCTTCGGCCCGCCTCCAGCATCGCCGCGCGCCAGGCATCCAGCGTGCCGTAATTGACCGCGAGCAGCCGCGCCGTCGCTTGACCGACCTGGCGGATACCGAGCGCGTAGATCAGCCGATCAAGACCGATGGACCGACGTTCCTCGATCGCGGCGAGGACATTGTCGACGGATTTGTCGCCCCAGCCCTCGCGTTTTTTCAGCGCCGCCTCGTGAGTCCTGAGCCTGAAAATATCGCCCGGTCGTTGGATCAGCCGGTCTTCCCAGAACGCCTGAATCTGTTTCTCGCCCAAGCCCTCGATGTCGAAGGCGTCGCGGGAGACGAAATGCTTGAGCCGCTCCACCGCCTGGAACGGGCAGGCAAGCCCGCCGCCACAACGGCGCACCACTTCGCCATCGACGCGTGTTACCGCCGTTTTCTCGGGACAAGGACAGATCGTCGGAAACGTGTAGGGAAGGCTGTCGGCGGGCCGCCTTTCCTGGATCACCCGAACGACCTGCGGGATCACGTCTCCCGCCCGTTGCACCACCACGGTGTCGCCGACGCGCACGTCCTTGCGCTGGATCTCGTCCTCGTTATGCAAGGTTGCGTTGGACACCACGACGCCACCGACCGTCACCGGCTCGAGCCGCGCGACGGGGGTCAAGGCGCCGGTTCGTCCGATCTGAATATCGATCGCCTTCAATATGGTTTGCGCTTGCTCGGCGGGGAATTTATGAGCAATCGCCCAGCGCGGCGCCCGGCTAACCATGCCCAGGCGGTCCTGCCAGTCCAATCGGTTCACCTTGTAGACCACGCCGTCGATGTCATAGGGCAAGGTCGCCCGCTGCTCTGCGATGCCGGCATATTGCTCCAACAACCCCTCCACCGTCCCGCAGAGCCGGGTGAGCGGGTTGGTTTGAAACTTCCAATCCCGCAACTTCTCCAGAAAACCGGCCTGGGTCTCGGATGGACGCTCCGAAATCTCGCCCCAACTATACGCGAAGAATCGCAGGGTACGGCGCGCGGTGATCGAGCTGTCCAACTGTCGCAGGGATCCCGCCGCCGCGTTTCTGGGATTGGCGAAAGGCTTGGCGCCTGCGGCTTCCTGGGCCTTGTTCAAGTCCCGGAAGTCATCCTTGCGCATATAGACTTCGCCGCGGATCTCCAGCACCGCCGGCGCGCCTTCGAGGCGGTCCGGAATATCGTCGATGGTGCGCAGATTGCGGGTGATATCCTCGCCGACCATTCCGTCGCCGCGGGTCGCGCCTTGCACGAACCGACCGTTCTCATAGCGGAGCGCCGCCGACAAGCCGTCGATCTTGGGCTCCGCGACCAGTTCCACCACCTCATCCTCGGGCAAGGAGAGGAAGCGGCGGATCCGGGCCACGAATTCCTCGACATCCGCGCCGTTGAAGGCATTGGAAAGCGACAGCATCGGCCGGCTATGCGTGACCTTGGCGAAACCGGTGGCCGGCGCGGCGCCGACCGCCGTCGCGGGCGCCAGCGTCCTGGCGATGCTCGGAAAGCGTTCGGCGATGGCGTCGAACCGCCGGCGCAGGGCGTCGTATTCCGCGTCGGAAATCTCGGGATCATCGGCGCCATGATAGCGTTCGTCATGATGGGCGATCTCGGCGGCAAGCTCGGTAAGCGCGGCCTCGGCCTCGAAGATGTTCAGGGCCTCCGGAGATTTGGGGTCTTTCGCGGCACTCATCTCAAGCTCCATTGGAGGCTTGCAGCAGGCTCGCCGCCGCCGCCCTCGCCTCCTTGGTGATCACCTCGCCCGCCAGCATCCGGGCGATCTCCTCCTGGCGTTCCGCCGCGTCCAAGGGCGTCGCCGTTGTCGCCATGCGCGCGCCATCGCCGTGTTTCGCGATCCGCCAATGCGCCGCCCCCTTCGCCGCGACCTGCGGAGAATGGGTAACGACCAGAACCTGAAGCCGCGCGCCCAGTTTTTGCAGACGTTCGCCCACGGCGGCGGCCACCGCGCCGCCGACGCCGGCATCCACCTCGTCGAAGATCAAGGTCGGCAGTGGATTGGCGGCCGCCAAGGCGACCCGGAGCGCCAGCAGAAAACGGGACAACTCCCCGCCCGAGGCGATCCGGTTGAGCGCGCCGAAGGGCGTGCCCGGGTTCGTGGAGACCTGAAAGGCGACGCGGTCGACCCCATGCTCGGACCAGTGGCTTTGATCCTGGCGCTCGAGAGTGGTCGTGAACCGCGCCTTTTCCAACCGAAGCGGCGGGAGCTCGGCCATGACCTCGTCATCCAGACGGCCACCGGCCTCCACGCGGCTCGCCGACAATCTTTCCGCCAGCGCGAGATAACGCTTCTCCGCCTCGACCATCGCCTCCTTCAGTCCCGCCAAAGCCCCGCCGCCGCCATTGATCGCCTCCAACCTCCCCGAAAGGTCGTCGCGCAAGTTCGCGAGGTCATCCGGTTCGACCCCGTGCTTTCGGGCAACCCCGCGCAACGCATGCAGGCGGTCATCGATCTCTTCCAGGCGGGTTGAATCCGCCTCGATGTCCTGAGCCAGGGTGGAGAGCGTGGAATCGGCTTCCTGAAGCTCGGCCGCGGCCCGGTCCAACGCCGCCAAGACACCAGCGAGACGATCACCCGCCCGGTCCGCCACCCGGTCGAGCAGTCTTTGCGCCATCGCGACCCGCGCCTCGGCGCCGTCATCACCCGATACGGCTTCCTGCGCCTGGCTCATGCCCTCGATAACCTGCCCCGCATTGGCCAGGATATCCCGCGTTGCCGCGAGTTCCGCCGCCTCACCCGGCCTCGGGTCAAGATGATTGAGTTCTTCCACCGCGTGTCTCAGGTGATCTTCCTGTTCACGCGCCTGCTCCGCGTCTTCCCGAGCGCGCTCATACCCGTCCCGCGCCTCGGTCCAGTCGGAAAAAGCCTCGGCTACTTGGCCGAGCAAGGCGTCATGCTTGGCGAAATCATCGAGAAACTGGCGGTGGCTCGCCGGATCCAGCAATCCGTGTGCGTCAAACTGGCCTTGGATCTCGACCAGCGCGTCCCCAAGCCGCCGCAAGGTCCCCACGCTGACCGGCTGATCATCGACAAAGGCCCGACTTCGACCATCGGCGGACACCACCCGACGCAGCAGCAACAGCCCCTCGCGAACCGCGTCGGGATCAAGGCCGACCTCTTCCAAGACCTTGCGCACCGGCTCAAGGTCCTGAAACTCGAATGTCGCGGTCACCGTGGCCTGGGACGCGTCCGAGCGCACCAGACCACTATCCGCCCTGGCGCCGAGGGCGAGGCCCAACGCGTCCAGTAGAATGGATTTTCCGGCGCCGGTCTCTCCGGTCAGAACCGACAACCCGCGCTTGAAGGACAGATCCAGGCGATCGATCAGAACAACGTCACGAATCGATAGCGCGCTGAGCATGAGGGATCAGAATATCCAGAGGCCGAGGCCGAGCAACCCGTCGTCGTCACCCTCGGCGCTGAACGGACGCCCGGTTTTCACCAGCGCGTAACTGTCCTGATACCAGGAGCTGCCGGGATAGTTATGGCCGAGAACCGCCGCCGTTTTCTCGGCCTCCTCGGTCAGGCCGATCGCGAGATAGGCCTCGGTCAATCGATGCAGCGCCTCGGGAACCTGGTCGGTGGTGTCATACTGATGCACGACCCGGCGGAACCGATTGATCGCCGCGAGGTGCTGCCCTCGGATGAGATAGAAACGCCCGATCTCCATCTCCTTGCCGGCGAGATGATTGCGCGCGAGATCAATCTTCAGCCGCGCGTCACGGGCGTATTTGCTCCCGGGGAAACGCTTGATGACCTCGTCGAAGGTTTTCAGGGAGTCGAGGGTCAGTTTCTGATCACGCCCGACATCGACGATCTGCTCATAAAAGGCCAGCCCCTTGAGGTAATAAGCATAGTCGACATTCGGGTGACTGGGATTCAATTGGATAAAACGGTCCAGCGCGTTCACCGCCTCGTCGTATTGGTTGCTCTGATACAGAGAATAAGCGGCCATCAATTGAGCCTGGGTCGCCCATACCGAATAGGGGTGCTGTCGCTCCACCTCGTCGAACAGGGGCGCGGCGTCGCGGAAGTTGCCTCCCGCCGCCGAATCGACCGCCGTGTTGTACAGATCCTCGACCGGACGCTCGACATACTCGTCCACCTTCTCCTCGCCTTTCAGGTAACCGCAAGCGGCGGTTCCGAGCAACGCGGCGCTGGCGATCAGGATGGCGAGCGGCCTGGCGAGAGTCTGGCGCATGTATTGTCGATTCTAGAGTTGCGGAGCCTGGGGCGAAGATACGACCTCGACGATGCGCCGCCAAGCCCCTAGCCCAAGGCCTCGGACAGGAAGGCCTCGATTTTTTCCCACGCGTCGTCCGACTGGGCTTCGCGATATCGATCCGGGTTGCTGGAATCCTGAAATCCATGGCCCGCCCCGTCATAGCGGTGAAAGACATGGGAGACACCGGCGGTCGTCAGAGCCGCGTCAAGATCGTCGACATCGGCGGGTGAAGGGTTCTGGTCCTCGTTGCCGAATATCCCCATGACGGAGCACTTCATGCCGCCGACCAATTCGATCGGCGGCGTCGCGCCGTCGATAAAGGACTGCTTGATCCTGCCGCCATAGAGCGTGACCAGCGCCTTGTACGCCGGGTTATGACAAGCCCCGAGCCACGAGACCCGCCCGCCCCAGCAATGTCCGATGATGCCCAACCGGTTGGCGTCAACATCCGGTCGCGCGGCCAGATATTCAACCGCCACCTTCAAATCCGCGACCGCCCTATCATCGCGGAAGCCCTCGCGCTTCACAGAGATATCCGCCTCGGCGGGCCACCAGTGAAAAACCCAGGGCATCACCGCCACATAACCCATCCGGGCCAGCCGCTCGCCGACGCCGATTTGCCAGGGATCGCATTCGAGCCCGGCATGCGCGACGGGAATGTGCTGGCAAACCATCAACCCCGGATGCGGCCCTGGTCCGTCGGGCCGAAAAACCAGGGTCTCCATTTCGCTATCGAGCACTTTCAGCGTGTGTTTTTCGTGCATGGCTCAAAAACTCCTCAAGAAATCCGTGCCGGGCGACGACCTTGCCCAACGGTTTCTGTTCTCATTGGGCAAAACAACGATCCCCCGACCGCGGTTAAGCAATGGCGCCGACGGAACGCAGCGTCGCAATCGCCTCGCCTTCGAGGCCTAGCCATTGCGCCAGCACCGCGTCGGTATCGCCGCCGACATCCGGTTCGAGCCGGATCCCCGGTTCCGGGCTGCCGTGAAAGCGCAGCGGACTGGTGGGCAGGACGACCTCGCCCATCGCGGGGTGGACGATATCGTGAAGCATCCCACGTTCGTGCATATGGGCGTCGGCGGTCACCTCCACCACGTCACGCACGGGCGCGGCGGGCACCCGGTTGGCGCGCAAGATACTCGCCGCCTCGGCCTTGTCCAGACCACGCGTCCAAGCCTCGACCAGGGCGTCGATCTCGGTGTCGTTGCGGCCTCTGAGCGCTTGTGTCGCGAACCGTGGGTCACCGATCAGATCCTCGCGCCCCATCACCTTGAGCAGGCTTTCCCAATGCGCGTCCTGAACGCAGATGATGGCGATATGACCGTCCCGGGTCGGATAGACGTTATAGGGCGCGGAGCCTTGGGTCGGGTGGCGATTGCCGCGTCTCGGCGGCGCCTTGCCACCGTTCTTGTACATGCTGGCGATGTTCGAGGTGAGCACGGGATAGATCGCTTCCTGCATCGCGACCTCGACCAAGCGTCCCCGACCGGTCACGGACCGATCGAACAGCGCGGTCATGATCCCGGCGTAGAGATGCACGCCGCCGACGAAATCACAGATCGCCGGCCCGGCCTTCAGCGGCGGGCCGTCGGGCGGGCCGTTGACGCTCATCACGCCGCCGACGGCTTGCACGGTCAGGTCCATCGCCAGATTGTCGCGCGCCGGCCCGGACAGACCGTAACCTGTTCCGGAGGCATAGATCAGACGCGGGTTCTCGGCCATCAGCGCATCGGCGCCCAGGCCGAGCCGCTCCATCGCGCCCGGCGCGAAGTTCTCCAGCAGCACATCGGCCTCGCGCGCGAGATCCATCAACAGCGCCTTGCCCTTCTCGTTTTTAAGATCGATGGCCAGACCACGCTTATTGGTGTTGAGCATGGCGAAGGACACCGGCACCGAGCCACCGCCCCGCTGACGCAGAACCTCGCCCTTGAGCGGTTCGACCTTGACCACGTCGGCGCCCGCGTGCGCCAGCAGAAACCCGGCATAAGGGCCGTTGTAGATTTGGCCGAGGTCCAGGACCTTGACGCCTTCAAGCGGCCAACGCGGCTCCATCGCGGTCATGACCGCCCCCTAGCGCAAGGAACCGCCGATAATGTCGCGCGCGATCACGTGCTTTTGCACCTCGCTCGGCCCCTCGCCGACCCGGCGGATGCGCATCTCTCGGAACCAGCGCTCCAGCGGCAGGTCCTTCGCCACGCCGAGCCCCCCGTGGATCTGCATGGAGCGATCGACAACCTTGAACGCGCTCTCGGAACAGGTGAGTTTGGCGATCGCGGATTCCGTGCGATAGGGTTCGCCGCGATCCGCTTTCGCCGCCGCGTCGAGAACCAGCAAGCGCGCGGCGCGAATATCGATCTCGTTCTCGACCAGCATCCACTGAATCCCCTGGCGAGACGAAAGCGGCGCCCCAAAGGTCTCGCGGATCTTGGAATACTCCGTCGCCATCTCATGCGCCCTGATCGCCGGACCGAGGCATTCGGCGGCATAGGGCACGCGTTGGCGCGCCAGACGGTCGTTGGCGATGGCGAAACCGCCGCCTTCCTCGCCCAGCATGTTCTCGTGTGGCACCCGGAGGTTATCCATCTGGATCTCGGTCGCGTATTTCGATGAACGCAAGGTGTGGACGATCCGTGCGACCTTGAATCCCTCCCACTGGGTCTCGACGATGAAGGCCGAAACACCCGAACGCCCCGGCCCGCCGGTGCGCGCGAAGACCAGGCCGTAATCGGCCCGATCAGCCCCGCTGATCCACAGCTTGGTGCCGTTCAAGACCCAATGATCATTGCCGTCGGGAACCGCGCGGGTCTGGATCGCCCGCGCCGGGTCGCTTCCGCCCGAGGGCTCGGACAGGCCGAAGAACACCTTCTTTTCGCCGCGCAGCATGGGATAGAGATATTTCTCCTTCTGCGCCTCGGTCGCCTCGAACAACTGAGCTTGGCGCGCGCCGCCGAACGCCCCGTAGCAGGGGGTGTAGAGGCCGCCGCGATGCTGCGAGCATTCAATGGCGATCAGTACCCGCGTGACCATGTCGATGTCCGGGCCCCCATATTCGGGCGGCGTGTCCAAGCCGTAGAGCCCCATCGCCTTGGTCTTCTCGACCAGCCCCGCGAGAACTTCCGGCTCCAACTCGTCGGCGTCGGGGTCCATGCTCTCCTCGAGCGGCAAGATCTCCTGACGCACGAAGCGGCGGACCATGTCGACGATCATCGTCTGTTCCTCGGTGAGCGCGAAGTCCATGGTTGGTTTCCTTCTTAACAAGTAATCTCGTTAGCAATCATCCGTCGAGACGCAGAGCGCCGTCTCGAATGGCCCGCCTCATCCCGGCCCGCCGCCAGGGCGCAGCCGGCCCAGCATCCGCGGGTCCACGTCCGTATTCGCCTCGGGAAGCGTGCCATGGTCATGCATATAGGCCTCCAGCAGTTCCGCGTGCCGGGTCCGGTAGGACATGGTGACCTCGACACGGAACTTGGTGACACCCGGCGGCGGCGCGTCGAGCGCCTTGGCGAGTTCCCCTTTAAGGCCGTATCGGGTGCGCCCGCCGGCGACACCGATATAAAGGATTTCGCCCGCGTCGTTGGCCAGCTGATAAACGCCGAGATGCCCCGTAACCCGCGCCAAATTCTCCGCGTCGAGATCACGCCACGGTTTGTCGAGGCGTACCGCCATGCCGCCCTCCCCCTCAGGTACCGGTAAAGACCGGAGCGCGTTTCTCGAGGCGCGCCGCGATGCCTTCCTTGGCGTCGTTGCTGCCCCTGGCGGCGCGAACCAGCGCGTCGATATCCTCGTGCTCGATGCCGTCGCGGAACGCCAGCTCCCGCACGATAAGCGCCTTCATGGCCCGAAGTGACAGCGGCGCGTTGGCGGAGAGACGGTCGATGATCTTTTGCGCCTCGGCGTCAAGCTGGTCCTCCGGCACCGCGCGGCATATGATCCCGCGATCCGCCATCCAAGGCGCCGGCATCGGGTCGCCAAGCATAAGGATCTCTCGGGTGCCCACCGGCCCGGCGACCTCCATCAGCTTCTTGGTCAGGAACCATGTCGGCGCCAAGCCGATCTGCGCCAGCGACATGCCGAACCGCGCGGTGTCGGCCGCCACCACGAATTCGCAATGCAACGCCATCTCGCAGCCGCCCGCGATGGCCGCGCCCTGAACCACGGCGACGGTCGGCAGCGGGTTCATCTCGATCGCGTGAAACACTTTCTCGACAGGGCTTTCCGTGCCGGTCGACGGTTTGCGCTGGCGCTCGGCAAGATCGATCCCGGCACAGAAGGAAGGCCCCTCGCCGCGCACCACGATGACCCGGTCATTGTCGTCGGGCTTGGCGGTGAACACCTCGAGGAGCGCGTCCAGCATTTCGCCATCCATGGCGTTGCGCTTCTCGGGGCGGCATAGGGTTACCGTCTTCACGGGTCCATTTTTTTCGACGCGAACTCTGCTCATGACTGCTGGCTCCATTGGTTTTCCGGAGCAGCTTAGTGCCTCACGGTCACCGCGTCAGCGCGCGCGGCCTGGCTGAACGAAGATATCACGTCGCGGGACGGGCACGCTCGGCCACCCAAATTCCGCCGAGGACCAGGACCATGCCCACGGCGTGGAATAGGCCAAATTTTTCGCCCAGCAAGAGAACGCTAAGGGCGGAAGCGAAAATCGGCACCAGATTGATGAAAACACCCGCGCGCCCCGGGCCAATCAGCTGCACGCCGCGCATGAAGAATAACTGAGAGGTGAAAGACGGAAAGATCACGACGAATGCGATAACCAGCCAGCCATTTCCGGTGGGCCAGATAAGCGCGCCGGAAGCTATCTCCCAAATCACAAAGGGCAGACTTACCACCAGGGCTGAGCTCGCCATCACGGCGAACATCGCGAGCCCGGACACTTCCGGACGCTTGCGCAGCGCCACCGCGTAGATCGAGTAGACGAAACACGCCGCCAACATCAGCAAATCGCCGATATTGAACGCCAGGTTGAATAGATTCCGCGGATCGCCCTCGACAGTGACGACGGCGACGCCGAGAACGGTGATCATGATCCCAAGGACCTGGAGTAGGCTCATCGGCGTTCGGTAGGCTATGAAAGCCCCGATCAGCACGCAGATCGGCACCGCGCCCTGCAGGATCCCGAGATTGATCGCGGTCGTGGAATGCGCCGCGATGTAATACAGAATGTTGAACCCGGCGAAGCCGAGCGCGCCCATCACCAGGAAATAGCCGAGATTGGCTTTAAGGACGGGGGCCTCCTGCATAATCCGCGGGCGCGCGCAGGACCAGACCAGAAGCGCCACGCCAAGCCACCGAAACATGGTCAGCAACATCGGCGAGATCTCTCCCACGGCGAGACGACCCGCGATGGCGTTGCCCCCCCAGCAAATGGCGCAAACCGTCAGCAGCAGATAGGCGTTACCATAGGCGCTCCGAAAGACCCCGCCGATCGGCATATCCGTTTCCGATATTCAGTTACGTGAGTCGGGCGTGGATCGCCCTGGTGGACGCGAGCCGTTGCATCACGTGGACGCGCGGTCGTCAAGCATGTGAGATGTCGACGCGCCGACACCGACCGCGAAGCGCTCGGCGGCGAAGCCGCCTTGACCGATTACGGAGTTGGAAAGCGACGTGCGTTTACCTAGGCGGTGGCGGCGAGCGGTTCGCGCGCGTGCCAGTCGGCGACGTCGACCGAGTCCAGCGTCGTCCACTCCCAGGCGTCCTGGTCGGCGAATAGCGCGCGAAGCAGCTTGTTGTTGAAGGCATGCCCGGACTTATGCGCGACCACGCGGGCCAAGATCGGGCCGCCGGCGAGATAAAGATCACCGACGCAGTCGAGGATCTTGTGACGCACGAACTCATCGTCGAAGCGCAGTCCGCCTTCGTTCAGAACCCGGTCGCCGTCCACGACCACCGCGTTATCCAAGGAGCCGCCCAGGGCCAACCCCGCGGCGCGCAACCGATCGATATCCTCAAGGAAACCAAAGGTCCGCGCCCGACTGATCGACTCATTGAAAGTGCCGTTCACCAACCGGATATCAAGGCTCGTTTCGCTCACCGCCTTGGACTCGAAGTCGATCTCGAAATCCACGGAGAAGTCATCCGCGGGCAGTACCGTCATCTTGCAATCGCCGTCATCAACCGTGACCGGCTTCAAGACCCTCAGCGCCCGTCGCGGCGCTTCCTGCTCGACGGATCCGGCGCATTCGAACAACATCACGAAAGGTGCCGAACTGCCGTCCATGACCGGAACCTCGGGGCCGTCGATCTCGATCAGCGCGTTGTCCAGCCCGCACCCCGCGAGCGCCGCCATGAGATGCTCGATCGTCGCTACTTCCACGCCGTCATCATTGCTGATGGTGGTGCACAAGGTCGTGCTTGAAACCCGATCCCAGCGCGCCGGGATAAGAGAATCCCGGTCGGTGACATCGGTGCGCTTGAATACGATCCCATGATCCGGTCCGGCCGGCTTGACCGTCATGGAGCAATCGAGACCGCTGTGCAGCGCGACACCCCTGCACGGTATGGCGTTCTTCAACGTCCGTTGACGAACCGTTCCCGAACCCGGTTCAAAATTCATGAAATTCATGCGCCACTCGCCCCACTGTCCCTGCCCCTAGAATGCCGCCCGTTCAGTCTGGTCTTATTATCGCTCGGGCATTGCAAGGCCCCGCTGGTGTATCAATACCGGCGGGGCCTCTCAAATCACCTTTTGTTACCGAGTGTTACACCTTAACCCATTGTTAAAACTCGATAATTCAAGGCCTCTTAGTTCGCTTGACGGCGCAGGAAAGCGGGAATGTCGAGCAGATCGTCATCCGCGCTGCTGGCCGTCACGCGATCCGCCCGGTCAAGCGAGCCGAGTTTCGGCTGTTCCGCCGCCGGCTTCGCTTCCGCCGGCGCCGCCGGCGCGGCGGTCATGGAAGCCGTCGGGGCCGGCGCCGGATCGACGGTCTTGGCAACCGTTTCCTCGCGGGTCTTGCGGCCCATACCGGTCACGCGCTGGAAAAGCGACGGCGCCTTGGCGGCACCGCCGCCGGCATTCGCCATTTCAGCGGCGCCGAACGGATCGATCTCGCTGGACGCTTCAGCCGCCGCCTTGCTCGGCGGGATCGCCGGCGGAGGCGCGACGAAGGGATCCGCGCTGGGACGCGAGATCACCGGTTTCACCGGCGCCGGCGCGGCGGTACGCGCCGCGATGGTCTCGGCGACCGACGCGCGCACCGCCGAGGCCTGAACCCCGACGCTCGACGCCGGCGCGGTTTCCGCCACCGTGGTTTCAACCGATTGCTGCTCCGCCGTCACGGCTTCCCCGCTGGTCCCAAAGGTTTCCGCCGGTTGAGACGACGATCCCGCCATCCGGCGCGCGACATCCAGGGTGGCCGCGAGCTTGTCCTCGGTCAGGTTCAAGGACGTGGAGACCGCGTCGACATTGATCGGCGCGTCATCGGTCCCGGTCCGCATAACCGGCTCCGCCTCGGGCTCGCTCGGGTCGCTCATGGTCACCGTGGTCGGGGCCGGAGCCGCCGCCGGGGTCGTATCCTGCTTGGGCCGGCTGGAAACCAGGGTCATCTGCGGACGTGGTTTCGCCGCCAGGCCTTCCGCCGCGATACCGGTCGCCACCACCGAGACCCGCATCAGACCGTCGAGCTTCTCGTCAAAGGTCGATCCGAAGATGATATTGGCGTCGGCGTCGACCTCCTCGCGTATCCGGTTCGCGGCCTCGTCGACCTCGAACAGGGTCATGTCCATGCCGCCGGTGATGTTGATAAGCACGCCGCGCGCGCCCTTCATCGACATATCGTCGAGCAGCGGGTTGCTGATCGCGGACTCGGCGGCCTCGATGGCGCGCTTTTCGCCGTCGGCCTCGCCGGTGCCCATCATCGCCTTGCCCATCTCGCTCATCACGGTGCGAATATCCGCAAAATCGAGATTGATCAGACCCGGCATCACCATCAGATCCGTCACGCCGCGCACGCCCTGGTGCAGAACGTTGTCCGCCATGTGGAAGGCGTCGGCGAAGGTGGTCTTCTCGTTGGCGATCCGGAACAGGTTCTGGTTCGGGATGATGATCAGGGTGTCGACATATTGCGACAACTCCTCGATCCCCGCCTCGGCGGTGCGCATGCGGTGCGCGCCCTCGAAATGGAACGGCTTGGTGATCACACCGACCGTCAGAATACCCCGCTCGCGGGCGGCCTGGGCGATAACCGGAGCGGCGCCGGTACCGGTGCCGCCGCCCATGCCGGCGGTGATGAAGACCATGTTGCTGTCACCGAGTTCGGAGATCAGCTCCTCCATCGCCTCCTCGGCGGCCGCCTTGCCGACATCCGGGCGGGACCCGGCGCCCAATCCCTGGGTCACGGTCGGGCCGAGCTGTAGACGGCGGTCGGCCAGGGACTGACTGAGCGATTGAGCATCGGTATTGGTGACGATGAACTCAACACCCTCCAGGTTCGATCGGATCATGTTGTTGACGGCATTGCCGCCGGCGCCGCCGACCCCAATCACGGTGATCCGCGGCTTCAGTTCGTGTTCGTCATGCGGAACGGAAAAATTGATGGTCATTATACCCTCCGGGTCTTGGGGTTGCGGGCTTGAACGGTCGCGCGGGCGCGATTGGCGGAATTGCCGTCGGTTTTCGTGGATCGGACGACGGTCGACAGGATCACCGGCCGTCCGAGGCAGGCGCCGTTCGAGGCGACCACCGCGTGTAGGGCTTGTTTGCTTGCCATTAGAAGTTCTCCCTCAGCCATGAGCCGACCTTGCCGAGCATGCCGGCCGGCTCCACCTTGTCGGCGCGCCCGATCTCGGGAACGTCGAAACCTGGATCGACGGCGTAGGCCAACAGCCCCGCGCAGGTCGAAAACGCGGGCCCGGTGGCCGCGTCCGCCAATCCGTTTATCCGGATCGGCCGGCCCAGTCGGACCTGCTTATCCAGAATGCGTTGCGCCAGATCGCGAAGACCCGGCATCTGGCTCGCCCCGCCCGTCAAAACGGCGCGGCGGCCGGCGATCTTGTCGAACCCGGATTGCTCCAGGCGCGCCTTGACCATCTCGAAGATCTCCTCCAGCCGCGGCTGAATGATCCGGATGAGCATGGATTTCTGAACTTGATTGGGCTGGGCGTCGGCTTCTTCTCCGACCTGGGGCACCTCAAGGGTCTCGCGATCGTCCAAGGGCGAAAGCGTCGCGCAGCCGTGCAAGGTCTTCAGCCGCTCGGCCTCGGCGATCGGGGTCGACAATCCGCGGGCGATATCGTTGGTCACGTGGCCACCCCCGACTGGCACCACGTCGGTGAAGACGACGCTGCCGTCGAAGAAGACCGCGACCGTGGTCGTGCCGCCGCCCATGTCGATGACCGTCACGCCGAGATCCCTTTCGTCCTCGACCAGACAGGAAAGTCCCGAGGCGTAGGGTGAGGCGACATAACCGTTGATATCCAGATGACAGCGCTGAACCACCATGGAGAGGTTGCGAACCGGGCCCGAGGCCGCGGTCACCAGATGGATATGCGCGCCGAGTTTCTGACCGGCCATGCCCCTGGGGTCGCGAATGCCGCGATTGCCGTCGATCGAGAACCCGACCGGGATGGAGTGAATAAGGTCGCGATCGTCCTCGATTTCCACCGACCGGCCCTGGCCGAGGATCCGGCGAAGATCGCCGTCGGCGACCTGGTGACCGTCAATCGCCACCTCGACGCCGAAGGTTCGCGACATGGGATAGCCACCCGAGAGATTGACGAAGACCCGGGTTACGGTTTCCTTGGCCATGGTCTCGGCGGCATGGACCGCGCGGCGGATCGCGGTTTCCGCGGCGTCCATGTCGATGACGGCGCCGTTGCGCACGCCGCCGGCGACCTGATGGCCGATCCCGAGGATGCGAACGCCCGACAGCGCGGCATGCGGCTCGGACGCGCGCGCGTCTCCGACCCGCGCCACGAAACAGCAGGTCTTGGTCGACCCGATATCGAGGGCCGCGACCAACTCACCCTTCGATTTCGCCAAGCTTCTCTTCACCGCGCCATTCCTTTCCAGCCCCGATCCTCAGGTATCGCGCCCGCGGTCCCGCTTGCGCGCCGCCGCCGCCGGCGCCACGCGGACCACCAATTGATCGCGAAGGCGCATGTCGATCGTGATGACGTCACGCCTCAAAACGCCGTGCTCGCGCTCCATCTTCGCGAGCTGCGACCACGCCTGACGCGGGTCCTGTTCCGGGAGCTGTACGTTGATCCGGTCATCGACCCGGACATCCCAGCGCCGCTCGCTGACCCAAGTAATGGCGCGCACCCGCCCGCCGAGATCCGGCTCGCCCGCCAACATGGCCAGCACTTCGCGCGCCCGCGCCGGGGCGTCGTCACCGATGACGATCGGCAGGTCGGAGAACTTCGAGATATCTCGATCAGGAATGACACCGCCGTCCAAATCGATCACATGCAACTTGCCGCCGCGCTGCCACAGGGCCATCGGTTGACGCTCGGTCAAGCTGACGAAAAGCGTATCCGGCAGACGACGTTCCAGACGCGCGTCCTTGACCCAGGCCAACCCGGCCACCCGGGCATGCGCGCGTTCGAGATCGATGTTCAGGATCGGGTCTCCGGCCTTCGTGCCGATCGCGCGCAACAGCTTGTCGCGTTTCGTGCGATCGCGACCGACCACCATAACGTCGCGAACCTCAAGGCCACTATCGCGAGTCAGATCCATGGCCGCGGTCTCGGTCGATATCGCGAGACGCGTCAGCAAGCCGCTGTTCACGGCGTGCCAGCCAACGCCGCCCATGGCCGCGAGCGCGCCGACGAACAGGCCGGACAGGATCAGGCCGCGGACCGGCAAGCGTCGCAACCAGTTCGCGCCGCGTTTCGGCGCGCCTCGATTGGACTTCGCCAAGGTCGGCTCCCGCCTTTTGGTCTTGCCTACAGTTCGCATCGGGCTTCCTCCACCATGCGCGACACCAGTTCCGGAAAGGCCATGCCCCGGAACGCCGCCTGTTCGGGCACCAGCGATGTCGCGGTCATTCCCGGCTGTGTGTTGATTTCCAGCAGATACAGATCGCCGATCCGCTTCTCGGTATCGTCAAAGCGAAAATCCGAGCGCGTAACGCCCCGGCATCCAAGCGAGGCATGCGCCCGCGTGGCCATCGACAGGGCCTCGGCGGTGATTTCGTCCGGTAGTTCGGCGGGGAGGACGTGGATCGAGCCACCCTCCTCGTATTTCGCGTTGTAGTCGTAGAAACCGTGCTTCGAAATGATCTCGGTGACGCAGAAGGCCTCTCCGTCGAACACACCGACGGACAATTCCCGGCCCGGGATGTATTTCTCAACCAGCACCCGGTCACCGAACGACCAATTGCCGGAAACCGGCGGATGGTTGTCGCCTTGACGGACGATATGCACGCCGACGCTGGAGCCCTGGTTGAGTGGCTTGACGACGTAGGGCGCCTCGTAGATCCCACCGGCGAGCGTATCCTCGACCGAGCAGACCACGCCTTCCGGGCATCGCAACCCGGCCTTGGCGAAAACCTGTTTCGCCATCGGCTTATCCATTGCCACCGCCGAGGCCTGAACCCCGCTATGGGTGTAGGGCAGCCCCATGATGTTGAGCAGGCCTTGGATGTTGCCGTCCTCGCCGATCGGGCCATGCAGCGCGTTGAAGCAAACATCCGGCGCCAGCGCGGACAGGGTTTGAGCGATCTTTCGGTCGACATCGACCTCGGTCACTCGAAAGCCCGCCGTCCGGAGCGCCTGGGCACAGGCTGTCCCGGTCGCCAGGGAGACCTCGCGCTCCGCCGACCAGCCGCCCATCAGCACGGCCACGTGTTTGTTGACGTTCATGGCGCCACCTCCTCTTGGCTGGCGGGCTCCCCAATCCGTCTGATTTCCCAGCGCAGCGACACGCCGCTTGTCTCGAAAACCCGGCGACGCACCTCTTCCCCGAGCGTCTCCAGGTCACGCGCCGTCGCGGCGCCGGTGTTGATCAAGAAGTTGCAATGCAGATCCGAAACCATGGCGCCGCCGACGCGCAGCCCTCGGCATCCAGCGGCATCGATCAGTTGCCAGGCCTTATGACCTTCCGGATTGGCGAAAGTACTGCCTCCGGTGCGGGAGCGGATCGGCTGACTCGCCTCGCGGGCGGCGCCGATCTCGTCCATGCGGTCCGCGATGACCTGGGCATCACCCTTGGGCGCCATGAACAGCGCCGAGGTGAAAATCCAATCCTCCGGCGCGCCGGAATGGCGGTATCCCATTCCGAGATCGGCAACCGGAGTCCGATGCACGGTTCCCCGACCGTCGATCGCCTCGGCCTCGATGACGACGTCCTTGAATTCGCGGCCATAGGCGCCGGCGTTCATTCGCAGGCCACCACCGATGCCGCCGGGAATCCCACTGAGGAATTCCAGACTGGATCGCTTCTCCCGCAACGCCGCCCGAGCCGCGTTGAGATCCAGGACGGCGGCGCCGATCCGCGCGGTGTCCTCGAAAAACTCAACTCCCGCGAAAGCCTTGCCCAGTCGGATCACCACGCCAGGGATACCGCCGTCGCGGATCAGCAGGTTCGAGGTCACGCCGATCACGGTCACCGGAACATCCTCCGGCTTGCCGGCGAGAAACATCGCCAGATCCTCGACATCGCTCGGGCGGAAGACGACCTCGGCGGCGCCGCCGACGCGAAACCAGGTAATCGGCGCCATCGACACATTCTCGGAGTACCGGCCTCGCACGCTGGGCAGCCGCTCGACGAGACGCGCCGTGTCGCGGGTGGGGATATCACGCGCCGCCATCATCGGGTCACCTCCGACGGGTCGCTCACCAGGGGCGCCGAAGGCGCGCTGGATGTCGGCTGATTCTGGTTCAAGGGCAAAACAGCCGCGGAATCGCCAGACTTATCCCCGTCATCCCGCCCGCGCGGCGGTTCGGCGTTGAGAATATGATCCAACTCGCCAGGCAGAGCCTGCGCCCAGTTGGTGATGTTGCCGGCGCCGAGACAAACCACGAAATCGCCCGCCGTCGCGATATCGGCGACCCGGGCGGCCAATTCCACGGGATCGTTGAGCGCGAAGACATTGCGGTGGCCCCGCGCCCTGAGGCCCGCCACCAGACTGTCCCTGTCGGCGCCTTCCACCGGCTCCTCGCCGGCGGCATAGACATCGGCGACAATCACGTGGTCGGCGTCGTTGAAACAGCCGCAGAAATCCTCGAACAAGTCCGCCAATCTGGAATAACGATGCGGTTGCACGACAGCCGTTATACGGCCCTCCGGACAGGCCGAACGCGCGGCGCTCAACACCGCCGAAATCTCGACGGGGTGATGACCATAGTCGTCGATCACCGTGATGCCGTGGGACTCGCCGGTTTTTGTGAAGCGACGCTTCACCCCCTGGAAATTCGCCAACCCCGTCCGGATCATTTCCTCCGGCATCCCCATCTCATGGGCGACGGCAACGGCGGCGAGCGCGTTCAGAACATTGTGCGCGCCGTACATCGGCAGCGCCAAGTCGCGGATCACCATCTCGCCCCCGCGCGCCCGGTCCTTCAGGGTCACGGTAAAGCGGGAGCCGGCGGGGGTGATCGACATTTCAGAGCCGCGCACGTCGGCCTGGGGCGACATGCCGTAGGTCACGATACGCCGGTCCGAGACTTTCGGGATCAGCGCCTGGACGGTCGGGTGATCGATGCACATGGTCGCGAACCCGTAGAACGGGATGTTCGCCACGAAAGCGCGGAACGCCTCCTGCAAATTCTCGAAGGAGCCGTGGAAATCCAGATGCTCGGGATCGATATTGGTGACCACCGCGATGGTCGCCGGCAGTCGGTTGAAGCTTCCATCCGATTCATCCGCCTCGACCACCATCCACTCACCGTCGCCGATCCGGGCGTTGGTTCCGTAGGAGTTGATGATCCCACCGTTGATCACGGTCGGATCTAGATCCGCGGCATCCAGCATCGCCGCGACAAGCGAGGTGGTGGTGGTCTTGCCGTGGGTTCCGGCGCAGGCGATCGACCATTTCAGGCGCATCAACTCGCCCAGCATCTCGGCGCGGTGCACCACCGGCAAGAGCCGCTCCCGAGCCGCGAGAAGCTCCGGGTTGTCGGGCTTGATCGCGGTGGAAACCACGATGATCGAGGCATCCGAGACATTCTCCGCGGCTTGGCCGACAAAAACCTTGATCCCCAGGTTCATGAGACGCCGCACGTTGGGATTCTCGGCGAGATCGCTGCCCTGAACCTGGTAACCGAGATTGTGCAGGACCTCGGCGATACCGCTCATGCCGATACCGCCGATACCGACGAAATGCAGGGTTCCGATCGTGAGTGGAAGCTGTCTCATGCGAGCGCCCTTCTCTCGGCCAGACCGGACCCGGTGGTCTCGTCGCGATTTGACGTCGGCGCGGTCACGTTCCCGTTCCGAGCCGCCACGCGCAGCACCAGATCGGCGAGCCGGTCAACGGCGTCGGGAACGCCGAAGCCATGCGCGGCCGCCGCCGCTTGTTGCAATCTCTCGGGCGCGCCAAGCAAGGCTTCGAGCCGGGCGGCGAGGGTTTCGGCGGTCAAATCACTCTCGCCCATCATCCAGCCGCCACCGGCGTTTTCCATCGCCTTGGCATTGCGGCTTTGGTGGTCGTCCATCGCGTGCGGATACGGCACCAGGATCGCGGGCCGTCCGATCACGCCGAGTTCTGAGACCGTCGACGCCCCGGCCCGGGCGATCACCAGATGCGCGTTGGCCAGCCGGTTCGGCACATCGTCGAAGAAGGGCGCGATCTCGGCCTTGATACCGAGCGCGTCATAGGCATCGCGCACCGGTTCCAGATCCTCCGGACGACACTGCTGAACCAGCTCGATCCGGTCACGAAGCACGCTCGGGAGCAACGCCAGCGACGCCGGGACGAGATCCGAGAACACTCGGGCGCCGAGGCTTCCTCCGAAGACACGGAGGCGGATCGGCCCCATCGCGTCCAGCGCTTCGTAACGCGTCTCGCGATGGGCGAGGATCGCGGCTCGAACCGGATTGCCGGTTCTTTCAACCGGCTGGCCGCCATCGGCGCCGAGGGTCGCGTCAAAGGACGTCGCGACCACCGCGGCCCGGGTCACCAGCCATCTATTAGCGCGACCCAACACGGCGTTCTGCTCGTGCAGGATCGCTGGCTTGTTCAACCATGATCCGGCGAATATGGCCGGCACAGACGGATAACCGCCAAAGCCGACAACCACATCCGCCTGGAAATTCCTTAGCGCCCGGCGCGCGTCGAATACGCCCAGGCAGAGTTGCGCCGCCGCGCCAAGCTTGGCCAAAACCCCGGGCTTGCTGGGGCTGGCGGCGCGAATACGGGTCACCGTCCACGCCGCGTCCCTTACCTCGAAGGCATCGCCACGCTTGTCGGTCAGAACGAGAACCTGGTGTCCCCGCGCGCAAAGCGCCTCGGCGAGGCTCAGCGCCGGGAAGACATGCCCTCCGGTTCCCCCGGCGGCCAGCGCGATCCGAAGCGCGGTCATGACGTCCCTCCTCGACCGGGACGCCGGCGAGTCAATCCGAGCATCATCCCCATGCCGATCGACAGCGCGAGCAGCGATGAGCCGCCATAGCTGATGAAAGGCAGGGTCATTCCCTTGGCGGGAATCAGCTGCAAGGACGACGCCATGTGCACGAATGACTGCAAGCCAAGCTGAGCCAACAGCCCGGCGGCGGCGATCAGAATGAAGAGATCCGTCTCGGAGATCAGACGCAGGAAGCCACGCAGCACCAGAAACCCGAAGATCATGATGACCGCGAGGCAAACCAGCGCGCCGAACTCCTCGCCGGCCACCGCGAACACGAAATCCGCGTGCGCATCGGGCAGGAAGCCCTTGACCTCGCCTTCGCCGGGGCCGGTGCCGATCAAGCCACCATTGGCGAAGGCCTCGAGCGAGCGGTCGACCTGATAGGTGTCGCTGCCGGCGGGATCGAGAAAACGGTCGATGCGGTCACTCACATGCGAGAAGGTGAAATATGCCCCAACCAGGCCCACGACACCCGCGCCGATCAACGTGACCACGAAAATCGTCGGCAAACCCGCGAGGAAGAACTGCCCGAACCACACGGAGGTGACAATCACCGTCTGGCCCAGATCCGGCTGCAGCAACAGCAGCCCGATCACCATCAGGTACAGACCCATCGCGATCCAGTGCCCAGGGAAGCCTGGTGTCCGGCGCCACTCCGCGAACATCCAGGCCGCGACCACGGCGAAGCAAGGCTTGATGAACTCCGAGGCTTGGAGCGAGAAGCCGGCCACCGGGAGCCATCGACGCGCGCCCTTGATCTCGGCGCCGAACATCAAGGTTAGGACCATCAACGCGATGCAGCCGATGAAACCGATGCAGGCCAGGCGTCGGATGTTCAAGGGATCCGGTAGCGAGAAGGCGAACATCAGTACGATCGCGACCGGCAACAGCATCAGCTGGCGCTGGACGAAATGGTAGCTTCCCAGATCGAGACGCAGCGCCACCGCCGGGCTGGCGGCGAAGACCATCAGCGCGCCGAACATCACCAGAAGCGCGAGCGCGCCGAGGGACCAGCGATCCACGGTCCACCACCAATTGCCCATCAGGCTGGTATCGGTGCGGGCGACGGAGTTCATGACGCCCTCCGCTGATCCGGCCTGGCCTGATTGAGGAACGCGGTGACCTGGTCTCGAAACGCATCGCCGCGCGCCTCGTAGCTGGCGAACTGATCGAACGAGGCCGCGGCCGGCGAAAGCAGAACCGTCGCCCCGTCCCGCGCCTCGGAAAGCGCCAGGGCGGCGGCGCCATCCAGGGCCCGGTCAAGCGTGCCGGCGGCGGTGTACGGCACCCGCCCCTCCAGGCTGGCGGCGAATTCCTCGGTCGACTGGCCGATCAGGAAAGCACGGCGGATGCGCGGGAAATACTTGGCCAGCGGCTCGATCCCGCCTTCCTTGGCGATCCCGCCGACAAGCCAGTATATCGTCTCGTAACAAGACAGCGCCCTGGCGGCGGCATCGGCGTTGGTTGCCTTGGAATCGTTGACATAGGCGACCCCGTCTTTCTCGCCGACCCGTTCCTGGCGATGCGGCAGGCCGGGGAAGTCCAAGAGCGCCTCGGCGATCACCTTCTCGGACACATCGAGGGAAAGCGCGACGGCGGTTGCCGCGGCGGCGTTCTGCGCGTTGTGATCACCCGGCAGGGCCCGCGCCTCGGATAGGTTCGCGATGGCGGCGCGCTCGCCCCCGATCGTCGCGTTGACGCGTCCCTTTCGAATGCCCACACCCCGCTCGGGAAGCGATAGGCCCGAGACCGGAATGACCGCCGCGCGCGCGAGCGAGCCGATATCCGACGCCACCGCCCGGGTCTCGGCGTCATCTTGGCCGATCACGGCGACCCCACCGGCGCGCATGCCCGCGAAGATATTCCGCTTGGCCGCGATGTAGCCCTCGAGATCACCGTGGCGATCGAGATGGTCGGGCGAAATGTTCAGGAACACCGCGCGATCACAGCAAAGCGACGGGGTGAGCTCCAGCTGATACGAGCTCAGCTCAAGCACGTAAATACCCTCGGCGCCCATGGGCTCGAACTCAAGCGCCGCGCGCCCGATATTGCCGCCGACCTCGACCGGCAGGCCCGCCTTGGCCAGGATGTGTCCGATCAGCGCCGTGGTCGTGGATTTGCCGTTCGTGCCGGTGATGCCCACCACGCGGGCCTCGGGTTGCGAGCGGATCAGGATCTCGATATCGCCGATGATCGGGACGCCCTCGCAACGCGCGTGCGCCGCGACCGGGTGCGGCGCGGGATGGGTATGCGGGATACCGGGGCTGAGCACCAGGGCCGAGACCACGGCGAGATCCGCGCTCTCCAGCTCGGTGATCGTCGCGCCCAGGGCCGCCGCCTCGGCGCGGCGCTCCGCCTTGTCGTCCCAGGCCAACACGTGGGCGCCGCCGGCGATCAGCGAACGCACCGACGCCAAGCCCGACCGGGCCAAGCCCATGACCGCGACGGTATCGCCATTGAAGGTGTGTGCCCGGATCATGCGCTCACCTCAACTTCAAGGTTGAGAGGCCGATCAGCGCCAGAATGACGGCGATGATCCAAAACCGGATAACGATGGTCGGCTCGGCCCATCCCTTCTGCTCGAAGTGATGGTGCAGCGGCGCCATGCGGAAAACGCGCTTGCCGGTGAGCTTGAACGAGAAGACCTGGACGATGACCGACACGGTCTCGAGCACGAAAAGGCCGCCGATGATCGCCAGCACCAATTCATGCTTGGTCACCACGCTGATCGCGCCGAGCGCTCCGCCCATGGAGAGCGAGCCGGTATCCCCCATGAAGACCATCGCCGGCGGCGCGTTGAACCAAAGGAAGCCGAGGCCGGCGCCAATCAAGGCGCCGCAGAACACCGCCAGTTCGCCGGCGCCGACCACGTGATGGATCTGCAGATACTGCGAGAAAACCGTGTTGCCCACGAGATAGGCGATCAGGGCGAAGCAGCCTCCCGCGATCATCACCGGCACGATGGCCAACCCGTCCAGGCCGTCGGTCAAATTAACGGCGTTCGACGCCCCGACCATCACCAGGATCGCGAAGGGAAAGAAGAACCATCCGAGATCAAGCAGGAAGTCCTTCACGAAGGGAATGCCGAGCCCCATCACGTCCGGCGTGGGCGAAAGCTCGGCGATCGCGTAGGCCGCCAAGCCGCCAATCAGAACCTGGAGCACCAGTTTCAAGCGTCCAGGCAACCCCTTGGAGTTGCGCTTGCTGAGTTTCAGGTAGTCATCCGCGAACCCGATCAGGCCGAAACCGGCGGTAACCAGAAGCACCGACCAGACATATCCGTTGCGCAGATCCGCCCATAGCAGTGTCGAGACCGACAGCGCGATGAGGATCAGCAGACCGCCCATAGTCGGCGTGCCCTTTTTCGTCAGATGCGTGACCGGCCCGTCGTCGCGGATCGGTTGACCCTCGCGTTGCTGGGCGCGGAGCCAATTGATCACGGCCGGACCCAGGACAAAACTGATCACCAGCGCGGTCATGATCGCGCCGCCGGTCCGGAAGGTCAGATAACGGAACAGGTTGAAGACCTGATAGTCATCGGCGAGCGGGAACAGGAGGTTATACAGCATCGCCGCCCCCTAACGCCCGTTGGCCACGAGACGCGGCGGTTCCGCCAGGGCCTCGATCGCCGCGACGATCGGCGCCATGTTGGTGCCGAGCGAACCCTTGACCAGAACCACGTCGCCGTCGACGAGATCCGCGGCAATCTGGTCCGCGACGTCCACGCTGGTATCGCCATGCGCGCCGCGAAGAGATGTCGGCACGCGAGTACGCATGGCCCGCATGAGGGGACCGACCGTGTAAACCCGGTCTGGCGCGGCGGAAAGCAGGTCGTCCGCGAGATCCGCGTGCAGATCCATGCCGCGCGCGCCCAACTCTCGCATATCACCCAAAACCGCGATCCTGCGCCCACCGTCGCCTGGTTGCGCGAGCGCCAGGACCGAGAAAGCCGCCCGCATCGCGGCGGGGCTGGCATTATAGCTTTCGTCGATCAACCGAACGGAGCCACCTCCCGGCAGCGCGACATCGAGCTGGCCGCCACGACCACGTCCGGCCGATACATCCCTGATCGCCTCGGCGCCCGCCTCTACGTCAAGGCCGAGGGCATGGACACAAGCCAGCACGCCGAGCGAGTTGAAGGCCCAATGCGCGCCGATCGTGTCGATCCGATAGCTCAAGGGCCGGCCATCGATCATCGCCTCGACATGGCTGCCGCTCGCGTCGGTTCGCGTGTCGACCAGACGAATCTCGGCATCGGCGCCAAGACCGAAGCCGATGATCCGCTCGACGCCGCGAGAGCGCGCGGCCTCGGCCAGAAGATCGAACCATTGGTTATCTCGATTGAGGACGGCGATCCCGTCCTTCGCCATGCCCTCGAAAATCTCGGCCTTGGCGAGCGCGATATCCCGCTCGGACTCGAAAAACTCGATATGGACCGGCGAAACATTCGTCACGATCGACACATGCGGCCGGATCATCCGGGAAAGTGGCGCAATCTCGCCCGCGTGATTCATTCCCATTTCCAGCACCGCGAAATCGGCGGTCGACGAGAGACGCGCCAGGCTGAGCGGGGCGCCAATATGATTGTTCAGGTTCCCGGCGCTGGCATGGACCTCGCCGGCGGTTGAAAAAGCCCGAGCAAGGGATTCCTTGGTCCCGGTCTTGCCGACGCTTCCCGTCACGCCGACGATCCGGGCAGCGGACCGAGCCCGGGCAGCCGCGCCGAGACGTGCCAGCCCCTGGAGAACGTCATCGACGACCAAAAGCGGCGCGTCGTCGGCGACATCAGCCGGTTTGTGGTCAACCAAAGCCGCCGCCGCGCCCTTTTCCAAGGCCGCCGCGACGAAGTCATGGCCGTCGACGCGCTCGCCGGGCAGCGCGACGAACAGATCCCCGGCGGTCACCCGCCGACTATCGATCACCACGCCCGAAGCCGCCCAGGACGCGCCCGACGCGGCGCCATCGGTGGCGGCCGCGGCCTCGGTATCGGTCCAGAGCGGGGCGGTCACGAGACGCTCCCACCGTTGGAGAGCAGAAAACCACGCGCCACCTCGGCATCGTCGAACGGAAGGACGGTATCGCCGACGCTTTGGCCCGTCTCATGGCCCTTGCCGGCGATCAGCAGCATATCCTTGGGGCCGAGTTCCTTGACGCCGGCCTCAATCGCCGCCGCCCGGTCGCCAATCTCCATGCCGCCCGGACATCCGGCGAGAACCGCGCGCCGGATCGTCGCCGGATCCTCCGTCCGGGGATTGTCATCGGTGACGATGGCGAGGTCCGCGCCGGCGCGAACCGACGCGCCCATCAGGGGGCGCTTGCCCGTGTCGCGATCTCCACCGGCGCCGAAAACGCAGATCAACCGCCCTTCCACATGCGGACGCGCGGCTTCCAACAACGTCTTCAACGCATCGGGCGTATGGGCGTAGTCCACATAGACCGGCGCGCCCGTCGCGGCCCGACCGACCAACTGCAAGCGTCCCGGTACGCCGTGGAGTTCCGCGAGCGCCTCGAGGAAAGCCGCGACCGGGCGGTCCTCGGCCCGCGCCACCAGCCCCAGGGCGGCAAGCGCGTTCATCGCCTGAAACCCGCCGACCAGGGGGAGAAACACCCGATGCTCGATCCCATCGAGACGCAGAATCAGCTCCTGCCCCCGCGATGTCGGCGACCGGCGAAGCAGGCGGAGCTCCGCCTGTTCGGACATGCCGAACCCCGTAACCGAGATCCCGCGGGCCCGACAGACTTCCGCGACGCGTTGGAACTCCGGGATATCGCGATTGACGATCGCCGTGCCGCCGTCGACGAGGAGATCGGAGAACAACCGAAGCTTGGCGCCGAGATAGGCGCTCATGTCGCGATGGTAGTCCAGATGATCCTGGGAAAGATTGGTGAAGGCCGCGGCACGCGCGCGAACACCGTCGAGGCGGCACTGGTCCAGACCATGGCTCGAGGCTTCCATGGCGAGGCGCCCGACACCGTCATGCGCCAGATCGCGCAGGACCGCGTGCAACGCCACCGGGTCAGGCGTGGTCAGGCCCGGCCCCGAGCGCGCTCCATCGGTAATCAGTCCAAGTGTACCGAGACTGGCGCTTCGCGAACCGGTCGCGGACCAAAGCTGACGCGCGAATTCGGCGACGGAGGTTTTCCCGTTGGTGCCGGTGACGGCGACGATGATCTCCGGTTGCGCGCCATAGAACTTGGCCGCCATGCGGGCCAGACGGTGCCGAGGATTTCTGTCGGGAATCCGGCAGGCTCCCTCGACGCGGACCGCGTCATCCCCGGTCGGCGTCAGAACCGCAACCGCCCCGCGCGCCACGGCTTCCGGAATGAAACGGCGTCCGTCGGTCGTGCTTCCGGGCAGGGCCGCGAACAAAAAACCCGGGCGAACCGCCCGGCTGTCACTGGTAACGCCTTGGATATCCAGGTCGAGCAACCCCGCCGCGGCCAACTCGTTCAGGGCCGGGTCACAGGCGGCGCGATCGCCGTTGATGAGCTCAGAAAGACGCAAGACGTTTTCGACCTTTCTCCGGCGGTGATTGGATATCCAGAACTTGGCGAATTTCCGGCGACTCCTCGTCGAAAGGATGAATTCCGAGCAAGGGCGCGCTTCGCGCGATGATCCGCTTGACCGCCGGCGCGGCGACCCATCCACCGGTCGCGTAACCGTGGGATTCCTTGTTGCCCTTGGGCTCGTCGATCATCACCAGAACCACATAGCGCGGGTCATGCATCGGGAAAGCGGAAACAAAGGACGACAGCAGCGACTTGCGGGCATAGGCGCCGCTCTTGCCCGGCTTCTCGGCGGTTCCGGTCTTGCCACCGACCAGATAGCCGTCCGCCGACGCCTTGCGCCCGGTACCGGTCTGCACCACGAGACGCAGCAGCTTGCGCATCTCGACCGATGTCTTGCGCGACAGAACCTGACGCCCCAACGCACGCACTTCCGGATCGCGCTTCACCAGGGTCACCGGCCATTGGATGCCGCCATTGACCACCGTCGCCACGCCGCTTACGAGGTGCAGCGGGCTGACCGCGATCCCGTGGCCGAAGGAGATGGTCATGGTGCTGATCTTGCGCCACGGCTTGGGCGCCATCGGAGCGCCGCGCTCCGGAAGTTCCACTGCCACCGGCTTCAGGAAGCCCAGCTTGTCCATGAAATCACGCTGGGCCTCGGAGCCGAAATCCAGCGCCATCTTCACCGAGCCGATATTGGACGAATACTTGAAGATCTCCGGCACCGAGAGCCAGCGCCGCTTGGCGTGATAGTCATTGATCGTGAACCGGGCGATACGAATCGGCTTGGTCGCGTCATAGCCGCTGTTCATCGTCGCGGTCCCCGCCTCCAGGGCGAGCGCGGTGTTGAAGATCTTAAAGGTCGAACCCATCTCGTAGACACCGAGGCTGGCCCGGTTGAAGCGCGTGTCGTCGGAGGCGACGCCCGCGGCATTGGGGTCGAAATCCGGCAAGGAGACCATGGCCACGACCTCGCCGGTATTGGCGTTCAGCATCACGCCGGCGCCGCCGATGCCGTCGAACGCCTGCATCTGACGGGCAACTTCCTCGCGCAAGATATGCTGGATCCGTATGTCCATGGACAGCGCCAAGGGCTCGACCCCATCGCGAAGCGAAGCGTCGAACTGCTTCTCGATCCCACCGAGCCCGGTGGCGTCGGTGCCGGAGAACCCGACGACATGGGAGGCCAGGCTTCCCTGCGGATATACGCGGCGCTCCTCGCGTTGAAAGTGCAATCCCGGTATGCCGAGAGCGTTGATCTCGTATTGTTGCCGAGGCGTGAGCCCCCGCTGTATCCAAACGAAACGTTTCTTGGCGCGCAGCTTGGCCACGACATCGGCTGGATCAAGATGGGTCAGGACGGACACCAGGCGACGCGCGGAGGCCTCGGCGTCAATGACGTCCTTGGGATCGGCATAGAGAGACGGAACCGACAGGCTGGTCGCCAGCAAAACGCCATTGCGATCCACGATGTCCGCCCGGCCCGTCTTCAAGGCATTCGTCGACGACTCCCGAACGACCGAAGGATCGTCCAAGCCGCGCAGCACCGCGACGTCGAAAAGACGAACCGCGACCAACGCGAAAGCCACCGCGAAGAAAGCGCCGGCGACCAGGAGCCTGTTGCGCCCCACCTCGATGGCTTGCTTCGTCGTCCCTTCGATCCGCACGGTGGGCACGCCGGTTTCGTCAACCTGCCGCTCCGGCACCGAACTGGTTTCCAGCGAACTCATCGCGCGACCTCCGTTTGATCCGACGCATCGCTGAGACGAACCGGCAGGGCGTCGTAGCCACCGAGTTGAGCGGTGTCGGTGGGCCGCAGATCCATGTGCCGACGGATCAGCGATTCGATGCGCACCGGCTGGTTCAGGTAGCTCCATTCCGCGCGGAGGATCTGAATGGCCTCCTGGCTGGCCAGAATCTCGCGATGCAGGGCGTCCAGCCTGGCCTCGCGGACCTGAACCTCGTGCTTGATCAGGAACATCGCCACGGCGAAGAGCGAGGCGAGGATCGTCCAGAGAACCATGGAGCGACGAATCATGACCGCATCTCCTTTTCCCAGGCCGCGCCGTCCCGGGAAGCGTCTTCCCAAGCCGGGGCGGCGGTTCGCTCGGCGACGCGGAGGCGCGCGGAGCGGGATCTTGGATTGGCGTCGATTTCGGCCGCGCTGGGCCGGATGGGCTTCCGCGCGACCACGGCGAAGGAAGGTTCGCGTCGGCTTCGGGTCGGCGGCGGCGCATGACGGGAAACACCGGCTTCCCGGCCCTGACGGACCCGCAGGAACTCCTTGACCCGACGATCCTCCAGGGAATGGAACGAGATCACCGCCAGACGGCCACCCGGCGCCAAGAGACGCTCGGCGGATTCCAACCCGCGATCGAGTTCGCCGAGTTCGTCATTCACGTGAATGCGCAGGGCCTGGAACGTCCGGGTCGCGGGATCGATCCCGTCGCCCCGTTTTCCGCCCGGCACCACCCGACGCACGATCTCGGCGAGCCGGCCCGTGGTCTGGATGGCGCCTTCGGTCCGTGCCAGGACAATGGCCTTGGCGATCCGGCGGGAATGCCGCTCCTCGCCATATCCGTAGATGATGTTCGCGAGCGGCTCCTCGGCCATGGTGTTGACCACGTCGGCCGCGCTTTCGCCCTCGCGCCCCATGCGCATATCCAGGGGCCCGTCGAAACGGAAGGAAAAGCCACGTTCCGCCTGGTCGATCTGCGGCGAGGAAACCCCGAGATCCAAGGCCACCCCGTCAACGTGGTCGACGCCCTCGGCTCGGACCAATCGGTCCATCTCTCCGAAACAGCCCTCGATCATTGTCAGACGGTCACCGTGGGTCTGACGCAGCTTGGCGCCGCGGACAATCGCGTCCGGGTCCCGGTCGATCGCGTAGACATGGCAATCCGCGCGCGCCAGCATGGTGGCGGTGTGGCCACCGGCGCCGAAGGTTCCGTCGACATAACGACCGCCCGCGCGAATTTCGAGAGCGTCGACCGTCTCCGCCCCCATCACGGAGATATGGATTTGAGCGCCGCTCATCGCCCGCCCCCGCCGTCTCGGGAAACGATCCGAAGCGTCGCCCCTTGCTTGCGCGCGCGCACTCGGTTGCGGTCACGATGCGCCTCGAAGGCCGAGGGCTCCCAAATCTGAAAGCTTTTGCCCAGCCCCACGAAAGTCGCGGTGTCGGCGAACCCGGCATAGCTCAGCAACTCGGGCGGCATGACGATCCGGCCATCGGAATCGATCGTCAGTTGCCTGGCGTCGGCGAGAATGGTCTGAAGGTTCTCGGCCTCGTCGGAAAACGCGTCCAAGGCGTCAATGGAGTCGACGATCTCCTGAATGCGTTCGTCGCCACTTCCCTCGATGCAGGGATGCTTGAACGAAGGATAGAGAATGATCCCCGTCGAGGCCTGGCGGTCGAGCACGGCACGGAACGGCGCAGGCACGGATACCCGGCCCTTGCGATCGATCTTGTTCGCGAATGTGGACAGAAAAACCGCCACCTCGACCTCCGCTCGCGCATCCACGAAATCCCTTCGCGAATACCGCCTAGAACCTGCGCCGCCTTATCAATTTTCATGCGTTTTCAAGGCATTACCGCCTGACCGCGCTGCTGAAACTCGAATTGGGACGCCATCCACCAACCATGGAACTTTATGGAGAGTACATGGGACTATATGGGTAAGCAATGGGAATTTGTGTGTTTTCTTGGGTTTTGGCGGGTTTCACGCGGTCCAGAAGCGCTTTGAGTTGAGATCGGCAAGGATAGGTTCGCGATCTTCTTCACGAATATTGTTCCTGATTTGTTCTCATTTTAAGGTACGATCACACGGAACAAAACGCCTCCCCTTCCGATCAAGGGAGGCGTTTCCGGTGTAACTCCGATGGATAGGGTCGCGGCGAAGAAGCCGCGCTTCAGGTCAAGACGACGCCAACTCGGCTTCGAGCGCGGCGCGGACCGGGGCGGGCATCGCGGTGGATTTCCGCGTGTTGGGATCGAAGAAAACCTCGACCACGTCCTGATACCCGTGAGTCTCGCCGGTCTCGACATTCTTGATGTGCTGGCGGAAGGTCACGCTCTTGGAACCGCACCGCGCGACGCCGCTTTCAACCACGAAGAGGTCGGCGGATTTGATCTCTTTCCGAAAATGCGTCGTCGTGCTGGCGGTGACGGTGTGAACGCCATGCGCTTCCATCTCCTTCCAGCCGGTGCCGAGCTTCGACCAGATGTGGAAAATCGCGTCGTCCAGGAAATGCGCGTACCAGCGCACATTCATGTGGCCGTACTGATCACAATGCCAGGGGAAGCACACGCCCCGGTGCAGCTCATGCCAACGCGCCACCTCCGGCGCCTCCCGCGGCATGTCCGGCAAATCCGGAACCGGGTCCGGGCCGTCGAGCTGAGCCTGGATCAATGGGCGAAGCGCATCCGGAATGGGCGTCGAGCTTCTGGTCTCGGGATTGAAGAATACCTCGAGCGTTTCCAAGGTCGCGTGGATGTCGCCGGTTTCGGTGTTGCGCATTCTGAGAACAAAGGTACAGGTCTTGTTGCTGGCTCGGATCAGCGCGGCCTCGGTGGTCACCAAGTTGCCGACCGGCAGCTCCTGGATAAAGGTCGTGCGCACGATCGAGGCCACGCCATGCGCTCCGGTCTTCATGACCACGCCGTGGCTCATGCCGGTTTTGGCATAGGCGTGGAACATCGCCTCGTTGAACAGATTGGCGTATTGCCGGACATTCAGGTGCCCGAACTGATCACAAAGCCAGGGATGAACAACGCCGGTATGAACTTCGTGCCAGATGGTCATGATGAATACCCCAAGGTCAAATCGCGCGTCGGTCTTAGCAGACCGGGCCTCGGGCTGGCCAGTCCCCGAGAAATCTCGGTCTTTGCTTTCCCCCAAGCCCGGTTTCTGGCAGACAGTGCTCATCCGTCACCATCAGATCGTCCCATGCCATGAGCGCCGCCGCCTCCCCCGAGAACACCGCCGAAACCGACATCCCGAGCGATTTCATCCGCGAGCAAATCCGCGCGGATCTCGCGGACGGGACCACCCAAGCCGTGGTCACCCGGTTCCCGCCGGAGCCGAACGGCTATCTCCATCTCGGCCACGCGCTGTCGATCTGTCTGAATTTCGGTGCCGCGGCGGAGTTTGGCGGATATTGCAATCTGCGCTTCGACGACACCAACCCGACCAAGGAAGAGATGGAGTTCATCCAGGCGATCCAGCGCGATGTCTCCTGGCTCGGCTTCTCCTGGCCGGGCGAGCCGAAATTCGCCTCCGACAACTTCCAACAGCTTTATGACTGGGCCGAATACCTGATCACCCAAGGCAACGCCTATGTGGATGATCTATCGCCGGATGAGATCCGTGAGTATCGCGGAACCCTGACCGAGCCCGGCAAGCCCAGCCCCTGGCGCGACCGCCCGGTGGAAGAGAATCTGGACCTGTTCCGGCGCATGAAAGCCGGCGAGTTTCCCGACGGCGCCCGGGTGTTGCGGGCCAAGATCGACATGGCGTCCGGTAACATCAACCTGCGTGACCCGATCCTCTATCGTATTCTGCGCGCCACCCATCCCCGGACCGGCGATGCCTGGTGCATCTATCCGACCTATGACTTCGCGCATGGCCAATGCGACGCCATCGAGGGGGTGACGCACTCCCTCTGCACCCTGGAATTCGCCGACCATCGCCCGCTCTATGACTGGTTGATCGAACAGCTTCCGGTACCGGCGGTGCCGCGTCAGTACGAATTCGCCAAGCTGTTGATCTCGCACACCGTGCTTTCCAAGCGCCGCCTGACCCGCCTGGTGACAGAGGGCCATGTGCGGGGCTGGGACGACCCGCGCATGGCCACCTTGTCCGGTCTTCGACGCCGCGGCGTGCCGGCGGAAGCGCTTCGCAATTTCGTCGCCAAGCTCTCGGTCTCCAAGAACGAGGGCGAGGTTGAGATGGCCATGCTGGAACATGCCATCCGCGAGAACCTGAACCAGGCCGCCGAGCGCCGGATGGCGGTACTTGACCCGCTGAAGGTGGTGATCACCAACTATCCGGAAGGGGAGAGCGAGACGCTGGAAGCGATCAATCACCCCAACGATCCGGATGCCGGCACCCGCCAAGTGCCGTTCTCGCGCGAGATCTGGGTCGAGCGGGACGACTTCATGGAAGACCCGCCGCGCAAGTTCTTCCGTCTCGGGCCTGGCCGCGAGGTACGCCTGAGGTTCGCCTATTTCATCACCTGCGAGGAAGTGGTCAAGAACGACGCGGGCGAGGTTGTCGAACTGCGCTGCATCTACGACCCCGCGACCAAGGGCGGCGACGCGCCGGACGGCCGCAAGGTCAAGGGGACGATCCATTGGGTCTCCGCCGCTCACGCGTTGGACGCGGAAGTACGGCTATACAACCCGCTCTACACCCGGGCCGATCCCGGCGCCGAGGGTGACTTCATCGATGACATCAATCCGGACTCGCTGGAAGTCCTGACCGGCTGCAAGCTGGAGCCGAGCCTGGCGGAAATGCCGGCCAACCGACCCGTGCAGTTCGAGCGCACAGGCTATTTCGTCACCGACCCCGACGGGACGTCCGACGCCCCGGTCTACAACCGCACGGTGGCCTTGAGGGACAGCTGGGCCAAGGCGAAGGCCAAGGGTTAGGAACACGGACTGGTTACGAGGGAGAACGCCATGCTGACGGATGTGATGAAGCGGATCATCAAGGAGAACACGATCGGCATGGTGGCGACGGTAACGCCGGACGGCGCGCCGGCGGTCTCGCCCAAGGCGACCATGGTGATCCTGGACGACACCCATATCGCGTTCAGCGATATCCGCTCACCCCAGACCGCGCGCAACCTGAAGGCCAACCCGGCGGTGGAGCTGAATTTCATCGATGTCTTCCGGCGCCAAGCCTGCCGGGTCAAGGGCACGGCTGTCTATCACGCCAAGGGGGCGGCAGGCTTCGAGGCCCTCACCCATCACTTCGCGCCCTGGGACTATCTGGCGGACCGCGTTCGCGGCTATGTCGTGGTCGAGGTCACCAGGGCCCAACACATCCTCTCGCCCGCCTATGACGCGGGCGCCGACGAGGATGCGTTGAAGGCGGAATGGCTTGAGAAATACACCGCCCTGCTAGCATAGCGAGACACTCGTCGGCGCGGGATGATAGGGTTCACCCGGCTTCGAAAATCGACGTTACGGAGAGACACATGTCCCAATGCATCGTGATTGTTCAGTTTGATCTACCCAAGCGCGCCACGGACCAGGCGATCTCGGGCGCCTTGGGATCGGCCCCGACCTATCGCGGGCTCGAGGGCAAGGGCTTGCTCCGAAAGGACTATCTGAACGGCGAGGAAGGCACCGGCGGTGTCTATCTCTGGGAAAGCCGGGCCCATGCCGAGGCGTGGTACACCGAGGAGCTCGTCGCTTCGCTGACCGAGCGTTTCGGCGTCAAGCCCCGCCTGACCTGGTACGATACCCATGTGACGGTCGATAACGTCGCCGGGCAAACCCGCGTGGATGGAGAGCCCGTGTCGGAAACCGCCGCGGCGGAGTGAGCAGGGCTCCCCTCAGAAGATCTCGAAGTATTCGCGCTGTTCCCAATCCGTGACCTCGGTCAGATAGCGCGACACCTCGCCTTCCTTGATGGCGAGCAGATAGTCGACGAAACCGTCCCCCAGGACCCCGCGATATAGCGCGCTACCTCGGAAAGCCGTCATCGCGTCCATCAGGCTACGCGGCAGGCGCGGCGCCTCGGTCGCATAGGGCGTGTCCGCCGGCGGGGGCGGAACGAGGGCTCGGCTGATCCCGTCGAGACCGGCGATCATCTGGGAGGCGAGATAGAGATGCGGGTTCGCCGCCGACTCGCCGACCCGGTTCTCGATCCGCGTCCCCGCGTCTCCGGGGCCGCCGATGGCCCGGATCATCGCGCCCCTGTTATCCCGTGCCCAGAGCGCCCGGTCCGGGGCCAGGGATTGCGGGCGAAAACGCTTGTAACCGTTGATCGTCGGCGTGGTGAAGACGCAGGACGCCGACGCGTGCTCCAGCAGCCCCGCGACATAGGCCTCGCCGGCTTCGGATAGCAGCGCGTCCGGCACGGTGGGCGTGAAGGCGTTCGCGCCGGTCGCCCGGTCCAGGAGCGACTGATGCAGGTGCCAGCCGCTGGAGAAGAAATTCTCGAAGGCCGGGCGGCACATGAAGGTCGCGTGATAGCCGTGACGGCGACAGATCTGCTTGGCGGCGGATCGGAACAGCACCATCAGATCGGCGCTTTCGATCCCCGGTAGCGGCGCGAAGGTGAACTCCACCTGGCTCGGCCCGAACTCTATCTCCACGGACCGCAGGGGCAGGCCCATGGCCATGACGTCGCGGCAGATCAGGTCAACCACCGGCTCCACCTCGTCCATGCGGAACTCGGCGAGATACTGGAAGCCATGGGCCAGCGGGCTCACATCCGGCGGATCACCAGGCATGCCCGATTGCTCCGGCCTGAGTTTGCGATCCTCCAGCTTGAACAGATGAAACTCGATCTCGATACCGGAGAGAAAATCGTATCCGGCTTCGGCCAATCGCTCCGACGCGCCACGGCATATCGCCCGGCTGGAAAACGGCACCGGTCGCCCGTCCGGGTAGTACATGTCGCAGAGCAGCCAGCCGGTCCCGCTGGACCACGGCAGCACCCGAAACGTGTCGGGATCGGGAACCATCAGAAAGTCCGGCGCCCCGGTCAGTTCGGGCGCGTCGACGCCGGCGCCCGAGGTCCAGATCGGAAACACCGTGCGGTGCGAGGTATCCTTCAGCAACAAGCTCGTGGTCATCGCGCAGCCCGACGCGAATGCCCCCTCAAGCTCTGAAATCATCAAGGTCTTGCCGCGCAGCAGGCCGTGCTGATCGGCGCAGGATAGCCGGACCATCTCCAGCCCCGACGCCCGCGCCTCGACCAGGACTTCGGCGGCCCTGGCGGTCTGCCCGTCGCTCCAAAGACCATGTCTGGCGATGAAGCCGTCCCTGCCGATACTGCCCGCGCGCGCCATCTGGTCAGGTACCCGAGATCACGACATCAACGCCGAGGCCCAGTCCGAGCCGCGGCGCCGCGCCAAGTCTCGTTCCACGCCGACAGGCTCCCAGGCATCCGCCGGCGCGATCGCGTCGATGGCGATCGGAAGCGCGTGATCCGCCTTGACCGGGGCCACCTCGCCCGCCTCATGCGCGCGGATCTCGCTCACCAGCCGCTTGCGGTATTCCGTGATCACGATATCGCTGGTGCCCAGGGTCTCCATGGTCCGGTCCTGGATCGCGCCCTGGGATTCCACCGCCCATTGGTCATGCACGTTGATGTCCTGCCCCGTGCCGGTATAGGTGTCGCGGAGCTGTTCATCCGGGTCGTAGCCGAAGTCATTCGCCTTGCCGATGCGCGGCATATAGTCCGGCAGGGTGTACACCTCGAGGCGCTGGGCCCGCATGGTGTCGTGATCCACCGGGGCGCCGAAACTGGTGAACATCGCATACCAATAGCTCTTGGTATCGTCGACCGGCACGTGCCACTGGGTCACCGTCATCTCACGGCTGAGCGGAATCAGGATCGCGGTCGGGAAGATCGCGTCGGTTATCCGCACATGCATGCCCCGATTATCGAGGTTTCGCAGCGTCGTGACCTTGTGGCCGAAATCGGTTTCCTCGACTCGAATCTCCGGGCGCGCGTATTCCCGCATCAGCCGGGTGGTCGGAATATTGTCGACGTCGTCGCGAAACTGCTGGCCGTAGCCCTTGCTCGCGTCCTCGTCCTCGAGAAACCGGTGCAGATAGGAGGCATGGGCCGGGTCCATGCCGACTTCAAGCACCTGAAGCCAGTTGCAGTCGACGAAGCCCTTGAAGGCGAAACTGTGGCTTTCGGGAGCGGCGCGACAATCGAGATTGGGCAGTGCCGGGGGGGCGCCCTGCCCCAAAAACCCGAAGATCATGCCGTTCTTCTCGACAACCGGATAGGCCGCGTGCCTGACCCTTGTATGGAGCGTGCTGTCGAGCGGCTCGGCGGGGGTATCGAGGCATTTGCCGTTCACGTCGAACAGCCAGCCATGGAACGGGCACCTGAGCCCGCCATCCTCCAAGCGCCCATAGCAGAGATCGGCGCCGCGATGGGCGCAGTTGCGCGCGATCAGGCCCAGCCGCCCCGCCTCGTCGCGAAACAGCACGAGGTTCTCGCCGAACACCGTGACCGGACGGAACGGGCGCTTGCCCTTCAGTTCATCCGAAAGCGCGATCGGCTGCCAGTACCGCCGCAGCAACGCCCCCGCCGGCGTGCCGGGCCCGACCCTGGTCATAAGCTCGTTCTGGGCGGCGCTGGTCATGGTTGAACCCCTCCGATCCGACTAAGCCCCCGCCACCACCGGCCCCTCGGGCACACGGCCTTCCTCGACGCCGTGGCAGGTGACGATCGAGCCATCCGGTGTCGTGATCGGCATCGGGACCTCCGCGCGGCAGCGATCCGTTGCGAAGGGACAGCGGGGATGGAACGTGCAGCCCGAGGGCGGCGTGATCGGGTTGGGCACCTCGCCCGCGACCGGCGTGCGGTCGCGTCCACTCATCGAGAGATCCGGGATGGTGTCCAGCAGCATCCGGGTATAGGGGTGCCTGGGCGCGGTGAACAAGGTCTTGGCCGGCGCCACCTCGGCCAGGCGACCGAGATACATCACGCCGACCCGGTCGGACACATGGCTCACCACCGCGAGATTGTGGCTGATGAACAGATAGGTCAGTCCGAACTCGCGCTGAAGGTCCTTCATCAGGTTCAGGATCTGCGCCTGGACCGAGACATCAAGCGCCGAGGTCGGCTCGTCGCAGACCAAGAAGTCCGGCTGGCTCGCCAGGGCCCGGGCGATTGAAATCCGCTGGCGCTGTCCGCCGGAGAACTCATGCGGGTATTTCGCGCCGTCGGCGGCGGCGAGCTTGACGAAGGACAGCAGCTCTCCGACCCGCCGCTCGATCCCCGCCGAGGTGGTCTCGAGACCAAACGCCCGCAGCGGCTCGGCGACGATATCCCGCACCCGCCAGCGCGGGTTGAGCGAGGCATAGGGGTCCTGGAAAATCATCTGCAGGCGGCGTCGCAGGGGCGCCATCTCGACCCGGCTGAGGCCGGCGATGTCGCGGCCCTCGAACTCGATCGATCCCGCGGTGGGCTTGTAGAGCCCGACGATCAGCCGCGCGACGGTGGACTTGCCACAACCGGACTCGCCGACGAGCGAGAATGTCTCGCCCTTGGCGATCTCGAAATCAATGCCGTCCACGGCCTTCAGGATTTGCCGGGGCTGGCGATCGATCAGGCGGTTCAGCAAGGGCGGCGAGACGTCGAAATAGCGGGCCAGGCCCTGGACCCGCATGACGCCGTCGCGGCTTTCGTCCGAGGCTCCCGCTGGAGCTCCCACTGGCGCGTCAGGCATGGGCCAATTCCTTGTTGTGATGCCAGCACGAGACCTGGGTTTCCTCGACTTGCACCAGGTCCGGGCGCTGAACAAAGCAACGGTCCAAGGTTTTGGTGCACCGGGGATTGAAGGCGCAGCCCTGGGGGATCGCCGTCAGGCGCGGCATGGCGCCCTCGATCTGAGTCAGGCGACCGTCACCCTGATCAATCGATGGGATGGAGCCCATCAGGCCGACGGTGTAGGGATGCTTCGGATTCTGGATAACCTGGCGCACCGGTCCGATCTCGGCGATCCGCCCGGCATACATCACCGCGACCCGGTCCGCGGTTTCGGCGATCACGCCCATATCGTGGGTGACCAGCATCACCGCCGTCCCATGCTCACGGCAGAGCCGCTTCAAGAGCGCGATGATCTGCGCCTGGATCGAGACATCCAGCGCCGTGGTCGGCTCATCCGCGATGATCAGCTTGGGATTGACGCAGAGCGCCAGCGCGATCACCACCCGCTGGCGCATGCCGCCGGAGAACTGATGCGGGTAATGCTCGACCCGGCGTTCCGGCGCCGGAATGCCAACCTCGGCCAGGAGATCGATCGCCCGCGACAGGGCTTGGGAATGGGTCAGATCGGTGTGGGTCTGGATCGTCTCGACCAACTGCTCGCCGACCGAATAGAGCGGGTTCAGACTGGTCAGTGGGTCCTGGAAGATCGCGCCGATCTCCAGCCCCCTGATCCGGCGCATCTGCTCATAGGGCAGGTTGTCGATCCGCCGTCCTTCCAGGAGAATTTCCCCCGCCGCGATCCGGCCCGGCGGCTCCAGGAGCCCGATAATGGCGGCGCCGGTCATGGACTTTCCGGCGCCGGATTCGCCGACCACGCCCAGCACCTCGCCCGGATCGATATGCAGGGAGATATCGTCGACCGCCGTCAGGATGCCCCGCCGGGTGGGGAATTCGACGCGCAGATTACGTACCTCGAGAAGGGGATTGCCCGCCATGCGCCGCTATCTCAGTTTCGGGTTGAGGGCGTCGCGCAACCAGTCGCCCAGAAGATTGACCGCAAGTACCAGGATCGCCAGCGCGATGCCCGGGAAGATCACCATCCACCACTCGCCGGAGAACAGATAGTCGTTGCCGATCTGAATAAGCGTGCCCAGCGACGGCTCGGTCGGCGGCATGCCGACGCCGAGGAAGGACAGGGTCGCCTCGGACAGAATGGCGACGGCGAGCTGGATGGTCGCGATCACCAAGACCGGCCCCATCACGTTCGGCAGGATATGCCGCAGCACGATCAGGGTCGGGTGGATACCGATGACCTGGGCCGCCTGCACATATTCCTTGTTACGCTCGACAAGGGTGGAGCCGCGCACGGTTCGCGCGAATTGCACCCAGTTCGAAATGCCGATCGAGAGGATCAAGATCCAATAGGCCAGCTCTCCCGATTTCTCGACATTCAAGACGCCGCGGATCACCCCGTCGATCAACAAGGCCGTCAGGATCACCGGAAAGCTCAGCTGGATCTCGGCGACCCGCATGATGAAGGCGTCGACCACGCCGCCGACGAAACCGGAAAGCAGCCCGAGACCGACACCGAGAACCGTCGCCAGCACGACGCTGGCGAACCCGATCAGAAGCGAAATCCGCGAGCCGAAAATGATGGTCGAGAGAATACCGCGCCCCTGGTCATCGGTCCCGAGAATGAAACGCGGATCCCCACCCTCCATCCACATGGGCGGCAGATTCGAGTCCAACAGATCAATGGACGCGAGATCGAACGGGTTATGCGGCGCCACGAGCGGCGCGAAAATCGCCGAGAGGATGAAGATCGCGGTGACCACGGCGGCGGTCACCGTCACCGGCGAGCGGGTGAAGCTGTAGAGAACGTCGCTCTCGACGAAGCGGGACCAGGCGGTGGTCTCGGCGCCCGTCGGCTCAACGGTGGCCGGCGCGCTCGCCGTGGATTGCGTGACGGGCGCCTCAGCCATGACCATGCGCCTTGGAAGCATCGACCCGAAGCCTCGGATCAACCACGTAGTAGAGCATGTCGACGATCAGGTTAATCGCCACGAAGAAGAAGGCGATCATGATCAGGTAGGCCGCCATGATCGGGATGTCCACGTTCTGGATCGCCTGCAGGAACATCAGCCCCATGCCCGGCCACTGGAACACGGTCTCGGTGATGATCGCGAAGGCGATGATGGAGCCGAGCTGTAGCCCGGTAATCGTGATCACCGGCACCAGGGTGTTCTTCAAGGCGTGTCCGAAATTCACCGCCCGATTGGTCAGCCCTCGGGCGCGGGCGAATTTGATGTAGTCGGTGCGCAGAACCTCGAGCATCTCGGCCCGCACCAGACGCATGATCAGGGTGAGCTGAAACAGCCCGAGGGTGATCGCCGGCATGATCAGCGCCTTCAATCCCTCCGCCGTCAGCAGCCCGGTGCGCCATCCCCCAATATCGGTGACGACGCCCCTGCCGAACGACGGCAGCCAGCCGAGGATCACCGCGAAGACATAAATCAACAGAATCCCTATCAAGAATGTCGGCAAGGATATCCCGACCAGGGACGCCGTCATGAACACCTTGCTTAGCAAGCCATGGCGATGCAGCCCGGTGTAGACGCCCATCGGCACGCCCACCAAAAGCGAGAACAGCGCCGAGATGATGCTGAGCTCCAGGGTCGCCGGCATGCGTTCCCGGATCATTTCCGAGACCGGGCGCTGGTGCTGATAGGAGATGCCGAAGTTACCGGTGGCCGCGTTGCCGACGAAGCGACCGAACTGGACGATCATCGGGTCCCGCAGGCCGAGCTTGACCCGCAGTTCCTCGCGCTCCTCCAGCGACGTCTCGATACCGACCATCTGGTGAACCGGATCGCCGACGAAGCGGAACATGGCGAAGGCCAGCAGCGCCACGAAGAACATGACAACCACCGACTGAATCAATCGGCGGATAATGAACGCGAGCATGCGGGTTATCCCGTGGGTTTACGCCGAAAAACAAGAAAGTCCGAACCCGGCCCCGGCCACCGGAAAACCGATGATCGGGGCCGTGTCGGACCTTGCGTCAAGCCATTCAGTTCACCGTGACGTGGTACAGCATGAACTGGTTGTCGGCGCGTTGCTTGAGGCTGACGGACTTCTTCTTGCCCCAGGCCAAACCCTGCTGATGCAGAGGGATATAGGCGATGTCGTCGACGCTCATCCGATAGGCGTCACGGATCATCGCGTCACGCTTCGTCGCGTCGGTTTCGCTCAGCACCTTGTCGGCCAGGGCGTCGAACTTGGGGTTCGAGTAGCCGGTCAGGTTGAACTTGCCGCGGCCGCTGTCATCCGGCGTGCCGTGCAGGTTATACATGACGTTCCAGCTATCGAACGAGCCCGGGGTCCAGCCGAGCAGGAAGAAGCTGGTATCCCAGCTCGGACGCAGGATCTTCTTGAAGTACAGCGCCTTGGGCTGAGCCAGCAGGTTCACCTTGATGCCGACCTTGGCCAGCATCGAGACCGCCGCCTGACAGATCTTCTCGTCATTGACATAGCGGTTGTTCGGGCAGTCCATGCCGACCTCGAAGCCGTCCGGATAGCCCGCCTCGGCGAGCAGCGCCTTGGACTTGGCCGGATCATAGTCGAGCCGCTTGAACTCACCCGCGTGGGCGGCGAACAGCTTCGGCGAGATCATGATCGCCGACGGGGTCGACAGACCACGCATCACCTTGGCCTTGATCGCGTCGATATTGATCGCCCGATAGAAAGCCTCGCGCACCCGGACGTCCTTGAACGGGTTCTTGCCCTTGATGTTGGAGTAGAGCAGCTCGTCGCGGGCCTGATCCATGCCGAGGAAGATGGTGCGAAGCTCCGGGCCGGCCAGAACCTCGGTATCGGGGTTGCTTTCGATCCGCTTCATGTCCTGAACCGGAACCGGGTACATCATGTCGATCTCGCCCGAGAGCAGCGCCGCGACGCGGGTCGCGTCGGAGCCGATCGGGGTCATGATCACCTCGGTCAGGTTGTGCTTGACGTCCTTGTCCCACCAGCCCTTGTTCGGGACCAGCACGGTCTTCACGTCGGTCTCGCGGCTGACCACCTTGAAGGCGCCGGTACCGTTGGCGTTACGGGTGGCGAAGTTCTCCTTGCCGGCCGTCACGTCGGTCGGACGATCGGCGCCGTTCGAGGTCGACCACTCCTTGTCCATGATGTACCAGGTCGCCCACTCCGCCGTCAGGATCGGGTTCGGCGCCTCGGTGATGAAGTCGACGGTGTGGTCGTCGACCTTGACCGCCGATTTAACGCCGGCCATCCGGGTCTTGACGTCCGAGCCGTCGGCGATGGTGCGCTGATAGGTGAAGATCACGTCATCGGCGTTGAAATCGCTGCCGTCATGGAACTTCACGCCCTTGCGCAGATGAAAGCGCCAGCGGGTCGGCTCGACGATTTCCCAGCTCGTGGCCAGGGCCGGCGCCAGCTGCAGATCCGGGCCGCGGCGCACCAGGCCTTCATAGATGTTGCCCAACAGACCCAGCGTGAAGGTCTCGTTAAGCGAATGCGGGTCGAGCGACTGGGCATCGCCCTGGAAAGCCCATTTAAAGGTCTTCGCCTGGGCCCCGGTCGAGGCGACGCCGGCGACACCGACGGCCAAGGCCGCGGCCATGCCCACCGTCATCAAGGTCTTGCGCATTAGGGAGCTCCCATCCTGTTGACTTTGTTATTCCGGCGAGACCCGACGAGCCCCGCCAATGAAGGGGAGAACGGCGCGGATTTTCCCCGCCCCGAACATGGCTCGCACTAAAGCTTGATTGCGCGGACGGGTCAACGGGATTTCACGGATGTGATGAGGGTGGGTTTATGCCGGGCGGGAAACGGCATACCCCCCTACATGGGGAACCTGTTGGGGGGCGCGGGATGGACAGACTGGAAACCGCCAGGAGCTTGGCCGAACGCCAGACATTTCCGTCCGAGCTGCCACGCCATTGGGGCCAACTGCTCGAGGGACCGGTCTCCCTGATCCTCGATCTGCGGGCCCGGGCTCGGAAACTGAGGGGCGCGGCGCTTTGCTTCCTTCTGGCGATCGTCGCTTCCTTGGCCGTCGGCGCGGGCGCCTTTGCCTGGCTCCCCATCTTCCTTGCAAGTCAGGATACACAACTTCAGGCCAACGAGGCGCCGCGGGGCGAGATCCGACGCGAGCAGGAACCCTTGAACTAGGAAATCGGCCGGCTGGAAGAGGCTTGGAAGGCCGAGCGCAAGGCCGACCTTCCGAGACTATACACGGCGGGCACCAAGGTCGCGCCACCCGATGGCTATTTCACCAACGACATGAGAGACGTGCATATCGCCGCCGACGCCAAGACCGGCTGGGTCGTTGGAAGAGGTGGCGACATACGCGCCACCAAAGATGCCAGCGCCACATGGACACAGCAGACAAGCGGAACTTCGGCTAATCTATTCGCCGTGCATTTCGCCGCCGACGCCAAGACCGGCTGGGCCGTTGGTGAAGGTGGCGACATACGCGCCACCAAAGATGCCAGCGCCACATGGACACAGCAGACAAGCGGAACTTCGGCTAATCTATTCGCCGTGCATTTCGCCGCCGACGCCAAGACCGGCTGGGCCGTTGGTGAAGGTGGCGACATACGCGCCACCAAAGATGCCAGCGCCACATGGACACAGCAGACA
>JAYOIK010000041.1:35620-44341 GCA_038118725.1 Alphaproteobacteria bacterium | reverse complement strand
GTAAAGCTCGCCGCGATACGCCTAAGATTGCGCGTTTGTGAGTCTACGGCCTAGAAGAGGAATGTCCCCCCAGCTGCCGTTGACCGTGAGGACTTGATGCTCAAACGGGTAGAATGCAACGATATCGCGCGTATATGGTCGGCTGGCATCCACGAGAAAATTGCAGAAACTATGATCGAACGCAGCCGCGTATCGCGCGGCCACCGCTGTAAAATTGAACATATTCCCGAAACTTTGAGTCATCATTGGCGCGAGCATCTTAAGTGGACGTTCGCGGCGCGATCCAATCTCAGTCAGAAAAGCACCGTAGTTATTACTTAGGAAACTATTTTTCGTTAAATAAAAATCATGCTCGCTCATCGCAATTTATTACCCCGCCACATTGTGTGACGGCTCATAACATACAAAGCCTACAAAGTCATTTTGTCCGACATTTCTAATGTGAACCCGCTCGACAAAGCGGATGATGACCCGAGGGCCCCATGCCCGCAACCATGGGGGGCGGGAATTCGACATACGGAGCCAGACGCATCGCTATCCGCGCTCTAGGCCGCCGGGATGTGCGATGTTTGGCCAAACGCCCTGAATTCGGACGCGGTGTTCCAGGTCGTCGAACTGGTTGAACACGAACGGCGGATGATAGCAGGTTATGTAACCATGAATCAGTCCCAAGTCCCGGGCAATGCGGGTTGAAGGGTCATTTTGCGCCGCACAATTTTCAAAATTTTCATATTGGCGAGCGGCCATTTGTCGCGCTTTACAAGATTGTGCGGCGCAAGGAGGCTGTTGTTAGGTCATCGTGGATCGGTCCGATGGCGACCGACATCCCGAGCGCCGAGGAGAGCCCGCGATGACCGAACAAATCACCGCTCACGGATTGCGTATCGCCAAGCCGCTTTTCGACTTTATCAATGATCGGGCAATCCCGGGAACCGGCCTCGACGCGGATACCGTCTGGAGTGGTTTTGCCGCTATCCTGCGCGATCTGACGCCGCGCAACCGAGAGCTGTTGGCCAAACGCGAGGCGCTGCAGGCGCGGATTGACGGCTGGTACCGCGAGAACCGGGACAAGACGGGCGATCTTGACGCGTATCGGGCGTTCCTGACCGAAATTGGTTATCTGCTTCCCGAGGGGCCGGACTTCTCGGTCGCCACCGCCAATGTGGATGCCGAAATCGCGACGATCGCCGGGCCGCAATTGGTGGTCCCGGTGATGAACGCTCGCTACGCGCTGAATGCCGCCAACGCGCGCTGGGGCAGTCTCTATGACGCGCTCTACGGCACCGACGCGATCGACGAGGCGGACGGTCGGGGTCGGGGCGGCGCTTATAACCCCGTCCGGGGCGCGGCGGTGATCACCTGGGCGCGCCGGTTTCTCGACCAGGTCGCGCCGCTCTCCGGCGGTAGCCATGTGGACGCGGTCGGCTACTGGATCGAGGACGGCTCGCTCGTCGTCTCGCTCGGCAACGGCACGCGCACCGGCCTCGCCACGCCATCGGCGCTCGCCGGATATCGCGGTGGCCGGGTCGAGCCGAAGGCGATCCTGCTTTGGCACAATGATTTGCATGTCGAGATCGTCATCGACCCGTCCACGCCGATCGGCGCCGAGGATCCGGCGCATGTCTCCGACATTCTGGTCGAGGCCGCCGTCACCACGATCATGGATTGCGAGGATAGCGTCGCCGCGGTCGACGCCGAGGACAAGGTTCTGGCCTATGCCAACTGGCTGGGACTGATGAAGGGTGATCTGTCGGACAGCTTCCAGAAGGCCGGCGCGACGGTGACGCGGGTCCTGAACCCGGACCGTGACTACAAGGCGCCGGACGGCACGGGCTTTTCGCTGCATGGCCGCTCCCTGATGCTGGTGCGCAATGTCGGGCATCTGATGACCAATCCGGCGATCCTGGACGAAAACGGTGACGAGGCGCCCGAGGGATTGATGGACGCCATGTTCACGGCCCTGATCGCCATGCATGACGTTAACCGCTCGGGCGGGCTGGCGAATTCGCGGACCGGCTCGATTTATATCGTCAAGCCGAAGATGCACGGCCCCGAGGAAGTCGCCTTTGCTTGCGAGACCTTCGCGCGGGTCGAGGCGGTGCTCGGCCTGCCGGCCAATACCCTGAAGATCGGCATCATGGACGAGGAGCGCCGAACCACCGTTAACCTCAAGGAATGCATCCGCGCGGCCAAGGACCGGGTCGCCTTCATCAATACCGGATTTCTGGATCGCACCGGCGATGAGATGCATACGGCGATGGAAGCCGGCCCGATGATCCGCAAGGCCGACATGAAGGCCGCGCCTTGGATCAAGGCCTATGAAGACTGGAATGTCGACATCGGCCTTGCCTGCGGCCTCCGGGGCCGGGCGCAGATCGGCAAGGGCATGTGGGCGATGCCGGATCTGATGGCCGACATGCTGGAACAGAAAATCGGCCACCCGATGGCCGGCGCGAACACCGCCTGGGTGCCCTCGCCGACCGCGGCGGTTCTGCACGCGACGCACTATCATCAGGTCGACGTCAAGGCGCGCCAGGAAGAACTCGGGACGCGAGCGCGCGCCAGCCTCGACGACATCCTTTCAATTCCGCTCGCCGCGCAGCCAAACTGGAGCCCCGAGGAGATCCAACGCGAGCTCGACAACAACGCCCAGGGGATCCTCGGCTATGTGGTGCGTTGGGTCGACCAGGGCGTGGGTTGCTCCAAGGTGCCGGATATCAACGATATCGGTTTGATGGAAGACCGCGCGACCCTCCGCATCTCAAGCCAGCACATCGCGAACTGGCTGCGCCACGGTATCTGCGAGCGCGCTCAGGTCGAGGAAACCCTGCGCCGCATGGCGGCGGTGGTCGACGCCCAGAACGCCGCCGATCCCGAGTATCAACCGATGGCGCCGGGTTTTGACGGCATCGCCTTCAAGGCCGCGTCTGATCTGGTCTTCGAGGGCCGGGCGCAACCCAGCGGCTATACCGAGCCGCTGCTGCACGAGGCGCGGCTGGCGGTGAAGGCGCAAGCCGAGAGCACGGCGGTCGCGGCCGAATAGGGCGGGTGGTGAGCGCCGCCCGCCTGACCGGTCAATCCGAGAGGCGCCACCCCGTCGTCTCGGCGCACGGCCGGCCTTCGCGATGGTCGCGCTTCGCTGGATGGGGGCGATCACCTGGCCGACGGCTCGCCATTCGCCTGGGCCATGGGAGAGGATCGTGGAACCGCTCCGCCGCCGCTGGAATGACCGTCGGGTTTTCCTATAATGGCGCGCGGACCAAGGGAGCGGATGCATGGGGACAACATACGATGACGCGATTCTGATCGATGGGTTGGTGATCGCGAATTTCTCGCGGGCGATCTTCGAGGACATGGTCAAGGGCGGGATCACCGCCGCCAATTGTACCTGCTGTGTCTGGCATGACTTCCGCGCCACCATGGCAAACATCGCTCAGTGGAAACGCTGGTTCGTCGAGCATGACGATCTGATCCTCCAGGTTCATTCCACCGCCGATATCCGGCGCGCCAAGCAAGAGGGCAAGGTCGGGATCATTCTCGGCTGGCAGAACACCAGCGGTATAGACAATGATGTAGACAATCTCGCCCTGTTTCGCGATCTCGGCGTCAAGGTCATGCAGCTGACCTACAACTCTCAGAATTTGGTGGGTTCCGGTTGTTGGGAAAGCCGCGACGGGGGCTTGAGCGATTTCGGTAGGCATGTCGTCGACGAGATGAACCGGCTCGGCATTCTGGTGGACCTGTCCCATGTCGGTCCGGTCACCAGCGATGACGCGATCAAGCATTCCAAGGTCCCGGTCGCCTATACCCATTGCTGTCCGATGCTGAAACAGCATGCCCGCAACAAAACCGACGAACAGCTCAGGACCATCGCCGACCATGGCGGCTTCGTCGGCTTCGCCAGTTACACCCCGTTCCTGCCCAAGGGCGAGGACAGCACCGTCGATGACTGTGTCGCCGCGATGGACTATCTGATCAATCTGGTCGGCGAGGCCAATGCCGGTATCGGCACGGACTGGGTTCAGGATCAGGATATCGGGTTTTTCAATTATCTCTCCTCGGACAAGGGCAAGGGGCGGTCGACCTCGATCCCGCATAAGAAAGTCCCGGATATGCCCAAGGGTCTCGAGACCTTGGGCGATTTCCGCAATTTCATCCCGGCGATGGAACGCGCCGGCTGGTCCGAGGGACGCATACGCGGCGTGCTGGGCGAGAACTGGCTGCGTTTTCTCGACGAGGTCTGGTCCGCGTGAGGCCGGAAAAGCGGCGTGAGCTCATCCGCGACGGCGCGCTTCTTGTTATCGTTGTCATGGTGATCGCGGGCTCGCTCTGGGCGGCCAGGGAGCTTTGCCGCGCCAGTGCCGATTGCCCTTGGACGATATTGTACTGACCGGGGGCAGAGCGGGCGGGCTCGAAAGACGCTCGCTTCCAAGCCCCGCAAACCCACCGACAATCAACCGGCCTTGGCGTCTTCCTTGAGCATGGCCGCGCCCTTTTCGGCGATCATGATGGTCGGCGCGTTGGTGTTCGTCGAGGTGACCGCCGGCATGACCGAGGCGTCGATCACCCGCAACCCCTTCACTCCGTGAACCCGTAACCTGTCGTCCACGACCGACATCGCGTCCGGCCCCATGCGGCAGGAACAGGTCGCGTGGAACACGGTGTTGCCGTATTGACGGGCGTGATCCAGAAGCTCGTCATCATTCTGGAGATCCGCGCCCGGCATGTTCTCGGCATCCACGTAGCGCTTCAGCGCCGGTGTGTTGAACCAGTCCCGCGCCAGCCGGATTCCCGCGACGACGGTGCGCTGGTCGCGTTCCTCGGCGAGATAGTTGGGGTTGATGATGGGTTGATCGCGCGGGTCGGCGGAGCGCGCCAGGACATGGCCCCGGCTTTCCGGACGCATCTGCCAGACCCCGGCGGTCATGCCGGGCCGGGTATCCAGTTCCCGCTTGGGTCCGGGCCCGAAACTTCCCGACGAGAACAGCGCCTGGACATCCGGCGTCGCCGATTCCGGCAGCGCCTTCACCGAGGCGGCGACCAGGGAGGCCGCGTAGGTCAGCATGCCCCGGCCCTGGAACGCATATTTCAGCACTTCGCCCGCCAGGCGTATGCCGCGGGAGCGCTCGTTCAAGGTCGCGATCCCCTTCACATAGGCCTGCACCCGCACGATGAAATGATCCTGAAAATTCTGGCCGACCCCCGGGAGCGCGTGATTGACCTCGACCCCGATGCCGCCGAGATGATCCGGCGCCCCGATACCCGACAATTGCAGGATCTGCGGCGAGCCGATGGCGCCGGCGGAGACGATGACCTCCCCCGCCGCGTCGGCGCGTTCCGTGGCCCCGCCGCGCGAGAACTCGACGCCGACGGCCTTTTTTCCGTCCAGGATCAGGCGGTGAACCATCGCGGCGGTGACCACCTGGAGATTGGGCCGTTTCATCGCCTGACCGAGATAAGTGCGCGCGGCGCTGGCGCGGAACCGCCCACCCCTTGTCTGTTGGACCCAGCCGACGTGATCTCCGAGACCCTGGGGCAGATCGTTCAGATCCTCGCGATACTCCCACCCCATCTCCCCGGCTCCGGTGATCGCCGCCTTGCACAATTCCGGCTGATCGCGGGTCAGCGAGGTGGAAAGCGGGCCTCCCTTGGCATGGACCTCGTCCTCCGGGCCTTCCCAGTTCTCGGCCTTGCGGAAATATGGAAAGACATCCTTGGCGCCCCAGCCGCGATTGCCGAGCTGCGACCAATGATCGTAATCCTCGGGCTGGGAGCGGATATAGATCAGCCCGTTGATCGAGCTGGAGCCCCCCAGAACCTTGCCGCGGGGATAGATGATCTCGCGGCCGTTGAGACCGGAGGCCTTGTCCGCCTTGTAGCACCAGGTCAGGGTCGGATGATCCAACAGCTTGATATAGCCGGCGGGGATATGGATCAGGGGGTTCCAATCCCTGCCGCCCGCCTCGAGCAGGATCACCCGGGTGCTCGGGTCCTCGGTAAGCCGGTTGGCCAGCACACAGCCGGCGGAACCGGCTCCGACGATCACGTAATCCGCTTGCATGGCACTCATCTTTCCAAGCCGCTCGACCCTAGGAGAACTTGATAACCTTGCCCTCGCGGTGCGAACGCTCCATGGCGTCAATCAGGACGTGGCGTTGGATCGCGTCGGCGAAATCCGGGGCCGGACCGCTTCCGTTCCGCAGGGTCTCGGCGAAGCGGGCATAGGCCTGGGCGACATTGCGTCCCGGACCCGCGGCCATGTCCGCGGGGATCAGCCGATAGCTGTCCGGCGGGGTGATCTCGGCCATCGCCGCCTCGCCGACCGCCATGTGCAAGGTGCTGGGGCCGATATTCACCGAGTTCGAGGTGAGTACCAGGGTCCCCTTGCGGCCATAGATCTCCAGGCGGGTCCCACTGGCGTTTTGCGGAACGCTGGCTACCTGATAGGCGACCTCGGCGCCGCTTTGCAGCACCCCGGCGGCGGTCACCGTGTCCGGCGCGTCGACAGGGAAGTCATCGCCGGTCACCGCGTGCTTCCACATGGTGATGCGGGTGGTCACGCGCGCGCCGATCTCCGAGAACTCTCCGAGAATGTAGCAGAGCGCGTCGACGGAATGGCCCCCCGGAATGGTCATCGGATTGGCGCCGTTCTTGCGGATCCCTTGCCAAATCCGGCCGTCGCCGCGCACCGGGATGGCGTCGACGATCACGCTGAGATTGGCGGTCATGATCTCGCCGATCTCACCATTGGCGACGATATCGCGGGCATACATCACCGCCGGGTCGCTGCGCGCCTGCAGGCCGACGAGGGTGGCCACCCCCTTGGCCTTGGCGGCGTCGGCCATCGCGGTCGCGTCGGCCAGATCGGCGCCCAAGGGCCACTCGCAGCAGACCGGCTTGCCGGCGTCTATCGCCTTCATCACCAGTTCCTTGTGCCAGGGCACCCGGACCACCACGGCGATCGCGTCAACGTCCGGATGCGAGACCATCGCGTCCATGTCGTGAAAGGCCAGCGGCGCGCCGAATTTCTCGGCCGAGGCCTTGGCGGTATCCTCATGCGCGGTGCAGACCGCTCGCAGTTCGTAATCCGGCAACGCTTGCAAGGCCGGCACATGCGCGTTCGCGCCCCAGCCACTGCCACCCGGTGTCACGGTCGCCCCGACAATCCCAACTCGAATTTTGTCCGCCACGTCTCGATCCAGTCCTGTTTGCCATCGGCCATGCGCCGTCTCGGACGACAGCATAACACGCGGTTGGTCCACGGCGGCCAGCAGGCTGCGGATAATGGTGGGCTAGACTTAATCCTTCGAGACGGCGCTACGCGGCCAATCTCCCGTATCCCCGACGAAGGTCGGGGATACGGTGGAGGAGGGGCTGGGACCGCGATCATCCACCCCGTGTTGTTTGCCGCGGGACCCGCGGTCCGCCCTGGTATTCGCGGTGCGGCGGCGATAGGTGTCATCAAGGCCACGCCAATCATTTCCAAGACACCGGGAGCACTCGTCATGCAACAGGGACAGATCACCTTCACCGCGATGGAGCGGGTGCTTTTCGGCAAGCCCGCAGCCCAGGCGATCGCCGAGGAGGCCGAGCGGATCGGCGCCAAGCAGGTGTTCCTGCTGGTCGGCGGGACGCTGAACCGCGAGACCGACGAGGTGCGCAAGGTCGAGGCGGCTCTCGGCGGCCGGTTTTGCGGGCTGCACGACAACATGCCCGCCCATTCGCCGCGCCACGCGGTGGTCGCCTGCGCCAACGCCGCGCGCGAGGCGGGGGCCGACCTGCTGGTTACCTTCGGCGGCGGCTCGGTCACCGATGGCGGCAAGGCGGTGACGATCTGCCTCAAGCACGGGATCACTGACGAGGACGGGATGGAACCGTTTCGTTCGGTGGTCGGCGAGGACGGCAAGCGGATCCATCCGAGCTATGACGCGCCGGACGTGCGCCAGGTCGCGGTGCCGACGACGCTTTCCGGCGGCGAGTTCAATGCCCGGGCCGGGGTGACCGACACAAGGGTCAAGCTCAAGCAGTCCTTCATGCATCGCGGCATCGTGCCGATTTCGGTGATCCTGGACGGCGCGGTCACCCGGCACACGCCGGAATGGCTGTTCCTGTCCACCGGCATCCGGGCGGTGGATCACGCAGTCGAGACCTATCTGTCGCTGGACGCCAATGACTACTGGGACGGCGCGGCGCTGCACGCCTTGCGCCTGCTCGGCGAGGGCCTGCCACGGGTCAAGGCCGATCCCGAGGATATCGAGGCGCGCCAGAAATGCCTGATGGGGGCGTGGCTGTCGATGACCGGCATCGTTTCCGGCACAAGGCTCGGCGCCAGCCATGCCATCGGCCATATCCTGGGAGGTAGCGCCGATGTCCCGCATGGCTACACCTCCTGTGTGATGCTGCCCTATGTGCTGGCCTGGAACGAGCCGGTGAACGGCGAACGCCAACGGAATCTGGCCGCCGCGCTGGGGCAGCCGAACACGCCGGCCTCGGAGATCCTGGACAGACTGATCGCCGGCCTCGGCATGCCGCGCCACCTTCGCGACGTGGGCGTCAGCGAGAACGAATTTCCCCGCCTGGCCGAGAACTGCATGCTTGATGACTGGACTTATTCCAATCCACGCGAGATCCGCTCGCCCGACCAGGTGATGGAGATCCTGCGTTCCGCGGTTTAGGGCCACGAGCCAGGAATCGGTCTGATCTCCTGGTCTGGTCCCTTGG
>JAYOIK010000041.1:0-35520 GCA_038118725.1 Alphaproteobacteria bacterium | reverse complement strand
TGGTCTGGTCCCTTGGCCTCGCCTCGACTTTCGGCGACAATACCCCGAGAACGCCCTACGAGGCCGTAGCGACGGGAGCCCCGACAATGGAACTCGCCTTTTCCGCCGAGGAACTTGGATTTCGCGATGAGATTCGCGCCTTCATCGCCGAGAACCTGCCCGAAAGCGCGCGGCGGCATGGCGGGCGCTGGCCGCATTGGGGCAAGGCCAAGATCGTCGAATGGCAGCGGATCCTGAACGCCAAGGGCTGGGCCGTGCCGCATTGGCCGGTGGCTTACGGCGGTACCGAGTGGACGGCGGTGCAGCGCTATATCTTCATCGAGGAACTGCTACGCACCCCGACGCCCGAGCCGCTATCGTTCAACGTGAACATGGTCGGCCCGGTGCTCTGCGAGTTCGGCAACGAGGCGCAGAAGGAGTTCTTCCTGCCCAAGATCCGCAATCTCGATATCTGGTTCTGTCAGGGTTTCTCCGAGCCCGGCGCCGGCTCCGACCTCGCCTCGCTCAGAACCTCGGCGGTGCGCGACGGCGACGACTATATCGTCAACGGCCAGAAGATCTGGACCTCGACGGCGCATCACGCGGACTGGATCTTCGCGCTGGTACGCACCGACCCGGACGCGCCGAAGCGGCAGATGGGAATCTCCTTCCTGCTGATTGACATGAAATCACCGGGGGTCACGGTGCGCGGCATCAAGACCATCGACGAGGCCAGCCATGTCAACGAGGTGTTCTTCGAGGATGTGCGTGTGCCGATCAGCAATCGCATAGGCGAGGAGAACAAGGGCTGGGACTACGCCAAGTTCCTGCTCGGCAACGAGCGTACCGGCATCGCCCGGGTCGGGCTGTCGCGCCAGCGTCTCAACCGGGCCCGGGAACTGGCCGAGAAGCTCCCGGGGTTCGAGGGCACGCTCGCCGACGACCCGCAATTCCGACGCAAATGCGCGACCGCCGAGATGAAGCTGAAGGCGCTGGAGATCACCGTGATGCGGGTGATCGATCGCCAGCGCCGCCGCAACGACCCGGCGCCCGATCCGGCGACCTCGATGCTGAAGATCCGCGGCGCCGAGATCCAGCAGGCGACCGCCGAGCTCATGGCCGACGTGGCGGGCCCGATGGTCGCGCCGACCAGCGCCATCCAGGCCGCCTATGAGGGCGACTTCCCGACCGAGCTGGAAGAGACGTTGGGGATCATCCCGCACTATTTCAACTCGCGCGCCGCGACGATCTATGGCGGCTCGAACGAGATTCAGCGCAACATCATCGCCAAGGGTGTGCTGGGCCTTTGAGGCAAGGAAGGGCGGCGGCCTGTCATCCCCCTTGTGTCGAGGGAAAAAGTTCCAATATTATCGAACAATCGAACCGACCCATGGCCCCGGTGACGTGAAGCCGCGCGACCGAGCCTCTGAATTGGACACCGCATGCCGCCGCGTCACGCCCCGGATATGAGCTATCGGCCCAGCGCCAAGGCCGATTGGAACACCATTCGCACGCTTCTGCCCTATCTGTGGCCGCGCGGCGAGTGGACGATCCGCGCCCGGGTGGTGGTCGCCTTGCTCTGTCTGGTCACCGCCAAGCTCGCCACGGTCATGGTGCCGGTGCTGTACAAGGAGGCGGTTGATCTGATTTCCGCCGAGGGCGCCTTCGTGGTCACGGCCCTGGTCGGCATCCTGATCGGCTACGGCATCTCGCGGGTGGCGCAGCAGGCCTTCGCCGAATTGCGCGATTTCTTCTTCGCCCGGGTCGGCCAGCGCGCGATTCGCGCGGTCGGGCTCAAGACCTTTCGGCATTTGCATTCGCTATCCCTGCGCTTTCATCTGGACCGCCAGACCGGTGGGCTGTCGCGGGCGATCGAGCGTGGGGTCAAGGGGATCGAATTTCTGCTGACCTTCATGCTGTTCAACATCGTGCCGACCCTGCTCGAGATCACCATGGTTTGCGGCATTCTCTGGGCGGTATTCGATATCTGGTACGCCCTGGTCACCTTCGTGACCGTGAGCCTCTATGTCGCCTTCACCTTCTCGGTGACCGAGTGGCGGATGAAGTTCCGGCGCGAGATGAACGAGATGGATTCAAAGGCCAATACCCGCGCCATCGACAGCCTGTTGAACTACGAGACGGTCAAGTATTTCGGCAACGAGGAGCACGAGGCCAATCGCTTCGACCGCTCGCTCCGGCGCTACGAGGACGCGGCGGTGCGCAGCAAGACCACCTTGGCGTTGGTGAATATCGGCCAGGGCTTCATCATCGCCGTCGGCCTGACCCTGGTGATGACCATGGCCGGTTTCGACATCCAGTCCGGCGCGATGACCGTCGGCGGTTTCGTGATGGTCAATACCTATCTCATGCAGCTGTTCCAGCCGCTGAATTTTCTCGGCTTCGTCTATCGCGAGATCAAGCAGTCGCTGACCGACATGGAGGCGATGTTCCGGCTGACCGCGGAGCAACGCGAGGTCACCGACGCCGAGGATGCGCCGGATCTGGTCGCCAATGGCGGTACCGTCACCTTCCACGACGTACGCTTCGGCTATGGGCCTGACCGCGAGATCCTTAAGGGTCTGAGCTTCGAGGTGCCGGCGGGCAAGACCGTCGCCATCGTCGGACCATCGGGCGCCGGCAAGTCGACGATCTCGCGACTCCTGTTCCGCTTCTACGACGTGACCGACGGCGCGATCGAGATCGACGGCCAGGACATCCGCTCGATCACCCAGGCGAGCCTGCGCCGGTCCATCGGGATCGTTCCCCAGGACACCGTGTTGTTCAACGACACGGTCTACTACAACATCGCCTATGGCCGGCCCGACGCCGGCCCGGCGGAGATCGAGGCCGCCGCCAAGCTGGCCAGCATCCACGACTTCGTAATGGGCCTGCCGGACGGCTACAACACCTCGGTGGGAGAGCGCGGTCTGAAACTTTCCGGCGGCGAGAAACAGCGGGTGGCTATCGCCCGAACGATCCTCAAGCGCCCGGCGATCTTCCTGTTTGACGAGGCGACCTCGGCGCTTGATTCCCATACCGAAAAGGCGATCCAGCGTAGCCTCGCCGAGGTCTCGGCCAATCACACGACGCTGACCATCGCGCATCGGCTGTCGACCATCGTGGAGGCGGACGAGATCATCGTGCTGCGCGACGGTGTCATCGCCGAGCGCGGCCGGCACCACGAGCTGCTGGACCGGGACGGCATATATGCTGGGATGTGGCGCGAACAACAGAAAGCCTCCCGGCAGGCCGAAACCGGCGAGGTTGAGACGTCGGATGAGGCGGCCGCGGCGAATGCTCAGGCCGTGGCTTGAACGGGATCCCGGCTGATCAGACAGGCGTCGCCATAGGAGAAGAACCGGTAGCCCGATGCGATCGCGTGGGCATAGCCGTCGAGAATTCGCTCGCGCCCAGCCAGCGCCGAGACCAGCATCAGCAGGGTCGAGCGCGGCAGGTGAAAATTGGTGAGCAGCAGGTCAACGATCCGGAAGTCGAAGCCCGGGGTGATGAAAAGGTCGGTCTCGCCCGAATAGGGCTCGAGCGTCCCGGATCGCGCGGCGGTTTCCAGGACCCGAAGGCTGGTGGTGCCGGCGGCCACGACGCGCCCGCCCCTGGCCTTGGTATCGGCGATCATCTGAACGGTTTCCGCGTTCACCTCGGCCCATTCGGAATGCATGGGGTGGTCCTCGGTGTCCTCTACGGTTACCGGCAGGAAGGTTCCCGCGCCGACATGCAGGGTGACGGTCGCGCGCCGAACCCCGCGTTCCTCGAGCGCCGCCAGGATCTCGGGCGTGAAATGCAGGCTGGCGGTGGGCGCCGCGACGGCGCCGTCACGGGCGGCGAACAGGGTTTGATAGTCGGCGCGGTCCTCGGCGTGGCTCTCTTCGGCGCCGCGCTTGATATAGGGCGGCAGCGGCATCCGTCCCACCTCGCCCAGCCGGGCGAGCAAGGCGTCGTCGCCAAGGCCGAAATCCAGAACCACCTCGCCGCCGTCGCGGGAGATGACCTCGGCCCCCAAGCTTTCGGTCCCCAAGCCCTGGTTGAAGTCGACGCGGTCGCCGGGCCGTAGCCGCTTGGCCGGGCGGGCGAAGGCGGCCCAGCGGCCGGGGCCGAGCCGCTTGTGCAAGGTTGCCTCGATCCGCGCCGCGCCGCGCCGGCCGTCCAGGCGCGAGGGGATCACCCGCGTGTCGTTGACCACCAGAAGGTCGCCGGGGCGGAGCAGGCTCGGCAGATCCCGGATCGTCCGGTCGGCCAGCGCCGGGCCGGTCATGTCGAGCAGGCGCGCCGCGTCGCGTGGCCGCGCCGGATGCTTGGCGATCAGCTCTGGCGGCAGTTCATAGTCGAAAAGGTCGACTTTCATTTTGGCTTCGGTGGCGAAACTAGACGGACGTGTCGCCGGTCTCCTCTTGCAGGCGCGCCGGGAGCATCGCGATGAACAGGCGGAACGGCGCCAGAAGGATCGCCGCCATGGCCAGTTTCGCGCCGAAATCGCCGATCGCCCAGGTCACCCAGGGCAAGCCCGTCGCGGCGAAGGCGATTGAGAAGAACAGAGCCGTGTCCACCGCCGAGGAGGCCACCGAGGAGACCAGTGGAGCCTTCCACCAGGTCTGGCGGCGCAACTTGTCGAAGATCGCGATATCCAGCAGCTGCGCGACCAGGAAGGCGGTCCCGGAGGCGAGCGCGATGCGCGGGTCGGCATAGATCAGGGAGAGCACCACGCCGACCGCGAAACCGGCATAGACCACCTTGCGGGCGGGCGCCGCGCCGAAAATCCTGTTGGTGAGATCGGTGACCAGAAAGGCGATGGGATAGGTCAACGCGCCCCAGGTCAGCCAATCGTTGATTGGATAATCGACCGCGATGTTGGAGACCAGGACCACGAGGCCCATGGCAATGATACCGGCGATCACGCCCTTCAGTTCGAGGCCCCGCATGGCGCGACACTCCCATCGGTGTATGAATGTGGCGCTTAATAGGGCGGCGAGCCAGGGCTGTCCAACCAAATCGCGCTCCCGGTGGCGGAGCAATTTGGCGGGGCGTTCGACGTGATCGGCTATCCGTCACGCGGACAAGCCGCGGGCGTCGACCTCGACCTGCGTCGGGGATACGAAAATTGGGGGAATGGGACGACCCCGCGTCGGGGATATGGGAGAACGGATGGCGACGAAGCCCCCGCCTCGGGAACGCTAGCTTCAGTCCAACACAAACCGTATCCCCGACGAAGGTCGGGGCCGAAGCCTGTGGCGTTACGCCGCGACGGCCGGCGGAACAATTCGGCGGGTCGTTCGGCATGATCGGCGATCCGTCACGAGCCGGCTTCTCAGGCGTGGGCCCCGACCTTCGTCGGGGATACGAAAAATGAGGGGCCGGGAGGACCCCACCTCGGAGATACGAGGAATGGGGGACCGGGAGGACCACCTCTCGGGAACGCTAGCGTCAGACCGACACAGACCGTATCCCCGACGAAGGTCGGGGCCGACGCCTGAAGCGTTGGCACGCGATGGCCGGCGGAGCAATTCGTTGGGTCGTTCGGCGTGATCGGCTATCCGTCACCAGCCGCCAATTCAGGCGTCGACCCCGACCTGCGTCGGGGATACGGGAAATGGGGACCGCGAGGACCCCGCCTCGGGGATACGAAAAATGAGGGACCGGGCGGATCCCGCCTCGAGAATACGGGAACGCGAATGGGACACGAGACGAAATCGTTTTCGACCCGTCGCCTTTTTTTGTCCGTCCGTGCTACAAACCGCTCGGTATCGCCTCCGTGCGCGCGGAGGCTCTGTTTAAACCCGCATCGCCGGCGTCGGCGGTGAATTGGAGGCCCAAGTGGCGGGAAACACAGCACGCAATATCGATGTCGAGCGCTATCTGGAGCATCACCGCATGATGCACCGGATCCGGGCCTTCGAGGAGGCCGCGGCCCGGGCGAACGAGGACAAGCTCGTTCTCGGCGCGATTCACCTTTCCATCGGTCAGGAGGCCATCGCCTCCGGGGTCTGCCGGAACCTGCGCTCCAGCGACTATCTTCTGTCGACCCATCGCGGGCATGGCCACACCCTGGCCAAGGGCGCCGACGCGACCGCGATGATGTCGGAGCTGCTGGGGCGCGAGGGCGGGATCTGCCAGGGCAAGGGCGGCTCCATGCATATCGCGGATTTCGGGGTCGGCATGCTCGGCGCCAATGGTGTCGTGGCGGCGAATATCAACATCGCCGCCGGCGCCGCCCACGCGATCAAGCTGAAGGGCGATGACGGGGTGGCGTGCAGCATCTTCGGCGATGGCGCGATCAACCGGGGTCCCTTTCTGGAAGGGCTCAACTGGGCGGGCGTGTTCAAGCTCCCGGCGCTTTTCGTATGCGAGAGCAACGGCTTCGCCTCGACGACGCGCACCGACGCGATGACCTCGGGCGACGGCGCGGCGGCGCGGGCACGGGCGCTCGGCATCGCGGCCGAGGAAATCGACGGCAATGACATCGTCGCGGTTGACGAAGCCGTCCGGGCCGCGGTCGACGCCATCCGGGGCGGCGGCGGGCCGCGGTTCATCCTCTGCCAGACCTATCGGCTGCACGGGCACACGGCCTCCGACCCGGCGGTCTATCGTCAAAAGGACGAGGTCGAGGCGGCCTGGGGCAATGATCCGATCGCGCGCTGCGCCGCGCTGCTGCGCGAGGCCGGGGTCGAGGCCGAGACCCTGGAGGCGCATCGCGACGCCGCCGCCTTCGAAATGGATCAGGCCTACGAGACCGCCAAGGCGGCGCCCTGGCCGGATATCTCGCTTGCCTACACGGACGTTCAGGATATCGGCGACCCGCGCGAGAGGGCTTACTGATGGCTGTCATGACTTATGCCGAGGCCGGCAAGACCGCGCTCGCCGAGGAAATGCGCCGCGACCCGCTGGTCTGGGCCGTGGGCGAGGATCTCGGGCGTGGCGGCGTGTTCGGCCAATATGCCGGTCTGGTCGACGAGTTCGGGCCGGAGCGGATTTCCGACGCGCCGATCTCCGAGGCGGCGATCATGGGCGCCAGCGTCGGCGCGGCCATGGCCGGCACCCGCCCGGTGGTCGAAATGCGCTTCGCCGATTTCGCGCTCTGCGCCGTGGACGAGCTGATCAATCAGGCGGCCAAGGCGCGCTATATGCTGGGCGGGCAGACCAAGGTCCCGATGGTGATCCGCGAGCCCATGGGCATGTGGCGCTCCTCGGCGGCGCAGCATTCCCAGTCGCTGGAAAGCTGGTACACCCATATCCCCGGTCTGGTGGTCGCGGTGCCGTCCACGCCGGCGGATAACAAGGGTCTGCTGAAGGCCGCGATCCGCTGTGACGACCCCGTGGTCTATTTCGAGCACAAGAATATCTGGGGGCTGGAAGGCGAGGTGCCGGACGGCGATGTTGTCCTGCCCTTCGGCAAGGCGCGAATGGAACGCGAGGGCTCGGACATCACCATCGTGTCCTGGTCCTCGCAGCTGCACACCGCGAGCCGGGCCGCCGCGACGCTTGAAGGTCAGGGCATATCCGCGGAAGTGATCGACCTTCGCACGCTTTGGCCATGGGACCGCGACGCGGTCTTCGCCTCGGTTGAGAAGACCGGGCGACTTCTGATCACCCATGAAAGCGTCTCGGTCGGCGGCTTCGGCGCGGAGATCGCGGCGAGCGTGTCGGAGCATCTGTTCAAGGCCCTAAAGGCCCCGGTCCGCCGCCGCGGCGCCCCGCGTATCCCGATCTCCTACGCCCCGCCGTTGGAGGACGTGGTTCGGGTTTCCGAGGAACGGATCATCGAGACGGTCAAGGAGATGATGGCGGGGTGAGGGAATAGCGGCGGACAAAACCCTTCGAGACGGCGCCAAGGGCGCATCCTCAGGGTGAGTGTTTAATTGAGTTTCCATTCACCCTGAGGAGCGCGCGAAGCGAGTGTCTCGAAGGGTCTTGTCGAACCGAGAGAATCGCCGTCAACCGGAAAGGAAACCAACATGGCCAATCGGATCATCGACGACGAGATCGTCGTCGCCCATACCGTGACCAAACTTGGTCCGGAATGCGAGGGGCGGGTCGTGCTCGGCGCGTCGCATGGCGGGGTCTATGCCGCCTATCTCGCGGTCAAGGCCAAGGGGCGGGGCGTGATCCTCAACGACGCCGGGCGGGCCAAGGATGGTTCCGGGATTTCCGGCGGCGCCTATTGCCAGTCACTCGACATTCCCTACGCGACCACGGACACCATGTCTTGCCGCATCGGCGACGGCGACAGCGCGGTGGCCGACGGCGTGATCTCCTTCGTCAACCCGCTGGCGGAATCCCTCGGCGTGGCGGTCGGCATGTCGGCGATCGACGCCGCGCGACTGATGACCAAGGCGGCGATGAGCGACAAGCCCGCGCCGAGCTACGCCGAGGCGCGCAAGGAACTGCCGACCAGGCCGGGAGAGCGGATGATCGTCCTGATGGACTCGATCTCGCTCGTGAACGACCAGGATGGCGGGCGCATCATCGTTTCCGGCAGTCACGGCGCCATGCCCGGCGCGGACCCGGCGATGGCAATCCGCGGCGAGGCCTTCGCGGGCTTCTTTCACGACGCCGCCGGCGGCAAGGACGGGGTCGGCATGTCGCGTCTACCCGCGCTCGACACGCGCGGCATCATCGGCGGCACGGTGGCCTGCATGTCGGCGCGGATCGGAGACGGCAAGTCGATCTATAATGACGGCGTGTTGAGCCACGTGAACGAGACCGCCAAGGCGGCGGGCGGGGCGGTCGGCATGTCGGCGAGGCAATTCATCGATTCACTCGTCACCAAGTAACGGAGAGCTCTCATGGCGCTATACGGCAAAGGCATGCTCATGACCTTCACCGAGACCCCGGTGGGTGTCGAGGAGGACTTCAACGAATGGTACAACCGCGAGCATATCGACGAGCGCGTCTGGATGCCCGGCTTTCACCGCGCCCGCCGCTATGTCGACGCCGACGGCGACGCGCGGATCAAGTATTTCGCCACCTATGAGACCGACAAGGTCGAGGATCTCGCCGATCCGGATTACATGGAACTGCTGAAGGATCAGTCGGATTGGTCGAAGAAGGTCATGGCGACCTTCAGCAAGTTCGAGCGCGTCACCGCGCGGATCACCATCGATCTGTCGCACGGCTTCGCGGGCGCCTGCGCCTACGCGAGGTTCTCACCAGCCCCGGCGGTGATGGACGGTCTGCGCGGACATTTGGAGAACGACTTGCTGCCGTCGCTGATCGCGCGGCCCGGGATGATCGGAGCCGTCCTGGCGGAGAACGATCTGGCCGTGGTCAACGAGGGACGCAAGGCCCAGGGCATGGCGATCCCGGAGAACGAGACCCCGGAATGGATCGTCCTGCTGGAAGGCCAGACGACCCAGGCGACGGCGGCGGCGCTTAGGGCGGGGTTCGGCGTCGGCTTGCCGGATCACGGCGTCGCGGCGCCGGATATCGACACCGGCAATCACGTGCTCATGTTCGGCAACAACCGGTAGCCCGATGCCTCTCGATTTCACCGTCGACGCCACCGATGGCGCGGCTCGGCGCGGTCGGCTAACGACCGCGCATGGGGTGGTCGATACCCCGGCCTTCATGCCGGTCGGGACCGCGGCGACCGTCAAGGGCATGCTGCCGAGCTCGGTCAAGGCAACCGGCGCGGGCATCCTGCTCGGCAACACCTATCACCTGATGCTGCGACCCGGCGCGGAGCGGATCGAGAAGCTCGGCGGATTGCACGCCTTCATGGGATGGGACGGTCCGATCCTGACCGATTCCGGCGGCTATCAGGTGATGTCGCTGACCGAGCTTCGCAAGCTCGACGAGAACGGCGTCCGGTTCCGCAGCCATATCGACGGCAGCTATCACACGCTGACCCCGGAAAGCTCGATCGATATCCAGCACAAGCTCGACGCCAACATCACCATGGCCTTTGATGAATGCACGCCGTTTCCGGTGACGCCGGAGGTGGCGGCGGAATCCATGCGGCTGTCGATGCGCTGGGCCGAGCGCTCGAGGAACGCGTTCAAGCCGCGAGACGGATACGGTCTTTTCGGCATCGTTCAGGGCGGCGTGTTCGACGATCTGCGCCGAGAATCCGCGGCCGCCCTGAAGGCGATCGGCTTCGACGGTTACGCGGTTGGCGGCCTGGCGGTCGGCGAGGGTCAGGCCGAGATGCTTCGGGTACTCGACGTCACCGTGCCGGAACTGCCGGAGGATCGGCCCCGCTATCTGATGGGCGTCGGCAAGCCGGACGATCTGGTGAAGGCGGTGCAACGCGGCGTCGACATGTTCGACTGCGTGCTGCCGACGCGATCGGGGCGAACCAGCCAGGCCTTCACGCGCCGAGGCCAGGTCAATCTGCGCAACGCCCGGCACGCCGATGATCCACGGCCTCTGGACGAACACTGCGCCTGTCCGGCCTGCGACGGATTTTCGCGCGCCTATCTCCAGCATCTCGTCAAGGCCGGCGAGATGCTCGGCGCCATGCTGCTGACCTGGCACAATTTGCATTACTATCAGGAATTGATGGCCGGGCTGCGCGCCGCGATCGAGGCCGGTGGCCTGGAGGATTTCGCCGGTGCCTTCGCCGAGGCCCAGGCCCAGGGTGATATCCCGCCCCTTTGACGCGATCGGTTACGCCATGAAGCAGCGGATCATAGCCAAGGCGCGAGAGGTCGGCTTCGACATGATCGGGTTCGCGCCGGCGGCGGTGGGCGCGCGCGAACAGGCGCGGCTCGATGCCTTCCTCGCCGCCGGTCAGCATGGCGACATGGACTGGATGGAGCGGACCGTCGAGCGCCGCCGCGATCCGCGAGGCCTCTGGCCCGAGGCGCGCTCGGTCATCGTGCTGGGACAGAATTACGGCCCGGACCATGACCCGATGGCCAATCTGGCGGCGCGGGACCGCGCGAATATTTCGGTCTACGCGCGCAACCGGGACTATCACGATCTGGTCAAGAAACGCCTGAAACAGCTTGGTCGCTGGATGGCCGAGACATTCGGTTGCGATCTCAAGGTCTTCGTCGATACCGCGCCGGTCCTGGAAAAGCCATTGGGCCAGGTGGCGGGGATCGGTTGGCAAGGCAAGCATTCCAACCTCGTGAGCCGCGGGCTCGGCTCCTGGTTCTTCCTGGGCGAAATCTTCACCACCTTGGAACTCGCGCCCGACCCGCCGGAAGACGATCACTGCGGCACGTGCTCGAAATGCCTGGACATCTGTCCGACCGACGCCTTTCCCGCGCCCTATACCTTGGACGCGCGGCGCTGCATCTCCTATCTGACGATTGAGCATAAGGGACATATCGACCCGGCGTTTCGCGCGGCGATCGGAAACCGGGTCTATGGCTGTGACGATTGTCTGGCCGTGTGCCCGTGGAACAAATTCGCCAAGGCTTCCAGCGAGGCGGCCTTCGTTGCCCGCGAGGATCTGGAGCTGCCGCTGCTGACGTCGTTTCTGGAGCTTGACGACGCGGGATTCCGGGCGCGATTCAGCGGTTCGCCGATCAAGCGGGTCGGGCGAGACCGGTTCTTGCGCAATGTCCTGATCGCGCTCGGCAACGCCGGCGATGCCTCCGTTCTGACGAGGATCGAGCCGCTGCTGTCGGACGCCTCCGCCCTGGTTCGCGCCATGGCGGTTTGGGCCTGTGGCCGATTGGCGCCCGGCGAGAAAATCGCGGATCTTCGGGCGCGTCACGCGTCCGGCGAGGTCGACGGCAATGTACTCAAGGAATGGGCGATGTCGGCGACCACCGACCGAGCCGGATAACATGTTCGCCATCAAGGCGAGAAGGAGACGACATGGACGTCGAGGAATTTCGAAGTCACGCCCACGCCATGGTCGATTGGATGGCCGATTACATGAGCGACGTGGAGAGCTTTCCGGTACGCGCCCAAACCGCGCCCGGTGACATCGCCGCGACCCTGCCGGCGTCGCCGCCGGACGAGCCCGAGGCGATGACGGAGATTTTCGCGGATTTCAAATCCAAGGTCCTGCCCGGCATCACCCATTGGCAGCATCCGAGTTTCTTCGCCTATTTCCCGGCTAACTCCAGCCCGCCCTCGGTGCTTGCGGAAATGTTGACGGCGAGCCTCGGCGCGCAATGCATGCTCTGGCAAACCAGTCCGGCGGCGACCGAGATGGAAACCTTGATGATGGAGTGGCTGCGCCAGATGACGGGCCTTCCGGAAGGATTGCACGGGGTCATCCAGGATTCCGCGTCCGGGGCCATTCTCTGCGCCTTGTTGACGGCGCGGGAGCGCTCGACCGGTTGGAAGGCGAATGCCGAGGGCATGGCGGCGGGTCCGGCCCTGGTCGCCTATACCTCCGAGCAGGCCCATTCCGCGACGGAGAAGGGCGCCAAGATCGCGGGTTACGGCAAGGCGAATGTGCGGTTGATCGAAACGGATGAGGCCTTCGCCATGCGCCCCGAGGCCCTGCGGGCCGCGATCGAGGCCGATCTGGCGGCGGGCCGGGTTCCGGCATGCGTCGTCGCTTCCATGGGAACCACCGGGGTCGGCGCGGTCGACCCGCTCGGGCTGATCGGCGAGATCTGCCGCGAGCACGGGATCTTCTTCCATGTCGACGCGGCCTGGGGCGGCTCGGCGCTGATCCTGCCCGAGGAACGCTGGATGGCCGACGGCGTGGAGTTGGTGGATAGCTTCGTCTTCAATCCCCACAAGTGGCTGATGACGAATTTTGACTGCTCGGCCCATTATGTGAGGGATCCCGACGCGCTGATCCGCACCCTGTCGATCCTGCCGGAGTTTCTGAAGAGTCGCGAGCAGGGCGAGATCATCGACTATCGGGATTGGAGCGTCCCGCTCGGCCGCCGCTTCAGAGCGCTGAAGCTGTGGTTCGTTATCCGATCCTACGGTGTCGAGGGGTTGCGCGACATACTCCGGCGCCATATCGCGCTGGCCCGCGTGGCCGAGGCCTGGATCGAGGAGGCCCCGGACTTCGAGATCGTCGCGCCTCGCTCGCTATCGCTTTTCAACTTCAGGTATCGCCCGACCGGCATCGATGACCTCGGGGAATTAGACCGCTTGAACGAAGCCCTGCTGCATGGCCTGAACGACGAGGGCTCGACCTATTTCACCCAGAATCGGGTGCGCGGGTGCTACGCGATCCGCTGGGCCATCGGCCAGACCAATACCGAAAGGCGTCACGTCGAGGCGGCGTGGCGCACTATTCAAGACCTGGCGCGCACGCTTGAATAGCGGGAACACGGCTTTGTTCGGCACTTAAAAAGCCAGACGGCCGTATAAGTTCTCGAAGGGCAGCATGACATGCTCCTGGTAAGCTGGTCTCTGGCATAGCCTTGCGTACCAGGCCTCGACATTCGGCACGTCGGGCCGGTCGATATCCATTTCGAAATAGCGATACAGGGTCGTGCCCGCCGGAATATCAGCCATCGTGAACTCGTCCCCCGCCAGATAGGAGCGCGACGCCAGATGCGCGTCGAGCAGGCGTAGATTGTCGGCGCAGCGTTTGAAGCGCTCGGTCACGAAAACGGGATCACGATCCGGTTCCGGCGTCCGGTAATAGCCCCAGAACAGATCGAGGAAGTCGCGCTGGGCCGTGGCGAGGCCCCAGTCGAGCCAACGGTCGGCCAAGGAGCGGTTGGCCGGGTCCGGGTCCCAGAGCCGGCCCTGGCCATATTTGGCGCCGAGATAGCGAATGATGCTGTTGGATTCCCAAACCACCAGCCCGTCATCCTCGATCACCGGGATGCGGCCATGCGGGTTCATCGCGCGAAACGCGGGTTCATCCAGGCCACCGGCGTCGCCACCGGCGTTGATGTGTTCGTGATCAAGACCGAGCTCGCCGATTGTCCATAAGGCTTTCTGCACGTTGAACGCGCTTCGACGACCCCAAATTCTCAGCATTGTCGCATTCCTTTTGTGATTTTTGCTCGTCGGAACGATTGTTGTTTCGATTCTGAAAACCATATCACGGTTCAAGACACCATTGCCGCTTCTCCGTTGAGGATCGATTTGGCAAGGGAACGGGCGAACTGTGTTTCATATTGAAATGTACCCAACGATCAAGTATGGCGAATTCCAAGGACTCATCACGAATGTCGAGTAGTGCGGAAACAGTGTGGGTTGCAAACCGCGATGATGGATGATGCAAACATTCGGGGAACCGATCGCCAGATAAAGAATCTATTTGTGAATGGCCGCCGTACAAGTCTCAGATTGGAGATGGCGTTTTGGGATGGATTTGAAACCTGTGCGCGCAATCGAGGAAAATCGATCCATCAACTTGCGAATAGTGCACTGAATGACTACGCGACGTATACGTCGTCCCTGTCGAGCGCGGTTCGCCTGCTGATCATTGATCATTTCCGAGAGCGGGCCCTCGCCGCCGCGAGCGGCGGTCACGCCGAAACGGTGCAAGACGCGCGAGCCGTCGCAATGGATCCGACCGAAGCCGTTCTGACCCAAGGCGAGAAATTTCTTCAAACCTTGCGGGATCTGACACCCAGCACCACGTCGAGTCCGGCGCTTCGCCAATTATTGCGCGAAATCAAGATCACCGTCGATCGACTGGTCTAACCTCCGGAGCGCCGATACGCCTCGCCCCGAACCGCGCCGAAGGAGATCGATTTGCAGGACGCCGCCAAGGTTCTCACCGGGACCGCCATTCGTAAGAACATCTCCATCGATGATCGACGCTCGACGATCGTTCTCGAACAGCCGGTTTGGGACGGATTGCTCAATATCTGCCTTTGGGAAGGCCTTAGCCTTGATGAATTATGCGAGACGGTGGTGAGCAAGCGCGCCGATTCCAGCATGTCATCAATGCTGCGAACCACGCTGCTGGAATACTATCGTGTGTTGGCCGACCGGGAAGCCGCGGGCGACGGCTCGACCCTCGAGACGGCCATGGCCCGGATCGCCACCATGCGCAAAACCAAATCCTAAAAAGGACCCACGCCCGCCCCGTTAGAGTGTCGGCACCGTGCCTTCGGTCAACGTCTCGATATGCCGGCAGATATCGCCTGGTCGGGTGAGCCAGATCCGATCCCGTTGCTTCAGAATATGTTCGAACGCCCGGCGCAGTTGCCGGATGCGATAGGGTCGCCCTACGACGAAGGGGTGCAGGGAGATCGGACAGACGACGGGATGGCCGTCGCGGTCGGATTGCTCCAGCATCTCGTCGAAGTTATCGATCAGCATGTCGGTGAACTCTTCCGAGGTATAGCGGTACCAGACGATCCCGCGATTGTCGTTCGCCTCGACCGGATAGGGCATGGAGAGAATTCGGCCGTTCCGGGTCTTCATCCAAATGGGCTGATCATCCATCGTCCAGTCCATGACATAGCGATATCCCGCTTCCTGGAGCAGATCCATGGAGACCTCGCTGTTGGAGAGCCAGGGGCTCATCCAGCCGGTCGGCGCCTTGCCCTCGCGCTCGGTGATTGTCTTGGTGCAGGCCTCGATGAGCGCGCGTTCCTCGGCTTCCGGCAAGCCGCCCTGCTCGTCCGAATTGGAATAGCCATGACCCAGGAACTCGTCGCCGCGCGCCCGGATCCGCTCGGGAATATCCGGGCAAGCCTTGTAGATCGCGGTGTTGATCTGATGCTGGGCGGGGATACCCAGCTCGTCGAACATGTCCATCAGGCGCCAGAACCCGACCCGATTGCCGTAGTCCCGCCAGGAATAGATGCTGTGGCTGACCGCCTGGTCCGGCGGGGCGATGGCCGCGCCCTTGCCTTCGCCATAGCTGAAGGCCTCGATGTTCATGGCGACATAGACCGCGACCTTGGCCCCGTTCGGCCATTCGTATTTCGCTCGGCTCGGTAGGCTCGAATAAGCGTAGCGACCGTGATCCTTAAGCATTTCGGCTCTCCCTAGAGCGCTGATTTCGGCAATACAACATGCACGCCCTTGTTGCCGTTGACGATCTGGGTGACCCTGAGATCCGCCGCCAGCGAGCAGAGCGCATAGGCCTGGGCGCGGTTGAGATTGGTGCGCGAGACGATCAGCGCGATCATCTGCCGCAGCGCCTCCTTGGCGGCGTCGTCCAGGTCCTCGTCGAAGGCCATGGTGATGAAGGCGTCGGCGTTCTCGGCCCGGGGCAGGTCCAGGCGCATGTCGTCGCGCACCGTAAGCCGGAACGATCCGGCCAGCGCGGTCTCGATCGCGGTGACACAAACCTCGCCATCCCCCTGACAGCCGTGGCCGTCACCGGCGGAAAACCGGGCGCCTTCGACGAAGATCGGCAGATAAAGCGTGGTGCCGGCGATCAGCTCCTTGTTGTCCATGTTGCCGCCATGGGCGCGCGGCTGGATCGAGCTGATCATCCCCCAGGCCGGCGGCGGCGCGCAGCCCATGACCCCGAAAAACGGACGCAGCGGGAGCCGCGTGCCCCAGGGCAATTCCCCCTCGTTGGTGTCGTCGTGCAGGCGGATGGTCATATGCGTGGTCTCGTCGAACTCACCCGGCAGGCCGCCGGAGAGTGGGCGCACGAAGTTGTAGCCCCAGTCCTGACGCAGGCCGACATCGAGAATGTCGACTTGCAGGACCTGGCCGGGTTTGGCGCCGGTGACATGGACCGGACCGGTAAGCATGTGGCCGGGCATCTTGCGCGGTACCTTGGCGTGCACTTCCAGCAGTTCGGGCGGAATGTGGTAACCCTCGCCGGGCAGGGTTTCCGGGCCGCCGGAGACCGATTCTAGATTGACGGTGTCGCCGGACGCGACTTCCAGAACCGGCGCGAGCCCGGCGTCGAAATAGCCCCAATGAACGGTCTCGGCGGAGGCGGGAAGATGATGCGTGGCGGCCATTGACGGCTCCTGGTGTTGGTTTCGGCCCACGGTATCGCGGGGACCGCGGTCTGTCATGCCGAATAACGTCGGCTTTCCCCAATCCCAGGCGCCCGGGACAGGCCCTGGGTCAAGCCCAGGGATACGGGAAGAGAGGGGGTGGTGGTTCGTGATCCCCTCGCCTCGCCATCCCCGACCCCGCGCTACGACGCGAGAAACCCATCTAGCCAACGCGCCGTGCGGAGCAGACGGCCCTCGGCGCCGCGCCCGCCGACCAGTTGCACGCCCAGCGGCATGCCGTCGACCGTGAGGCGGGGGAGCGAGACACAAGGCACGCCGAGATAGGTCCAAGGGCTGTTGAAGTCCGCGTCGCCGGTGGTCTCGAAGCCACGCGGCGCCGGGCCGGTCGCTGGCAAACAGAGGATCGCGTCATAGCGAGTCAACAGGCCCTCGATCGCGTCATTGATTACCTCGCGTTCGTTCAGGGCCTCGATATAGTCGCGTGCAGGGATGTCGTATGAGTCTTTCAGCCGCGCCCGGATCTTGTCGCTGAGCAACTCGGGGCGATCGCGCAGAAAGCCGCCGTAGTAATGCGCGTTCTCACCCGCGAAGATCGCGCCGTGCAGATCCAGGATCCGATCGAAGGGCGAGGGCGGGGTCTCCTTGATGCAGGCATCGCCGAGGCGCCGCGCGACATCCGTGATCGCCGCCTGGGCGCCCGCATCCGCCCGGTCCCAGGCCGGCGTCTCGACAAAGGCGAAGCGTGGCCGGCTCGGGCCGGGCTGTTCAAGCGCCGCCAGGAGCGAGCCGCGGCCGCCGTCATAGCTATGGGGATCTTGCGGTTCGGGAATCGACAGACTGTCGGTGATCAGCGCCAGATCCTCGAGGCTGCGCCCGTAGACGCCGAGAGTGTCCAGGGTATGGGATTGCAAAAGCGCGCCGCCGCGCGGGATCAGGCCCAGGGTCGGCTTCAGACCGTAGACCCCGTTGAACGAAGCGGGCCGGATGACCGAGCCACCGGTCTGGGTGCCGACCGCGAGCGGCATGTGGAAATCCGCCACCCCGGCGCCGGACCCGGCGGAGGAGCCGCCTGGCGTATGCTCCAGGTTATGGGGGTTGCGGGTCTTGCTGGGATTTGTGTTGGCGAGCTCGGTGGTGACGGTCTTGCCCATGATGACGGCGCCGGCGGCCCTGAGAGCGGCGACCGAGGTGGCGTCGGCATTCGGCCGCCGCCCCTCGAACAGGGCCGAGCCGTTTTCCGTCGGCATGTCGGCGGTGTCGATGATGTCCTTGATGCCGACCGGCAAGCCGTGCAGGGGGCCGAGCGTCTCGCCCCTTTCGCGCGCCGCGTCGGCGGCCCGGGCCTCGGCCATGGCGCGTTCCGGATCGATATAGGCCCAGGCTCGAACATCGTCCTCGCGTTCGGCGACCCGGTCGAGGCAGGCCTGCATCAGATCGGCGGCGGAAAAATCACCGCGCGCCATGCCGGCGACTGCCTCCGTCGCGGTAAGTTCATTCAGTCTCGCCATGGGAACCTCGTCTGAAAAATTGTTGTGGCAACCGGCTTCGGCGGATTGTCTCAGAGATTGAGCACCGCCGCCTTCATGCGCTCCACCGCCGCGTCCGGCGCGGTGAGGATCGGAAGCCCGAGCACCTCGGCCACCGCGTCCTTGGCCTGGGCCGTGGAGAATTGGGCGAGCATGACCGCGTCGCAATCCGCCAGAGCCGTCGCGGCCTCGACCAGCAGCGCGTTATGCCGGTCCGCGTCGCCTTGCCTTAGGGCCATCATCGCCTCCTCGACCAGACAAGGCTCGATCGCCGCCTCCAGCCCCCGCGCGGCGGCCATTTCCTGGAACTCGTCGCGCATCGAGGCAACGCTGCCCTGGAAGGTCACCAGCATGCCGATGCGGGCGCCGAGATCGAGCGCCATGTCGAACATCGCCTCGTTCGGCTTCAGCACCGGGATCGGCGCGTCCCGGGCCACCATCTCGATCGCCGGGCCGAAAGCGGAGCAGGTGAACAGGATGCCGTCCGCGCCGATCGACAACGCGTAGTCACCCAGCACCCTGAAGCGATCCATCATCGCCCGGTCCAGATGGCCGGTGGCGGCGCGGTCGCGGCTGAGAGAGTCCTCGAGCAGATTGACGGTTTCCGCCTCGGGCCAGATCCGCTTGAACGCCTCGCCGACCGGTTCGACCGCCATCGGAACGGCTTGGATAAGAACGATGCGGTGGCTCATGTCGGGATCCAGGATTGATCGGCGGGCGGGTTCCCCCAACAATGCCGAGGTTTCAAAACCGGCGCTAGAGCGATAAATCTCGTTTCGTGTTTTTTCCCGCCGATGGAGTACTCGACCCGTGTCCCCGTCACCGATTGACCCACAAATTGGCCCACCGATTGGTTTCGCCGTGCTCGCGGAACGGCTGCGTCATGATCTGGAACTGCTGCAATATCCGCCAAGTGATTGGGTGACGTCGCGGCAAACCGCCGGGGGCGAGCCGGTCGTGGACGTGGTGATCGTCGGCGCCGGCATGTGCGGTCTCGCCGCCTGTTTCGCGCTGCGCCGCGCGGGGATCTTCAATATCCGGATTCTGGACGGCGGCGAGTCCGGGCGCGAGGGACCTTGGGTTACCTACGCGCGCATGGAGACCCTGCGTTCGCCCAAGCATCTGGCCGGGCCGGCGCTGGGATTGCCAAATCTCACCTTTCGTGCCTGGTACGAGGCCTCGCGCGGCCTGGAGGCCTGGGAGGCGCTGGGCCGGATCCCGACCGATATCTGGATGGAGTATCTGATCTGGTACCGAACCGTCTTGGAAATCCCGGTCGAGAACAAATCCCGCCTGGAGCGCCTGGTTCCGGCGGCGCATGGCTTTGATCTCAAAGTCGAAGGACCTGACGGTGGCGAGAGCATCGCGGCGCGGCGGGTGATTCTAGCGACCGGCCGCGAGGGGATGGCGCGGCCCCGCGTGCCGCCGCCGCTGGTCGGATTCTCGGGCGACAGGTGTCGGCATAGCTCCGAGGATATCGACTTCCAGGCGATGGCCGGAAAGTCCGTCGCGGTGATCGGCATGAGCGCCTCGGCGGTGGATAACGCGGCCTCGGCCCTGGAAGCCGGCGCGGCGCGGGTCCATCTGATTGTCCGCGCGCCCGAGGTGCCCCGGATCAACAAGATGAAAAGCACGAATTACCCGGGATTTACCCACGGGTTTCCTGGCCTCCCCGCCGAGGCCCGGCTTGATCTCCTGTCCTATGTGTTCCGTTACAGGGTCGCGCCGCCGCGCGATTCGGTGCGCCGGGTTTGGCGGCACGAAAAGGTCTCGCTGCACTTGGATGCCGAGATCACCGAGGCGCGCCGATCCGGCGATCAGATCATCCTTGCCGCCGGAACGGAAAGCCTGACCGTCGATCACGTGATCCTCGGAACCGGCTTTCATATCGACGTGACCGCGCCCGAGGAGACCAGCGGTTTCGCCGATGCGATCGCGACGTTCCGCGATACGGTTGATAACGCCGATGATCGGTTTCTCGAGGAATTTCTGGACTTCCCCGACCTTGGACCGGCATTCGAGTTCCGTGAGCGTCTGCCCGGCGCCGCGCCGTATCTCGGATCCCTGCACAATTTCACCTTCGCGGCGACCGTCAGCCACGGCAATGTCAGTGGCGATATCCCCTGTGTCAGTGATGGCGCCGACAGATTGGCCCGCGGCATCGCGGCCGCGATCTTCAACGAGGATTTCCCGACCCATCTGGCGGATCTGCATGCCCACGCCGAACCTGAACTTCTGGGTGATGAGATTCCCGGCAATCAAGCGTGGTCGCCACCGCTGGACGCGGGTCGTTAGGATCGCGGATCGCCCATCGAGCCTGGAGAACGCCGTCGCCCGTTGCTCACCTCCATTGTCGTTCCGGTGCAAGTCGGGATCTCGCGACGCATGCGCGAGTTGGCTGGGTCCTGTCCTCCTGGCATCGAGGCCCCGACATTCGCCAGGACGACGGGGTGGAGCGCCGCTGATTGATCGGAATTGACCTAGTGTTACGAGACTTTATCCTGTTCGGGGAATTCGAATGGGAGAGATCGGATGGCCAAGGGATACTGGATCGCGCGGATCGACGTTCACGACGCCGAGGCCTACAAGAACTATGTGGCCGCCAACGCCGCGCCGATCACGCGGCACGGGGGACGGTTTCTCGTCCGCGGCGGGCAGAGCCAGGCGCCGGAGGGATCACCACGGGCACGCAACGTGGTGATCGAGTTTCCGAGCTATCAAGAAGCCTTGGATTGCTACAACTCCGAAGACTACCAACACGCGATATCCCTGCGCGCGCCGGTCTCCGAGGGCGATGTGGTGATCATCGAGGGCTATGACGGCCCGCAACCAGGCGATTGACGGGCGTGACGCATTTCGTCGCATGCACCGGTTTTCACGGGTTGGACTAGCGCCAACCCGGGTGCCGTTCAAATTTCTCCCGCAACGGTGGTCCCGGCGTCTTCGGTCGCCAGGATGCGTCGAGCGCGTTCAGAACCAACCGACGGATCTCGTCATCGGTAAAGCCGAAACGCTCCATCAGAATGGCGTATTCCTCGGCCAATGCGTTGTGAAACATGCCGGGATCGTCGGTATTGATCGAGATATTGAGGCCCCGATCCATATAGCGGCGCGCCGGATGATCCTCGATCCGCACGATCGAACCGGTCGCGACATTCGAGAGCGGGCAAAGTTCCAGCGCGATTTGCCGATCCGCCAATAGGTCTATAAGCGCCGGATCCTCCTCGGCGCGGGTGGCATGGCCGATCCGGTCGACCCGCAGGACCTCCGCCGCGCCGCGCACGCTCTCGGCACCCGCCGCCTCGCCGGCATGGACGCTGGTGCGCAGGCCGAGGCGTCTTGCTTCCTCATAGACCGGCGCGAAGGGTTCCGGCGGGACCACATGTTCGGAACCGCCCATGCCGACGCCGACGATGCCGTATTCGGTCAATTCCGCGATCTCCGCGAGGGTCCGCGCCGCGTTCTCGGGGCCATGGTCGCGCACCAGATCCGGGATCAGCCAGGTCTCGCATTCCGGCACCCGGTCGAAGCCTCGACGGATCGCCGCCGCGAGGTCGCCGGCGCTTAATCCCTGTTCGGCGAAACGCGAGGGCGAGAAGAAAAGCTCGACGTAGATTATGTTCTGCCGCGCCAGATCCCGCGCCACCGCCTCGGCGATGAAAGTGAAGTCGTCCGCGGTCTTTAGGAAGCCGTTCTTCCAGACCCAGGCTTCGATAAAGGCGGGAAAATCGGGATAGGTCAGCCGCTCCCGCAGCGCCTCGTGGTTGGGAGTTGAGGCATCGCCGCCATGTTGCTGGATCAATCCCCAAAGCGCGTCGAGAGGGATCGCCCCCTCGAGATGAAGATGCAGCTCGGCCTTGGGGAGCGCGTGAAGCCAGTCGGGGATGGTGGTCATGGGCGTGATCTAAACCTCGACCACCACGTATTTTTCCTCGACCATCACGTCGAAGGTTTCGGCCACGTAAGGTCCCTCGGTCACCGCGTCGCCGGGGGCGATGTCGACATCGTATTGGGTTGCCTTGATGCGGTCGGGCTCGCACATGGATTGGCCGGTGCGGATGTCGAACTCCCAGCCATGCCAGGGACAGCGGACGATCTCGTTCTGGCGGGAGAACTTGTACTCACCCGGTTGGCTCGCCTCGACTAGACCAACAAGGTGGCCTTCGCAGAGGCTTCCGCCCTGATGCGGGCAGCGGTCGAGCATGCCGAAGAATTCACCGTTGAGATTGAAGATCACGATGGGACGGCCCCGAACCTCGACCAGCTTGCGACCGCCTGGGGGGATGTCCTCGATTGGGGCTACGACATATTTAGGCATTATCGAAGGCCGAACAGATCCAGTGCGTTATTCAGGAAGAAGTTCTCCTTCGTCGCCTTGTCGATCTTGACCGGCAGGGCGCGGGCCGGATCGTCGTAGTCCCAATGCGGATAGTCGGTGGCGAAAAGCAGCCGGTCCCAGCCGATCCAGCCGATCGTGTCCAGCAACTGCTCGCGCGGCTCCGGCTCTTCCATGGGCTGGGTGGTCAGCCAGACATGTTCGCGGATCAGTTCCGAGGGTGGCCGGGTGACATGCGGGATCTCGGCGCGGTTGCGCTCCCAGATCTTGTCGAGCCGCCATTTCAGCGCCGGTAGCCAGGCGAAACCGGCCTCGATCAGGATCACCTTCAGGGTCGGGAATTTCTCGAACACGCCCTCGAACACCATGCTGGTCAGCAGCGATTGGGTGTTCTCCGCGTGTCCGACCATTTCCTCGATATAGAAGGACGGCCAGCCGCCGCCGGTAACCGGGCTGCCGCCATAGCCGAAGGCATGGATGCCGACCGGCAGATTGGCGCGGCACGCGGCCTCGTAGATCGGCCAGTACTTGCGTTGCCCAAGCGGCTCGGCGGTGCGGCTCAACAGCAGGATCTGGGCGAAGTTCGGGTCGCCGGCCCAGTGGTCGATCTCCTTGGCCGAGGTGACGCCATCCTCGAAGGGCACCATGACCGAGGCCTTCAGGCGCGGCTCCTTGGAGGTCCATTCGGCGATCTGCCACTCATTGACGGCGCGGCAATAGGCGCCGGCGAAATCGCCGTTCTGCAGGCCTTGCCCGCTCTTCAACGGGTTCAGGATACCGAGTTGGACATTGTTCGGATCCAGGTGCTGCTCGCGCATGAAATCGAGATCCGCGCCCGGCTTGGCGCCGTTCGGCGGATAGGAATCGCGCCGCGCCGCGTCCGGCTGGCCCTTGGGAAAGGCGGGGCCATTCGGGAAACCCTGGCGATAGATGAAGCCGTAGCTCTCCAGGTAGTTTTGCCACCGCTTTTCGAGAAACGGGTAGATCTCGATTTCCAGGGATTTCGGGCTGGGATGGATATCGCAATCGGCGATCGCCATCTTGGCCTTGCTCTTGGTGTTATCGGTTGGACGGTTCAGGACCTGGATATTCATCTCGGATACCTCCTTGCCCCGATGGGGCGCGCGGGAGTCTTGAACTATTGCAGGCGAGGATACGTGTTTTTCGGGTTGTCGACCATGATTTTGCGCGCCAGCTCGGGCGAGAGGCCCTCCGGCAAGACCGCGTCGCCGTCGAACTGGTGGTGCGGGTAGTCGGTCGAGAACAGCAACATTTCGTCCGATCCCATGTGCTCCATCAGGGTTTCGAAGGCCTTGGCGTCGGGTGGCGCGTCGACCGGTTGCAGGGTCAGGCGGAAATGATCGCGCGCGATTTCCGTCGGCGTGCGGTCGACCCAGGGAATTTCGGCCCGCAGCCCGCGCCAGAACTTGGTCAGCCGCCAGAGATGGGCCGGCAACCAGGTAAAGCCGGATTCCGCCAGCACCACCTTCAGGTCCGGAAACTTGGCGAAGACACCCTCGCAGATGAAACTGGACACCATATTGTGAAAAGCCGGTGACTGCGCGGCGTAATCCTCGGAATAGTAGGACGGCCAGCCGACCGAGGTGACGGGGTGCTTATAGGCGCTTCCGGCATGCACGCAGATCGGCAGGCCGTGCTTGGCGGCGGCGGCGTAGATCGGCCAATAGAGCCGTCGGCCGAGCGGGTTTTCGTCCATGACCAGCATGAGCACCGAGACGAAGCGCTGGTCGTCGGCCCAACGCTCGATCTCGGCGACGGCCATTTCGACATTTTGGGTCGGGATCACGATCGAGGCGCGCAGGCGCGGATCGCGGTCGAGAAACTCGGCTGCCATCCAGTTGTTCACCGCGTTGGCGAAGGCGGCGGCCATGTCCTCGCTCATCAGCAGCTGGACACCGTAGAGGCAATTGCAGATCGCGATGCTGGTCGCGAAGGGGTCAAGCGCCTGGCTTTGCACGGCGGCGAGAGAGGAAGCCGGCAATCCCTTCTCGGGTCGCCAGTCCGGGCGCGCGGTCAACGGCGCGTTCTTCGGATAGGCGATGGTCTCCAGCTCATGCACGCCGCGCTGAACAATCGTGTCGCGCCAATGGTCCGCCATATAGGGCAGCAAGGCATCGATACTGGGAACCGAGGGATGGATATCGCAGTCGATGGCCCCGGCGCTCGGGATGGCGTTCATGCTATCCTAGTCCATGAGTTTTCTTAAAGCGTGGAGCGTTAATCTGTTGCCCTTTGAGGGGGTTGTCAAACAAGAGACGGTTCTGGCGGGCCACCATCTTGTCTCCGATGGTCAATGTTGGCGAGATGGCCGATGCGCGGGCAGTCGCTGGTCGCGGGAAAAAGTCGCGCTCCCCTGGTCCAGCGGTTAAGCTTGGCGAGGCTCAACGACATGTTGTCCCCATCGATGGTTTCGCGAAACACCAGGAATACAGAAGCCGAGCGGAGATTGACCGCCGAGTTATTGAATGTTTGCGCGAACGCCGCGCTGCGCGCCAACGCGTATTCTGGTGTCGGCGCGATGCGTTCCCCTCTGCGTCAATTGTTGATCCTGTACCCCGCCAATCCGAAAGTCTTGGGGATCTTCATCACCGCGCTGACCAACCTCGAGGAGGCTAGGCCAGCCCATGAATGGAGCGCGAGGGCGTATCGTGTGTTGCCGGGGTCGATGGAAGTGGCGGCGGCGGCGGCACAAGCCACCCTCCAATTCGCGGACCCTGGCGATAGTCGAGAAATCTGGCGGAAACTGGTGAACGTGGACCCGCTTCAGGAATCGTATCGCCTGGGCCTAGCACAGGCTCTCGAGGAAACCGGCGCCGTTGCCGAGGCGATCGAACAGCTGCGCCGGCATCTTGTCTTAAACCCCAATACGGCGATTGCCCATGTTCTCCTGGCCCGCGGTCTGCAGCATGAGGACGCGCGCCCGACGAATCGTCAGGCCGGTCGTCGGGTTCTGGCACGCGCTAGGGCAAGCGCGCCACGCGATCAGGTCAATAGGGTTAACATGGCCTGGCATCGGCTCCGCGAAGCACCGGACGATCCGTTGAGTTGGCAGGAGTTCGGCGCCCGCTGGGGGGACTCTCCGTATCTCGAGCCGATAGATGGTGTTGTCATGCCGAGCTGGCGAGGCCGTGCTGATTCGGCGCGGAAGCTGATCATTCGCCAAGAGCGCGGGCTTGGCGATCAGATTCTATACGGGCATTTTCTCCCCGCCCTAGAGCGGCTCGCGTTAACAGGCGCCATGGTCTGCGCGCCGAGATTGCGGCGGCTATTCGCGCGGTCTTTTCCGAATTGGACGATCGTCGACGATCCAACCGAGTTGACCGTCGGTGAATTCGACGCCCAGATCTTCGCGGGAGATTTGGGCCAACATCTTATTGGCTCTCGCCAATCAGGCTACCTGATCCCCGATCGTCAGAGGGTCGCGATGAATCGCAGTCGCTATCTAAAACTAGGTTTCAAGCGACTGATCGGTTTTGCCTGGCGGGGCGGGAACACGACGATCGCCGAGGAACGCCGTCGGGCAATCCGACTGGGTGATTTCTCGCGGCTATTCGGAAATCAGGATATCGGGTTCGTGTGTTTACAACATGGTGTCACCGAGGCCGAGCGGGATCATCTCGCGGCATTTTCCAACGTGATTCTCGATGCCTCGATCGACCCTCTGAAGGACCTTGATGATCTGGCGGCACAGATTGCCGCCATGGACCTGGTGGTAACCAGCGCGAGCGCGAATACTCATTTCGCCGGGGCGCTTGGAATTCGTGTGCTCGCGCTTTTACCTTCGATCGCCCATTGGCACTGGGGTTTACCCGGCGTTGTCAGTCCCTGGTACCCTACTTTGGAGCCGATCCGGCAACCCCGACCCGGGGACTGGCGCCCGGTCTTGGAGGAAGCGCGCCGTCGTTTGACGTGTTTTATTAAAAGCGCTCCGGGTTAGGCAACGGTTACCCTGGCGCGACCACGGCGACCTAACTACAGTGCCCAGCTTCGCGTCTACGCTATTTTTGGGCCAGTTTTGATGTTCTACGAGATCGCCCGGTTTCCCGAGCAGTTAATCCGAGCGCTTCGCGGCTCTCGATTGACTATACAAGGAAAGACTCACGTCGTGCGTGATATCCTGTATCTGCCGATCCAAGACGAGGATTGGGAACGGATCAGGCGCTATTCGGAAAATCGCGTGGATGGCGCTGCCGAGATCTCGGGTTACTGGTCCGACCGTCGAGATGAATTCATTTACATCTATTCGATCGAACAAAGGGTTTTGGCGATCTCCGGATACTTCGCCAGCGGATATATCGGCCAATTCGTCGACGGTCCGGCCCAAGGCCTCGGAAAGCCACCGGAAACCGACTTTCAAAAGTCGATTTTCCACACTTTCATGGAGCGCGATGGGCCATTGATCAGATCCTGGTATCCGCTTCTGCCATCATTGGTGGACCACTATGATCTGCTCAAGAATTTGGATGCCGCGCGGGCGATCGTTAACCACGCGACATGCGTGAACGATTCCGGCATGACGGTTCTGGAGATTGGCGCCGGTGGTTGTTTGTTGCCGATGTTCCTGCGTGAACTGACGAAGATCAGGCGCCATGACGTGGTGGATTTGGATTTCGTCATTCCGTTTGGCTTCGCGATGCTTCGGAGTTTCGTGCCGGAAATCTCCGTGGCTCTCCCGGGCGAGCCGACCGAGGACGCCTTGGTAACGTTTCATGACAATAATAACCCGGCTTTCGACGAAGCCGGCCATGATGTCGCGGTCAATATCACCTCTTTCGGAGAGATGACCCAGGGCAATGTCTCCGATTATTTTGCCCTGGTGGCCCACGCGCTTCGAAGCGGCGGCATATTCACCTGTATCAATCGCAACGCCAAGGTTACGCGCTTCGATTCTTATCCCTGGGACTCGATCACCGGAGATGTTCTGGTCGATGAGCTTGATCCAACCTCGGGGTATCACGATCCCGACCCGATTTTCCGCCGGATAGTCCGGAAACATTAGGGGGCGATCGGTTTGATTGGAATCGCATGGTGACGAAGATTTGGTCGTGAAACGCCCCTGGCTTCGGTGAGATTGAGCTGATCGGGGGCCAGGCTAGTCCAGCGTCAAGCCATCAAGACGGTTGGCTAGGTCAATGCTGTCCGAGAACAGCAGATAACGACGGTTTTCACCCAATCGACCGTCGTTTGTGAGCCGGTCCGTTACATCGACACAGGAAACTCCGCGTTCGATAAGCAAATCCACGAGGCCGCTCCCGAAATTGTAGAGATGTTGCGGGTCCGGCCTTTCGACAGGGTGCAATTCGGCGATCACCAGCTCCGCCGACTGGATGGCCTTGTCGAGGACTCGCATCGGATCCGGGAAGTGGTCCAGCGTGCTGAACAAGCCTACAGCCGATACGCGGTCGCCTCGGTCACGCAGCGCCTCGAAGGTGGTGGGCGCGTCGAAAAAAACATCTTGCGCCAATGCCCTGCAACTAGCCCCATGATGAATGCAGGAGTGATCCCAGCACATCCCACTTGGCTCGTTGATTAGATAACACCGGGGATGTGGGGCATTCGCGCCGCCGACAATCCAATGGGGGGAAACACCGGTAATCTCCGTGAAACTTCTCTCGGACGCATATTCGGGCTCAAGCGCCGATGAGCGAAACATCTCGCCGAGCTGGATGAGTTTGCCGGCGATCGAAATGCGTTTCGCTTCGGGGTGCCGCAGTTCATGTAGGTGCGACAACAATCCGGAAAACGGACAGTTAACCTCCGCGTAGCTCGAGATATCCGGCAGCGCTCGAGTCAATAGTTTCCAGGTCCTGGGCAACAAGTCCAAGTCAGCTCTTGGTGTTCCGCTGGCCCAGGCGTTCAGGATTGACCAGCCATGGCGATGCCGTCCCCCCACGTAACCATAGACACTAGCGATAGCTTCGGGCGTGAACCAGGGATCGAACCACACCGTCTCGCAGCGCCGGCAGCTGTGTAGAGGCATCAAGGCAAGCAGGGCGTCGGGCGTGATGCCGATCTGGGTCGCGAGCGCGCGGAGATAAAAACCAGCGTCGCGCCGGTCGAGAGTACTTTCCTCGCGGTTGTCGCCGCCACAGACCGGACAGTTGGGATAGGCGGTTAGAAAGGGGTACTCATCGGTCATGAGGTCGTGTCCACGGATTCCTCGGAAATGCCACCTTGCCATGGTCTGGGAATGCGAACCAATGGTCTCGCTAGTGACGACATGTTTTGGTTTTCATGTCAGGCATCCGCAACGGGATCGCCGGAGCACTTGCGATGCATGTATGGTGCTTCCGATGGGGCGAGGTGAGAGTAGGCATGGCTTTTCGGATTGGCATTGATTCAGGCGGTACGTTCACGGACGTTTGTCTGTTGGATGAGGACAGCGGTCGGGTTTCGGTCTGGAAACTTCCGAGTACGCCGACGGATCCCTCTATCGCCATAGCCGGGGGCACCCGGGAGATTCTCGAACGCCGCCAGAGCTCCGAGCCCGCCGAGGTTTCGTTCTTCGGCCACGGCACGACGGTTTCGACCAATGCCCTGATCCAGGGCCGTGGCGCGCGCACCGGGCTTGTGACCAACGAGGGGTTTCGGGATCTGTTGGAGCTTGCGCGGCAACGCCGGCCGCATCTCTATGATTTGCAGACCGACAAGCCGGAACCTCTTGTCCCTCGCGATCGCCGGCACGAGGTCGCCGCGCGGGTGCACTACGACGGACGCGTTGAGCGCGCGCCGGATGCTGGGGAGATCAAAACCGTCGCGCGGGTGCTCAAGGCTCAGGGTGTCGAGGCGGTGGCGATCTGTCTCTTGTACGGCTTTCTCGATCCAAGCCACGAGATTTTGATCGCCGAGGGGCTCGCCGAGGAACTTGGCCCAGGCGTATTCGTGACATGCGCGCATCGTGTATGCCCCGAATTTCGCGAGTACGAGCGGCTGAGCACCACGGTGGTGAACGCGTTCCTGGGCCCGATCATGCGCGGCTATCTTGACAATCTCACACCTCGGTTGCGCGAGGCCGGCGTCGCGGTGGCCCCGCATATCACCCAATCCAACGGCGGCACGATCAGTTTCGAGACCGCGTCCGAGCACCCCGTTCGCACCATCCTTTCCGGCCCCAGCACCGGTGTTGTGGGGGCGTTGGAGACCGCGCGCATGGTGGGCGAGCATGACCTCATCACCTTCGACATGGGGGGCACCTCGACCGATGTGGCCTTGATCGAGGGCGGCGCGCCGGGCCTGACCATCGAAGCCGAGGTGCATGGCTACCCGATCAAGGTGCCGATGATCGATATCCAGACCGTCGGCGCCGGTGGCGGCTCCATCGCGCATATCGATAGCGGCGGATTTCTCAAGGTCGGCCCGCGTAGCGCCGGCGCCGAGCCGGGGCCGGTCTGCTATGGGCTCGGTAACGAGGAGCCGACGGTGACCGACGCCAATGTCGTCATGGGCGTGCTGGACCCGAACCGGCTTCTCGGCGGGCGCATGGAGATCGATCATGACCGGGCGATGGCCGCGATGGAACGCCTGGGCGCGCGGATCGGTCTGGGCCCGTTGGAGACGGCGGCCGGGATCGTGCGCGTGGTCACCGCGAACATGGCGCGGGCCATTCGCTTGATTTCGGTGCAGCGCGGATACGACCCGCGTGACTATTGCCTGATCCCGTTTGGCGGCGGCGGGCCGGCCCATGCCGGGCGGCTGGCGCGGGAATTGGGCATGGGGCGGGTACTGGTGCCGCGCAATCCGGGCATTCTTTGCGCGCTGGGCTTGCTGCTGACCGACGTCAGCCAGGATTTTTCGGTCACGCGCCGCACCAGATTGGACGCCGGTGGTGTCGGCGTGGCGCGTGAGGCGATCAGCCAGCTTAGGGCCGAGGCGGAGGCCTGGTTCACGATCGAGAATGTCGCGCCGGAACGCCGGGCGACCGGCGTCACCGCCGACATGCGCTACGCCGGCCAGAACCACGAGCTTAACGTGGCGGTTCCCGAAATCGGGGATGATGCCGCGTTCCTCAAGCAGCTGGCGGCGAATTTCGCCGAGATGCACGAGCGGCGTTATGGCTATGTGGCGCCGGAGGAACCGGTGGAATTGATCACCTTGCGATTTCGAGCCTCGGGACTGGTCGACAAGCCAGGCTTTGAAAGCGCCGACGAGGAGGGGCCGGATCCCGCGGCCGCGCTGGTCTCACGGCGTCCCGTTTACGCGTCCGAGGACGGCGCGTTCACCGACACGCCGATCTATGATCGAGATCTCCTTCGCCCCGGCAACCGGGTGATCGGGCCGGCGGTGATCACCCAATTCGATTCAACAACCCTGGTGCTCGCCGGGCAAACGGCGACCGTCGACCGCATCTTCAATCTCGTTCTGCGCGAGGAGGAGGCTTGATGACCACGCCCGATCCGATCACCGTCGAAGTCATCGGCAGCGCCATCGCCTCGATCGCCGAGGAGATGGGCGAGACCCTGATCCGAGCCTCCTATTCGACCAATATCAAGGAGCGGCGCGACTGCTCGACGGTGCTGTTCGACGCCGCCGGACGCACGCTTTACCAGGCCGAGCATATTCCGATCCATCTCGGCTCGCTCATGGGCGTGGTCGAGGAAGTGGTGAAACGCCACCCCGTGGAGACGATCCAGGAAGGCGATCTTTTCATCGGCAACGATGCCTATACCGGCGGCGGCACGCATCTGCCGGACATCGTGTTCGCCTCGCCGATCTTTTACCAGGGCGCCCTGGTGGGCTGGGCGACGAACCTGGCGCATCACGCGGATTTCGTCGATCGTGGACATAAGCATATTTTTCAGGAAGGACTGCGGATCCCGCCGATCCGCCTGCATCGCGCCGGCGAGTTGCAACAGGATGTGCTGGATCTGATCCTGCTCAATTGTCAGGTGCCCAGGGAACGCCTGGCCGACTTCCGCGCCCAGGTCGCCGCCAATCATTTCGGTATCAGGCGTTTTCAAGCTCTGTGCGACCGCTATGGCGTGGCGCTTCTGAACCGGGTGTTCGATGAACTTCTCGACTATGCCGAGCGCCGCATGCGGGCCGGGATCGCGGCCATTCCCGACGGTATCTATGACTTCGAGGATGTCTTCGAGGGAGACGAGCAGCCGGAGCCGCTCACCTTCAAGGTGCGGGTCGAGGTGACAGGTGAAACCATCCACTTGGATTTCGCGGGCAATCCGCCACAGGTGCCGGCGGGTTTGAACATCGTCAACACCGCCCTGTTGGCCACGGTCTATTACGCGGTCAAGACCATCGCCGACCCCGAGGCGCCGCCGAATGCCGGGTTGTTCCGCCCGATCAGCGTCAGCGCGCCCGAGGCCTCGATTGTCAACGCCGCCCCGCCGGCGGCGGTCAATGGCCGAACCAATACCTGCCAGCGGGTGGTGGATCTGATCCTCGGCGCGCTGGCCAAGGCGGTGCCGGAGCGGGTGATCGCCGCGTGCAACGGCGCGGTGGTCGCCGCGACCTTCAGCGGCGTCAATCCCAGGACCGGGGACTATTACGTCTATCTCGAAACCCTCGGCGGCGGTTTCGGCGCGCGGGCGACCAAGGACGGACTGGACGGGGTGCAGGCGCATATCACCAATACCTCGAACCTGCCGATTGAGGGGTTGGAGCCCGAATACCCCCTGGTGGTCGACCGCTATGAGCTGGTGCGCGATTCCGGTGGACCCGGAACCTGGCGCGGCGGCATGGCGCTACGTCGCCAGATCCGCGCGGTCGATCATAACTGCTGGGTTTCGGTGCGCGGCACACGGCTCAAAACCAGTCCTTGGGGCCTTTTCGGTGGCCACGAGGGTGGGCGCTATTCGGTCGAGGCGGACCCGCCGCTGGTCGGCGGTCGAGGCGATCTCGCCGCCGGGCACGCGGTCTCGATCACCACGCCGGGGTCGGGAGGATATGGCGATCCAGCGGCTCGCGACCCGGATCTGGTACGCCGTGACTTGGCCGAGGACCGCATCTCCCCGGAGGTGGCCCGCGCCGTTCACGACGTGTCGTGGTGATCTCCGGAGGAGGGGTTGGACACTAGCCGTCGTCCTGGCGCAAGGCGGGACCCCGCGATGGGTGACCTTTACGGTAGTCGTCTTATCACCTGGAACCGTTCGAGGCCCCGCCTTTCGCCAGGGCGATGGCAGAGGGTTATATCGCCCGTCCCCCTAAAGCGCCCGCGCGCGATCCCTTAGCGTGAACTTCTGGACCTTGCCCGTTGAGGTCTTGGGCAGATCGCCAAAGACCACGGTTTTCGGGGCCTTGAAATGGGCCATGTTATCCCGGCAATAGGCGATCAGGCCGGCTTCGTCGATGGTGCCGCCGGGCTTCAGGGTGACGAAGGCGCAGGGCGTCTCGCCCCATTTGTCGTCCGGGCGGGCGACCACGGCGGCTTCCAGAACCTCGGGATGGCGGAACAGCACGCCCTCGACCTCGATGGTGCTGATATTCTCGCCGCCGGAGATGATGATGTCCTTGGAGCGGTCCTTGAGTTCGATATAGCCGGAGGGATGCATCACCCCCAGATCACCGGTATGGAACCAGCCGCCCTTGAAGGATTCCTCGGTCGCGGTGGGGTTCTTCAGGTAACCCTTCATCACCACGTTGCCGCGCATCATCACCTCGCCCATGGTCTCGCCGTCGCTCGGCACCGGCTCGAGCGTCTCGGGATCGGCGACCATCAGACCCTCGAGCACGGGATAGCGCACACCCTGGCGTGATTTCAGGTCCGCCTGCTCGCCCATGGGCAAATCGTTCCATTCGTCATGCCATTCGCAGACCGTGACCGGGCCATAGACCTCGGTCAGGCCGTAGACATGGGTGATCGCCACGCCCTTGGCCTCCATCCCCTCGATCACGGCGGCGGGCGGGGCGGCGCCGGCGGTCATCATCGCCAGCGGGTGATCCCAGTCGCGGCTCGCCTCGGCGGGGGCGTTCAGCAGCATGTTCATGACCACGGGCGCGCCGCACATATGGCTGACCTTGTGGTCGGCGATGGCGTCGTTGATCGGCTTTGCCTCGACCCGGCGCAGGCAGACATGGGTCCCGCCCAGCATCGTGACGGTCCAGGGAAAGCACCAGCCGTTGCAATGGAACATCGGCAGGGTCCAGAGATAGGTCGGGTGCTTCTTCATGCCCCAGACGGTGCTGTTGCCGATCGCGTTCAGATAGGCGCCACGATGGTGATAGACCACGCCCTTGGGATTCCCGGTGGTCCCGGAGGTGTAGTTCAACGCCAGGGAGTCCCATTCGGAGGTGGGCATGACCGCCTCGAAGGCGGGGTCGCCGCTCGCGAGAAACTCCTCGTATTCGACCGAGCCGAGACGCGCGCCACCCTCGATGGTCGGATCGGCGTAGTCGATGACCAGGATCTCGCGGCCGATCTCGGCCAGGGCCTGCTTGATCACCGGCGCGAATTCGGTATCCGTGATCAGCGCCTTGGCCTCGCCGTGGTTCAGGATGAAGGCGATGGTCGCCGCGTCGAGGCGGATGTTGAGGGCGTTCAGAACCGCGCCGGTCATCGGGACCCCGAAAGTCGCCTCGAAGGACGGCGGCACGTTCGGCGCCATGACGGTCACCGTATCGCCCTTGCCGATCCCGTGCTTGGTCAGCGCCGAGGCGAGACGGTGGCACCGCTCCCGGGTCTCGGCCCAGGTGAAGCGCTGGTCCCCATGGATGACCGAGGTCCGGCTCGGAAACACCGCGGCCGTGCGCGCCAGGAACGAAAGGGGTGTCAGCGGCACGTAATTGGCTGGATTCTTGTCCAGATCGGTCTCGAAGGGATGCCCGCTCATCTGAAATCTCCCAAGCGGGCACCACGGCCCGTGTCAATGCATTCGCCGAAAATTACCGGGGTCCCGCGATCGGCGCAATATCGCCGGCGCGCCGGTTAAGGCTTGGGAACAAAGACGCCGCCGCTCATCGGTTGGGGCGCGCCGGTGGTGCCGGGATAGCTTATCGGCAATCCAAGCCGGGACCGTACCGCCAGAAAGCCGAAGGCCTGGGCCTCGACCGCGTCGCCCGACCAGTTGACATCCTCGCCACTGATGACCTCGCCCTCCAGCCGGGTGCGCAACCCGCCCATGATCGCCTGGTTGTGCCGTCCGCCGCCGACGACGATCCACTGCATCGGTGGGAGCGGCAGATGGTTGACCGATTGAGCGATCGATTCAACGGTGAAGGCGGTCAACAGCGCCGCGCCGTCGGCCGGCGACTGGTCCTTCAGCGCCTCGCTGGTGAAGCCGACGAAGTCGTCCCGGTCCAGGGATTTTGGCGGCTTTTGCTTGAAATAGGGATGGGTCAACAGCTTGGCCAGCTTGACCGGAGAGGCGCGGCCGCTTGCCGCGAGCGCGCCGTCGCGGTCGAAGGGTTCGCCGGTGTGGCGCCGGACCCAATCATCGAGCAAGGCATTGCCCGGCCCGGTATCGAATCCGATCAAATCCTCGTCTCCGCCGCCGATCCAGGTGACGTTCGCCACGCCGCCGATATTGAGAACCGCCAGGGGGCGCATCATCCGACCGGACAGCGCCCGATGAAAAACCGGCGCCAGCGGAGCGCCCTGGCCGCCGGCGGCGACGTCGGCGGCGCGCAGATCGAAGACCACGTCGATGCCGGTTTCCTTGGCGAGCTTGGCGCCGTCGCCGATCTGCCAGGTGTTGCCGTCGTCTGGATTGTGGAGGATCGTGTGGCCGTGAAAACCGATGACGTCGATCTCCTTGGCGTTCATGCCCGCGGAGCGGAGCAATACCGTGACCGCGCGCGCGTGATAGCCGGTGAGTTCCTCCTCGACCGCGCCGATATCGCCCTTGCCGGCGATGAGATCGCGCAATCTTTCGCGAAACGCGGGTTCATACGGCAAGGTGAGGTGCGGGCCGAGGTCGTCCAAGGTTTCGCC
>JAYOIK010000040.1:0-44347 GCA_038118725.1 Alphaproteobacteria bacterium | reverse complement strand
TCCTTGGCGATCACGGTCCCCGCCGGGATGTTGACGTTCTCGTCCTTGTATTTGAGGTACTCTTCCGCGCCCACCGAATTGACATAGGTCATCAGGAACCGGCTGCCGTGAAAGCCGGGAGCCGCGGGGAATTTCGCCGCGACGGTCCAATCGCGATATTCCTTGGCGTAGGTCGCGAGGTTGCCCTTGCCTTCCTTGGCCTTGGCGTTCTTGTTGTACCCCTTGTAGAGACCGTCCTTCAGGCAATCATAGACCGCTTGGGCCTGGTCCGGCGTCATGTCATCGGCGAGGGTTTTGCCGGGGTTGCAATCCGCCGCGTGCGCGCCGGTCGAAACCAGGGCCATGACACCGGCGGCCATGGCGGCGCCAATAAGATTGAGTTTCATGTTCCCTAAATCCTCCATGAATGTGCGCGACGGGGATGTTTCATCCTTGGGCCGAAGGATTGTGGCTTGGGCACTCGAACACAATGACGAACCGCCTCCGCACAACCAGATTTGATCGGCGGTGAACATCCGTGACGGGACGTGTTTCCAGGAGCGCGCGTCGCGAGAAGACCGTTTACAGCCGCTCGGTCGGGTCGAACATCTTCAAGATCGCGGTACCGTCGATCTCGCCATGGCCCTTGGTGACGAGGACACGAAACAGCTCGGCGGACTGTCCGGTCATCGGTGTCGGCGACTTGAGACCGCGCGCCAGGTCCTTGACCATGTCGAGATCCTTCAGCGCCTGTCGGGCATAGCCGCGGGGCTCGAAATCGCGCGCCGTCATGCGCGGAAACACCGCCTGAAGCAGGTTCGAGCCGGCATGCCCGGTGCCGAGCGCCGCCGGGATCTTGGTCGCGTCGACCCCGCCCGCCTCGGCAAGCGCCAAGGCTTCGGCGAGGAGGACATAGGAATTGAGCACCAGCACCTGATTGACCATCTTGGTGACCTGGCCCGAGCCCACCGGCCCCATATGGGTCAGCACGCCGGCGAGTGCGTTGAGCGCCGGCTCGGCGGCTTTCATATCCGCCTCGCTCCCGCCGGCCATGATCGCGAGGCTTCCGCTTCCCGCCGCTTCCGGACCGCCGGAGACTGGCGCGTCGACCCACCCCATGCCGTTGGTGGCGTTCAGACGTTCGGCCATGTCCAGGGTCGCCGGAACCTCGGTTGTCGACAGATCGATGAGAACCTTGCCCGCGCCGTCGATCGTCGCAACACCGGTCTCGCCAAGAACCGCCGCGCGGACGGCGTCGGTGGAGGTCACGGAAACCATCACGACATCGCCATGAGCCGCGACCTCGGCGGGAGAAGCGGCGGCGCGGACGCCATGGGCGCTCGCGGCTTCAATCTTGTCCGGGAGGATGTCGTACCCGACGATATCGTGCCCGCGTTCCACGAGCGCTTTGGTCGCGGCATGCCCCATGAGTCCAAGACCGATGAAACCAATCTTCATGGCTCTCTCCTGGCGCGCCTGAATGAACGTTGATCGCCGTGTCTCTAGTGCAGTTTCGGGCCCTTGAGCAGATCCGAGCGGGCGATTGTTTCGAGATTCGCCTGGACGATCTCTCCGTCGCGTCCGAGCGCGAGCGGGACCTCGATCCCGGCGTGACCCAGCGACCAGACCTTGCGGAACATGTCCGCCAGCGAGTTCACTGGCTGGCCGGACACCGCGAGCACGATATCACCGACTTCCACTTCCGCCTGATCCGCTGGTCCATTGTCGCTGAGGGCGGCGACCACCACCCGGTCCTCGACCTCGGTGCCGAACAGGCCCATCCACGGTCGAGGCTTCTTGTTCGGGCGGCCCAGCGTCATCAATTCATCGTAGATGGGCTCCAATAGATCGATCGGCACCACCATGTTGCCGTCCACCGCTTCGCCATCGGCGCCGCCATGCTGGATGAACAGGGATCCGACGCCGAGCAACTCGCCGGTGGAACCGATCAGGCCGGTTCCACCCCAGTTCGGATGCGCCGGCGCCGTGAAGATCGCTTCGTCCAGCAAATACTCCCAGTAACCCGCGAATTCCCGAACCGCGATGACCTCGGCGCTGATGGAACTCGAGCGACCACCGAAACCGGCGAGGATCACCGGGTCTCCCTCGCGGACCTCCGATGAGCGCCCGATTTCGATGGCTTCCACGTCAAGCCGACCGAGTGCCTGAATGAGGCCGAAGCCTGTTTCCTGATCATAACCGATGACATGGCCCTGAACCGCGTTTCCGGCATGGTCCGTCAGCCAGATCGTCTCGGCCTCGGTAACCAGGTAACCGATGGTCAACACCACGCCGTCCTTGCGGATGACGATGCCGTTGCCGCCGCGTTCCGTGCCCAGGATCGGCGCGGTATGCGCATCCTCGGGTATATGCGATCGCACGGAGACCATCGACGCGAAAACCTTTTTCAGGTCAAAGGCATAGTCTTCTTGCCGGGGTGCATTAGCGGTTTTCTCGGCCATGGCTACCATTCAATTTTCGAGGCCAACTCGACTGACTATAGAGGATCGAAGCCCGGGGGTGAAAGACCCGCGTTGTAAAATGACGGGGTGCCGATTTCGGCGGACGCGGCGGTCATTTCGAAAGCGGATGCATCACCAGTTGTTGCATCGCGGCGCGGCGTTCGTCCGGGATTGGCGCGGGTTTCTGGGTGGCGCGCTCCACATAGACATGCACGAAATGACCGGTTGCCGCGGGCTCGTCGTCACCCTCGCGAAACAGACCGATCTCGTAGCGAACGCTGGTGCGCCCAATATGCGCCACCCTGAGACCGGCATTGACCACGACCGGAAACAGCAGGGATTTCTTGAACACGCATTTGGTCTCTATGACCAGGCCGATCACGGGGCTGGTGTGCGGGTCAAGGCCGCCGACCTCGATCAAATGAGCCGCCACGGCGGTATCGAAATAGGAGTAGTACTCGACATTGTTCACGTGGCCGTAAATGTCGACATCCATCCAGCGGGTTGGAATATCGACGAACCAGGCATAGCGATCTCGGGTCTCCGCGAGCTCGGCGGTTTCACTCATGAGGTTGTTTCCCCGAAAAAAGCCGAGAGTGCGTCGAGGGTCTCGTCCGGCTGCTCCGCCATCATCATATGGCCGGCGCCGGCGAGGGTGACGGTGCGGCTGTCGGCGATTGCCTTGCCCAGGGGAGCCGCGCCGCGAGCCGGCGTCATCCGATCATCGGCCCCAAGCAAAAGCAGGGTCGGGCAGGTGATACGCGTCGCCGTTTCCGCGCCATCGGCCCATTGATGACAAGCGGCGAGATCATTGGCGAGGACGCCCGGTTTCCCGGCCTCGAGCAGACGAAGGCTGGTGCCGGCGATCCAAGACCCGGGCGCGCGATGCCCGCCCATCTGGGCTCGTCGACCGACGCCCCAACCCACGATGCTTTCATAGGCCGAGTGATCATTGTTTCTGGCCGCGGTCAGCAGCGCGTCGGCGACCTGAATATGCGGCAATGTGCCGAGTAGCGCCAGTTTCCGCACCCCGCCATCGGCGCGCCCAGCGAGGGACATGGCGATCAGCGATCCCATGGAATGACCGATGAGATGGACATCGCGCGCGCCGCCGGCTTCGATGGCGGCGGCCAGCCAATCGGTGTAGTCGGCGATCGTGCTCGGCGCCGGACCCTCGGAGCGACCATGGCCAGGCAGATCCAGGTTCATGACGGAAAACCCGTGATGGGCGAAGTACCGTGCCTGCATGGACCAGACCGTGTGATCCATCCCCGCGCCATGCACCATGACCAGGGCGGGCTTTTCCACCTCAAAGGGCCGACCGCCCGTGGCGACGAAGGCCGATCGCCCGTCGATTGTCAGCTCCATGATCAACCCGCCTTTCGAAGAGTGGCGGCGCGCATTGCTTGCCTCAGGTCCGCGATCAGGTCATCGGGGCTTTCCAGACCAACGGAGAGACGGACCAGATCCTCGGACAGGCCGGCGGCCTTCATGGTCTCGGCGTCCATCTGCTGATGCGTGGTGCTCGCCGGGTGAATGACCAGCGACTTGGCGTCTCCGACATTCGCCAGATGAGACCAGACCGCCAGTTTCTCGATAAAGATACGGCCCGCCTCGCGTCCGCCCTTGATCCCGAAGGCCAGCATGGAGCCGGCCCCCTTGGGCAAGAGCCGCGCCGCGAGTTCCTTGTCCGGATGTGTGTCGAGTTCGGGGTAGGCGACCCACTCCACCGCGTCGGACCCGGCGAGAAAGTCCGCGACCTTGCGGGCATTGGCCACGTGCCGGTCCATGCGAAGCGGCAGGGTCTCCACGCCTTGCAGAATGTGAAACGCCGTTGCCGGCGCCATGCAGGCGCCGAAATCGCGCAACCCCTCGGCCCGGGCGCGCATGACAAAGGCTTGCGGTCCGAATTCCTCGGCGAAGTCGAGTCCGTGATAGCCGGCATAGGGCTCGGTCAGTGTCGGAAACTTGCCCGAGGCTTCCCAATCGAAGTTTCCGCCATCGACCAGGACGCCGCCGATTGCCACACCGTGGCCGCCGAGCCATTTGGTCGCGGAATGAACGATGATGTCGGCGCCGTGCTCGAAGGGGCGGCAGAGATGCGGGGTAGCGAAGGTCGAATCAACCATCAACGGCACACCCGCTTCGTGGGCGATGGCGGAGATCGCCTCCATGTCCATCACCTCGAGGCCGGGGTTCCCGATGGTCTCGCCGAACACCAGACGGGTTTCCGGGCGAATCGCCTTGCGAAATCCGTCGATATCGCGGGGATGCACCTTGGTGGTCTCGATACCGAACCTGGGCAATGTGTGGCTGAAGAGATTGTGACTACCGCCATATAGGGCGCTTGAGGCGACGATATGTCCGCCTTGGCCCATGAGTGTCAGAATACCGAGAACCAGGGCGGCGTGCCCGCTCGCGGTCGCCACCGCGCCGACACCGCCCTCCAGCGCCGCGATACGCTCTTCCAGTACCGCGACGGTGGGATTGGAGATCCGCGAGTAGATATGTCCGGCGCGCTCCAGATTGAACAGCGAGGCGGCGTGGTCGACATCTCGAAACACGTATGACGTTGTCTGATAAATCGGGACCGCGCGGGCGCCGGTTTCCGGGTCCGGTTGCTGGCCGGCATGCAGCGACAGGGTATCAAAATCGTACACGTTTCCGGATGATGACATCACTGGTCTCCCTTGATGCGTTTCAACGCCCGGCGGCGTGGAACAACACTACTAGATCATGGCTCGATGGAGAAAGCGGAAGCACAATCAAAAGAGGCCGCGCGAACGCGGCCCCGATAATCTTTTTTGGCGTTAACTCTGTTCAACTTGCCTCGGACGCGGACCCTAATCGGAGCTTGTTCATGCGTCAAGTCGCCCGGGCCCGGCTCCCGCCGTGACCTTGCGTCGCGTGGACGTTGGTCACCACGACGTGATATTCAAGTGCGGGAACGCACGCCATATGAAGTCGGGACGGTCGTGGTTCATGGGATGCCCTCGAAACCTCTTCCGGACATGAAAGATGCGACAAGCATTTAAGGATTTATCGGCGAAAGTAGCGCGGTTGACTGTGTTGTTCGCGCTTTCGGTTATCGTTCTCGGCCCGGTCGGCGGTGTCACATTCGCGGCCGCCGAAAGCCAAGGCGTGACCATCGAGGGCGCGTTCGCCCGGGCGACGATTGGTCAAGGCCGGGTCGGGGCCGTGTACTTCATGATCCACAATGGGGCCGGGGTGAAGGACCGACTTACCGGTGCGTCGGCGGAGGTCGCGAAACGCGTCGAGCTCCACACGCATCTGCATGAAAACGGCGTCATGAAGATGCGCCCGATCGAGGGCGTGGATGTGCCGGCCCGTGGCATGGTCGCTCTGAAACCCGGTGGTGACCACGTGATGCTGATGGGTTTGTCCGCGCCACTCAAGGAAGGCGACCATTTTCCACTTGTGCTTACCTTTGAGAAGGCGGGTGAGATATCCGTCATGGTATCGGTCGGCGGTGTCGGCGCGAGCGGGTCGGCCCACACCGGGCATAGAAAGAAGCACAAGCACGGTGATTGACCCGCGCGCCATCTATCTTGGTTGCTCGGCTGAGTTCGTCGTGGGCCGCTTGGTAATAGACGATGTCTGGGCGATTATTGCCGGCCTTATACACAAAAAAGAAATTTCATGAGCCAACGTGACAGAGGAAACGGTTTTCTGCTCGGTTTGACCGTGTTCCTGTCGGCTGGCGCGGCGCTGGCGCTTGAGATCGTCGCGGCACGGATGATGGCACCGGTCGTCGGCATGTCGCTGTATACCTGGACGGCGGTAATCGCCGTGGTGCTGGCGGGTCTGTCGATCGGCCATTGGGTTGCCGGACGGCTCTACATGGATACAAGCATCGCGGGCCGGGGCGACGCGGTTATCGCCGGGTCACTAGCGCTTGCCGGGGCCACGACGATCGTCGCGGCGCTGCTTCGCTGGGTGGCGTCGGATATCGTGGATGGCCTGGGAGGTGTCGGCGTCGCTTCGATCATTGTCTTGGCGACGCTTATGTTTTTCACACCCAGTTTCTTCGCGGGCATCGTGGCGCCGGCGGCGACCACCTTGGCGCTCTCCGATGACGGCGTCGACCGCGGCCGCGTCATCGGCCGGATGTTCGCGCTCGGTGCCGCGGGGAGTATCCTCGGCACCTTGCTGGCGGGCTATGTATTGCTATCGCTTGTCGGTTCGTTCAAGTCGTTGCTCCTGATCGCCAGTGTCTACTTCCTTATGGCGATCGCGCACTGGGCGACGCGGGCCAAACTGCTGGCCGAGGTCCGGCGGTAGGCGTTTCCGACGCTTGCCATTCATGATCGTGATCGTCATCATCGCGGCCACTCTAAACCCACCCGAGGACAGTTGCATGAACGGCGCGGAATCACTGGTCCGGACTTTGGTTAAGTCCGGCGTCGAGGTCTGTTTCACCAATCCAGGTACGTCGGAGATGCATTTCGTCGCCGCGCTGGATTATGTGGACGGCATGCGCTGTGTCCTGGGCCTTTTCGAGGGCGTGGTGACCGGAATGGCGGACGGCTATGGACGGATGACCGGCAAGCCGGCCTCCACCTTGCTGCATCTGGGGCCGGGGCTTGGGAACGGTCTCGCCAATCTGCACAACGCAAAGAAAGCCTTCACGCCGATCGTCAATATCGTCGGCGAGCATGCGACCTATCACATTGAACACGACGCACCCTTGACCGCCGATATCGAAGGGATCGCCGGACCGGTCTCCGACTGGGTCAAGACCTCGCGCTCGGCCAAGGATGTCGCGCGCGACGGGGCGGAGGCGGTCGCCGTCGCCAATAGCGGCCCCGGCCAGATCGCGACCCTGATCCTGCCGGCCAACACCGCCTGGGACGACGCGGACGGCGACGCGGCGCCCGTTGCCGCGCCCGCGCGTGGACGGGTCGATGATCAGACCATTCGACAGATCGCCGCCGCGCTGTCCTCGGGCGAGGAAACCCTGATCCACATGACCGGACGGGCATTGCAAGAGGATACCTTGGCTCTGGCCGGCAAGATCCAAGCGAAAACCGGCTGCCGGCTCTCCTGCATGACCTCGAACGGACGCTGGCACCGCGGCGCCGGACGGGTTCCGGTCGAGCGGATCCAGTATCCCGTTGATATCGCTCTGAAGCAGTTGGCCTCGGTCAAGAACATCATCCTGCTGGGTGCCAAGACGCCTGTCGCGTTCTTCGCCTATCCGAACAAGCCCAGCGTTCTGATTCCCGATGGCTGCAAGGTGCATGTGCTGGCGGACATCGCGGACGACCATGTGGCGGCGTTGGAAGCCCTCGCGGACGAGTTGGACGCCCATCGAGCGGCTCCAGCCCTCCAGGAATCGAGCAAGCCGGATCTCATGACCGGCGGCGACATCACACCCGAGGTCGTGGCGTCGGCTCTGGGGCATCTGATGCCGGAGAACGCGATCATCGCCGATGAGTCGGTGACCACGGGACGTGGCTTCATGCCCTACACCCAGGGCGTGGCCCCGCATGATTGGCTGGCGTTGACCGGTGGTTCGATCGGTCTTGGATTGCCCTACGCGACGGGCGCGGCGATCGCCTGTCCCGACCGCAAGGTGATCTGCACCGAGGGCGACGGTTCGGGCATGTATACCCTGCAAGCGCTTTGGACCCAGGCGCGCGAGGGCTGTGACGTGGTCAACATCATCTTCAACAACGGGGCTTATTCGATCCTCAAGGGAGAGCTTGCCAATGTCGGCGCGCGTAACCCTGGTCGCAAGGCCTTGGACATGCTTGAGATCGATCGCCCCCGGCTGGATTGGGGCGCGCTTGCCAAGGGCATGGGGGTCCAGGCCACTCGTGCCACCACGGCGGATGAATTCAATGATCAACTGGCCCGCGCGGTCGCGTCGCCCGGCCCGCATCTCATCGAAGCGATGATGTGATATAGTGCTCCCATGTCTAGTGGCCCGCGCTCCCAGTCCGTGGATAACATCGCGGCGGATCAACTTCGCCGCAAGCTGTCCGCCGGCTCGTCACGTGTGTTCGACTGCGAGCGGCTGCACCGCGAGGTGGTGAAGTCCGGGGCCGGCCCGGACCAGTTCATGTTCCACAAGCCGGATCTGAATCGGGTCATCTTCATCAAGGAGCCGTTTACCGACGAGGCGATGGCCGATGACGCCGGTCGACCGGTTGGGACCAAGCTCTATTTTTCCTATAATGAGCGGGATGCCTATGAAGGTGGTCGTTCGATTTTCGTGAACGACAAGACCTTGCGGACCGCGCTGCATTTTCATGCCGGAATTCTCGAGGAGGATACCTCGGATGAAATCGCCCGGGATCTCGGTCTGTTGCGCGCGTTGGAGGAGCTACCGTCGCTAGATCCGTTCCTGTTGAAGGATCGACTCAAAGCCGACGGGTTGAAGGTCCATGACGGGTATCTCGAGATCAGCGAGGCGGAGTTCGCCGAGATCCGCGAGTTTGTCATGAATCGATTTCGTCCGATGGTCGAAATGGCCTTCGAGGGCGCCGATCAGGCCGACCAATTGACCCATCTTCGAACCCTGGTCGAGAAGATCTGGGAGGCCAAGGACATGGACGGCCTGGCCCCGATCCTGAAGGCCATGCAGCTCCAGGCCGACGAGGCGCCGGGGATTTTCTACGCCTGGAAAGGCGTTATCTACTACGATTTCCTGCGCGCTAAACAGCGCGAGCGTTGGAAGAATTACGCCGCTTTCCTCGGCAAGGACGCGGTGCCGACGGATGTTGTCCCCAAGGAACAGCGAGAGGATCTTGACGCCCTCGTCGGTATGGCGCGTTCACTGTTCAAGCAGCGTTGGATGCGGATAGAGAAGATACTTTCCGACTACAACAGCGCCTATGAAATGTTGTTCAAGCAACGCAAAAGTCCCGCGCCCTTCATTGACTTCCTAAGAGATTCGCCGAGTCATTTCTTCGGTCTCGGGGATTGCATCAGCAGTATCGATCACGCGATCGAGGTTTGGAACGGTTTCAAGCAAAGCCGCGTTCTGAAGCGTATGAAGTACGACCGGCTGTACCCCTTAATGGGCCTGACGGTTCGCATTTTGGAATAACCGGCGCGGCGGCGAGGAAATGGCGATTTCGCGGAACCAGCTGGGGTTTTCAACGCGGGCGATTGGGGCGGGATCCGGTCTGGTGTCCGGAACCGCGCATGCCGAACCAACGGCTCTCGAGGTTGCCATGGCGGATCTTGAGGGAGGCTCCCAGGGATTTGGTTTCTCCTCGGGTCGCGCGGCGATCGCTTGTGTACTGGATCTCGTGAATAGTGGCGCGCATTTGATCCTTTCCGAGGGGCTGCATGGCGGTCGGTATCGGATGTTTGAGGATATTCGTCGACGTTCCAGCGGGCTGCGCATTTCCTATGTGGACCCCGCGGACGGAAAAGCACTGAAAGACGCCTTCCTTCCCGACGAGACCAGGATGGTATGGGTGGAGAGCCCGGGCTCTCCCAGGGCGGGCTTGGCGGACCTGGACATGATCGCCGACTTCGCGCGTGTTCATGATCTGATCAGCGTCTGCGACAATAGCCACGCGACCCCGTATCTCCAGCGACCGATCGAGCATGGTTTTACCGTCTCGCTGCATTCGGCGAGTGGATATCTCTACGGCGGGATGTTGGCGGATGCCGGCATGGCGGTGGTCGCGCCGGATCAGGAATTCACCGTCGATAAACTCGGCTTCCTTAGGGCCTCACTGGGTGCCGTGCCGACATCGGTGGATATGGAGCTGGCGAGGCGCGCGCTCGCATCCCTGGCGACCCGGATGGAGCGGATATGCGCCACCGCGGAACGCATCGCGGCGTTCCTGATGGAACAATCTGGTGTGAGCGCGGTTTTCTATCCCGGCGGAGCGGATCACCCGAACAGAGCGCTCGCCAGGAGATCGATGGATAGGCCCGGAGGGTTTCTGTCCTTCGTGATCCAGGGTGACCTTGAACGCGCGCGCTCGGTCTTGACCAGGCTTCGGGTGATCAAGTCCGGTGTTGGTCCCTCCGGATGGGACAGCCTGATCGATCATCCCGCCAATGATCACTTTTCGATGGCGCCGCCGGAGATCCGAGCTGGATTGGGGCTGGATGACGGTCTTTGCCGCTTGTGGATCGGACTCGAGGATCCAGATGATCTTATCGCCGATCTTGGAACCGCGCTCGCCTGACTGGATTTAGTGACGATATTCCGGTTCGGTCTTGTCGAGGATGCGGCGGAGCGCCGTGAAATGCCGGTCCGCGAGCTTCGGCGCCTCGGTGGAAAACTGTTGGCGCACCTCGGCGCGTACCTTGTCCGATAGCGTGCGAAGCGTGCCTCCCTGGGACTTGGCCAGTACCTGAAACATCGCCGCGCGCTCGAGATAGTAAAGATCGTTGAAGGCGTCCGCGACCGTCGGGCCGGCGGCGACGATGCCGTGGCTCGCCATGAATAGAATCGACTTGTTGCCGATCTGACGCGCCAGACGATCCCCCTCGTCGGTGGCGAGCGCCAAACCTTCATAGGCGTCGTCATAGGCGATCCGGCCATCGAACAAGAGGGCGTTCTGTTCCATCATTTCCAATCGGCCGCCTTCGAGAAGCGTGATGGAGGTTGCGTAGGGCATATGGGTGTGCAGCACGCATGTGGCGTGCGGGGCGCCGACATGGATGCGGCTGTGGATGAAAAAGGCCGTGTCTTCGACGATATTGTCGCCCTCCAGAACGTTGCCGTCGGCGTCGCAGAGCACCAGGGAGGACGCTGTGATCTCCGACCAATGCCAGCCATAGGGATTGATCAGGAAACGGTTGCCGCGCACGACGCCATCCTCGTCCGGCACGGCCAGCGAGAAATGGTTATCCACACCCTCGTGTAGGTTGAGCCGGGCGGCCCAACGCAGGGCGCAGGCGAGGTCGACGCGATGTTGTTCGAGGCTGATATCCATGATTCATCTCCAAGGCGGGAGCGGCGCGCGCTTTGGCCGCACGATAGCGCCGACCAACTTGCCTTTGAAGGAAAATCGGAATTGGGGATTCGCGATCATTGCGCGAGCGCCGGCGGTGTCGCGGTTGGGGTTCCCGGCGTGTCGTCATTGACCGGCGGCCCCGGCGCTATCTGCTCGGATTTCGATACCGATGCCGCGGCGGCTGTCGGGGTTCCCTCGGCGTGGACCGTATCCGACCGAACAGGGGGTGTCTGGCCCAGGTCTTGCCGGATCAAGTCTTGCTCCAACGTGGGGAGCTCCTCCGTCTTGGCTGTGGCGGCTTCCTCGATGACGCGTTCCTGGCGCACATTCAGAAGCGTTACGCCGGCGATGTCCAATAGGTCGAAGCATTCTCCCAGCGACAGTTTGAGTGTCTCTTCAATCCGCGCCTTGGAGTAGCGCGTCATCTGATCGGCGATCGCGATTCCCAGACCTTTTTCCAGGACATTGGCAACACCCTCCGGATGCTGTCTGATCGCTTCGGCCATTTCTTCCGTATAGACATCGATTTCGACCTGGGCTCGGCATTGGAACTTGTCCAGTACCGGATCCGCGCCGCTGGTTCGCGCCGTCAGCCGCTGAGGCAAGCGGACCGTGATGATGGCGCGGCACCGAGTATCGACCCTCAATTTTAGAGCGAAGGCGGCGCCCGCGAGGACGCTCAACAGACCACTGGCAAACAACCAGCGGGCATGATTCATCTCGGGATACATGACCGGCCACCCGTAAACCGACCCGATCGCATTGAAGACGTAAATCCAGAGATTTGCGATCAGACTAAAGCCGGCCAGCAGCACGGCGGCGGTCATGATCGCCCAAAGACAATAGGAGATGTTCAGGTCCATCGTTGGAGGCGCTCGACCTCCTAGATCGGTTCGCGGGGCCGCGCTCATTTCGACCTCCCATTCCTCTTTCTAAGAAGATGGTGTGATTCGAAATTGATTTCAATATGAAAATCAAAAATGATATTTTACTTTATATATGGATCGAAAGATGTTCGAAAATCTTCCAAAGGAAAGGGGGTGGCTTTCCAACCGGTTGCCGGTGGGTTTCGTGGTGCTGGGACGGTGTCTTTCCCTTTTCACCAAAATTCGTCAGGATCGCGCCAACGCGTTTTGAAGGGAGCTCATAGTGCCGGATGCCATGTCGGACCCGCGGCTTGACCCGCAAATGCTTGATGTCATGCGGCGCAACGCCGAGATCGTCGCCGAGGAGAATCTCGGCCCGCCGCCCACCAGTCCGGATCCGGTGGCTTCGCGTCGTCGCATGAGTATCGAGCGGCGGTGGTGGAACGAGGATCTGCCTGATCTTCCAAAGGTCCTCGACACGACGTTTCCAGGGCCGGCGGGCGAGATACCGGTTCGCGTGCTTTATCCGGAGGTTGGGCGAACACTTCCCGTGATCGTCTACTTTCACGGCGGTGGCTGGGTTGTCGGCTCGCTGGACACGCATCACCGGGCGATGCGGTTTTTGGCGCTGAAATCGGGGTGCGCGGTGGTGGCGGTGGACTATCGCCTCGCGCCGGAAAACCCGTATCCCGCGCCTTTGGACGATTGCATGGCGGCGGTGCGCCATGTGCGGAGCCAGGGCGCGGCCCTGGGACTCGACGCGAACGCGATGGCCGTTGGAGGGGACTCGGCGGGTGCCAACCTCGCGATGGCCGCGGCACTCAGGGCTCGTGACGAGGGTGATAGTCCGATCAAAACCGTGCTGTCCTTCTACGGGGCTTTCGAGGCCAATGCCGATACCGAGTCGATGGCGGAGTTCGGCGACGGTAAGTTCGGCCTCAGCCGCGACGGCATGAATTGGTACTGGCGAGCCTATGCCGGGCCGTCCGGTGATCTAACAGATCCCTTGTTGTCGAGCATGCGCGCCGATCTGACGGGGCTTCCGCCGACCCATCTATTCGCCGCCGAGCTTGATGTGTTGCGTGATGACACGGTCGAGATGAACCGGTTGCTGCGCGCGGCGGGTATCCCCGGGGAGTGCAAGATCTACGCCGGTGTCGTGCACGCTTTCATCAACATGACCCGGTTGCTCGACAAGGCGCATGAGGTCTTGGGTGACGCGGCGAAGGCGGTGCGTGGCTCGCTTGGGTTGAATGCCTAGCCTAGGCAGGCGGCCAAGCGTGCCAAGGCTGTATCCCGTCGCGTCGGATCGTCCTTGAATGCGTATTGGATCGCCAGACGCGCGTTCTCTTGATCCGCTCCCTCGGCAAGCCAGCCAATATCTCGCAGGGTTGTGCAAAGTTGCGAGCAGGCGTCGTCAAGGGAAACCGAGGGCCGTTCCTCCAAGTCGCGGATCGCGTCCTCGGAAAAGCCACCACCTGCGCAAAACCGGAGTAGCTCGCGGATATACCCTACTGTTCGCGGTACCTCTCGCGCGTGATCGAGCGCCTTGAAGGCGGCGTAAAAGCTCTCCAGTGGCGCCAGGGGCGAAGCGCCGCCGACGCCTGGATCATTCCCTCGATGCTGAGCAGAGGTTCGCCCGAGGTTTCTCCCAATAGAGACAGGGCAAGCTGCTTGGTCTGCTCGGAGCGTGAATGCGCCGCGACGGGGATGATCATCGCGTCGCCACGATATGCCCCGACCCGCCAATCAATGCCGCTGGGGTCCCAGTCGCGCCGCGCCTTCCAGCTTTGCCAGTCCCTTTGACGGGGTTCGGCCAGTTCCGGCAGCTCGGCGGAGAACAAGGCGTCATAGCTTTTGGGCTGATCGATTTGGTCGGTCGTCACGACCGCGCGTTGCTGGCCCATGGCGTCGTCGGCGATATCGCGGAAGCCAGCCTCGTTGAACAGATCCTCGGCATCCGGGGTCACATAGAGCAGTGCCAGACCATAGGTTCCCTCGAACGGCAACAGGAAGTCCCGATCGAAATCGTGTAGAAACAGCACCGACGCGTGCAGGCCCAGCGCCGCGCAGTCGGCACGGATATCGGACATGGCGGGTAGGGTATAGGACTCACCGAACATATCCTGGACATCGATGGTCTCGTCCCAGCCACACCGCATCACCGCGAAGAGTCTTTGTGTCTGGCTGCCCTCGGCGAACCGCTCGGCGAGGAACCCTCGAACCGGTTCCGGTCGCTCCTTGAACCAGTCGATGATGTCGATGGTCTGGGAGTCGGGGGTCGGGCGAAAGGCGATATAGTCGGCGGAGGTTCTGGTCTCGCCGATCTTGACGGAGCTTTCAAACCGGTCGATCCGCCGGTGCAGAATGTCGAAATCCTGGGCAACCGTTCGCGTGCGGAACAGCGCGTCGAACCAAAGGGGCGGTGCCTCGCGTGATTCCGCCAACAGCTTCAGACCTTCGAACTCGGCCCCGAGCTTGGCGTTCAGATGCCTTATGCGGCTGATCGGCCGTTCGGATCGGCTTGCCAGGCGATGCAGCATGGAGGCCATCAGAAGATAGAATGAGCTCCCATCGGGGTTGATCGAGGTTACCGCGCCCGACCGCACGCTTCGGCGCAGGGCTCGAAACAGAACCACCTCGTACATGTCGGTCGACGCGTGGATCGCGTTCGGGATGGACTCGACGAAATGCAGGATACGGTCGGTTCCCTTGAGAACCGTGAAGCGACCGGCGGCGCGATAAAGCGGCTTCATATCGCCGGCCCATCCAATGGGTCTTCCAGGAAGGCAAGCTCCGGGAAGATCGGATAACGAGAGATCACTAGGTGATCCAGGAAGATCCGGTCATCACTCAGATCCTCCATGAAATAACCGTCGCCGCGGGTAGACAACACCGTCGCGTCATACTATCGATAGCGCGTGAGGTTGTAGACATGCCAAGTGCCGAGTTTGTCGAGGATGTCGCGCAATTCCTGGCGAGAGAAAACGTAATTGGTATGGCCGGTGACGCCATGTGTCAGCCGGCGCGAGTCGCCGGACAGGTTGACGAACAGATGCATCACGGCGGCGACACGGGTTACTCGCAAGGCTTCGCGCAGTCCGAGCACCGGATCGGCCAGGAAGTTGTTGGTGCTGTTGGAAAGCACGAGATCGAAGCATTGATCGGGGAAGGCTTCCAGGTTGGACGCGTCTCCCGTCAGCATTTCGAAGTTGGGGTCATCCTGGAAAATCTCTCGAGAAAACTGCACGGCGTTGGAGTCGATTTCCACGCCGACAAAATCAAGGGTCATGTCCGACCCCTGATCCTTCATCATCTCCGTTAGCATCCAGTAGTTCTCGCCGATCGTGCCGCCTATCTCGAGAAGGCTCGCGTTCCGCCTATGCGCCGCCAGTTTCCCGAGGCAAAACCGACAACTCCGTAGGAACTGGGCCTTCAGGGTGTCGGGATAGAGATGCTCGTAGGACTGGCTGAGATAGGCCAGATAACGCCGCATCAAATAGAAATACGGATTCTGCGAGAACCGGTACTGATGGAAGATCTTGCCGGTTTCCTCACGAAACTCGATGGCGCTGTATTGGTCGACGGCGACCAGTGCCTTTCCCCGATCGTCGTGGCCATCGCTGGAGGGCAGCGAACGCTCGCTCGGCCAGGGGGTATCGATGATCCGATAGTGATCCGTCATGCGAAGCATGCCCATGCTCGCGCACCGCCGCGCCCGGTGGCGGAACAGTTTTAGAGAGCGTGCGGATCGGACATCTGACAAGATTCCATGCGGCGAATCACATGGTCTTGATCTTGCCCCGCTCGCCGCGATCTCGCAAGCTGGCCAGGACCAGCGGAGTTTGAGGTAACCAAGCCGAGGAGATGAGCATGTCAGATGGAAACCCAGCGCCGGGCTTCGCGCGCCAACCGGACCGGGTGATGGATTACGCGCCCGCGGGTAAGCGGGTCCGGGTGACATTCGGCGGCGAGACGATCGTCGATACCGAGGCCGCCATCGCGCTCCAAGAGGCCGATTATCCCATCGCCTATTATTTCCCGAGGGCCGAGGTGCGGATGGATCTGTTGCGCCGCACCGACCATTCCACCCATTGTCCCTTCAAGGGTGATGCCTCCTATTGGACGATCGAGACGGGTATGAACAGCGCCGAGAACGCGGTTTGGTCCTATGAAAGCCCGTTCGACGAGGCCGAGGTTATCCGGGAATACGTGGCTTTCTATGGCTCGAAGGTGGACGCGATCACCGTGGGATAGAGCGGGTCAGGTGAAGCGGACCTCGGCGCGGCCAAGGCTCTCGATTTCGACCGCGACGTCGGCGGGAGCGTCGAAAAACACGGTTTTCACCACGCTCCCGAGCATCACGAAATCCCCCGCCCGCAGCGGTTGTCCGAGCCCAGCGCGGTGGTTTGCCAGCCAAGCCAGTGCTTCCATGGGATGGCCAAGGATGTCCTCGCCGACACCGCTGGAATGCGCTTCACCATCAATAAAAAGAGTGCCTCCGAGACGTTGGAGATCAAGCGCGCGCCAGTCGCCGCGCTCGGGGCCGAGGACCACGCCGGCATTGAAAAAATCATCGGCGATGAGGGTCGCCGCGGACAGGGCCGGATAATTCTCGTAGCGGTCGTCGACCAGTTCGATCGCCGCCATCAGCACGGATACCGCGTCGCTTGCGCTCTCTCGCGTATAGGGACCGATCGCGCCGACCATGTCCTCGCCGATGCGCGCGGCGATCTCGCATTCGACGCCGATATGGTGAAATCTGGAAAGCGGCAGTTCGGCGCGCTCGTCGAACTCCATCGACGCGAAAACCCGGCCCGCGCAGGGATGATCAATACCGAGAAAGGACTGCATGACCGGCGTGGTGCAACCGATTTTGTGCCCGGAGAGACGACCGAACCCGCCGGCGCCCAGAACCTCGTGCAAAGCCGCCTGGATTTCATATCCCTCGCGCTCGCCAGTGGGCGCGAGATGTGGTGGCGGCGCGGCGGTCGGCGGGCCTCCCAGGCGCGCGCGGGCGAGGAACTCGGCGCTGGATTGAATGGCGATCTCGTCCATACCGCGTGGCCCTATCGGTTTTTGGCTTGCGCTTCCAGCAGGATCGAGGCGGCGGCATCCGCCAGTACCTGGCAGCCGGCGACGATATCGGCGTCATGGCTGTCTTCGGCGAAATCGTGGCTGATACCGTCGATGGACGGGATGAACAGCATGGCGCAGGGCAGTTTCTCATGGATCACCATTGGGTCGTGACCCGCCGCGCTGGGCATCCGCCGCCAGCGCCCGGGCGCGGTTCGCTCCGCCGCCGCGTCGATGTGATCTTGGAATCCGTCATCCATGATCGACGGTTTAATCGGTGTGCGGGCTGAACGAACCTCGACCTTGATCTTGCCCCGCCCATCAATCTCGATCGCCAAACTCTCGACGATACCGGCCAGCTGGTCCAGTAATGCCTCGCTCTGATCGCGGAATTGGAGCGACAACTCGGCTCGCCCCGGAACGATCGAGGTGGCACCAGGTTCGATCACCGCGTTACCCATGGTCCAAACCGTGCGCTCGTTCGCGACTTTCGGGAATTCCAGATTGATCCTGTGCGCCATCTCGAACATCGCGGTCGCGGCGTCCTTGCGCCGGGCCATGGTCGTGGTTCCGGCGTGGTTCTGCTCACCGGTGAAGGTGATGGTCATGCCTCGAATGCCGACGATGGCGGTGACCACGCCGATCTGCTCGTCCGCGTCCTCCAGATAGTTGCCTTGTTCGATATGCGCCTCCAGATAGCCGACATAGCGGCCGTCCTCGATCCGAAGACGCGGTGTGTCGGAGAGACCGACCCGCTCCAGGGCCTCCGACAGCAGCTCGCCGTCGCGCCCCTTGGCGGCGGCTTCGTCATTCGGATCGAGCGTGCCGCACCAGGACCGGCTTCCCAGACACCCGAGGAAATTGCTTTCCTCGTCTTGCCAGGACACGGCGTCGATCGAAAGGCCGGCGGTCTCCGGGTCCTCGGCGCAGGCTCGAGCGATCTCAAGGCCGTAGATCACGCCGAGCGCTCCGTCGAGCCAGCCGCCCTCCGGCTGGGTGTCCGAATGCGAGCCGATGATCAGCGCCGGCCCATTGTTGCGGGAGCGACCGAGCACGTTGCCGACTCCATCCAATGTCGCATCCAACCCGGCGTCCTCGTAGCGCTGTTTCAACCAGCGCCGCGCCTCCATGTCGGTGTCGCTGAAGGCCGGGCGGACCACGCCGTTTCCGACCGCTCCGATGGCGCGAAGATCCCGTAGATCCTTTAACAGACGCTCGGCGTTAATACGTGGCATGACCATCTCCCAACCTATGACACGTCATCCTAGGCGGGCCCGCGTCATCAAGAAAGTGTCGTTGCCATCGCGTCGGTGTTACGGCACCGTGGCGTCGTGGAATTCGAGCGAGGAGGTGCCCGATGGGCCGTATTGCCACCGGCGGAAAAGCCATCCAGGGAGCCAGTGTCGGCATACTGATGCTGGAGGCCCGTTTCCCGCGCATTCCCGGTGATATTGGCAACGCCGGCACCTGGAACTTCCCGGTGCACTACAAGGTCGTTTCCGGCGCCAGCCCGGATCGGGTGGTGCGGGGCCGAGCGGCGGGCTTGCAGAACACTTTTATCGACGCGGCCCAGGAATTGGTGTCCATGGGATGCGACGGGATCACAACGAATTGTGGGTTCCTGTCCTTGATCCAGCATGACTTGGCGACGGCGGTTGGTGTTCCGGTGGCAACCTCGTCCCTGATGCAATACCCGATGATCCAAGCTCTATTGCCGCCCGGCAAGCGGGTAGGCGTGATCACGATCTCCTCGGAAACCCTTACCGAGGATCATTTGGCGGCTGCGAACGTGCCGCTGGACGCGCCGCTCGTGGGGACCGACGAGGAGGGCGGTGAGTTCACCCGGGTCATCGTCGGTAACCAGGAGCGACTTGATGTCGACGCGGCGGAGCGGGACTTGCTGCGCGCTTCGGATCTCCTGCTGGAACGCCATCCCGATGTCGGCGCGATCCTTTTGGAATGCACCAACATGACCCCCTATTCGAGCGCGATCGCCGCGCATACCGGGCTCGGGGTGTTTGATATGCATGGGTTCATCTCGTGGTTCCAGACCGGCTTGCGGCCCCGAGTGTTCGTTTGAGAGGCGTTGTCGCCTGTCTTGTCTTTTTTACCTGGGCGATCGGCATCGCGGTCGAGCTCGGGGCGGAGGAGGGGCGCCCGACCCATGCAATCGCGATGCATTGCGAGCCGAAATACCCCGCCGATTTCGAACATTTCGATTACGTGAATCCTGACGCGCCCAAGGGCGGGGCGCTTCGGCTCGCGCCGGTGGGAACCTTCGATACGCTTAATCCCTATGGTCTGGCCGGCGTTCCAGCGGTGGGACTCTCCAGTCACGTATTTGAAAGTCTTTTGACCCGGTCGATGGACGAACCCTTCACGCTTTACGGATTGCTGGCGGAACGCTTCGAGGTTCCGGATGACCGCTCCTGGATCATTTTCCATCTCAACCCCAAGGCCAGATTTCAGAACGGCGCTCCGGTCACGGTGGAGGACGTGGTTTTTTCCTGGGAGTTGCTGAAGGAAAAGGGCTTGGCGAACCAGCGCGGGTTCTACCGCCGGGTCGACGCGGTCGACATCGTGGGCCCCAGGGCGGTGCGTATGACTTTCGCCAAGCCGATAGACCTGGAAATGCCTTTGATCATGGGGCTCATGGCGGTGCTGCCGAAGGCGATCTACCAGGATCTCGATTTCGACCATCTGGGAATGACACCGCCGGTCGGCAGTGGCCCTTATCGGCTCGCGTCGGTTGACCCAGGGCGCGCCGTGAACTTTGCCCGGGACCCGGACTATTGGGGGCGGGATCTCCCGGTGCGCTGCGGTCGGGATAACTTCGATAGCATTCACTACGACTATTATCGGGATTCGAACGCCGCTTTCGAGGCGTTCAAAACCGGCGCGGTATCGGTACGCCTGGAGCCCGATCCGTCACGTTGGGCGGTCGGCTATGACTTTCCCGCGATGGGGAAGGGCGACACGGCACGCGCGGAGATCAGACATCGTCGACCCTCGGGAATGCGGGGCATCGCCATGAACACGCGTCGCGCGCCGTTCAACTCCCGCGCGGTGCGCGAGGCGATGATCCTGGCCTTTGATTTTGAATGGGTGAACGAGACGCTTTTTCATGGCGCCTATCGCCGTACCCGTTCGTTCCTCGACAACAGTGACTTGGCCGCCACAGGTCCGATCGGCCACAACGAGAAGGACTTGCTTGACAGCGATTTGGCGCTGATCCCGGAACGAGAGCGTGAAGAAGGATACCTTCCTCCTTCCTCGAAAGGATCGCCTCGCAACAGAGCCAATCTTCGTCGGGCGCGGGATCTGTTGAATGATGCGGGCTTCAAGACTGTCGACGGAGCGCGGATCGATCCGAACACGAATGCGCCCGTCGTGCTGGAGTTGCTGCTGGGCAACCCGGGCGACGAGAGGCTAGCGCTTTCATATGCTGAGTCGCTGGCGGTCTTGGGCATCACCGTGCAAACTCGTACCGTGGACGCGGCGCAGTATTAGAGACGATTGCTCGATTTCGACTTTGACATGATCATCCACCGCTGGCCCATGTCCTTGTCCCCAGGCAATGAGCAGGAGCACTTTTGGAGCTCCGCCGCGGCGGATCGTCCCGGCAGCCGCAACTATCCAGGTATCCAGTCCTTGGCGATCGATCGGATTATTGGCGAGGTTACCAGGGCCAGGGACCGTCGGCGCTTCGAGACGGCGGTTCGGGTGCTGGATCGCTTGCTCTTGGCCGGACGCTATATCGTTCCGCTATTCCATCTCTCCGGGGATCGCGTGGCTTGGCGTAAAGGCGTCCGCCGCCCAGCCGTCACGCCGCTCTACGGATTTTCCCTTGATACCTGGTGGTGGGATCCGTCCCCCGCGACCCGATAGCGATAAACCCAGGCAGACATCGCGCCGTGGACGATCCGAATGTCCTCGGGTGCCCAATCCTGAAGCGCGAAGCTGTTCGCGATTACCAAGGTGCCGCCCTTGGCCTCCCGGTTCAGCTTGGCCGAGAGACGGCGCATGGCGCCGATCATCAGATAGCAAAAGATCAGGTCGGCGTCGCCGAGTGGCATGCGAAGGAAGTTTCCATAGCGTATCTCGAGATTGGGGCGCCGTTGAATGATTTGCCGGGACTTGCAGAACAGCCATGGCAGGGGAGACAACTCGATCCCGATCACCTTGGCATCCGGGTACCGCGCGGCGAGCGCGAAGGCGAGCCGGCCCCAGCCGCAGCCGAGGTCGTAAACGGTCCGCGGGTTTTCATTCTCCGGAACCATCTCGAACATCACCGGCATCACCAGACGCTGAGTCGGCATGGGCGGAACCCCGGTGATCAGGGTGAAGATCAGGATCAACAGACCGCCGAGCAACATGACGATTAGGACCACGGCTTCCGTTCCCGGCAGCGCCGCCAGATTATCGAGCAAATCGAGCATGGAAACCGCAATCGTGCTAATGCGTCTCTTGGGGAACGGGAGACGAAAGGTGTTGGGTAAGACAAACGTCGCCGGTATATACCAAGTGTCGCGCCGGGGCGCGATCCGTTGGAAATCTCCGCGACTCCCCCGAAGAACCCGAGCATTCGACCATGTCGCTTTCCGAGAAACTAACCGGCCTTAGCCTAAGGGAAAATGGGCCGATAGCCCTGGTCGGCATAGGCCACGCGGCGACCCATTGGATCGGGTCGACCTTCTATATTCTGCTGCCGTATCTATCGCTAAGCCTCGGTCTTGGTTATGCCGAAACGGGACTATTGGTCAGCGTGATCCATACCGGTTCCCTTTTGGCGAATTTCGGTAGCGGTCCGCTGGTCGACATGACCGGGCGCCGGGTGTTCTTCCAGGTCTTGGCGGTGGCGGTGGGCGCGACCGCGTTGGCGGGCCTGGGTGGGTTCGGAGGGATTGGCGGGTTCGATTCCATGCCATGGCTTATCTGCATGGTCGCGATCATGGGGATGACGGCGAATCTGTGGCACCCGCCAGCTTTGTCTTATCTGTCCGAGCGCTATCCGAGGACAAGGGGATATGCCTTCTCCATCCATGCTTTGGGCGCTAGCTTGGGAGACACGGTGGCCCCGTTATGCGCGGGTCTGTTGTTGCTGAGCCTCGACTGGCGGGAAACGGCGACCGCGGCCGCGATCCCGGCGCTTTGTATCGCCGTGCTGATCGCGATCACCATTGGCCCGGGCGCGCGTCGCGCGGTGGCCAGTGGAACCAGACCAGGGCTGAGCGTGCGCGCCTATTTCGGTAATCTGCGCGATGTCTTGCGAGATCGCGTGATCCTGTCGATTTGTCTGATGGCCGGCTTCCGAAGCATGACGCAGAGCGGATTAACGGTGTTTCTGCCCCTCTATCTCGTCAATGTCGCGGGAGCCGGGCCCGTGCTCCTGGGCGCGACCTTGGCGGCCTTGCAGGCGGGCGGTCTGATCGCGACACCGCTTGCCGGTGTCTGGTCGGATCGCGTCGGGCGCAGGCCGGTGGTCATGGCGGGGCTTACCGCTTCCACCATTATCATTTGCTCGCTCGGCTTTCTCGGCGGGGGGATACTCTTCATCGTTGGCATCTCCCTGCTCGGCTTCGCGCTATTCGCGATCCGACCGGTCGTGCAAAGCTGGATGATGGATATGACGCCCCCATCCATGACCGGGTCGGCGACCAGCCTGATGTTCGGAACCCAAAGCGGTTTCAATATTCTGCTGCCCGTGATCGGGGGACTTGTAGCGGATACCTTCGGATTGACGGCGGTATTTTATCTGTTGGGGGTGACAATGCTGTTGAGTAACGCGGTGGTATTCTTCCTCCCCAAGGAAGCATCGAAAGCTCCCTAGGAGATCCGGCTAGCCTTTTGCGCCGGAACGATTTGTCAAGATCGCCTTGGCCAATTGTTCTGGATCGATCAACGCGCCTTCGTGATCCGCTCCGGTCAGAACGGTTCCCTGTAATCGGGCTCCAGAGAAATCCGCGTCCTGGAGCTTGGCGCCATCAAGTCGTGCCCCGGTAAGGTCGCTTCCGCGCAGGCTGGCGCCGGTCAGGTTCGCCGGCCAAAGACGCCCGGTTGCCTGGCCGCTGCGTTCGCGTATTTCCACCGCCGTCACGGTCGCGCCGTTGAGCTTGGCTCCGGATAGGTCCGCGCCGGTCAGGTTGACACCACTGAGATCGGCGTCCCTAAGATCGGCGTTCCGCAAGGTGGTGCCGGTCAAATCAGCCATGACCAAGCCAGTGCGGCGCAGGATCGCTCCCTCGAGAATCGCCTCGCGCAGATCCGCGCCGGCGAGATTTGCGTCCGAGAAGTCAACGTTCGAGAGATCAACCTTGGCCAGTTGCGCGCGATTGCCGCCGCGACCTTGTTCTCGGACCCATAGTTCGTGTTCAGCGACGATTTGACGGACGGTGCGTGACCGATCGCCGGCGCCCGAGATCAATTGCGCGCCGGTAAGATCCGCCTTCGACAAGTCGACATTGTCCAGTGACGCTCCTTGCAGATCGGTTCCCCGCAAACTAGTGTTTTTGAGGGTAGCCCCGCTGAGATTCGCGCCGGTCAGTTTTGCGCCGACGATCAGGGCGTCCGTCAGATTCGCGCCCGACAGATCGGCCCCGACAAGATTTGCGCCCTCAAGGACAACGCCCGTGAGGTTGGCCCCACACATCAGCGTCTTCTCCATGTTCGCGCCGACCATGCTGGAACGTGTAAGGTTCGTGCCCGAAAGATTGGCGTGTTCCATTTCAATCTCATCTAGGTTCGATTGCATGAGATTGGACCGGATCTGCATGGACTCCCCACCGGGATTGTCACTGATCAGCGCGCCGCCGCGAAGATCGGCTTCCTTCATATTGGCGCCGGCGAGGTTGGCTTCGCGGATCGAGGCGCCGCGCAATTCGGCGCGTAGTAGGTTCGCGTCCTTCAACTCCGCGCCGTCCAGGTTCGCGCAAAACAGATCCGCGTAGCTAAGATCCGCGTTGGACAGTATGCTTTTGGCGAGATTGGCGCCGGAAAGGCGGGCGGACTGAAGATTGGCCCGGGCCAACTGAAAGCCGGCGAGATTCATGCCCGAAAGATCGGCGCGGGCACCACCGGGTTTGCGCTTAAGCCACTCTTCGTGGCGCGCGATGACCTCTAGAATTTCGTCTGGAGTCATCCAGCGCGACTTTCTTTGCTATTCAAGGGGCCCCGCATAGCGGATTTATGCCCAACCATCAACGATTACCCTGAAAATACTGCTCGGGGTTGGATGGTCCGAATAGAATTGCCGATCGATCCGGACACGCCATTCGAGTTCCTCGCACCATGCCGCGAGGTCCATGAATCCCGAGGTCTCACGAATGTTTCCAACGGTAATGTCGAGCGCTTCGATGGTTGTATCGCGTAGTGGCTCGCCATTTGTGGATTTGAGCGAATATGCGACGAACCCCCCTCCGGGCACGCCGGACGCGTCATCCCTATTGGATTGCACATCCGCGACAACCTGAAACTTGAGGTCGTGCAACTGGCCGCTAATCCAGTTGAGTGTTTCAAGGCGCCCCGGCGATGTCATCGATTGGAACCTGGCTTGGTGAACCCGGGCGCCTTGCTTGGACAAGAATGATTACGCATGACCTTGTCCCATACAGTGCCTTTTCGCCTCCGACGACGAAATATTCGAATAATCCGCGCGGCGGAGTTTCCAATTTTCTTGGAGAACTGGAAACACTATTCCTCCAAAGCCCATTCTCTTGGACATGGTATGCAAGATGCCGATATCTGGTCAATCGGAACCGACAATGGTCGGGGTTCGCCACACGCTCGTGGAGTTATGCGTCCTCGCCGGTAATCGCGACATCCAGCTGGTCCATTTGGAACGATGCGTCGGTGAGGTTACACCCGGTTATGTCGGCGTTTTTCAGGTTGGCGCCGCTTAGATCCGCGTGACCGAGATTGGCTGATCTTAGATCCGTGCCTGTCAGGTTCGCGTTCATCAGCTTGGCGCTGGAAAGATTGGACGGCCATAGCCGACCGGTCGGCAACCCTTTGGAGTCCTTGAGATCCACGGGCCCAATTTGAGCGCCGGAAAGATTGGTCTCCGTCATATCCGCGCCACTTAGGTTGATACCCTCCAGGGTTGCGCCTTGAAGGTCGGCGCCTTGAAGATTGGTCTTCGACAGGTCCGACATCACAAGTAGGACGTTCGACAGATTGGCGCCGCTAAGGTCGGCGCCACAGAGGTCCGCGCCGCAAAGATTGACCGAGGATAGATCGATGTATGATAGGTCCGCGCCTCGAAGTTCGGCGCGTTGTCCCAGGCGGCCATCCTCGCGGATCCAAATGTAGTGGCTGTTGAGTACGTCCCGCACTTCTTGTGGCAGCGCATCCTCGTTGCGAACCATGTTGGCGCCCGTGAGGTTGGCGGCGGACATGTCGCATCCGTCGAGATTGGCGCCGGAAAGATTAGCGTGCTTCAGGATCGTGTTATCGAACAAAGCGCCCTTGAGATTGGCGTCCTGCAGGTTCGCGCCGGCCAAATCGGCGTCGGCGAGGATGCAGCCGGACAGGTCCGCGCCACTCAGATCCGCGTTGCGCAGATTGACGCTGGTGAGGTTCGCGCCCGCCAACTGGGCCCCCGCAAGCTTAATATTCTGCATTGAGGCGTTGGAAAGATCCACGCCGTTTTGGTTGGTGGTAGGTCCGTCGCGGGTGCCTTCGTCGTCCTCGCTGCCGAACATAAGGGAACCGCCACGCAGATCCGCGCCGGTCAAATCGGCGCCCGCGAGATTGACGTGCCGTAGATTGGCGCCACGCAAATCGGCGTTTTGCATATTCGTCGATTTGAGGTCGGCGCCATCCAGCACGGCGCAAAACATATCGGAGTTGGAGAGATCGCTGCCCGAGAAAATTGCCCGACTCAAATCCGATCCCGAAAGTTTCGCGGATTTGAGATTGGTACCGGAAAGCGTGAAACCTTGTAGATTGGTGCGCGAGAGGTTCGCTCTGGTGCCGCCTTGCCCCTGACGCAGCCATTTCTCGTGCTCGTCGAGAATCTGAACGATTTCTTGCGGTGTCACGGCGTGACATCCTCTCCGTTCGCGCTGGTTACCCCCGACCAGCGTTCTTCCCCCGTCCGCGAGTCGGCCCGCATAGAGGATACTATGCGAGCGATGCGACGCAAGCAGTGGTTTTCCACGCGAGGCGACATCCGCCACGTTCTTGTGATCAAACCGCCGTGCGTTGGCAAGGCCGGCGTTGCATTCCCGGATCGACCGGTGTAGCGGAAACAAGGATACCGGTTGGCGTTACGCGTTTTGGGAGTTGAGAAATGGCATCGGTGAAACCAGAGGTGACGGCGTTCTTGCACGAGAGATCGTCAACGATCTCCTATATCGTCGCCGATCCTGGGAGCCGCGTGGCGGCGGTCATTGATGCCGCGGCCGATTTTGACCTGTCCACGGGCCGCTTGACCCACGCGCCGAGCGACGTGATTGCCGACGAGATCGAGCGGCGTGGCCTGAAGCTCGAATGGATCCTGGAAACTCATGTACACGCCGATCACGTTTCCGGCGCGCAGCATCTGCGTGAAAGGTTCGGCGGGTGTGTCGCGATCGGAGGTCGTATCTCCGAGGTTCAGGAGACTTTCGCCGCGATCTATGACGAGGGCGAGGGGTTTCGTCGAGACGGCTCGCAATTTGATCATCTCTTTAAGCCCGATGAGCGGTTCCGCGTGGGCGAGATCGAGGCGCGCGCCATTGCCACTCCCGGGCACACGCCCGCTTGCATGAGCTATCTAATTGGTGACGCGGTTTTCGTTGGTGACAGTATCTTCATGCCGGATTTCGGGTCGGCGCGATGCGATTTCCCGGGCGGCGGCGCGGAGACCTTGTACGAGTCGGCGCTTCGAATTTTGGCACTGCCGGACGAAACTCGGATGTTCGTCGGACACGACTACGGGCCCGGTGGGCGACCAATTGCATGGGAAACCACGGTGGGAGAACAAAAACGTTCCAACATGCATGTGGGCAATGGAACGAGCTTGGAACAGTTCGTTGAAATGCGAACGACCCGGGACGCTAAACTCGGGCTTCCCGGCATGATCATCCCGTCGATCCAGATCAATATGCGCGCCGGCAAGCTACCGGATCCGGGACGTGACGGCGTGTCCCGCATTAAGATTCCGGTCAACGGGTTTCCCGGGGCGGATTGAAGGAGATTACTCCGCCGGCTGGGGTTTCTTTTCGCCGACGGAGGAAGAGTTTCCCGTCGCCTTGGAACGCCCGCCCTCGATGGCCGCGAGGAACAGCGACAGCATCGGCGGAATAATCAGCAGGGTCAGCACCGCCGATAGCGCGAGCCCGCCGATCACCACCGATCCCAGCCCGCGATAGAGCTCCGAGCCCGCGCCAGGAAAGACCACCAACGGGAGCATTCCGAGCACGCTGGTCAGGGTCGACATGAAGATCGGCCTAATCCGGTTTCGCGTGGCTTCCATGATCGCGTTGTCGGGACTCATTCCGTCCGAGCGCAGATGGTGCAGGGTTTGGTGCACGAGCAGGATCGCGTTGTTCACCACGATACCGACGAGAATCACGAAACCGAGCAATGTGAGCATGTCCAGGTTCTGGCGCTGAAACTGGCTGAGAAAATCCAAGCCCACGACACCGCCCGCCGCGGCGACCGGCACCGACAGGATAATGATCAACGGATAGAAGAAGCTTTCGAACAGGACCGCCATCACCAGATAAACGATGACCAGGGCCATGATGAGCTGAACCACCATTTCGTTCCAGGTCTCCGTCAGCTTGTCGGCGGTGCCGGACATTCGCAGCTTAATGCCGGCGGGTACGCCTTCGCCCCGGAGCTTCTCGATCACTTCGTCGCGGATAAGCTGCATTGCAACTTCCAGCGGCATGTCCGCCGGCGGTTTGATTTGCAGCGTGATGGTGCGCAGCCTTTCGCTGTGGCGGATCTCCGTTGGCCCGGTCGTAACCAAAACCTCGGCGAGCGAGCTGGCCGGCACGATCATGCCGTCCTCGGTCACGACCGGCAGATCATTGATGCCTTGGGTTGCCAGGATATGTTTTTGTGGACCCCGCAGGGTTAGGTCGATGCGCTCGCCGTCGACCGTGATTTCGGCGATGCGAAGTCCGTCATTGAAGGCATCCACGGTCTGTCCGAGATCGCGCGCGGTAACACCGTTATCCGCCAGTCGCAATCGATCCGGGATGACGCGAACCTCCGGCGCACCGAGGCTCAAGGCCGGCCTAGGGCGGATCTGAGTGCCGCTCTCACGGGGGAGGATGCCGTTGACCTTGCCGAAGGCGCGCTGCGCCACGCCGACGATGTCTTCCAGGGAGCCGCCGGAAACGTCGAGATCAATGGAACGCGCGCCGCCGACACCGCGCCCGAAGATCGATCGCTTGTTGAAGAAACCGAACGTGGCCGGTTCCGAGCTCAGCGACTTGCGCATCACCGGGATAAGCTCCTCGACGCGATTGGGGTCGACCGCGACGGCGCCGGCTATGGTATTGGCGCGGAAAGCGACAAAGAAAAACCGTTCGATCGTCGGCGTTCCATCCTCGATTTCGGGGCGTGATCTTTCCGGATCCCATAGCGCCTCGGTCGCGCCCTCGACCTTGCTGGCGATGGTTTCCATTGTGTCGAGGTTGTAACCGGGCGGCGGCAGGACATAGCCGATGATCAGGTTACGGTTACCATCCGGCAAATAGTCAAGTTTCGGCAACATCAGATAGGTGACCAGTCCGGATATCATCATTACACCGGCCACCACGCCCACCGCGAGGCCACGTCGGCGCGACACCGCGCCGGTGAAAGCCATGATCATGGCCACGAAGCCGCGGGCGAATGGATCTATCAGGGGAAGTCGCCTTCGCGCGCTTTCATCGCCGTACTCGCCCTTGAGCAAACGGCTGGCCAGCGCCGGGATAACGGTTACCGACACCAAGAGCGAAAGCAGCACCGCGACCGAGATCGCCACGGCGATATCCCGGAACAACTGTCCGACCTCCAGTTCCATGACCAGGATCGGGATAAAGACCATGACCGTCGTCAGCGCGGAAACCAGGACCGCCCCCCAAACCTGATTGGCGCCTTGGAACGCGGCGTCCTTGATGGGCATGCCGCCCTGACGAAGCCGGAAGATATTCTCCAAGACCACGATCGCCGCGTCGACCACCATGCCGACGGCAAAGGCGATACCCGCGAGTGAGATGACGTTGATCGACCTGCCCATCGCCGCCATCGCCACGAAGGAACCGATGACCGAAACCGGAATGGCCAGGGACACCACCAGGGTGGCGCCCATGCTGCGAAGGAAAAGCATCAGGACGATCGCCGCCAGACCACCGCCGATATAGATGTTTTGCTGCACCAGTTCGATGGCCGAGTCGATATAGGTCGTCTCGTCGTAGACTTGGGTCAGGATCAGATTTTCCGGAGCGAGAAAGTCCTCGTTGACCTCAGTGACGGCCGCGCGGACCTCCTTCATCACCGCGATGACATTGGCGCCGGTTTCCCGATAAACCGGAAGCGCGAGCGCCGGTTCACCCATCATGCGGATTTTCGCGACGGGTGTCTTGTAGTCGAAGACCACGTCGGCGATATCAGCCACGGTCACTCGGGCGACGCGTCCGGACATCTCGTCTTTTATCGAACGCAGCACCACCTGGCTGACGTTTTCGCGGGAAATGAAATCGCCCTCGGTTCGAACCACGTAGCGTCGCTTGCCCTCGTCGACCGCGCCGGCGGAGATCGAGGCGTTGGCCCCGCGCAAGGCGTTAACCACCTGGGGTATCGTCAGGCGGTATTGCGCCAGGCTTTCCGGGTCGACCACCACCTGCATTTCGCGCTCGGCGCCGCCGTAAACACGCACCTCGGACACGCCGTTAATGCGCTCCAGGCGGTCCTTGATCACGTTCTCGGCGAAATCGAAATAGGTGTGGATCAGCCGGTCATTGCCGCCGGTGCGCCGCAGGATAAGCCAGGCAATCGCCTCGTCCTCGGAGCCCGCCGTGTTAAGTGTCGGCTCGTCCACCTCGGCGGGATAGCCGCCCACCCGGTCCAGCCGATTGGCGACCAGCAGCAGGGCCTTGTCCATATCCTGGCCGACCCCGAATTCCAGGGTGACCCGCGCGCGGCCGGTCTCGGACTGGCTGATGATGGATTTCAGGCCTTCGACGCCCCGCAATTCGTCTTCCTGGCGGTTGACGATTTCGCGTTCCACCTCCGCCGGGGCCGCGCCGCCCCAAATGGTGGTGACGGTGATCACCGGGCGGTTTACGTCCGGAGTTAGCTGAATCGGAATGCTTTGCAGCGCGACCCCGCCGAACATCACGACCATCAGAACCGCGGCGATGACCGCGATCGGACGTAGAATCGAGACTGAGATTAGTCGGTCCATCGCTTGCTATCCCTCGTCGAGAGGCTGGACGGGTTGTCCGGGCCGTAGTCGCTCGTTTCCGCGCACCACGACGACGTCGCCCGATTTCAAGCCGCCCATGACCTCGAACCGCCCGCCGATCGCCGGTCCGGTCTGGACCGGCCGTATCGCCGCCTTGCCGTCTTCCACGACATAGACCATCGTTCGCCCCTTCATGATCACGATCGCGTCCTTGTGGACCGTGACCACATCGCTGGCCTCGCCGATGGGAATCTCCACCGTAACCGATTGATTCGCCGCCAAGTCACCAGCGATGCCTTCCAGATCGGGTGTAAATCGCACGCTTCTGGTTCGTGTGCGGGCGTTTTCCTCTTGCACCACGGCGCGAACCTCGGCTTGCAACCGCGCGCCGGATTGCAGCGTAACGCCAACCTTCACACCGGGGATCAAGCCCTTGGTTCGGATCGCCGGCACATCAGCCTCGATCTCCAGGTCTTTGTCGTTAAGCAGCGTGACGATCGGGTCGCCGACGCGCGCATAGTTCCCGGCAACCGTGTGCTTGGCGATAACCAGTCCGGGATAAGGCGCCGAGATCGTTGTGTCCTTCAACGCGAGATCCGCGAGATTGAGGCTTGCCCGGGCGCGCAGGACATCGGCCTCCGCCTGGCCGAGCGCGCTGGTCGCGATCTCCATGTCGCGTTCGGTATCGTCCTGGCGATCCTTGCGAAACGCCGTGGAGCCTCGCAACGAGATGATCCGGGCGTAGGTTTGCCGCATTTTCTCAAGTCCGGCTTTATCGCGCTTGACCTGGGCTTCGGCTTTCCTGAGATCCGCCACACGTAGCGCTCGCTCGCTTCGCATCCTGTCCGGGGCCAGGCGCACCAGCACCGCGCCGCGCTCGACCCGGTCGCCAACGCGAACCGCGACCTCGTCCACCCGTTCCGCCAATCGGGTCGCGACCACCCCTGATTCGGTCGCGACGAACCGTCCGATGACAGGCATGGTCTGGGCCCGCGGCTCAACCACCACCTTATCGACACCAACCGGTGTTGCCCGACCTTGCGTCCAGCCCACGCCCGGCGTGATCACGGTTGCGGTGATCAGGACCGCGGCGATCAATCCATGTCTCAAAGGGTGCCTTTGACGGCGGATAACAGTGTTATCGGGTCGGTCACTCATGTCGAAATCCTGAAGTCATCACGGGGATCGAGCCGGAGGAGTCAACCGGGCGAGCGCCGCTTCGGGTGGATTATATCAAATTGCGGCGAAGCACCTAGCAATCTCATCACACGAATTGGTCATGATTGATTGACAAGACCAGTGCGGTTGTTTGTTCGCTAGACCGCGGCGTGTGCTTTCGCGCATTGTCGGCTCGCGGTCGGCACTGGTTTTGTTGACGAACGCCACCTCGGGAAGGCAATACAGGCCGAATGGTTTAACAGTCGGATTGGTCGCGTGACGCGCTGGTCCGGCGCGGAAAGAGTGGCATGCCCCGCGAGGAATTGTTCCAGCCGCCCGAGGAATTGCGGCGATTGCAGATCGAAGTGACCACGCTTTGCAACCTGTTCTGTCAGGAATGCTCTCGCACGGTTGGCGTTCAGGACGGCACGTGGGAGGACAAGCATCTAAGCCTGGAAAACTTTCGTAAACTGATAGAGAACTCACCACCCGCGAAAATTCTGGTTCTCCAGGGTGTCGGGGAGCCGACCCTTAATCCCGAGCTTTTGGAAATGACCGCCTTCGCGCGCGCCAGCGGCCGGTTTCAATACATTACCTTGAACACCAATGCCGTCACCCGGACGCGGACCTATTTCCGCCAGTTGCGGGAAGCCGGATTGGACTACGTCTGTGTATCGGTCGACTCCTTCAACCCCGAGGTCGCGGAGCGTTGCCGGTCCGGAACCAAGGTTCCGAAACTCAAGCGATTATTGCGGGACATTTACGCCGAGTTCGGACATATCGTGATTTCGGTCGTCGCGAGCAAGTTGAACCTGTTCGATATCCCCGCGACGCTCGAGGAGTTGAACGCCATCGGCGAGGAGATGTTTCCGGCCCAAAAATTCACGGTCGAGATCATGCCGGTCATCAACTACAAGGCCGATACCTCGAACCAGCCGCGTACCATGCTCAACCGTCATGAGATCGAGATGCTTGGCAATATGGTCAAGCTGATCGGCCCGGCCTTGCCTCGGTTGATCATGATCGTGAACTCAACGACCATCAAGGCTCCGAAACCGGGACATCGGTGCGGCCGTCCATTCTATTCGCCATTTATCACGGTCGACGGCTATATGACGCCCTGTTGCACGAGTTTCGATCCAGCTTCGTACCGGCACACCAACATTCTGTTCACGCCAATGGCGGAGGCCTGGGGTGGTCCGGTGATCCAGGACTGGTTGAGGCGTTATCTCCGCGAAGGTGACGATATCTGCCAGGGCTGTTGTTTCGACATGGGAAGCCTGGTTCGCGACGAAGCGGCGGAGTAGCCGGCGGTGTGTGGAATTTGCGGGCTTATCGGTAAAAGCGACCCCGACATCGTTTCCCGCATGATCCGGGCGATGCATCATCGGGGGCCGGACGGGCATGGCCAATTCGACGCGCCCAAGGCTTCCATCGGCATGGCTCGCTTGGCGATCCAGGATGTCTCGGCGCTGGGCGATCAGCCGATGACGAACGAGGATCGCGATATCTGGATCGTCTATAACGGCGAGCTATACAATACACCGACGGAGCGCGCGCATCTCGAAGCCCGGGGCTATCGGTTTCGGTCCACCGGCGATACCGAGGTGGTTCTAAAGCTTTACCAGGAACACGGTTTGGGTTTTCTCCCGCGTCTGCGCGGTATCTTCGCGCTGGCGATCATTGATCTGCGAGGCGGCCCGGGGCGCGAGAAGACCATTCTCGCGCGGGACGCGATGGGCGTGAAACCACTGCTCTTTGCTCAAACGCGCCGCGGCATCGTATTCGCCTCGGAGATGAAGGCCATTCTCGCAAGCGATCTCGTTGAACGCCGGGTTGACGCGGCGGCGGTGCGTTCGCTGCTGCTTCGCGGGTCGGTCTATCAACCGGCGACGATGATCAAGGGGGTCGAGATGCTGCCACCGGCCCATGTCTTGATCCACGAGCGTGGCCAGACCCGTGTCGAGCGGTTCTGGACATTCGAGACGAACCGCCGTCCCGAAGCGCGGGCCATGCCGTACGAAGATCAGGTTGAAGCGATGCGCGCGCTGATGCGTGAAACCGTCAAGGCGCAACTGATAAGCGATGTTCCCGTCGGGGCTTTTTTGTCGGGCGGTGTCGACAGCGCGTCCTTGGTGGCGCTCATGGCGGGCGAAGCCCGGGGGCGGGTCAAGACGTTCTCCGTCGGCTTCGACGAGAGCTTGAGGGCCGTGGACGAGACTGGCGAGGCCGGTCGCATCGCGGCGCATCTTGGGACCGAGCACCACCGGATCGTGATCGATGGCGGGGAAATCGCCGATGATTTCGACAATGTGGTGACGGCGTTGGACCAGCCTTCCGTGGATGGACTGAACAGTTATCTGGTTTCCCGCGCGGCGGCGGCGCATGTGAAAGTCGCGATCTCGGGTACTGGTGGGGATGATTTGTTCATGGGCTATCCCTGGCACGCGAGTATCCTCGCGCGGCCGCCGGGGAAGACGGGCTTTCTTGAAGCTTACGCGGCCTATAACGCCCAGTTTCACCAGACCTTCGGAGATGGCGATGTCGGTCATCTCTTGGCGCCAAAGCTGCGAAACGTGATGCGCGAGCCGGCATCGGCGGGCATCCGCGTGACGGATGAGTTGCCCGACGCCGAGGCAGTGGACCGGATGACCGTTCTGACTCTCCGCGGCTACACCAACAATCAGCTGCTGCGCGATATCGACGTGATGTCGATGGCGCATTCGCTTGAGGTTCGAGTTCCGTTCCTTGACGTGGACATGATCGACTTCGCCTTGTCGCTGCCCGTGGAGGCGCGGATCGCCAAGCCGGTCCCGGATGATCCGATGCGAAACTCCTACCGGGCCAGCGGCATCAAGCGGATCCTGATCGACGCCGCCCGTCCCTTGCTACCCGAGGGGTTCGACACTGTTCCCAAGCGTGGCTTCGGCATGCCGTTCGGGCCGTGGATCAAAGGCCCGATGCGGGAATTGGCGGCGGCATGTTTCGACGAACGCCGGGCCGCCGCGCAAGGGATCCTGGATCGCCGGATCATGCCGCGGTTGCGCGAAACCCACGAGGCCGGGCGCCTCAGCGGGTGGCGGATCTGGTTGCTGATGGTGCTTCAGCGTTGGCTGGAACTGAACAAAGTGACCGCGTGACGTGAGTTAAGGGTCTCGGGCCGTCATGAACAGCCAAGGGTTGGGTCCCCGCCGGAACTCCCAAAACGCGAGCAACTGATCGAGATGCTCCAGGTCCCGGATCTCCGGATAGGCTTCGATGTCGCGAACCGAAGGGAGAATTTCACGAATTTCGTGGGTTTCCCTGAAACGGTTGATTAGTTCCTGATTTCGAGGGGTGTCGAAGCGATGGTGCAGTTCAACTTGAATATCAAATCTCGCTAGCGCCGGTGCCAAGTCGGGGTCGAGCAAGTCGTTCTCCGCGCCTTCGATGTCGCAAAGCACCATGGTGTCGCCGGCGGGAAAAGAGTTGAAATCTTCATGCGTGAAGGTGCCAGACAGCGTGATGCGGTCGCGCACGCCGTTCTCGGTGGCTAAAGCGGCGCAAGCCTCTTGAGCGCGCTGGTCCGTATCATAGGCCCAGATTTGGCTTTCCGGTAAAAGCCGCGCCAAACCGATCGCGTAGTAGCCTTCGGCGCATCCGATATTCAAGACATGTGCGTGCCTTCGTTCCTGGATGTAGTCGATTACGGGGTGTAACTCCGCCTCGTAACAGCCGAGCAGCTTGGGTACGAAACAGCCCTCCGCGACACGCCGAGGGACGAGCATGCCCGCGAAAGGTCCGCTCCGAACCTCTAGGCCCCCGGATTGCACAAGCGTATTCGCCACGAGATGCGCGCGGTGGTTCGCGCATAGCCGCAGGGCGCGGCGAAGTTTCTCAATGTTGGAGATGTCGGTGTCGTCGAGAAGACCGCGCAAGGTCTCCAGTGTGTGCTCGTGAAAATCCAAGACCCATCCTCGCGAATATTCGTCGTCGCAGACTATCCGGGCGACTTGGTGTTTCTCAACAGACTTCGACGCGGACTGGCATTTTGGTTTGATTGGTCGGACGCGGTCGATAGTCCCGATAACCGCGCGCGTGCTACTCTGATCGCCCGAGGCTTCGCGAACGAGCGGATTATGACACTTTTTTTCACCCACAACGCCTGTATTGCCCACGACATGGGCCCCATGCACCCAGAACGACCGGCCCGCCTCGAGGCCCTCAATCGGGCCTTTGACGATGCCGCGTTCGCCGCGCTTGACCGCCGGGAAGCGCCGCTTGCCACGCTGGAGCAGATCGCGCTCATGCATCCGCGGGATCATGTCGAGCGGGTTCTCGCGGCGGAGCCGGAGATCGGGTTGGCGCGCCTCGACGCGGATACCTCGATGTCGCCGGGTTCGGGAGAGGCGGCGCTTCGGGCGGCGGGCGCGGTATGCGCCGCCGTCGACGCGGTGATCGCCGGTCAGGCCGCAAATGCCTTCTGCGCCGGGCGACCGCCGGGACACCACGCCGAGGCCGAGATCCCGATGGGGTTCTGCCTGTTCAACAATGTCGCCATCGCGGCGGCTCATGCCCGTGCCGCGCACGGGGTGAAGCGCGTCGCGGTGATGGATTTCGACGTTCACCACGGCAACGGGACCCAGGCGATGTTCTGGGATGAGCCGGACATGATGTTCGCCTCGACCCACCAGATGCCGCTCTATCCCGGAACCGGCGCGCGTGAGGAGCGCGGGGCGCATGGAACGATCGTCAACGCGCCCTTGCCGAGCGGCGCCGGCGGCGAGGAGTTTCGCGCCGAGATGACCGAGATTATTCTGCCGGCGCTGGATGCGTTCGAGCCGGAGCTGCTGATTATCTCCGCCGGTTTCGACGCCCATGAGGCGGACCCGCTGGCTGGTCTGCGCTTCATCGAGGATGACTATGCCTGGGCGACGCGGGAGTTGATGGCCATTGCCGACCGACACGCGGGAGGTCGCGTGGTCTCTTCGCTTGAGGGAGGCTATGATCTGGATGCCCTGGCGGCATCCGCGTCGGCGCATGTGCGGGTATTGATGGAGAAGGACGCCGCTTGAGCCTCCGGCCTTGAAATTGCCCCGGTTACGGCTTGTTTGCGCCGCTCCGCGCGCCTACACTCCGGCCCGGTTTTGGGGAGACATCGCGTGACTGAAACAGCCAATGTAGTGGATGCTCTTAGTTTCGAGGAAGCGCTCGCCGAATTGGAGCAAATCGTCGGACGTCTGGAGAGCGGCCAGGGATCCCTGGACGACGCGATCATGGCTTATGAACGCGGCTCGGAGCTGAAAAAGCACTGCCAGAGAAAGCTCGACGAGGCGCGTATGAAAGTCGAGAAAATCCGGCTTCCCGAAGTTGGTGGCGCGCCTGAAACCTCGGATTTCGAAAGCTGATCATGACACGGGTTCCCGTTGCCGTTAACAGCGACCGGCTCGGCCAGGCGATGAAAGCCTCGGCGGGCGAGGTGGAGCGGATGATGAATCTGCTCCTGCCCAAGGCGGATGACGCCGAGGCGCCGCTATTGGAGGCGATGCGCTATTCATCGCTTGGCGGCGGCAAGCGTTTGCGGCCCTTTCTCGTGCAGCAATCCGCCGCCCTGTTCGGTGTCGATTCCAGGTGCGCCACGCGAGTCGGCGCGGCGGTCGAATTCATGCACTGCTATTCCCTGATCCATGACGATTTGCCCGCCATGGACGATAGTGATCTGCGGCGGGGGAAACCGAGCTGTCACAAGCAATTCGACGAGGCGACGGCGATTCTCGCGGGCGATGCCCTGCAATCCCTGGCTTTTCAGGTTCTCGCGGCGCCTGAAACCCATTCCGACGCGATGGTTCGATGCGAACTTGTCTCGGCCTTGGCGAAGGCGGCGGGCGCGCCCGGCATGGCGGGTGGTCAGATGATTGATCTGCTCGCCGAAACGGAAGAGTTCGACATTGGCGCGATAACCCGGCTTCAGAGGATGAAAACCGGAGAGATCTTCGCCTTCTGCGCCACCGCCGGCGCGATCATGGGGCGTGCTTCCTCGAAACAGATCCACGCCCTGCATAGCTATGCGCAAGAGTTCGGCCTGGCCTTCCAGATCGCCGATGATCTGTTGGATCTGGAGGGTGATTCCGATATTACCGGTAAGCCGACAGGGCAGGATATCGCGGCCGGCAAGGCGACTTTCGTGTCGATCCTCGGCGCCGAACGGGCGCGGGCTCAAGCAAAACTGTTGAGTGAACAAGCGGTGAGCGCTCTTGATTTGTGGGGCGAGTCGGCGGACCTTCTAAGAGACGCCGCGCGATTTATCGTCCAGAGGGACGGGTAAGGGGACCGCGTATGACCAATTCCACGACGCCACTGCTTGATCTTGTCGATGTTCCGGCGGATCTGCGGCGCCTGGAACCAGAGCAACTCGCCGATCTGGCGGCGGAACTACGCCGCGAGATGATCGACGCCGTATCGGTTACCGGTGGCCATCTCGGTGCCGGCCTGGGAGTCGTCGAGCTCACCGTCGCTTTGCACTATGTCTACAACACTCCCGCCGACCGATTGATATGGGATGTCGGCCACCAGGCGTATCCGCACAAGATCATCACCGGGCGGCGCGATCGGATTAGAACCCTGCGCCAGGGCGGCGGCTTGTCCGGTTTCACGCGGCGCTCCGAGAGCGAGTATGATCCGTTCGGCGCGGCGCATAGCTCAACGTCCATTTCCGCTGGGTTGGGAATGGCCGTGGCGCGCGATATGAAGGGCGCGGACAATCACGTTGTCGCGGTGATTGGTGACGGCGCGATGAGCGCTGGAATGGCCTACGAGGCGATGAACAACGCCGGTTCCTCGGACACCCGTTTGCTCGTGGTTCTGAACGATAACGACATGTCGATCGCGCCGGCGGTGGGCGCGATGAGCGCCTATCTCTCGCAACTGATCAGCTCACGTCCCTATCGCAATCTACGGGATCTGGCCAAACAGATCGCGCAGCGTTTTCCGAAACCCTTCGAGACGACGGCGCGCCGGGCCGAGGAATATGCGCGCGGCATGGTGACCGGCGGGACGTTGTTCGAGGAACTCGGTTTCTATTACGTAGGCCCGGTTGACGGGCATAATCTTGATCATCTGTTGCCGGTTTTGCGGAACATCCGGGATGCCAAGCAAGACGCGCCGGTCCTGCTGCACGTGGTGACGGAAAAGGGTCGGGGGCACCCGTTCAACGAACAGTCCGCGGAAAAGTATCACGCGGTTCAGAAATTCGACGTGATCACCGGAACCTTGGCCAAACCCAAGGCGAACGCGCCGTCCTATACCAATGTCTATGCCGATGCCCTGATCGCCGAGGCCGAGAAGGATGAACGGATCGTGGCGATTACCGCGGCCATGCCCTCCGGGACGGGCGTTGCCAAGTTCGCCCAACGCTTTCCGGATCGAGCCTTTGATGTCGGGATCGCCGAACAGCACGCGGTGACTTTCGCCGCGGGCATGGCGACGGAAGGCATGAAGCCCTTCGCGACGATTTACTCCACTTTCCTCCAGCGCGCCTACGACCAGGTCGTCCACGACGTGGCGATCCAGAAACTGCCCGTGCGTTTCGGCATAGATCGGGCCGGATTGGTGGGAGCCGATGGCGCAACCCATGCCGGCGCGTATGACCTTGCCTATCTCTGTTGCCTGCCCGATTTCGTGGTCATGGCCGCCGCCGACGAGGCGGAACTGATGCATATGGTCGCGACCTGTCGCGCCATTGATGATGGACCGTCGGCGGTACGTTATCCCAGGGGCGAAGGGGTCGGCGTCGAGATGCCGGAGATCGGCGTCCCGCTGGAAGTCGGCAAGGGACGGGTCCTTCGGGAGGGCAATGTCGTGGCGATCCTCTCTCTCGGAGGACGCTTGGCGGATAGCTTGACCGCCGCGGAGGATCTAGCGGCGCGAGGCCTGTCGACGACGGTGGCGGATGCGCGTTTCGCCAAACCCTTGGACTTGGATTTGTTGCGTCGTCTCGCGCGATCACACGAAGTCCTGATCACCATTGAGGAAGGCTCGATCGGCGGTTTCTCGACCCAGGTTCTGCACGCCTTGGCGGGCGAGGGGTTGTTGGACGGCGGCTTAAAGGTGCGCCCGATGACCTTGCCGGATCGGTTCATCGATCATGACTCGCCCAACAAGCAATACGCCGATTCCGGCCTCGACTCGATCGCGATCGTGGCCACCGCGCTCGCGGCGTTGGGGCAAGAGCATCTGATCAGCCCCGCGCGAGCCTGATATGCCGGACAAGACGGACGCCCAGGACGCTGTTGAGGCGGTTTCGAAGCTCTATCAAGCGCACATTGCCGGCATGATTCTGACGGTTTCCAGTCAATGTGGAGCGGCGGTCGCCGGTGACTGGATCTTTCGTTTGTTCCGCCGGCAACACGAAGTTCGGTTCTTGGCTGGACTGGAGAAACTTGGACTGACGGATAGATCTGACGCGGTTGCCTGCGCCGGATACCACTATCTGGCCAATCGGATTGGCGGCGTGGATGTTCAGTTCATGGCGGAATCGGACACCAAGGCCTGGGTACGGTTCCCGCCGCCGCGCTGGTTCTACGATGGCGCGGCGATCTGCGGGGTGCCGAGCGAGGTCTCCCGCGGCATGCTTTGGGGTTGGTACGCGCGCAACGGCGTCAGTCTTGGCAACCCGCGGCTGGGCTTTATCTGCACTGGGCAGACCACTGATGGTCAGCCTGGCCTCGCGGGGTACTTTCTGGAGCATGACCGTGATTTGGCGCCGGAGGAGCGGCTACGCTTCTCTCCGGGAGAACAGCCACCGCCGTATGATCCGGATAAGGCGCCGAAACTGGACACCAAGCTCTGGACCGAGGAGCGCAAGAGCAAGGCCAAGCGAAACTACGCTCTGGAATATGTCCGCACCGGGTTGACGGTGCTAGCCGAGGCCCTGGGGCCGGCGCGGGCGGCCGCCCTGGCGGCTCACGCGGGGCGTTTGATCGGCTTGCAGCTGGGACCTGGAACCGCCCGATTGCTTGGGGTCGAGGGTAATGAGCCGGTGGCGGCCGCGCGATTGTTGACCGCGCTTGCGAACGCGGAAGGAGACGCCGCTCGGTGGCGAGCGGATGGCGACGGCGCTGTCGTGGAGCGTGATGATATCCGCCTTTTCAAGGGCTTGAAGGCGCCCGCGTCCTCGCTCATGGATGGATGGAGCGGCCTTTTGGACGGTTTGGCCATGAGTGTCGCCGGTCATGTCGCGGTCACCCGGCGTGCCGGAAGCGACCGAGGGGGCGCGGCGTGGAGTTGGCGGATCGACCCCGCCACGCGCTGAAATGTCCCCGTCCTCGCGTGTTCGTCTCGACCGTGTTTTGGTGGATCGAGGATTATGTCCGTCGCGAGCGCGAGCCCGGGCCTTGATTCAGGCTGGATATGTCTCCTGCGACGGTCGGATTTCGGACAAACCGGCCACGCTGGTCGCATCCGACGTCGATATTGAAATCACTGGAGAGGTTAACCCCTGGGCGTCGCGAGGCGGGCTTAAACTGGCGGCGGCGCTTGAGCATTTCGGGATCGATCCCACCGGCTCCAATTGTTTGGATATCGGCGCCTCGACCGGCGGTTTTACCGACGTACTGCTCGCCGGCGGCGCGGCGCGGGTTCACGCGGTCGATGTCGGCTATGGCCAATTGGTCGAGCGTATAGCTCGCGACCCCAGGGTCGTGGTTCTGGAACGCACCGATGCCAGAAACATCGTCCTGGAACCGATGGATGGGCCGATTGATCTGGTGGTGTGTGATGTCAGCTTCATTTCGATTCGCAAGGCTGTCGGCCCAGCACTGGATCTGGCGCGCGCGGGAGGCCGCTTCGTCGGATTGGTAAAACCGCAATTCGAGGTCGGCCCCGGCAAGGTGGGTGGCGGCGGCGTCGTGCGCGACAAGATGTTGCTGAACCAAGTTCGCGACGGCGCCACCGCGTGGCTGGACGCTCGGCCGGGTTGGCGGTGCGACGGTATCATCCACTCTCCGGTCACCGGAGGGGACGGAAATCTGGAATACCTGATTGCCGGCTCCAAACTGTGTTAGCCTTCGGTCCGAGCGCGAGGTGACAGCACGGTTCCCGAGAGGGGTTAATGTGAGCGATACCGGTAATTTACCCATGCCCGTGGAACTGGCGACGGAAGCGGCGCCGATACCGGCCTTACCCAAGGTAAAGGCGTCGCCGGCGATCAAGCGCTTCAACACTTGCGTCGTAACCGCCTTGGGGTCGGCGCAGCGAGACTGGTTGCTCTCGGTCAAGGGGCTCGACGGTCCGACGGTTTCCGAGGAAGCCGCGACGGCGGAGCGAAATCGCCGGGCCGATGCTCGCATGGAGCATCAGCATCGCCGGCGTCAGGCGAATCTCGACGCGATCCTGCTGCATGCCTTCGCGCGGTTGCCGGAAAAAGTCGACGAAGGCGAAATCGATCCGGATTGGGCCGCGCGTCTGTTTGACATATGCGCCGATTGCGCCGATCCAGAGCGTCAGGCGATCTGGGCGCGCCTCCTGATCATGGAGGTGCGGCGCCCCGGCGCGGTGCCGCCGGTGGCGATGCGGGTGCTGGCGTCGCTCTCTCCGCGTTTGACCGAATGGCTGCGCGTGATCGCCGGGCTTACCATCAACAATTTCTTCGTTCGCCTCTCCGATGGATTCAACGCCGAGCGGGGCCTGGTTGGTGACGTCATCTTGCTGCTTGAGGAATACGGGCTTTTACGCACCAACAAGGACATGACCAAGGTGTTCCGCAGCCAGATCGAGGCGAAATTCACGACCAACCTGCTCTACAACGACAAGATTCTCCGCATCATTCATGACGATCCGAAAAAGGAATTGGTCGTGCCTTGTTATCGCCTGACCGACGCGGGCGCGGCGCTTTGCACGGCGATTATCCAAGAAGAGAAAATTTCCACCGATATGGAGTACATCATTGAGATCGTGCGACATGCGCAAAAGCAGGGATGTACGGTCATGCAGGCCGATATTCTGAAACGAGCCAGCGAGAACGTCGTCTCGAAACACTCGCCCTTTAGCGAAATCGTCGCGTTGCACACAAGACGTGGAAGTTAACCTCGACCGTACCGGTCCAAGAACTGGCGGTCACATGATCGATTCAATATATACTTCCTTCACCAGCTCGGCGAAGCGACGCTGAAGCTGGGATTTGCTATCGGACTTGAAGTTTCGAATATCCTCGGTGGTCGGGCGACCGTTCTCCCACATGCGCAGCGCCAGCGGATAGACAATGCCGTTGATAACCCATTTTTCGCCTTCAAGAGCCCTCTTGGCCTGAGTGTCCTTGGCTTGAATAGCGATCCGAAGCCTTCCTTCGACCAATTGGCCCCGGACATAGAAAGATATCGTATAGGGCCCCACGGGGAGGACATCGGGGCCGACCATGAACCGGTACAGCCGGTCATCGTTAAATTTTTTGTCCTTCTTCTTCTGTTCTTTTTCCTTCTGTTTTCTTTCCTTGGTGGACTCGTCTTGTTCAGCGTCATCTGATTGAGCCCAAGCAGGGCCGGAGAGGGGCGTGGCCAGGAGCAGCGACGCCAGGATCAGAATCGCAAGACCTCTAAACCGCGCTCTCGTTTTTCTGGTCATGTCGATGCCTCCTCTTTCAGTGGGCCAACGAACATCATCTAATGTTCAGATCCGGCATTCGCAACATGATGCGGTCGGATTGCCCAATCCTCGGCAGTGCCTCTTCGATGCCGCCAGCATACCGCAAGATCCGAATCAGGTCACCCAGGCCCGCGGCCAGGGACGGCACGTCACCTTCCTCGATCGTGTCCAGCAGTTGCTCGAGAGGACTCCCACGCCTGGGGAAAATCGTCGGGGGCGCCTTGTGTCCGGGCTCCAGGCCAGCGGATTGCCGGGCCAGGGATATAGCATCCTCGAAGCCGCCGAGGACATCGACCAAACCGTGCCGCAGTGCGTCCTCGCCGGTCCAAATACGGCCGCGCGCGGCCGCGTCGACGTCGGTCGGGGAAAGCCGGCGGCGTTGCGCGACCTTGGCCGTGAAATCCCCATAGATCTCGTCGAGGATCTTGGACAGGCGTTCCCGTTCATCGTCGTCGAAGGGGCGCAGCGGAGAAAACATGGTGGCGTTGGCTCCCGCGCTTACCTCCGCGCTATCGATCCCATGACGGGACAGCAAATCGCCCACCGAGATCTTGCCGCCCAGCACGCCAATCGATCCGGTGATCGTCGCGGGCCTCGCCACCACGTGATCGGCGGCGAGGGTAATGAAATAGCCTCCCGAGGCCGCGACATTCCCCATTGAAACGACGATGGGAATGCCGGCGTCGCGGGTTTTCTCCAAGGCGCGCAGAATGCTGTCGGAGGCGACGTAACTGCCACCGGGACTATTTACCCGCAGCACCATCGCCTTGACCGTCGGGTCTTTTCTGGCTTCGTGGATCGCGGCGACGACATCGGTCATCGGCCCGGTTAACTTGACTTTAAGGATCACCTTTT
>JAYOIK010000039.1:0-45307 GCA_038118725.1 Alphaproteobacteria bacterium | reverse complement strand
TGACGAAAGGAACCCCGCGTCACTTTTCCTGCTTAACCCGCGCCCACGCGCCCTCGCTTCCACGCGAACAGTTCGGCGTTATGGGATTTGCCGTGGCGTTCGCAATAGAGCCGGCGGCGGATTTCGTCCGACCTTTCGAACATGAAGGTCACCAGCATGAAGCGCGTACCCGATCGCACGGGGTTCGCCTGATGCATCAGGGCGCAAGGAAAGATCACGCAAGAGCCCGCGCCCGGCTTGTAGCCATGGGCCCCGTATTCGGGAAAGCTCAACTCGCCACCCTCGAAGTCATCGTTCAGGTTCAAGGTGAGCGCGACCCGCCGATGTGTCAGTTCCTCCTCGTGGTTATCCCGGTGCTGGAGGAAGAAACCACCGTCGCTGGAGTCATACACGCCGACCTTGTACATCTCGCGATTGGTGATATCGAGCCCGAAAACCTTGCGAATCTCCGGCAGCAAGGTCGCCCCGAGGATATCGTCCAGCTCAGCGCAAATCTCCACGGAAGGATGCACGTCCGAGCGCCGTTTCGCCTGCTTGTTCACGACGGAACGATCCCCGCTCCCCACCCGACCGGTGAACTTCCGACCGTCGCGCCAAAGCGAGATCAGTTTTTCACACATTTCCGGTGGCAGAACCCGCTCGACCAGCAAGACCGGGGCAAGGGGCTCGCTTCGATTTTCGCGCCCCCCGCCGTCTGGTGACAATACGCGCCCGATTGTCTCGAAGATATCCAGGTTGCCGGTTCGGGCCTCGTCCCCATCGATGGTAAGTGAATGGAGGGCGGTTATCTTGAGGTTTCGGTCCACGCAAACGACCCGCGGTCCCTTGAAATCAACATCCCGCGCGATCGAGCGGATATGGGGGATTGGCTCGTCGGCATCCATTAACCAAACGGATTCCTCCGGTAATCCACTCGCCGTGAAAAGCTCCGAGATCTCCGCCCGGCTCTCCGGTGACGGAGCGTCCGAGCCAACCAGGATCCAGATCTTGTGATGCTTGCCGGCCCGGATCGACCTGGGTGCGTCATCAAAGTCCCGAAGTATCTCCGCGAAGCGCCCGATCGGCGTGAATATGACCAGACAATCGGCGCCCGCGTACAACTACAAGGTACGGGTCTTGCCGGTGATATCCGTCAGGCGAAGCCACGGCAGAAACCCGCCGACGACCATCGTGTCGCCAATCAAATCCGAGGGATCGAAAATCTGCGCCTGGACCTTGGCCGAGGCGCTTTCCTTGAAGATTTCCGGGATATGGATCTCGGCGCTCAGAAACTTTTTCAAGCCTGGGATGAAACCGCATTGCAACGCCCATGATGAGATCTTCTTGGCGCGAAAATCGACCCCGGTGAAAAGCTGAAAGCCATCCAAACTCCGCGCTTCTCCGAGGCCATAGGTTGCCAACTCGCTTAACGCGCCGATACCGGCCCGGCTGTCATGCTCGGTCAGATAGTTGAACCGCTCCAGCCCACGGGTCTGATACTCCGTCCATTTCGCGGAATCCTTCTAATGCAGAGCCTTGGTCTCGACGGCCGGGGTGAAATAGTAGTGATACGCGGTGGCGAAGGACGGGTGATACACGTCCCAGCCATGAGTCCACAGCCGGATCGAGTACAGCACCTCTTCCTGATTGAAGTAGCAATAGGGATCGTAGGGTACCTCGCGGATGACCTCGGCCCGCGAGAACATGAACCCCGCCGCGATGAAGGCGCCGCGCATTGGGACATCGGGCGCGGTATCAAAGGTCAGACCCTTGCACCGCATCTCCCCCTGATCGTTGAAGAAATCCGGGCGACGCAGGGTCGGCTTGGGGTCCGGTTCCAGATCGTTCGGCGGCAAATAGGAGGCCGGCGTGCAGCTGAGCAGCGGTTTCTCGCTCGGGCAACGCTCGAGCTCCGCGATATAGGCTTCGTCCCAGCCGGGGATGAAACGCATATGGCTGTCGGTTACCAGGGTGAACTCCTCACCCGCCCAGAGGTGCTGGGTCATCCTACGGGCCCAGCAGACGCCCTGGCTGTCATTCGCGTCGACGGCGATCAGGCGGACACGGCCAGCGTAGTCACGATCGGGATGGACCGGCTCCGGATCGCCATCGAGATGCTGCCAGCAGATCGCGACATGGACGCGCTCCGGATGGATCGCCTGGCGATAGAGATTGTCGATGGTCTCGCGGCATTCCGGGTCTCGGTAACTCGCGATCTGGACGAGAATACGTTGCTGGGCGGTGTCGCGCGCCCTCAACTCGGCGGGCACTTCCGCGCCGCTCAGTTCCAAAAAGTTGGCGATCCGCCAGATGTCAAAGCCCTGAGCCGCCGCCTTTCGCAGCAGCTCGACCCGATCACAGCCCAGATCCTTGTTGGTTTGGAGCCATTGCTTGTAGGGCTCCGAAATTTCGCCGGCCAACCGACTACCTCCCGCGGGCGATCGCATATTGCGCCCGTTTCATGGGTTGCCTCGTCAAACGTTCAAGCCTTCGCGCTCGCGAAACCACTTGGTTATGATGTATTTTCGCCCCCGGGTCACCGGCATCGCCTCGTGAAAGGTCGCGCGGTTACCCACCCCGTCGACCCCGAGATTGTTCCAGGCGACACCCAATCCCTTGACCGGACGGAACGCTCTACCGATCTTCTCGAAACGGGTCTCGCCACCCGCCTCGACATCATTCAGATAGATCATCACCGTCCAGGTCCGCTGGCCACCAGTCTTGGTATAGGTGCCGTACTCCTTGGTGCCCGAGGCGAACCAGTCCGTGTGACCCTTGAAATACTCGCCGGGGTCATAGCGTTGACCTTGCATCGGCTCCGAGAAGGCCACGTCGCAACCGATGAGGCCGGCTAATCGCTGATCGATATCCACGATCGTCTCCGGCGCCGCGCGACGCAGACCGCAGGTTCGGCTGGTCCGATAATCCGCCGGGCCGCGTGTCGTCGTCGACTTTCGAAGCGATCCGTCAATCACCTCGATCATCGCGTCGCATTCCTCGCCCGTGAGAAGATCGGGAATCTCATAGACCTGAGCCAGGTCGGTATCCAAACGCCAAGCGCGGGGACTGTTCTCCGGTCTGGTGAGCGGCGCGTGATAGAGCGAGAACCATGGCTCCTTCTCCGTCACTGTCACCGATTCTGTGTTCGCCGGCTCGCTGGTCGCCAGCGCCGCGGTCTCGGGCCGGTATCCACCCAACACTCGCGAGATCTCGTCGGGATTGAAATCCCGTCTGGCCGCCCGGTGATAAAGGTCATCCACCGCGCATCCACGCTCGAAATTCAAGCGAAGCCAACCCTGCCACTCATCATTCAAGGGCCGCGTCATGGGCGATCCTTCTCATGGACATTGTTAGGACCGGCCCCATCCCTCACCGTCGTCCTCGCGCAAGCGGGGACGACAGGAGTACGATTGCGTCTTAAAATCCGCGCGATGGAAAAAGCGCCTGACGCCCATTACCCCTCCGCTTCCGCCTCGGCGCGCAGTTCAACGCGGCGGATTTTGCCGGAGATGGTCTTGGGCAGGGCGTCGCGATATTCGATCTCGCGCGGGTACTTGTAAGGCGCGGTCACGTTCTTCACGAAATCCTGGATCTCGACCGTCAGTTCGTCCGAGCCCTGGTGACCCGGCGCCAGGATGACATAGGCCTTGACGATCTCTCCCCGGATCTCGTCCGACTTGCCGACGACGGCGGATTCCTGAACGGCGGGATGCTCAATCAGCGCGCTTTCGACCTCGAAGGGGCTGATGCGATAGCCGGCGGAGGAGATGATATCGTCGGAGCGTCCGACAAACCAGATATAGCCGTCGGCGTCTCGGGTCGCCGTGTCTCCGGTGTAATACCAGCCGTTACGGAATGACCGGGCGGTCCCCTCCGGGTCCTGGAAATAGCCGGGAAACAGCCCCAGGGGATAAGGATCGGTGATCTTAACCGCGATATCGCCGACCACGCCGTCATCCACCTCGTTGCCTTCCTCGTCGACGATGCGCACATCAATGCCCGGAACCGGCTTGCCCATGGAGCCGGCGCGGATCTCCATGCCCGGATAGTTGGCGACGATATTGACGGTCTCGGTCTGGCCGTAGCCGTCATAGATGTCACAACCAGTCGCGGCCTTCCAAGTCCGCATCGCCTCGGGGTTCAGCGGCTCCCCCGCCCCGAGACAATGACGTAGCGAGGAAAGGTCATAGCCGGACACGTCCATCTGCGCGAACAGCCGATAGATCGTCGGCGGCGCGCAGAAGGTCGTAACCTTATGGTCCTCGATGATCTTCAGGTGCTGATGCGCGTTGAAGCCCTCTCCGTCGAACAGCATGATGGTCGACCCGGCGAGCAAGGGCGGGAACACGAGGCCCCAGGCCGCCTTGGCCCAACCGGTATCTGTCAGGGTCCAATGCACGTCGTTTTCGTTCAGGGTCATCCAATATTTCTGGGTGATCGTGTGGGCCAGGCCATAGCCGTGATCGCGCTCCACCATCTTCGGCATCGAGGTCGTGCCCGAGGTGAAGTAGATCAGCATCGGGTCCTTGGAGGTATTCGCCGGTACCGATGCCCGATCAAGGCTGTCGGAGGCGTCGGCGCAAGCCTCGGCCATGGATGTCCAGCCCCTCGGCGCGGGACCGTCGACGACGATAAGATGCTCCAGGGTCGGACAGGCATGTTTGACCGCTTCAACCTTTTCCACATGCTCGGACGTGACAATGACCAGCTTCGCCGCCGAACGGTTGACCCGGTACTCGATATCCTTGGAGGTCAGCAGATTGGTTCCGGGCATCGCCACCACGCCGGTCTTCATGGAGCCGAGCAGCACGTGATACCAAGCCGGTAGGCGTGGTATCATGACAAAGGCGAAATCGCCTTTCGTCGCGCCAAGCCCAAGCAGGACATTGGCGAAACGGTTGGAGTCACGATCCAGATCCGAATAACTGTGGGTGGTGACATGCTCACCGGTCTTGTCGATGGCGATCAGCGCGGTTTTATCCGCCTCGCGGGCGCGCTTGGCGACCACGTCGAAGGCGAAGTTGAAATTGTCGGGTATCTCCAGCTTGAAGTCCCGACGCGCCGCGTCATAGTCGAATGTCCCGGTGCCGGCGTTCATCTTCGCTCTCCCAAATCGTGCCACGAGTTCATTGGGGCGTATCAGACGACGCTTGGCGCCGAAACTCAAGATGATGCTGGCGATTTTCGCGTCGCTAAACTCGTCCGGCGAGGCGCCCCCACCAAAGCGACCAGGCCTTGAGCGGTATGACGGCGTTTATCGCCGGATCGAAGGCATTGAACCCGGCCTTTTCCAGGCGGTCCAGATAGAGCCGGGCCAGACGGGCTTGTAGCAAAACCGGAGCCGCACGCTTGAAGCCGGCTCCGCCGGCGGACCGGGCAACCTGGATCTCTTGCCGCGCCGCCATGGCGACACCCTGGACCACCGAGCGAAGCGCCGGCGTGTCGCGGAACTCGTTATAGTCACCGATCGCGGCGCCGTGCTCGGCGAGAAGATCGCGCGGTAGCATCAGACGCTTCACCCGCGCGTGAAAAGGAACCGAGCGGAGCAGGCCGGTCAAGGCCCAGGCGGTGGACGCGGCGCGCGCCGCCTCGAGAACCGGCGCCCTATCCTCGCCAAGGATCCGCAGCATGATCCGGCCGAGCCCGCCGGCGGTGGCTTCGCCATAGGCCTTCATATCACCAAGGCTTGTGAAGGGCGCGTCCTCGAGATCCGCTTCCCGCGCGTCGAGGATCTCGTCGAAGGGATCACGTTCAAGACCGAACAGCTGAAACGCCTCGGCGAGCGGCTGGACAACCTCATGCTGACGCGGGGCTCCGGCGACGATGCCGTCGATCGCCTCGCGCCACCATTGCAGGCGGATCTGCCCCAGCATGGTCTCGCTGACAACATCCCGGGTTTTGGCGACCTCGTGATTGAAAGCCAGCACCGCGAACAGCGCCTCGCGCTCCGCTGGCGAGGCGAAAAGCGCCGAAAGATATCGGTCCGGGTCCTGGGTACGCGCGATCTCTCCGCAGGCCGACAATGCCGGGTTCATTCGTCCTCGTCCCGCGCCCGAAGCAGGTCGCGCCGCAGCGCGACCTCCATGGCCGGACCCTCCAAGGCCACTTTGAGCGCATCCTTGCGCGCGCTTTCGAACAGCCGGTCATAGACCGCGATCAGGCCGTTCAGAGCTCCACGCTCGACAAGCCCGAGATCCGCGCCCACCGCCCGAAGCGATGCGTGACCGGCCTCGCGATGCGGCAGGGCCTTTTCGATCAGCAGCCCGGCGAGCGCGCCGATCGCCGGGGACTTGTCCCGCAAGGCTCGTCCGAGATCATCGCGCGCCAGTCCGACCGCGCCAAGCATATCGGCGGGAATGGTGATCAGCCGCGGCGAGCGCTCCGCGTCCTTGGAGAGATCCCGCAGGATATGAACGATATAGCAATAGATCGCCAGATCGATCGCGTGGTCACGCGCGGGGATATCCAGGCCGTAGCGAAAGCCCCGCTCCGCGTCGGGTTCAGCCGCCAGCAGATAAATGAAGATCGCCGCCGGAGCGACGGTGGCGCCATCGCAATAGGCCAGGAAGTCGGACCAGGACCGCATCTCGCGCTCTTCCACATCCGCGCGCATCGCGGTGGCAAGCGCCGGCCAGGGCCACTGCCCGAGATCAGAACGTCCCACCGTGGCGGCGAGCGCGGCCACGATGTCACCATGCAGGGGGCCGGGCTTGGCTTGAAACGAAACACATTGCGCCGACCAGTCCGCTACCGTGCGCAGCGCCGCGTCTCGCCCACTCTCACGCTGTTCCGGCGGTTGGACAAGGAATGTCTCGTCAACGAAGTCATCGATGACCCGCATGGCCGCGTAGGTGGCGAAGAAAAAGTCCTGACGGGGCCGCGAGAGCAACCGCGCGGCATGCAGGAAATTGGCGTTGGCGCGCCCGGCGATCTCGCGGCACAGCTCGAGCCCGAGCGCGGCGGCGGCGGGGTCAGCCAACGGGAAGCAACGCCGCGGCAACGCGCCGCTCTTCGGTCATCAGGATGTTGTAGGTCCGGCATGCCGCGCCGGTATCCATCGCGTCGACAACCGGTCCCCTCTCCCGGATCGCCGCGCGCAGGCTGGGCGGAATAAAAAAGATCCGCTCGCCGCAGCCGATCAGCAGAATTTCGGGCGCGTCCTCAGCGGCGAAGACCGGCTCCAACATCTCAACGGAGAAACCGTCGGCCACGCCGCCCGGCCATTCGATGGAACGCTCCGGAAAGACGATCAACGGACCGCGGAAGGCAACGCCGGAGACCTTGAACCCGCCGCTCCCATAGGACTCGATGATCTGTCGGCCTTCGGGAACAAGCGGGGTAACGTCCATCGGCCTAACCGTCCCCGATGCGTTCGTCCTGGGGTACCGAGACGCCGGTCGGGTCTTCCTCGCCGCGCTTTAGATTGACGTAAAGCAGGATCGGTACCGCGATAAACACCGAGGAATAGGTGCCGATACACACGCCCCAGATCATCGCCAGGGCGAAGTCGGCAAGCACCTCGCCACCGAAGAAATAGATCGCCAGAAGCGCAAGCAAGGTGGTCACGGATGTCATGGTGGTGCGAGACAGGGTCTCGTTGACCGACATGTTGAACACCTCGGCCAGATCCATGCGCTTGAACTTTCGCAGGTTTTCACGCACTCGGTCATAGACCACGACGGTATCGTTGATCGAATATCCGGCGATGGTCAGCACCGCCGCCACGGTGGCTAGATTGAACTCATGCTGGATCAGAGCGAAAAGCCCGATTGTCGTGATAATGTCATGGCTCAGCGCGATGATCGCGCCGACGCCGAACTGCCACTCAAAGCGGAACCAGATGTAGAGCAGGATCGACAGCAGCGCGAGGCCGACCGCGAGCGCCCCCGCCTCCTTCAACTCCTCGCCGACGGTGGGACCGACGAATTCCGTTCGTCGATAATCCACATCGCTTCCGAGCGCCGCTTTCACCGCCTCGATCGCGGCCATCTGTTCGCGCTCCTCGCCGTCCTGACGCTGAATGCGCACGAGAACATCGGTTTCGACGCCGAATTCCTGGATGCTGACATCGCCGAGCCCAAGATCCGAGAGGGTCGAGCGGATGCCGGGAATATCGGCGGGTCCCTGGGTGCGAACCTCCATCAGGATGCCGCCACGAAAATCGATGCCGAAATTCAGACCTTGGGTGAAGAATCCGAAAAGCGAGCCCAGAATCAGGACCAGCGAGAAGATGAACGCGATCCGGCGGTTCGCGACAAACGGGATCTTGGTTCCCGGCGGGACAAGACGGATGGGTTTCAGCATGACTCTCTCCCCATCCCTAAATCGGAACTTCGCTGGGCCGGCGGCGGCGCAGCCACAACACCACCATCAGGCGCGTCACCATGATCGCGGTGAACATCGACGTCACGATCCCGATGGCCAATGTCACGGCGAAGCCCTTGATCGGCCCGGAGCCGAAGGAATACAGGAAAATCGCCGCGAACAGCGTCGTCAAATTGGAGTCGATGATCGTCGTCAGCGCCCGTTTATATCCGGCATCAATCGCCGACATCGGCGAGCGGCCCAGTCGCACTTCCTCGCGGATCCGCTCAAAAATCAGCACATTCGCGTCCACCGCCATGCCGACGGTGAGCACGATCCCCGCGATACCCGGCAGGGTCAATGTCGCCTGCAAGGCCGACAGAGCGCCGACAAGCAGGGTGATGTTAAAGAACAGCGCGATATTGGCGAAGCCCCCGAAGAGCCCATAAGCGACGATCATGAAGCCGATGACCAGGACCAGGCCGATGATGCTGGCGATCTTGCCGGCCTCGATCGAGTCCGCGCCGAGGCCCGGCCCGACCGTGCGTTCCTCGAGCACCACCAAGGGCGCCGGCAAGGCGCCCGCGCGTAGCAGCAAGGCCAGATCATTGGCCGAGGCGACGGTGAAACTTCCCGAGATGATGCCTGTTCCGCCAAGGATCGGCTCTCGGATAACCGGCGCGCTAATCACCTTGTTGTCGAGCACAATGGCGAAGGGCCGTCCGACATTCTCCGTCGATGTGCGCCCGAAGCGCTTGGAGCCGACGGTATCGAAGCGGAAGCTTACGACGGGCTGACCATCCTGAAAGGTGGGTTGGGAATCCACGAGATTCTCGCCGCTCACCTCGACCTTGCGCTTGACGATGTAATGCGTTTGCTCGCCCGGTTCCGGATTAGACGCCTCCAGCAACTGAGCGCCGGGCGGCACGCGTCCCGCCAGGGCATTGGCTAGCGACGCGGTTATATCGACAAGCCGGAACGTCATCTTGGCGGTCTGCCCCAGCAGTGCCTTGATTCGTTCGGGATCATCGACACCGGGAAGCTGAAGTAGGATCCGCTCCTCGCCCTGGCGTTGAATGGTCGGCTCGCGCACGCCGGTCTCGTCGATCCGTCGCCTGACGATTTCAATGGATTGCTGAACCGCGGCCGAACGGGCATCGATCGCCGCTTGTTCGGTCAGCGTGATGCTGGCGTTACCCGCGTCGTCGAGCTCAACCACGGTCTCGGGAACGAGTGTCTCGGGTTCAATCCCCTCCAGGATCGCCCGAGCGCGCTCAACATCCCCCGGCTCGCGGATGGTGAGGCGCACCGCGCCGTTGGCCACGCCCAGCCCCTTGTAGCCGATCTTGGCCTTGCGTAATTCCTGGCGAACCGCGGCGGTTATGCTTTCCAGCCGTTCCTCGATCACCACGTCAAGTTCCACCTTGAGCAACAGATACGAGCCGCCTTGTAGGTCCAGGCCGAGGCTCACCTTCTTACCCGGGGCGAAGTTCGGCACGTCGCGCGAGTAATCCGCCGTCATCAAGTTCGGCCCGGCATAGATCAGGCCGAGCAAGCAGACCAATAGAACGATCGTTGTCTTCCAAGGGGAAAACTGAAGCATCGGGGCACGCTATCCGTTCATTGGAGGGGCGGTTATCTCGGCGCGAGCGATCACTCAGGAATCGCTCTTGCTCATGACCTCGGCGATCATGCTGCGTCGCACGGTAACACGAACATTTTCGGCGATATCGACCTCAAGCTCGTCGCGTTCATCATAGACCTTGGCGACCTTGCCGACCAAGCCACCGTTGGTCACGATCCGGTCATTGCGCTGAACCTTGCTCAGCATCGCCTTGTGTTCCTTCATCCGCTTTTGCTGCGGGCGAATAAGCAGGAAATAGAACACCACGAAGATCAATACCAAGGGCGCCAAGGCCATCAGATCAAAGCCTCCGGCGCCTCCGGCTTGAGCATAGGCTGGTGAGATCAACATGGCCGTCTCCTTGGTTCTCGGCCCCCGGCCGAGCTTGTGCGATCACCTGAACGCCTCCTCCTTGGAAGCGCCCGAATTCGAATCGCCGGACTATAGCGGCAAAGCGCCCAATTGCAACGATCCGGCGGGGGAAAGTCGAAGAATTTCAGGGAAATGACACGGGTTATCGCGCCGACCGGCCGCGCGGTCAGATTTCAAGCTCGGACTTCGGGTTCACGGCGCGCGAGCCGCGGCGAATCTCGAAATGCAGTTGCGGTCGGGTAACCCCGCCGGTAGCGCCAATCGTGGCGATCGTCTGACCGCGCCTCACCTGATCGCCGCGCTTGACCAACAAACGGTCGGCGTGGGCATAGGCGGTGGTCCACCCACCCGCATGCTTGATCAGAAGCAGATTGCCGAACCCTTTCAGCTCCTTGCCCGCATAGGCGACAACCCCGCTGTCAGCGGCCAGGATCGGCGATCCCTTGGGCGCGGCGATATTGATCCCGTCATTGTGCAGGCCGCCTTCCCGCGGTCCGAAGTTCGAGATTATCCGCCCGCGCACAGGCCAGAGAAACCTCGTCCCCTCGCGCGAGGGTGGTCGCGGCGGCACCGCCCGGGCGGCGATACGCGTGGCGGAGAGCGTGGGGCGCGTGACGACACGCTTACCCGCTTCCGAACGCGCCGCCGAGTTGGGTCGAGGCCGGGGTAACGGCACCGACGACACACTCGGGCTCGCGGCGACGCTAACGGAAACCGGCGTTGAGGTCGCGGTCCTCTCCGCCGTGCCGCGCACCGGCATCTTCAGCTCACGGCCGGCGATCACCTGATACGGCGCGGTCAAGCCGTTCATCGACACCAGGGTACGCATATCCACCCCAAAGCGCCGCGAGATCGAATAGACCGTGTCCCCCGGCGCGACGGTATAGATCCGAGGCGGCGGCAGGCGAAGCGTCTGACCGATAGTCAGCAGAAACGGCGCGGCCAGGCGGTTGGCGTCGATGACGTCGCGCACCGTGACACCGTAACGCCGGGCGATCGCATAGACCGTGTCTCCGGGAGCGACATCCACCACGCCGGTCGACGGGATCGGAATTGTCGCCGGCTCGACGCTTCTGGAAAGCGGCGGCGCATTCACCAAACGCGGAATATTCTCGGTAACGCCACAAGCCGAGACGCTCGCCACCAGGAGCAATATCACGAGGATCGTTGGTCTAGGCATGCAAGGGGCTTCGGTACGGCGGTTCGCGAAGTCGCATACTATCCGCCGGCGGACGTCGGGCTCAAGCAATCCGGCCCGATCGGCGCTAAGTCCAGGATATGTCTACTCGCTGACCAGCGGGACAAAACGTACCGACAGGAGTTCCGAGGTCTCGAATCGATCCCCGTTCCGCTTGATTCGGACCAGCCATTGGTGTCCGCCGTCGGGTCCGACCGGCGCGATCATGATCCCGCCATCCGCCAGTTGGTCGGCGAGTTTATCCGGCGTTTCCGGAGCGGCCGCGGTAACGATGATGCGATCGAATGGCGCCTGCTCCGGCCAACCCGCCGCTCCGTCGCCGTGCCGCGAGACGATGGTGTGCAGATCCAGTTGCTCGAACCGCGTCCGGGCCTCGCGCAACAGATCCATGTGCCGCTCGACCGTGTAGACCCGCCGGCACAGCTTGGCCAGTACCGCCGCCTGATAGCCGGACCCTGTGCCGACCTCCAGGACCTTGTGCCGGTCGGTCAATTCCAACGCCGCCGTCATATAGGCAACCACGTAAGGCTGCGAAATCGTCTGACCCGACGGTATCGGCAGGGCCCGGTTGTCGTAGGCATGCTCGCGAAAGGTTTCGGGAACGAACAATTCGCGCGGCACCCGCTCGATCGCGTTAAGGATCGCTAGATCGCCGATGCCCTCGCGGCGCAGATCCATAATCAGTTGGATCTTCGTGGCGTCGAGATCGTTCACGCCAGGGCCCGTGTCAGATCGCCGAGGGTCGCGCGGTCGGTAAAGTCGAGATCGATCGGCGTTACCGAGATCGCGCCCTCGGCGATCGCCGCGACATCACTGTCGCCGGCCGCGTCCTCGCCGACATGCTTCTTGCCGATCCAGTAATAGGCTTGCCCTCGTGGATCAAAGGCCTGGGCGATTTCGTCGCCGACCTTCTCGCGTCCCTGGCTGGTGGCCCTGACCTCCACCGGCGAAGCGCCGTCGCCGGCGGGGAAGTTAACGTTGATCAGCGTATTGGCCGGCCACCCCACCTGTACCAGACGCTTGGTCAGGGCCGCTAGATTGGCTCTGGCGACCCGCCAATCCTCCACATCGCCCTCGCCCAGGTCCTGGCTGAAGGCGATTGCCGGCACGCTGAGGATGGTCGCCTCGAACGCCGCCGCGATGGTGCCGGAATAGGTGACATCCTCCCCCAGATTGGTGCCCCGGTTCACCCCGGAAAGGACCAGGTCGGGCTTGTGGTCCGAAAGTATCCGATGGATCGACAGCAGCATGCAATCGGTCGGCGTGCCGTCGATGGAATAGGCCTTCGGTCCGCGCTCGCGAATGCGCAGCGGGCGCCCGATGGTCAGCGAATGCCCCGCCCCGCTCTGCTCGGTTTCCGGCGCGACGACCCAGACGTCGTCGCACAGGTCCTCGATGACCGAGCGCAGCGTCTCCAGGCCCGGCGCGCCGAAACCGTCATCGTTGGAGAGAAGGATCCGTGCTTCTCTCAGATCAATCGGCCAATCAGCCATGTCTCGGCGCTCCGTTCGGAGACGGGACCGGAGCCGGGAACATCACGCCGGCGGCGCGATCCGGTCCATGCCGTCCATATAGGGTCGCAAGGCGTCGGGGATGATCACACTCCCGTCTTCCTGCTGATAGTTCTCGAGGATCGCGATCAGTGTACGCCCGACCGCCAGGCCCGAGCCATTCATGGTGTGCACGAATTCCGTCGCCTTGCCTTCCTCGCGCCGGAACCGGGCCTTCATGCGGCGGGCCTGAAAATCCCCACAGTTCGAACAGCTGGAGATTTCGCGATACCGACCGGCGCCGTCATCCTGGCCCGGCAGCCAAACCTCGATGTCATAGGTCTTATGCGCCGAAAAGCCGGTATCGCCCGAGCACAGCACCACCGTGCGGAAAGCCAGGCCGAGCCGCTTCAGAATGTCCTCGGCGCATTCGGTCATCCGCTCATGCTCGGCGGCGGAGTGATCGGGATGCGCGATCGACACCATCTCGACCTTGCCGAACTGATGCATGCGGATCAGGCCTCGGGTATCCCGGCCCGCCGCTCCGGCCTCGGAGCGGAAGCACGGCGTGTAGGCGGTCATCCGCATGGGCAGATCCGCCGCGTCGAGGATCTCTCCGGCAACGATATTGGCCAGCGGCACCTCGGAGGTGGGGATCAGCCAAAATCCGTCCGTGGTGCCGAATTGCTGGTCCCGGAACTTCGGCAACTGACCAGTCCCATACAAGGCATGCTCATGCACCAGCAAGGGCGGCGACACCTCGGTATAGCCGTATTCCTTGGTCTGATGGTCCAGCATGAAATTCGCCAGACCGCGCTCCAACCGAGAGAGCATGCCCTTCAGGAACACGAACCGCGCGCCGGAAAGTTTCGCGGCGGACGCGAAATCCATCAGCCCGAGCCCCTCGCCGATCGCCACGTGGTCGCGCGGCGTGAAGGCGAAATTCGGCGCGGCTCCAGTCCGGCGGATCTCCTGGTTTTCGTCCTCGTCCGCGCCATCGGGAACGTCGTCGCCCAAACGGTTCGGCAAGGCGCCAACCATTTCCTCGACCCGCGCCTCGAGCGCGCGGCCCTCCTCCTCGAGCTCCTGCATGCGGGATTTGATGCCCGCGACCTCATCGATCAGCCCAGAAGCATCCTGCTTCTCGCGTTTCAGCACGCCAATCTGCTTGGAGGCCTCGTTGCGCCGCTGTTGTAGCGACTGCAACTCCGTGGTCCCCGCGCGCCAAGCCGCGTCGGCCTCGAGAATACCGGCCGACACCGATTCCAGCCCCCGTCGCTTCATCGCCGCGTCGAAAGCCTCTCCATCCTCGCGGATGCGTCTGATGTCATGCATGGGATTGCCCAAATCAATAAAGGGTCACGAAGTCCGGCCCTTATACTGGCGCTCGCCCGGACGGTCCACCGGCGTTGCGTCTTAACCATCCGCCGTTGTCTTTGCGAAAAGCGAGGATGGCCACGAGCCGCCCACCACCATCAACCATCAACCGTCGCCCTGGCGTACGGCAAGGCCCCAGCTCGGGATCGTCCACGTGATTGACACGGAGGCGCTTGGATCAACCGACGGGAGGTCCTGCCTTGCGCCAGGACGACGGGGGATGGTGCGACGACCAGAAAGCCAGGACGACGGGGAATGATGCGAGGGCGAAGACGGGCAAGGCCCCACGCAACCGATCAGGGCGTCTCTTCCTCGACTTCCTCGGCCGGCGGATCGCCTCGGCGTTTTTCAATAACCACGGCGCAGAGGATCGAGATTTCGTAGAGCAGGATTACTGGAACCGCGAGGAGGATCTGGCTGATCACATCCGGCGGCGTCAGGATGGCGGCGACCACGAAGGCGATCAGCACCGCGTATTTGCGCTTGTCCCGAAGACCGGCGGCCGAGACAACGCCGATCTTGGCAAGCAGGACGATCAGCACCGGCAGCTCGAAACAGACCCCGAACGCGAAGATCAGCCGCATCACCAGGGACAGATACTGGTCGACCTTCGGCTCCAGCTCCATCGGCAGATTGCCGTCCCCGCCAGGGGTCTCGAAGCTGATGAAAAACCGCCAGGCGAGCGGGATCACGAGATAATAGACCATCGCAGCGCCCACGGTGAACAGGACGGGCGTGGCAATCAGGAACGGCAGAAAGACTTGCTTCTCGTTCTTGTAGAGGCCGGGCGAGACAAAGCCCCAGATCTGCGCCGCCATGATCGGGAAGGAAATGCACATGGCGCCGAAGAAGGCGACCTTGATCTGCGTGAAAAACGCCTCGTGCAAGGCGGTGAAGATCATCCGCCGACCGGTTTGGCCCTCGGTTGCGTCGGCGAGCGGCTGAACCAGGAAATTGTAAATATCGCCGGCCACCGCGTAGCAGAGGAAAAACGCGACGATCATGCCTATGAACGAATAGAGCAGCCGCTGACGCAGCTCGACCAGATGCTCCAACAGCGGCATCTTGGCGTCGTCGAGATTATCCGCCGGCATCGCCTAGGTCTCCGTGGCCGGGGTTTCGGTCGCTTGAGCCTCAGCGGTCTTCGGCTTCGCGGCGGCGCGCGGTTTACGCGGCTTGGAACCGCCGGCGGTTTTCGTCACGGCGGCGGCTTTGGTCGCCGTCTTTCGCGTCGCCGGCTTTTTCCCCGTGGTTTTCGCCCCGGTTTTACGAGCCGGCGCCTTGCGGGATGATTTCGCCGGAGCGCCGGCTTCTTCCGCGGCGACTTTCGTGGAACGCGGATTGCTCGGGGTCTTCCGCGCCGGTTTTCTCGCGGGCTTTTCCGCCGATTGCTCGGTAGCCGCGGCGTTTTCGGTCGCTGGCGGCGTAATGGAGTTCGCGGGTGTCGTAACGCTGTCCGCGTCCCATCCCTTTAGCGGCTCTTCGTCGATAAGCGCCGGCTCCTCCGCCTCCGCCGTTGGCGCAGTATCCGAATGGGTTCCGGCATTCGGGTCGAGCATCGAGTTTTCCGACGCGTCGGCCATCGCCTGGGCATCGGCCTCGATATCGGCCTTGGCCTCTTTCAAGCTGGTGGACAATTCGCGATCCGGGTCGACGGTATCGAGGATCGATTGCTTAAGGTCGCCGCCCTGAAGTTTCGCGGCCTCCTTGCGGATCTCGTCCAGTTCGGCCTCGCGCGCGACCTCCTCGATCGAGCCCTGAAAGTCGCGGGCCATCGATCGGACCTTGCGGATCCAGCCGACCACCGTGCGTATCACCTTGGGAAGGTCCTTGGGTCCGACAACGACGACGGCGATGGTCGCGATCAGGAAAAACTCCTGCCAGCCGAGGTCCAACATTCGATCGTCCCATGATCCGGACGCGATCACCGCTCCGACGGGACCGCGACGCTACAAACTCTAACCGACGCCTTGGGGGCGCCGACCGGAAATCAGCTTTTGGCGGCCTGATCGCTTTTCGGCGCCTCGCCCGACGCCGCGTCCGAGCGCAAGGCCTTGGCCTCCTCGGACTCCGCATCGGCGCTTTCGCCGTCCTTCATGCCCTTCTTAAAGCTCGTCAGCCCCTTGCCGATGTCTCCCATCAGCGCGGAAATCTTGCCACGACCGCCGAACATCAAAAGCACGACCGCAAGGACAACCAACCAATGCCAGATGCTGAAGGCTCCCATGGGATCCGCTCCACTATCCAATTGCCAGTCCGCCATTTGGCGGCGATTTTCGGAGTTTATGCACGAATCGACGCGCGGTCGCAATGACCAAGCCGCGCCACGCGCCCGTCAATCGCCCGAACTTGTCTTGGGAAAAACAAAAGTCTGCGACAGATCCAGGTCAACGGAAACGACCTGTCCAGGTTCGGGAAGCATGACGCCGGGAACCCGGGCGTGCAGATGCAGGCGATGACCGTCATCGGGCACCGGCCAGGGATGCGAAAGATGCACCAGGCTCGTGCGGCCTAGCAGCCGCGCCTCGACGACGGTCGCGAATTGGCTGGCCGACGCGCCCTTGGCCGGACCGAGTTTCAGGGCCTCCGGACGAATGACCACGTCCACCTCGTCTCCGTCGCTGAACCCGTCGGCCGCGATCGCGCCAAGTTCGGTGACCGCCATGCCGTCCCGTATCGTGCCGTCGACGTGATTGAGCTCGCTGAAGAAGCCGGCCACGAAAGCGTCGCGCGGACTGCAATAAAGCTCCGCCGGCGATCCGGCCTGGACGACCCGCCCCTCCCGCATTACCGCGATCCGGTCGGCCATGAACATGGCTTCCTCGGAATCATGGGTGACCATGAGGGTCGCGCAGCCCGTGGTCTTGAGCAGATGCAGCACTTCGTCCCGCACCTGGTCGCGCAACCGTGCGTCCAGCCCGGAATATGGCTCGTCCAGAAGCATGACGCCGGGGCCCGGCGCCAGGGCCCTGGCTAGCGCAACCCGCTGTTGCTGGCCGCCGGAGAGCATATGCGGAAAGGCCTTCTCGTAGCCGGCCATGTCGACCCGCTCGAGCATCTCGGCGGCCCGTTGCCGTCGTTCGTTCCGGGACCATTTTCCGAGACCGAACAGAACATTATCCAGCACCGAAAGATGCGGAAACAACGCGTAATCCTGAAACACCAGTCCAACACCGCGATCCTCGGGCGGGGCCTGGCCCGACCGATTGGCGACCACTTCGCCCGCGATGCCGACCATGCCGTCCTGCAGAATTTCCAATCCCGCCGCGATACGCAGCGCCGTCGACTTACCGCAGCCCGACGGGCCGAGAAGGCAAACCACCTGGCCCGGCTCCACCGACAGGTCCAGCTCGGACAGGGCCTTGAGCGACCCATAGTGATGGGTCACGCCCCGAAGCTCTAAAGCGGGTGCCACGGAAGTTGATCCTGCGAACGGTTCTTAATTTCCGGCGCGTTGATACAGCTTGGCGGACGGATCGGCAACCATGGCCGCCACCGCGCGGGAACTTTTGATGTCTATTGGGCGGATCGCTTCACGAACCGATTTCCTCGTCCGCGCCCTCGTCGACCCCCTCGTCATCCGGATCGAGGGGGAAGAGATTGTCCTGATCATCCTGCCCCTCGGCGTCGTCGTCATCGTCAGCTTCGGATTCGCCCATCGCGATCGAGGTAAGACCCGGACGACGGTCCAGCAGACCAGCGGCCTTCAAATCATCCAAGCCGGGCAATGCCGCGAGATTCTCCAATCCGAAGTGATCAAGGAAGGCGTCGGTGGTCCCCCATTGCAGCGGACGGCCGGGCACCTTGCGCCGGCCCCGAGGCTGGATCCAGCCCGCCTCGAGCAACGTGTCCAGGGTTCCCCGGCTGAGCGCGACGCCGCGGATTTCCTCTACCTCGGCTCGGGTCACCGGCTGGTGATAGGCGATGATCGACATGGTCTCGACCGCCGCGCGGGACAATTTGCGCTTCACCGTTACGTTCAGCCGCAGAACTCCGGCTAGATCCGGCGCGGTCCTGAACGCCCAACCGCGCCCGACCCGCTGGAGATTAACGCCCCGGTCCTCGTACTGTGCCGCGACCTTGGCCAGGATCTCCTCAAGCGGGGCATCAACCGGCAAACGGTTTCGCAAGGCGGCCTCGTCCAGCGGCGTGGTGCTGGCGAAAAGCAGAGCCTCGACGATCCGCGACTGGGCATCAAGGTCCATCACGGCGGGAAGACTGGCTTCCTGGGCTTCCAATTCGAAATCCTCGGCGAAATCGTCGCTCATCGAGGTTGCTCCCGATTGCGCAAGAATATCGGCCCATACGGATCATCCTGACGCAATTCGATCTGGCCCTCCTTCACCAGCTCCAAACTGGCAACGAAGGTCGACGCCACCGCCGATCGCACCAACAGGGTACCGCGCAGGTTAACCGGTAGAAAGCTGACCAAGGTCTGCCAATTCGGCATCTGTCCCAGCATCGAGCGCAAGCGCTTTACCGCCTCCTCGACCGCGTAGAGCTTGGTCGAAACGATCCGGAGCGAGGTGTTTTCCGAGCGCAACTTGTGATCGGCATAGGCTTTCAGCAACTCAAACAAGGTAACGTCATAGACCGGATGGGCGAAATCGGCGATCGATTCCGGCATGCCGCGCGCGAAGGTATCGACCCCCAGTCTCGGCCGCCCCATGAGCTTATCCCCCACCTCGCGCATGGCCTCCAGACGCTGCAACTGAAACCGCAATACCTCGGCCAGTTCCTCCGATGTCAGCCCCTCGCCATCCTCGTCCGTGGCCGGCAGTAGCAACCGGGACTTCAGATACGCGAGCCATGCCGCCATCACCAGGTAGTCGGCGGCGATCTCGAGATTGAGGCTCTGGGCCTGGCGAATGAAGGCGAGATATTGATCAGCCAGCTGCAGGATCGAGATCTGCGTTAGATCGACCTTCTGCTCCCGCCCCAGGGCCAACAAGACATCGATGGGTCCCTCATAGCCATCCAGGCTGAGGAACAGCGAAAGCTGTTCCGGTTCCCGGGCGCGCCGATCATCGGGCTCGGGGCTTTCGAAGGTGTCGCAGGTCTCCACCATCGCGCTAGCGCAGCCCAACCGCGCTGAAAACCAGATCCATGAGCCCGTAGATCGGTATGGCGAGGATGTTCTGCATGATTCCCATGTCGTAATTGATCGCGGATGCGAGCATCGGCAGCAGAAAAAGCACGCCGATGACGACCAGGATACCGAATCGCTCCAGCTTCGCATAGCGGACGGCCAAGGAATACGGCAACAGCCCCGTCACGATCCGCCCGCCGTCCAGCGGGGGGATGGGGATCATGTTGAAAACCGCGAGGATCGCGTTCAATAGAACCGAGCGATAGAGATTGGCCGCCAGCCACTCTCCCAGCCATTCCGGCAACAAGGCGACCAGATGCAACAGGACCGCCGAGATCACCAGCAGAACGATGTTCGCGGCCGGCCCCGCCACGGGGACAGGCTTGGCGTAACCGAACACCAGTCCCAACGGCGAGATCAGGCAAAGCGCCGGAATGACGATGGTCCCGAAACGATCGATATGCGGAAGCGGGTTGAGGGTCACCCGCCCCTGGAGACGCGCGGTCGGATCACCGCAAATCCAGGCGGCATAGGCATGCGCCGCCTCGTGTAGAGTGATCGCCAGCAATACCGGTATCGCCCAGAACGAGGCCTGGAAGAACAGGTTCTGCAAGAATCCGATACTGCTCTCCACGGTCGCCCTCGCTAGGCCTCGGGGAACTGAGCGTTAAACTGGGCCTCGAAGCGACCGAGCGCCTCTTCCCGATCAATCGCCTGGTGGCCCTCGCGCAGCTCCGAGGCGACGGCGAGCACCATCTCGGCGCGCCCCAGGCCGGTTCCCGCCAACATCGGCGCGGCATCCGCCACCTCGCGCATCTCGCCCATGTCGCCGTTGCAATGCAGCGCGATATCACAGCCCGCCGCCATGGATCGGGCGGTTCGCTCGCCAATGGTTCCCTCGAGCGCGGACATCGAAAGATCGTCCGTCATCAACAACCCAACGAACCCGATACGGTCTCGCACGACATCCTCGATCACCCTTGACGACAAGGTCGAGGGATTGTCCGGATCGATGGCTTCGAACAGCAGATGCCCGGTCATCCCGGCGGGCGCGTCGCGAAAAGCACGGAACGGCGCGAAGTCTCGCGCGTCCAGATCCTCCAGCGAGGCATCGACCAACGGCAGGGCGTGGTGACTGTCGACCCGGGTGCGGCCATGTCCCGGGATATGCTTGATCACCGGAACCACGCCTCCGTCGCGCAGTCCGTCGATCCAGGCTTGAGCCAGCGCCACGACGATTTCAGGATCCGATGAAAACGCCCGGTCGCCAATCACCGCGTGGCCATCCGCCTCGCGCAAATCCAGCAATGGCGCGCAATTCACGTTGATTCCGACGGCAAACAGATCCTCGGCCACCAAGCGCGCGTTGGTCCGCGCGAGCGCGAGCGCCAACTTCGGGTCCCGGGCATGTATCTCCCCGAAACGCCCGGCCGCGGGGGAGTCTCGCCAGCGCGGCGGCTTCATGCGTTGGACCCGGCCGCCTTCCTCGTCGATCAGTATCGGCGCCTCGCGTCCGACCGCCTCTCGCAAGTCGCCGACCAGGCGGCGAAGCTGATCGTCATCGACGCAATTTCGCGCGAAAAGAATGAAGCCATAGGGGTCTATCTCGGAGAAAAAGCGCCGCTCCTCCTCGCCGAGCGCCGCCGAAGCGCAACCCAGGATACAGGCCCTCATGCCGATCGCCCTCGGGTCAACGCCTGACCACGATGCAGGCCTGTTTTCGGGAATCGAGAATTTGGCAGATCCGCCGCGCCGCCGCCTCGTCCAACGGGCCACCCTGTACCCTGTGGAAGGTTCCCTTGCCCGACACGTTTATCCTCTCGACCGTAAGGGTAAGCGCCCCCAGCTCCTCGCGATTGGCCCGCTGAGCCCTCAACCAGGCCGCGCGCGCCGCTACTTCGTCTCGCAGCGCGGCGATCTGGATTCGGAAACGCCCGCCGGGAACCGGCTTCACCGCGCTGGCGCCGGAGGCGGTGCTCGTCGTGGGCGCGGCCGGCTTCGGCGGCGCCGGTTTAACCGCCGGCTTGAGCGCGACGGCGGGTTTCGGCGCGACCTTGGGCTTTGGCGCGACCTCTTGTTTCGGGGCCGGCGGCACGGCCTTGGGCGGGATGACCGGTGGCGGCGGCAACAGGGATCGCGGTGCCCCGGCACCCGTCGAACCGGTCGGCGCGGCTTGCGCGGCCGGTCTGGACTCGACGGTTTTGGGGGCGACAGGGGCCGGCGCCTTGGCGGGAGGAATGGCGGCGGTATTGGTTTCCGGCTCGGGAGCCGGCTTGGGCGGCGTCTTGGGCGCTTCCGGCCGCGGCAAAAGCCGTTCGACCTGGCCCTCGGTCTGGCCGCCGCCTTCCGTCAGTTTCTCGAATATCAACTTGTCCTGATGCGGCACCTCGAGCCCGCCGGGCTTTTCCGGGCGCACCCGCACCGGCGCGGTGTCGGCGCGGATCAGTGGCGCGGTTTCCTCGCTGCCGGTCTTGCGGCCCTGATCATAGGCGTACCAGACGATGCCGCTAAAGGCGACCAAGGCGAAGACCGCGATGAACACGCTCAACCCCTTGGACGAGCGCCGGGGTTCCTCCGACATGATCGGCGGCGGTCCAGGTCTGTCGTTTTCGTCAAGCAACGGAGGGCGCGGCGGCCGCTCCAGTGACTCACTCATGATCTGAGTTCCTCCAGCGGCTCAACTCCCATGACGCCCAAGCCGGACGCGATGACCGTCGCGACCCCCCTGACCAGCGCCAAGCGGGCCAGGGTCAGCGCCTCATCGTCCTCGACGATGAAACGCAATGTCGCGTCATCCTTGCCTTTGTTCCACAACCCGTGGAACCCGGCCGCGACCTCCGAGAGGAAGAAGGCGACGCGGTGCGGTTCATGCGCTTCCGCCGCGCTTTCAACCATCCGAGGCCAACCGGCCAACTGTTTGATCAGACCAAGCTCGCTGGAATCGGTCAAGCAATCCAGATCAACCTCGGCCAGCCCCGCGCCGTCCAGCTTCCAATCCGGGTACGCCTCGGCGGCGTGACGCAGCACGGAATGGCAGCGTGCATGGGCATATTGGACATAAAAGACCGGGTTATCGCGGCTCTGTTCGGTGACCTTGGCGAGATCGAATTCCAGCGGCTGATCGTTGCGCCGGGTGAGCATGATGAAGCGAATCACGTCTTTTCCGACCGAATCGATGACATCGGCCAATGTGACGAAGGTTCCCGCGCGCTTGGACATGCGGACCGGCTTGCCGTCCTGCATCATGTGAACGATCTGGCAGATCTTGACGTCGAGTTCGCCCTGCTCTCCGGTGACCGCGCGGACCGCCGACTGCATGCGCTTCACATAGCCGCCGTGATCGGCGCCCCAAACATCGATCATGTCGACGAAGCCACGCTGGAACTTGTCCAGGTGATAGGCGACGTCCGAGGCGAAATAGGTCCAGGTGCCGTCCGATTTCTGGATCGGGCGATCGACGTCGTCGCCGAAATCCGTCGCCTTGAAAAGCCGCTGGGGCCGGGGCTCCCAATCATCGGGCTTCTTGCCCTTGGGCGGCTCGAGCACGCCGGTATACAGCAGGCCCTTCTCGTCCAGCCCCCGCATCACCGCGTCGACACCGCCGCTTTCCACCAGCGCTTGTTCGGACGAATAGACATGCATCTCAACACCGAGACGCCCGAGATCTTCCTTGATCCCGTCGACCATGCGCGCGATCGCGAAGGCCCGGACCTCGGCCAGCCACATATCCTCGTCCTTGCCGAGCCAGCGGTTACCGTCCCGCTCGGCCAGCGCCGCGCCGACATCCTTCAGATATTCACCGGGATAGTGGCCGTCGGGGATCTCGCCGATATCCTCGCCCAACGCCTCGCGGTAGCGCAGATGGGTCGAGCGCGCCAACGTGTCGACCTGGGCCCCGGCGTCGTTGATGTAGTACTCCCGGCACACATCGAACCCGGCCTTGGCCAGCAATAGCGCCAACGCATCACCGATCACCGCGCCGCGGGCATGAGCGGCATGCAGGGGCCCGGTCGGGTTGGCCGAGACATATTCCACATTGACTTTCTTGCCCGCCCCCATCGTGGACGCGCCGTAATCGACGCCGGCGCGCAGTACGTCGCGCAGACGGTCGCGCCAATATGCCTCGGCGATCCGCAGATTGATGAAGCCGGGTCCGGCGACTTCCGCCGAGGTCACGGAGTCATGGTTCGCGAGATGGCCGCACAGCTCCTCGGCCAGATCCCGAGGCTTCATGCCGACCCGCTTTGCCAGAACCATCGCGGTGTTGGTCGCAACATCCCCATGCGACGGGTCGCGTGGCGGCTCGACCGCAAGCCGAAGGGCGTCGATATCCACGGCATCCCTGACAACCGGCATTTGTTGAAGCGCCGAGGCAATAACCGACTCGAATTCCCTGAAAACGTTCATTTAAGTCTTCTCGTCCATATCAAATAACCGCTTATGCTCCAGCATGGCGTAGCGGTCGGTCATGCCCGCGATATAGTCCGCCACCAGACGGGCGCGTTGATCTTCATCGGCCAAAAGCTCGGAGCTCTGCCAACGCGTGGGCAAACAGTTCGGCTCGGCCATGAACAGCTCGAAAAGATCGGTTACCACCCGGCGCGCCTTGCTCGCCATGCGATTGAGCTTGTAATGCCGGTACATCCGGCTGAACAGAAATGATTTCAGTTCCGCGTCGTCTTGGCGGACCTGCTCACCAAATCCGACCAGCGGCTCCCGCGCCATTCTCACGTCGGCGGCGCTCTTCGGACGCACGTTCGATAGGCGCTCCCGGGTCTCGGCGAGCAGGTCGGTGACCATCACGTTGATCAGCTTGCGGACGATTTCATGAACCATGCGGCCTTCTTCCAAGACTCCGTGCCGGCTTTCAACGCCTTCGATCACCGGGCCGACCAGCGGAATGTCGCGCAAGTCATCGACCGCGATGATCCCCGCCCGCAATCCGTCATCGATATCATGGGCGTCATAGGCAATATCGTCGGCGATCGCCGCCACCTGCGCCTCGGCGCCGGCATAGGTCGTAAGGTCGAGCCCGAATTCGCGATCTAGCGCCGCGACCGTGGCGGTCGGCTCGCCATGGACCGGCCCGTTATGCTTGGCGATGCCCTCCAAGGTCTCCCAGGTCAGGTTCAGGCCGTCGAAATCGGCGTAGCGCTGTTCCAGCACGGTCAGAACACGCAGGCTCTGGTCGTTGTGGTCGAAACCGCCATGAGGCCGCATCGCGGCGTCCAGGCCATCCTCGCCGGCATGACCGAAAGGGGTATGGCCGAAGTCATGAGCCAGCGCCAAGGCCTCGGCCAGATCCTCGTTCAGGCCCAGGGATCGGCTGAGCGAGCGGGCGATCTGGGCAACCTCGAGACTGTGGGTCAGCCGGGTCCGATAATAGTCCCCCTCGTGATAGACGAAGACCTGGGTCTTGTATTTCAGCTTCCGAAAGGCGCCGGAATGTAAGATGCGGTCACGGTCCCGCTGATGCGGCAGGCGCTCGACGGCTTCCGGCTCCTCGTGCAGCCGGCCGCGGCTATCCTCCGGCCCGCTGGCATAGGGCGCGAGCACGGGGCCGGCGTAGATGAAATGATCGGCGGACATGAGCGCCAAGCCTGTCTCGGTTCAAACATACGCGTTTCATTGAGTCGCGGCGGAACCTAAACCCGCCGGTCTCCAGGCGCAACGACTAAGCAAACCGGCGAATTCACAAGCGCCATTGATTCGAGGGGCTGCCGGGGCCACATGTTCCGTGCTAGATTAACGCCAGCCGATTCATTTGGAGTTGCAAGATGCCCGACGGCGTTGTTGGAACCGATACCGAGGCCTTCGGCCTGACCGAAAGCGCGGCGCGCCGGATCGCGGTCCTGCTCAAGGACGAGGACATGGCCGACGCCAAGTTCATGCGGGTCGCCGTCGAGGGCGGTGGCTGTTCCGGCTTTCAATACAAATTCAGCTTCGACGCCACGAAACAAGATGATGATCTGGTGTTCGAACAGGACGGCGTCGAGGTCGTGGTCGACGAGGTTTCCCTCGAACTGGTCAATGGCGGCAAGCTGGACTATGTCGAGGAGCTGATTGGCTCTTATTTTCAGGTCGTCAACCCGAACGCCTCGTCATCCTGCGGCTGCGGAACGTCTTTCTCGCTTTAACCCGTCCGTTGAGTTTCCCTGGCGACGACCGGCGCGGCGCCGCATCCGAACAACCGAGGCCCGAATGAAAGCCGCGACCTGGAACGTCAACTCGATCAAGGCCCGCCTGCCTAATGTGCTGGAGTGGCTCGGCGCGTTCCAGCCGGACGTGGTCATGCTCCAGGAAACCAAGAGCGTCGACGAGACCTTTCCACGCATGGAGATCGAGGATCTCGGCTACAATGTCGCGATCCATGGGCAAAAATCCTATAACGGCGTCGCGATCCTTTCTAAGCTCCCGATGGAGGATGTCAGTCCGCGCCTGCCCGGCGACGACACGGATGAACAGGCCCGCTATATCGAGGCGACGGTCGACAACATTCGTTTCGCCTCGATCTACCTGCCGAACGGAAACCCAATCGACACCGAGAAATTCGACTACAAGCTCGCCTGGATGGACCGTTTGAACGCTCGTGCCGCCGAGTTGCTGACTTCGGAACAGCCGGTGGTGCTGGCCGGCGACTACAACGTCGTGCCCCAGGACGAGGATGTGCATGACCCCGCCGGCTGGGCCGGCGACGCCCTGTGCCAGCCGGAGTCGCGCGCGCGGTTCCGCGGGATCCTGAATCTCGGCTACGCCGACGCCTATCGGATCTACAACACGGCGCCGCATAAGTTCAGTTTCTGGGACTATCAGGGCGGCGCCTGGCACAAGGATCACGGCGTCAGGATCGATCATCTGCTCTTGTCGCCGCAGGCCGCCGACCGCCTGGTCGCCTCGGGAATCGACACCGGTCCGAGAGGTCGCCCCAAGGCCTCGGATCACACCCCCGTCTGGATCGAACTCAGGGACGACGACGGTTAAGGATACCAGCGACCTACTTCACGCCTTCGACGTAGACGCTCTCCTCAATTCTTTCGCGCGCATCGAGCCCAACGGGATTTTCAATCATCGTTTGCCCGGCTTGACATAGCGTCACGTCGCGAAATCCGTTTTCCGACATCAGCTTGCGCAGCGACGCGCCGTCGTACATCCATTGGTGATGGCGGTAACCCGAGACCATAAGAGTGAACTTCTCCTGGAGAGTATTGATTGGCGGCGCCTCGACCAGGATGCTTTCCATGAAGCGATCGGCATCTCCCGTGACGCGAAACTCCTCGATCGCGATGGTCAAATCCGGGACCGCGACCCTGAGGATTCCACTATCCATCAAGACACGTCGTGCTTCCTCGAGAAAGCGCCTCGCTCCATCGCGCGAGAGATGCTCCAGCATATGCGATGTGTAGACGCATTCCGCTGAACCGTCCTCCAGCGGGATCCGTTTCGTCGCGTCGGCGAACCGAACCTTGTGAGAGCGATTCCACTCAATGTTTTCAATCTGGTGGTCGTTCAACAAGCCGAACAAGCGAGCGAGCCGGTATTTGAACGGAGACGCGGCAAGTTTAATCGCCGGGGAGTTGTCGAAATTGATCCAACCCTCGGTCGGCGATCTGCCGCAGCCAATATTGACCCGGTGTCTCATTTCCCTCACTCCCGCGACCGCGAGCCTCTTGTCCCTTTAAGCGAAACCGGCGCGAAACGCGACACCCAGCCTCGCTTCAGATCTGGGAGTTCACGCCGGTTTGCGGACGTGGGCGCGTCGCGTTCAGCATGTTCTCGGCCATCTCCTCACCCATAATCCGCTGAATCTCGCGGATATAGATTAGCGAACCGAACATAAGTAACCGGCGATGCCGCTCACCTATGTCCCGAGCGTCAACACCATGAAAGGAAATCGGGGAATTCACATAGGCGAGACAGCTGTTTCGTTTAAACGGAGAAACCACGGCGCGATCCAGAAACGGTTCGGTGGCCTCGGGCTCCAGCGGCCAATTCGTTGGAATCGCAAGCCCTCTGGATTTGTATAGAACCGTGCCCAGTTCCGGCTCTATCACCGCGGAGCCGCGATCCGAAAAATACACGAACGCATTGGTTAGAAGCCGCAACGAATCAACATGCGGGGGCAAAACATAGCGCCCGGTGTAGCTTGCCAATTGCAATTGTGTTGGCAGGCAATCGACATTTCCCGCCACGGATTTTGCCCAATCCGCACCGATATACGGCGCGAATTTCTCCCCGAACCGAGGAGCCAAACGTTGCTGGATCGTCACGTTCGCGATGTTGGTGACCCGCGTGACCTTGCGCCAAAAATCCCGGTCCTGTTCGGGAAGTGTTTTGTGCGAGACGTGAAAATTGAACTCATATCTGGTTTGGGAATTGGACCGACGAAACAGTTCAAGGTCCGGCCACTTTTCCATGATGAGATCGAAGAGGTCGTCGGGATAGAAATCATCGATGAGCAGATGCGCGAAAGGTTCGACCGCCAACGGCGCCGAAAGAACGGCCTCCCGGAGATGCGCGGCCGCGGCCGCCTCGTCAAATGGCATCTCGTAATCTCCTCGCCGACGAACGCGTCGGCTTATCCGTTCCCAACCACGCCGCGATCATTGAAGCACGGGATCACGCGTGGGTTTCTGATCCTGGTCAAGTCACGCGTGGCTAGCCGGATATCCCCACCGCGGAGCAAATGGTCAACCAAATTCGTTGGATCAACACCGCGTCGTGAACGAACGGCAATGCCATCAGGCCCACCGCGACGAAGAAGGCCACGCCGACCCACTCGGCGCGGCTCAGGCCGAATAATCGAAAGCCGGTTGATCTTGATGATCCGTCGCGTTGCATGGCCAACGTAACTCGTCCTCTAAACCCGCGTTGATCCCCTATCGCCACGCCCGGTTTTGCCACGCGCCGCGAAGATTGACAATGGACGCGCCCGAGCATGGTTGCTAGATCCAGCCTCTCTCGCAGCCACCCCGGAAGCATCATGCCTCACACAATGTCCTTTCAAGATGCCTGGGCCGGTTATCGGCGTTGGGAGCATCGAATGCCCGACAAGCCACCGCTTGGCGCGGCGCGGCGAGTGTCCGGACTCATCGAGGTCCTGGGGGATTTCGATGTCGTGGTTCTCGACAATTTCGGCGTGCTGAGCCTCGGCCCCCCGGCTATTCCCGAGGGCGCGGCGGCGCTCGCGGCGATTCGCGCGGCGGGCAAGCCGGTTCGCATCCTCACCAATGACGGCGCCAAGGGGATAGAGGCCATGCGCACCGGTCATCTCGGTCGCGGATACGCCTTCGACGCCGAGGAAATCGTGCCGGGCTACCGTTTGCTAGAGCGCGCGCTGGCCGAGCATCCGATCGCGCGACCCTGGGGTGTTATCGGATTGGAGCCGCCGCCGGAGCCCGCGCTGACCGATGCGATGATTCCGCTCACCAAGGGCGGGATCGGAAAGCTCGACGAGATCGGCGGCGTGGTGATGCTGGACGCGGGAAATTGGCGCGACGCCGATCAGCAGGCGTTACTGGGCGCAATGCGGGCCGATCCGCGACCGCTGATCGTCTGCAATCCCGACCTAACCGCGCCCTATACCGACGCCTTATCGTACGAACCCGGTTGGTCGGCCCATCAACTCGCCGATGCGACGGGGATCGAGCCGGTATTCCTTGGAAAGCCGTTCCCAGACATCTACGACATCGCCCTCGCCGCCTTCCCGTCGGTGCCGCGCGAGAGGATCATCGCGGTCGGCGACACGCCTCACACGGACGTCCTCGGAGCGCACGCGACGGGGATAAAGTCATTGCTGGTGGAAACCGGGTTTACCCGCGGCCAGGATGCCATGGCCTTGATGCGCGAGGCCGGAATCATGGCGGATTTCATCGCCGCCACCGTATGATGTCGCGATCCAGGTGACGCGCCGGTATTTTCCGGTTTAAATTCCCCTCGGTTCAATCGACGATAACGTCATCGCTCTCGAGGAAAAATCCGCCATATGACGATCCGCGCCAAGATATCGGTCCTCGCCTTCGCGCTTTTGGCGCTATTGGCGGTGGTTGGCGGGATCGCCCTGGACGGCCTCTCGCGGGTCCATGGCGAGTTGAAAAGTCTCCATCGCGATATTCTGCCGCTCGACACGATGATTGAACAGCTGGTGCGCGATGAAGTCGAACGCGAGGCCGCGCTCTACGCGGCACTGCGCGCGAACCTGCGGACGGGTGCCGCCGACACAAATAGCGCCGACGCGCTGGCGGTGTTGCTGGAGGACGAGGTCAAGGCGCTCGATCGATTGATCGAGAAGGTAAACGATCACGGCCCCGTGGTCGGCCATCCCGAAATCGCGGCCTTGCTCGAGGCTCCATCCGCCGCCCTGGTTGAGCGTGCCGGCGCTTTCGCCACAAGCGCGCGAGGTCTGGCCGCCGCGCTGAAAAACCGCGACGCCGAGGCGACCAACAGTGGGTTTGACGCATTTTCAGAACGAATTACCGCGATGCGGGACTCTCTCAACGATTTGGGAGAGGCCATGCGTCAGGGCGTGGAGGACGCCGCCGCCCGCGCCGAGGAACATGAAGCCCGCGTTGAGAAAATGGTATTGATCGCCGCGCTTTTGGCCCTGGCGGTGGGGATTTTCGGCACGGTCGTGATCAGCGGCCTGATCACCCGACCGATTCGCGATCTTGTCGCGGCCGCGCGGCGGGTCGAGGGCGGCTCCCTGGATGTCGCGGTCGAAACGCGGGGAACCGACGAGATCGCGGGACTGGGCCGCACCTTCAACACCATGGTCGAGGGGTTGCGCACCAAGGAGCGCATCAAGGAGACCTTCTGAAAATATATCGACCCCCGCATTGTCGAGGATCTGATCGGCGAGACGAGCCTGCTTGATTCCAGCCGCCGGGCGATGACCGTTTCACTCACCCGCTATGACGGCTTCTTCGAGTTCGCCGAGAACCGCCCGCCGGAAGAGATCGTCGACCGGATCAACCTCTTTTACACCGCCATGGCCAACGAAATCGCCGAGCGTAACGGCGTCGTCGACAAGATGGTCGGGGACAGCGTCTTGGCGTTTTTCGGCGCCCCCTTCACCCCGGACGATACCCAGGCCGAAATCGCCTGTCTGGCCGCGCTGGAACAGGCCCGCTGGCGGCCCGCCGACGGCCATGTCGGGCACCAAGCCCGGATCGCGATCGCCAGCGAGGCCAGTATCGTCGGCAATATGAGCTCCGAGCAGATCCGCTCCTTCACGATCATGGGCGACAATGTCGCGCTCGCCGAATCCATGCTTTCGGTCTGCGATGACTACGACGCGGCGGTCCTGATAACCGGCGCGACGCGATCGCGGCTGGGCGACGGCATCGTCACGAGGCATCTGGACAATGTCCTGCTCCCCGGCCGCGACGAGCCGGTGGCGCTGCACGAGGTTCTCGGCCGCGCCGGCGACGTGCCCGAGGCGGATATCGCCTTCGCCGACACCTATAATCAGGCGCTTAACGCCTATTTGGCCCGAGATTTCGACCGCGCCCGCGCCATGTTCGAGGCCTGCGCCGAGGAGCGCCCCGAGGACCCGGCGACCGGCATGCTGTCGCAGCGCCTGGATTTCATTGAAATGGATCCCCCCGAGGACGATTGGAGCGGAGCGTGGCGCCTGACCGCGTAGATAGAGCGTCCGGCAAGGTCGTGAACCGAAAGTTTTTCTCGACCGGTCAAGAGATCTTCGTCGAGGGAGACCCCAGCGATCACGCCTTTTTCGTGCAGAGCGGCGCTATCCTGTTGAGCGCCCGCACGGCGAACGGCATCATCCCGCATAGTACCGTGCGGGAAAAACAGGTGTTTGGCGAGATGGCCTTGCTCGACGAAAAACGCCGCGCCTTCACCGCAACCGCGATCATGGATACGACATGTATCGTGATCATGCGGCAGGAGTTCAAGTTCAAGCTTGAGAACACCGACCCGATGGTCAAGGCTCTGCTCCGGGTTCTCGCCCGCAATCTCAGCCAGATCGACTACACGCCGACCTGGGAAGAGTTCAAGCGCCGCGAGAAACTTGATCTCGCCGATGCCAAGAAGGATCCCGAGGTCGCGGTCCGGCGTGAATAGGCTTATAAACTAGATTCAATTTGATTTATTTTGAATCTTTTGATAGGGTCTAAATATGAAAAGCAAGCAGATCATAACCTGGGTGGCTGCCGGCCTTCTGCTTTTGTCTGGATTGTCCGCCGTCGTCCTGCACGCTTATGCCGATGACGATAAGGTCATCGAGGGTCCGGCAACGGCGATAGACGCCGGCACGATCAAGATCGGCGACAAGATCATTAAACTACAAGGCGTGATCACGCCCGGCGCCCGCCAGAAATGCCGCAAGGGCTCGCTCCCCTGGCTTTGCGGCGCGGCGGCGCGCACGCATTTGGTCAAGCTTGTCGAGGGCAAGACCATTCGCTGTCTCAAATCCGGCCCCTATCACGCCCGTTGCTTCGATGGCGGGACCGATCTGGCCAAGGATCTGACCCGCAACGGCTGGGCGGTGGCGGCCAAGGACGGGCTGATCTATCGCGACGCCGAGGACGCGGCCCGCGCCGAAAAGCTCGGCATGTGGCAATACGCCGAGTAAGCTTCCGTCTTCGCGGCGAAACACCGCCTTATCGCTGACGTGATCGCCCGACGCGATAGCCGGCGCTATTGTGCCGCCAGTCAGCGTGAAAGAGCCCCCTCGATGTCCGAACCCGACTCGCTTTTGGTCGACGCGACCACCAGGATCTTTCAAGATCTTTGCGATCCCCAAACCATCAACGCGGCCCCCGACGACGCCTGGAAGGCGCCGTTGTGGCGGGCTCTTGAGGAATCCGGCCTGACGCTCGCCTGGGTTCCCGAGCAACATGGCGGCGCCGGCGCGAGCCTGGCGGACGGGTTCGCCATCGCCGGTGTGTCCGGAAAGTTCGCGGTGCCGGTTCCGTTGAGCGAAACCCTGCTCGCCGGCTGGTTGTTGGGCGCGGCTGGCCTGGCCAGCCCCGCCGGAGCCATGACCGTGGCGCCGAGCCGCCCGCGAGATCGCCTTACCCTTGCCGCCGACGGAACCCTGCGGGGCCGGGCCCTGGGCATCCCCTTCGCCGGCTCGGTCGAGACGATCGTCGCCCTGGCAAGCCAGGACGGCGCCGGCCATGTGGTGCGCGTCGCCGCCAAGGACTGCGTTATCCAGAGCGCTCCCGGTCTTTCCGGCGATGGTCGGGACGCGGTCACCTTCGATGGCGCCGTGCCGGTGGAGATCGCGCCGCTTCCCAATGGGCTCGGCGACAATTGTCTGGTTCTGATGGGCGCCGCGATCCGAGCCGCGCAGATCGGCGGGGCGCTCCAGGAAATCCTGACCATGGCTTCGGAATACGCCCAGGAACGGGTCGCCTTCGAGAAACCGATCGCCAAGTTTCAGGCGGTTCAGCACAATCTCGCGCGGCTGGCCGGAGAGACGGCGGCGGCGGTCGCGGCGGCAAGCTCGGCGGCGGACACGATCCAAACGATTGAAGGTCTCGGCGACGCGGCGTTCTTCGAGGTCTCCTCGGCCAAGATTCGTGCCGGAGAAGCCGCCGGAGAAGGCGCGGCGATCGCGCATCAGGTATACGGCGCCATCGGCTTTACCGAGGAGCATATCCTGCATCGCTTCACCCAGCGTCTCTGGGCTTGGCGCGATGATTTCGGCAACGAGAGCGAATGGGCCGTGCAACTCGGCGATTTCGTCGCCGAGGGCGGCGCCGACGAGCTCTGGCCCCTCCTCGCCTCGCGCTAGCCCCACTCCGCAAACCGGGACGCCTTTCCATGTCGCAAGCCATTCATTTCGACCCGATCCGCCTGCCGCCCGAGGCCGAGGAGTTGCGCATCGAGGTCCGCGCCTTCCTCGCCGAGGAGATCGCCAATGGCGGCTTCGATCCGCGCGCCACGATCCTGACCAGCGGCTTCGACCGGGCGTTCAGCAAGCGTGTCGGGGCCAAGGGCTGGATCGGCATGACCTGGCCCAAGAAATATGGCGGCCAGGAACGCAGCTTTCTCGAGCGCTATGTGGTGACGGAAGAGTTTCGGGTCGCCAACGCTCCCACGTCGGCGCATTTCACCGCTGACCGCCAGAGTGGGCCGGTGCTGCTGAAATACGCGCCCGAACATATCAAGCAAGAAGTCCTGCCGGCGATCACTCGCGGCGAGTGCACCTTCTGCATCGGCATGAGCGAGCCCAATTCCGGCTCGGACCTGTTCGCCGCCAGCACCCGCGCGACACCGACCGAGGGCGGCTATCTGATTAACGGCACCAAACTCTGGACCTCGAACGCGCACCAGTCCGATTTCATGATCGGCCTGTTTCGCACCTCCGCACCGACCAAGGAGAACCGGCGACATGGGCTCACGCAGTTCCTGGTTCGCCTCAAGCAGCCGGGGATCACAATCAATCCGGTGCGCAACATGGCGCACAAGCATGAATTCAACGAGGTCGTCTTCGACGATCTCTTCATCCCCGAGGATCACATCCTGGGCGAGGTCGACGGCGCCTGGAAGCAGGCCACCAGCGAGCTTGCCTATGAACGCAGCGGGCCCGAGCGGTTTCTGGAGACCTACTATGTCCTGACCGAGCTGGTCCGGGTCCTCGGCGACAGCCCCGACCCGCGCGCCGCCGAGGGGATCGGGCGTCTGGTCGCCCAGGTTCACACGCTCAGGCGTATGTCGGTCTCGGTGAACGGGATGCTGCAAGCCGGCAAGGAGCCGGTGCTGGAAGGTTCGATCGTCAAGGATGTCGGAACCATCTGGGAGCAGACATTGCCGGACAAGGCCCGCTCGCTCTCGGCCTTCGTCGACGCCGAGCCGAGCAACCGGGCGACTTTCGATGAGTTGCTGCAATACGCGACGACGATCGCGCCCAAGCTGACCATTCAGGGCGGCACCACGGAGGTTCTGCGCGGCATCATCGCTCGCGGCCTCGGCCTGCGTTGAGGTACGCTCATGCCTGATCTTTCAAGCTTGCTGACGCCGTCCTCGGTGGCGGTGATCGGCGCGTCGCCCGACCCGCATAGTCTGCGCGGTCGGATCATGCAAGTCATGGGCTGCCACGATGTCGATATCCCGATCTATCCGATCAGCCGATCGCATGACGAGGTTTTCGGCCTCAAGGCCTATCGTTCCGTCGCCGATACGCCGACACCGGTGGAACTGGCTGTTCTGATTATTCCCGCGGCCAATATCCCGGAAGCGCTGGAAGACTGCGCCGCCGCCGGGGTCAAGGCGGCGCTGATCCTGGCCTCGGGATTCGCCGAGGACCATTCCGAGGGCGGCGAGAATCTGCAACAGCGCGTACTCGACATTCAGGCTCGCACCGGCATGCTGATCTCCGGGCCGAATTCAGAGGGTTTCGCCAATATGGCGACCCGGCTCTGCGCCACGTTCAGCCCGGCGGTCGAGGGCGAGAACATGGAGCTGATGCCCGCCTGGTCAACCGCCGGCCGGATTGCCGTGATCGGGCAAAGCGGCGGCATGAGCTTTGCCTTTTACGACCGCGCCCGCGCCAAACAGATGCGGTTCAGCCATGTGGTGACCACCGGCAACGAGGCGTGCCTGGAAAGCCTGGACGTGGTCGAGCATTTGGTCGACGCGGATGAAGCCGACGTGTTCCTCATGTTCATGGAAGACGTGAAAACGCCGGAAAAGCTCGCCCGCGTGGCCAAAAAGGCCCTGCGCGCCGGCAAGCCGTTGATCGTCACCAAGATCGGCCGGTCCGAGGCCGGGATCCGCGCCGCCGCCTCGCATACCGCGTCGCTGGCCGGCTCCCACGCCGCCTATAAGGCGATATTCGAGCGTTACGGCGTGATCGAGGGGCTGGACACCGAGGAGATGGTCGATATCGCCGGCGCCTTCTCTAACTACGCCGGGCGACTTCCCGCCGGCAATCGGGCCGCGATCTTCACCGGTTCCGGCGGCGCCGGTGGCTGGATGGCCGATACCTGCGCGGCGGTCGGGCTTGAAGTCCCAATGCTCGACCCGGCGACCCGCGCCACGATCGACGAACATTTGCCGAGCTACGGCACCTCTCAGAACCCGGTGGACGGCACCGCGGGCGTGATCCGCACCCTCGGATACGCCCGGATCAGCAACATGCTCACCGCCTCGGAGCGGATCGACGCCGTCATCGCGATCACCTCGGCGCGAAACCCCGCGACCCTGGCGCGCGAGCCGGATGCCCTGGAGGCGCTGGGCCGGGAGACGCCGAAACCGGTGCTCATGTGGAGCTATACCTTGCCGCATCCGGATGTGGTGACGATGCTGGCCAAGGCTGGGCTTCCGCTGTTCACCAATATGCGCAATTGCGCCCGCGCTCTCGCCGCGATGGCCGAATATCGGGCCAAGCGCGATGCCTTCCTCGCCGAGGCTCCGATCAGTGGTCCCAAGCCGTTATCCCCCGCGCTGACCCGGGAACTCGACGGCGCGAGCGCGACCATCGCCGAGTATGACGCGATGCGACTCTTAATGATGGCGGACATCGAGGCGGTGACCGGCACCCTCGCCCGCACCACCGAGGAAGCCGCCCAGGCGGCGGAGCGCGCCGATGGTCCGGTCGCGCTGAAGATCCAGTCCCCCGATATCTCGCACAAATCAGCCACCGGCGGCGTGGCGCTCGGCATATCCGGCGGTGATGCCGCCCGCCAGGCCTTCGTCAACATTCAAGAACGGGTCGCGCGCAACGCGCCCGACGCGGCGATCCTCGGCACCCTGGTCCAGCCCATGGCCAAGCCAGGCTTGGAACTAATCCTCGGTGTTAGCAACACCTCGGGCTTTGGTCCGCTACTGATGGTCGGCTTCGGAGGCACGGCGGTGGAGAGCTCCGGCGATGTCGCCTTCGCGCCAGCCCCCGTCTCGCGCGACGATACCCGCGCCTTATTGGCGCGTCTGCGCGGTGCCTCGCTGTTGAATCCCGCCAACCTTGATATCGAGGCGCTCCTTGATGTCATCGAGAGATTGTTCGAGCTTGCCGTTTCGGCCAGCGACCGGATCGCGGAAGTCGACCTCAACCCCGTTCTAGTGCATCGTCCCGGCGAGGGCATCTCGATCGTCGACGCCTTGATCGTCAAACACACAACCGACTGAACCCGCATTTATGGAACCAGGAGACCCTGATATGGCCAGCTTCCCCGACTTCAGCGCTATTGGTGTAACCGTCGACGGCCATGTGGCCACGATCGAGATCCAGCGTCCGCCGCATAACTTCTTCGACTACACGCTGATCCAAGAGATCGCCACGGCCATGGAGACCATAGACGCCGACGGGGATCTACGCGCCGCCGTCTTATGCTCGGCTGGCAAGTCCTTCTGCGCGGGAGCGAATTTCCAATCCGACGGTAGCAGCAACAGCGAGCAGAAGACCGACGGCGACGGCAGCCCGGCCAATCATCTCTATGTCGAGGCGGTGCGTCTGTTCTCGACCAAGACGCCCATCGTCGGCGCGGTTCAGGGCGCGGCGATCGGCGGCGGTCTCGGCCTTTGCCTGGTGCCGGACTTCCGTGTCGCCGCCCCCGAGGCGCGCTTCGCCGCCAACTTCACTCGGCTCGGCTTCCACCCGGGATTTGGCCTCACCCACACCCTGCCGGCGCTGATCGGCCAGCAGCGCGCCAATCTGATGTTCTATACCAGCCGCCGCATCAAGGGCGAGGAAGCCGCCGCTTGGGGTCTCGCCGACATGCTAGTGCCGCTGGACGAGGTGCGCGGCGCGGCGCAGGCCCTGGCCGCAGAGATCGCCGAGAACTCCCCCCTCGGCGTGATGGAAACCCGCGCGACCATGCGCCAAGGCCTCGCGGATCGCGTGCGCAAGGCAACGGATCATGAGCTCGTCGTTCAGAACGAGTTGCGTCAGACCGAGGATTTCAAGGAAGGCATCCGCGCCACCGCCGAACGCCGGGTTCCGAACTTCCAGGGCCGGTAAAACGCGGACCGCTCTCCCGTCACCCGTCGGCGCCGGCGGCAAGAGCCCTGACCTTCGTCAGGGCGACGGTGGGGGAGAGAGGGTCGCACGCCATCTCCCGTCGCCCTTGCGAAGGCGAGGGCTTGTCCCGCTTCCGTCGCCACGCGGGAGATCTCCAAGTGGATCGATCTCTCGTTGACCGCCAGCGCCGGCGGCAAGAGCCCCGACCTTCGTCAGGGCGACGGTGGAAAAGATACTCACACCCACTCCCGTCGCCCTTGCGGAGGCAAGGGCTTGTGCCGCGCTCTTCCCCGCACGGGTGATCCGCTAGCGGACCGCCCTCTCGTTGACCGCCAGCGCCGGCGGCAAGAGCCCCGACCTTCGTCAGGGCGACGGCGAATAGGCCCGTGCCGCCATCAGGCAAGGGCCTTGGGCGCGATATCGCCGATGGACGCGGCGAGATCATCCCGGTTTCCCGCTTCTGGCTCGCCCGCGCTTGGCACCGGGGTGTCGTACTCATAGCTCGGGTCGATTTTCTGGCGCCGGCGGGTCTCGGCCATCTCGCGCCAGGCGCCCAGAAGCGTCCGGGGCTCCGGCATGTCATGGGCCACGAGCCGGTGAAGCTTCTTCAGGTTGTAGCACGGCACCGCCGCGTACATGTGGTGCTCCAGATGCCAGTTCATCCGCCAATACAGGAACTCAAACAACGGGTTGAGGGTGATGGTCCGCACGCATTTGCGGAAATCCGCGACATTGCTCCTAAGCCCACCATGCATCGGCATGCCGACCAGGAGCTTGAGCCAATTCGCGGTGAACTGCTGAAAGGTCAGCACCAGCGGCAATGCCCAGAGCCCGCTCGCGATCGACACGGCGATCACCCCGCCATGGAACAGCACCAACAGCCGCGCCCAGCGCACCGCCTTGGCCCGCTCGCCCGTGTGCACGCTGTAAAGCGCCCGGCTCCACTCCTCGGTCACCACGGAACGACCATACCCCCCGAACGCGGTTTTGATGGTGCCGCCGATGATCGGGATCATGCCGCTGGTCATCGGCCCGCCGACGATGTTGAAGGTCAGGATCTGCAATACATGTAGCGGCGTGAAGATGCTGAACTGCGGCAGCTCGACCTCGCGGTCCCCGACCGGGTGCAGGGTATAGCGATGATGATAGGTGTGGCTGACCGCGTATTCGTGATGGTTGTGCCAGCTGATCAGACTGTAGACCCTGAGGAAGGCCTGGTTCAGCCAGCGGGTCTTGAAGACCGATCCATGGCCGAGTTCATGCGCCGCGATACCCTTGAAGAACGACGCCGACGTGCCGTGGGCGAACAGCGCGGCGGCAAAGCCGAGCCACATCTGCTGACTGAACAGGTACAGTGTCAAGCCGCCGGTCGCGGCGAAGATCAGCAGATGGCCGCCAGCCTGAAACCAGCCCTGAAGATCACTCGGTTGCATCAGATCGCGCAACACCGCGCGGTCGATCGGACAGCGGTACCAATTGACCTTTAGCGTTCGCCGCGCTTCCTCCAAGGGCATGTGATCCGTCGTCATCGCTCCCCCTCTCTCCCGCCTTCAGGAAGCGAGGTCCGTCTCGCGGACAATACCACTGATCAGATTTTCACGATAAAGCGCCGCCTCGTCCAGCCAGGCACCGGCGGGGATCATGCCGTCGATCAGGCGGCACAGCTCGGCCTCGCGCGCGCGGATCGCCGCTTCCGCCGCCTCGACGGTGACTTCCTCGAAGCGGATCTCGTCGCCGGGCCGCAGCCGGCCCAGTCTTGGAATGTCCGCCGAAATCACCGCCCCCAACTTGGGATAGCCGCCAGTGGTCTGGTGATCCGCCAGCAAGACAATCGGCAAGCCGTTCCCCGGCACCTGCACCGCGCCGGTCACGATCCCGTCGGAGACGATGTTGTAGCCGCGCGCATGCGTCAGCACCGGCCCGTCCAGCCGCATCCCCATGCGATCGGCTTCGCGTGTCACCGTGTAGGCATTTGAAAGGAAGGTCGTGATCGCGGCTTCGGTGAAGAAATCCCGCTGTGGGCCGAGAATGACCCGAAACGGTCCACGCTCATCAAGATAGCCGTAGTCGAGTCGCACTTCACCGCGCGACGGCGCCTCTTCCAGACGCAACGGGATCGCGTCGCCCTCGGCGAGCGCCCGGCCCTGAAAACCGCCAATGCCCGCCCGGCCATAGGTCGAACGGCTGCCATAAATTTGAGGAAGCGCGAAACCGCCCTCCACCGCTAGGATCGCGGTGGCCCCATCCGGCAGCGCGCCGACCCGAAAACGCTGGCCGCGGGTCAAGGAGACACTTTGATGCGCCGGCAAGGCGATGGTTTCCTCGCCAAGGACTTCCAACGGCGCGCGGGTGCCGGTCAAGGCCACGCGGACCGAGCCCGCCTCGACCTCCAAGGTCGGCCCCATCATGCGTATTTCCAGCGCCTCGGTCCCACCGGGATTGCCGACCAACGCATTGGCGAGGCGCAGCGCCGTCGGGTCCAGGACTCCGGAGACCGGAACCCCGAGATGCTGGTGCCTGGGACGGCCAAAATCTTGAACCGTTAGATTCATTCCCGGAGATATTACTTTGATATTATTCATCTTACTGATCGCACCGAATCTCGTACGAGCCCGCCTCGACAGCTCGGCGCGTGGCGTGATATTCGTCCAACGGAACCGGCTCGAACCGGACCCGGTCACCGGCGGCGACCAGGATCGGCTCGGCGCGGGCGGGATTGTAGAAGTCGACCGGCGTGCGCCCTATCAGATGCCAGCCGCCGGGACTGTCGACCGTGTATATCGTGGTTTGCCGCGCCGCCACCGAGATTGAACGCGGCGGCACCTTCACCCGAGGTTCCAGGCGCCGGGGCAGATCAAAGATCTCGGGGAGCAGACCCAGATACGGGAACCCCGGCAGGAACCCCATCATGAAGACCTCCTGGTCGACGCCGCAATGCTGGCGAACCACTTCCTCGGGGCTCAGGCCCGTCGCCTCGGCCACCGCCTCAAGGTCTGGGGCGCATTCTCCTTCGTAGCAAACCGGGATACGCCACCGCCGCGTGGTCTGGTTGAGATCCGGTCGAGCCTCGAGCAAGGGCCGCACCACCTCGACAAGGCGCGCCCGCGACAACACCAGGGGATCGTAGTGGATCATCAGCGAGCGCATTGTCGGAACCAGATCGACGATGCCCTCGGGAGCACTCTCGGCCAAGGCGGCGGTCAGCATGCGCACGCGCCGGTTCACCTCCGGATCGACGGTTTCGCCATACTGAATCACCAGCGCGGTATCACCGGCGGATAGAAATATAGCGTCGCTTGGGTCTTCTTGCGTATCGGTTACCATGGACGGCGCCGTTCCGATGGGGCTAGGCTCTGGATCAGGGTCGAGACGACGGCTCGGCTCCCTTTCCTTAACATGAGAGATAAAGACCGGGACAATGACAAAGGTCAATCTGAACGCGGACATGGGCGAGGGTTTTGGCGCCTACGATATCGGCGACGACACGGCGATGCTGGATCTAGTGACATCGGCGAATGTGGCATGCGGCTTTCATGCCGGTGATCCGAACGTGATGCGCCGGGTGATCAAGGCCGCGGTCGAGCGCGGGGTGAGCATCGGCGCTCATCCCGGTTTCCAGGATCTGCCCGGCTTCGGACGCCGCCGGATCGACATGACCATGCCGGATATCGAGGCGATCGTCGCTTATCAGATCGGCGCGCTGCAAGGCATGGCGGCGGCGGGCGGGACAGCGGTCACCCATGTGAAACCGCATGGCGCGCTGAACAACATGGCGAGCGAGCGCGACGACATCGCCGGCGCCATCGCGGCGGCGGTCCATGGGGTGGACCCGAATCTGATCCTGGTCGCGGTGTCCGGCTCCTCGCTGTTCAACGCCGGTACCGCGATCGGCCTCACCATGGCCTCGGAAGCTTATGCCGACCGCACCTATGCCGATGACGGCAACATGACCAGCCGCAAGTTTTCGAACGCGATGATCCGCGAGCCGGCGGAAGCGGCCGAACAGGTACGGCGCTTGGTCGTCGACGGCATCATCGTGTCGACCAGCGGCAAGGAAATCCCGGTCAACGCCCAATCCATCTGCATCCACGGCGACGAGCCGACCGGCCCCGCCGTCGCCAAGGCGGTGCGCGAGATGCTCAAGGCCGAGGGGATCGAGATCGCCACACTGCCCGCCATGGGGCTGGCATGAGCGCGGAAGTCTCGGGAAGCGAAGGCCGCGCCGACGCGATAGCACGGGCTGCCGCTCACTTTGATAGCGGTGATTTCCTGAAGGATCTGGCGCGCCGCGTCGCGATTCGCACCGAAAGCCAGATCTTCGAGGAACGCAAGCCCGACATGGACGCCTATATGGCCGAGATGCGGGCAACCCTGGAGCCGCTCGGCTATGTGACCGAGGTCTGCCCCAATCCCTCGCCCAAGGCCGGCCCGATCATGATCGCCGAACGCATCGAGGACCCGGCGCTGAAGACCGTCTTCACCTACGGCCATGGCGACGTGGTGCGCGGTCAGGAGGATCGCTGGCGCGCCGGCCTCGACCCGTGGAAAATCACCATCGAGGGCGACAAGGTCTATGGCCGGGGCACCGCCGACAACAAGGGCCAGCACAGCATCAATATCGCGGCCCTCGCCGCGGTACTGGAGACCCGGGGACGGCTCGGCTTCAACTCCACCATCGTCATCGAAACCGGCGAGGAATCGGGATCGCCGGGGCTCGCGGATTTCGCGCGAGAGCATCGCAAGCGACTGTCCTGTGACGTTCTGGTCGCTTCGGACGGGCCAAGGTTGCAACCCGATCGCCCCACCCTGTTCATGGGATCGCGCGGCAGCATGGTCTTCGACGTGATCGTGGATCTGCGCGAGGGCGCGCATCATTCCGGCAATTGGGGCGGCCTGATCGCCAACCCGGCGCTGGTGTTGGCCAATGCCCTGGCCTCGGTCGCGGACAAGCGCGGCCAGATCCAGGTTCCCGAATGGCGTCCGACGACCCTGACCAACTCGATCCGCATGGCGCTCGCCGATTGTGAGGTCGATGGGGGCGATGACGGCCCGGCGATCGAACCGGATTGGGGCGAGGAAAGTCTTACTCCGGCGGAGCGGGTCTTCGCCTGGAACAGTTTCGAGATCCTGGCTTTCACCGCCGGTGTCCCGGAAAAGCCGGTAAACGCGATCCCGCCCAAGGCCGTCGCCCGGTGTCAGTTGCGCTTTGTCGTCGGCACCGATGTCGACGATATCGTCCCGGCGCTACAACGGCATTTCGAGCGCGAGGGCTTTCCCAGCGTCAAGGTCATCCCCGCCGATCGAGGCATCATGCACGCAACGCGTCTTGACCCGGATCACCCCTGGGTACGCTGGGCGGCGGCCTCGCTTGAGCGCACGACCGGCAAGAAGCCGGCGATCCTGCCCAATCTCGGCGGCTCGCTGCCGAATGACGTGTTCAGCGATATCCTCGGCATGCCGACTTTGTGGGTCCCTCACAGCTATGCTTCCTGCTCGCAGCACGCGCCGGACGAGCACGCCCTGCAAAGCATTATCCAAGAAGGTCTCGCGACAATGACCGGGCTGTTTTGGGACATGGGGGAGGCCGGAACACCCACCTAGAAGACTTGCCCGCCCATATCCATCCCTTGGACCTTGCGAAATCGCGAGGGGAATGGGATTGTTCCGCCAAATTCTCCGCGAAAGCGGATGGCCAGGGGAGAATGGCCAAGGGAGACGGGCAACGATGCCGGAACTGACAATTCTGACCGAGAACGAACTGCGACAATGCGTGGTTCTGAATGACGGACTGCTGGACGCCACCGCCAAGGCCTTCGAGGCCATGGCCACCGGGAACGCAACCGCGGCCCCGGCGCAGAGGCTCTGGATGCCGGGCGGCGGCGGCGCGATCCAGGCCCGCACCGCCTTCATGCATGGCGCGTCGCACTATGCGGTGAAGATCGGCCCAACCGGCGGTGGTCAGGGCGGCTCGCTCCTGCTCTACGACGCGGATAGCAATCAATTACGCGCGATGCTGTTGGATAACGGCTATCTCACCCGGGTGCAGGCGGCGGCGGCCGGCGCGGTCGCGGCCCGCAAGCTCGCGCGCGAAAATGCCAAGACCGCCGGCATTCTTGGGACCAGTACCCATGCCTATCGCCATGTCGAGGCCATGCTGCTGATTCGCGAGATCGAGAATATCGTGCTCTGGGACAAGGACAGTGACGCGGTCGCCACCCTCAAACAACGTATCGAGGCGAACCACAAGGTCAGCGTCCAGACCGCCGGCTCCGTCGAGAAAGCGGTCCGGAACTCCGATATCGTGGTCACGGTCACGCCGTCGCGTAGCCCGATTCTTCAAGCCGACTGGCTGCGCCCGGGCCTGCATATCACCGCCGCCGGCGCCGACGCGGGCAACAAGAACGAGCTGGCTCCCGAGGTTCTCGCCGAGGCCGATATCTATGTCGCGGATTCGCGCGAGCAATGCCGTTGGTCGGGTGAGCTGACCCACGCGATCGGCCGCCGGGCTGATCAACGAGGGCGACCGGATACCGGAGATCGGCGATCTTCTAAGCGGATCACATCCCGGCCGAACGGAAAACGACGAGATCACGGTGGTCGACTTGACCGGCACCGGCGTACAGGACGCGGCGATCGCCGCGCAAGCGGTGACGCTGGCCGGCACCCAGGGGCTCGGCACCAAGATCTCCGGCGACTGACCGACGCTGTTACGAGACTGCGTTGACCAGACCCCGCGTCCTGTTTTGCCGCCTCAAACCCCACCGTCGCCCTGACGAAGGTCAGGGCTCTTGCCGCCGGCGCCGACGGGTGACGAGGGATCGGCCCGCTTGGAGATCTCCCGCGTGGCGACGGAAGCGGCACAAGCCCTTGCCTTCGCATGGGCGACGTGAAACAGGCATCATGGCGAGAAGCTTCAATACCGCAACTCAGCATCAACAATCGACCGCCTCGGCGGCTTCCGAGACCATCCAGTCACGGAAAGCCGCGACTTTCGGCATTTCCAGGGATTCAGCGAGGCAGACCAAATAATAGGATTGGCTCGCCCGTATCTTCTCCAGTATCGGCTTCACGAGCCGTCCAGCCTTGAGATCCCCGGCCACCAATTGCGTGCGGCTTAGCGCCACCCCTTGGCTATCCATCGCCGCTTGCAAGACCATGTCCTGCTGGCTGAATGTCGTCCCTCCCGCCGGCACGGTGTGGCTGAGCCCTAGTGCCGCGAGCCAGAACCACCAATCCTCTCCGGCCGCGGGCCGTCGGTCGTGCAGAAGCGGAAGCGACAGCAGGTCCTCGGGACATGTCGGCGCGGGCCGGTCATGCAGAAGCGTCGGACTGCAAACCGGGAAGATGTCATCCTGGAGGAATAGTTCCACGTGCAGCCCTGGATAGTTTCCGGCGCCGAAACGCACGGCGATATCGACATCGTCGGAAACGAAATCCACCCGACGGTCTTCCGCCGCGATCCGTACGTCGATATCCGGATGCAGCGCCCTGAACCGAGAAAGTCTGGGGATCAGCCATTTCACGGCAAAGGACGGCATGACACTGACGGTGAGAGGACTACCGACCGAGACCCGACGAAGCTCGGCCAGCGCCACGGATATCCTCCCGAAGGCATCCGCGACCGCGGGCGCCAGCCGCACGCCTTCCTGGGTCAGCGAGATCGATCTAGTGAGGCGATGAAACAGCCGGCATTCCAACCGGTCCTCCAGAAGGCGGATCTGCTGGCTGATCGCCGCCGGCGTAACATTCAACTCCTCGGCGGCTTTTCAGAAGCTCAGATGCCGAGCCGCCGCCTCGAAGGCGCGCAGGGAGTTCAGAGGCGGTAGAGACATGCTTCACCAGTAAATTTTTCTAATCCATATCACAAAAAACTATCGTTTGAAAAGCGCATGCAAAGGGAACAAATTGATTTTTATCAAGTCTTAACTTGTCTAAATCTTCACTTCAC
>JAYOIK010000038.1:0-46280 GCA_038118725.1 Alphaproteobacteria bacterium | reverse complement strand
TGTCCGCGCCGCCGGCGGCGAGAATGCTGTCCGAGCCCTGGTTGCCGTAAATCAGATCAGCACCGCCAAGCGCGCTGATCGTATCCGCACCGGTCAGGCCGGTGATGCTGTCGGAGTTACCCGTGCCAGTGAGATTGTCGGAAGAAGTCGTTCCGGTGATTGATGCCATTGAAAGTCCCCATTAGCGCTTCGGCCGGTATCCCCGGACGCATTTTCCTAGAATTAAGATCAGTCTAGATACATCACCACGATGCACTGATCAATCGCTGTCGACACAGATTTAATCGCAAAATTCCAAAAGGCGAAGAAAAATCGGCAATCTGGCACGACACGGACATGGAAATTCATTCGAGCGAGACGCCACGATGACTGATTTTCCCGGGCCCCGCCCCTCTCGCGGTTAATCAACAGTCGAAAACACGCGTCCTCCCTGGCTATCAATTGAACCCCAAGTTGGTCGAAATCTCCTTATCAAGCAGGCAATAGCTGGTATCCTTCCCTCTCCTTGCCAACATCGAAGACGCCGGGACACGGCGAGATGAGCGCGCGGGAGTTTCGCTTACACTTTACCGAGACGCTTATGTCAGACGCCGTACCTCACTCCTTGATCCTCCAGGCATCATACGCGACCGTCGGGTCCATGATCGCCGATCGTGCCAGGGCGACACCGGACCGGACCGCCTTGCGATCACGGCGGGATGCAAGTTCCTTCTCTCGCTTGGACCAACGCGCCAACGCGTTGGCGCATGCGTTGATGGACTTTGGCGTCGCACACGGCGACAGGGTCGCGATCCTCTCGGAAAACCGATCGGAGTTCATCGAGGCGACCGTCGCGGCGGCCAAGATCGGCGCGATCCTTGCCTGCCAGAACTGGCGCCTCGCCCTCCCGGAACTGCAACATTGCCTCACACTCGTCGAACCGAAGTTGATTCTGGTCTCCGAACGGTTCCGCGAACAAATGGACGAATTGGATCTTGCGAAAACGCGCGTTCTGTTTTTCGGCGCCGAGTACGAGGCCTGCCTTGCCGGCGCGCCCACGGCGGCCCCGTCGGTCGATGTCGATCCGGAAGATGGCCTGCTTATCCTTTATACAAGCGGCACGACGGGGCTCCCGAAAGGCGCGTTGATCAGTCATCGGGCGGAAGTCGCTAGGGCCACCGGCGCGCGCGCTGATTTCGGCCTCGCCTCGGGAGATACCTTTGTTTGCTGGACTCCGATGTTTCACATGGGAGGCATGGATCTGGCGTTGATGACATTGCTCGGAGGAGGCGAGGTCATTATCGAGGACGGTTACGATGCGACCCGTCTCGCCGATATCGCGATTCGCGAGCCGATCGGTTGGCTGGTCGTTATCCCCGGCATGGTGGAAAGTTTCATCGAGGAAATGAGGCGGCGCGGCCAACCCCCAGCCGGCGTAAAACTCTGCGGTGTCATGGCGGATTTGGTACCCGGCCATCAATTGGCCGAGATTACCCGCCTGCTCGACGCCCCTTATGCCAACACCTTCGGCTCCACCGAGACAGGTAGCCTTCCCGCCGCCGGCCCGACGGTCCCCATTGGCATGATTCCAGAGTCCCTTACCAAGTTCCCGAGCCCGAATTGCGAGATTCGGCTCGTCGACGAAGACGACAATGACGTTGCGCCGGGAACGCCGGGTGAGCTCGCGATCCGCGGCCCGACCCTGTTCAGCGGCTACTGGCGCGCCGACGAGACCAACGCCCACGATTTTCGTGGCGGCTGGTTTCACAATGGCGACCTGCTGGTTCGAGACCGAGACGGCGGATTCAACTTCGTCGACCGGGTCAAATACATGATTAAATCCGGCGGCGAGAACATCTATCCGGCGGAGATCGAAAGGGTGTTGCTGAGCGAGCCCAGGGTGACCGAAGCCGCCGTAGTCCGGCGCCGCGATGATCGTTGGGGCGAAGTACCGATCGCCTTCGTCGCCCGATCCGACGACACGCTGGACGCCGACGCCCTGGCGAAACTGTGCCGCGCCAATCTCGCAGGTTTCAAGCAACCCAAGGAAATCCGGTTTCTCGATCACGATGCGTTTCCAAGGAACGTTTCGGGTAAGGTTCTACGTCACGATCTCGAAGCGCTTATCGATGAATAGCTTCCAGCAAGGACGGAGCCGCGAGATTGTTTCGACAAACCCGCGAGCGGCTTTCACTCTCTAGTAGCCGCGGGAGTCATTCAGCCAACGGAGAGGTCCATGGCAAAGGCAATGTTCGGCGCCGGGTGTTTCTGGGGGATCGAGGAGGTTTTCAAGTCGGTCCGCGGCGTCACCGACACAACCGTGGGCTATAGCGGCGGCGTCACGGATAATCCCACCTATGAGGAAGTAAGCACTGGCATGACCGGTCACGCCGAGGTCGTGGAAGTCACCTATGACGACGACAAGGTCGATTTCGAAACCTTGCTGGAGGTCTTCTGGGATTGCCACGACCCGACACAGTTGAATTTTCAAGGGCCCGATATCGGCACCCAGTACCGCTCGGCGATCTTCACACATGGGATCGATCAGGCGGACACCGCGATGCGTTCCAAGAAGGTCGAGCAGGACAGTGGGCGCCATCGGCGCGATATCGTCACCGAGATCTCACCAGCCAAGGCCTTCTGGCCCGCTGAAGACTATCATCAAGGATATTTGGCGAAACGCCGGGGACGCCGCTGGCGTCTATTCGGCTGATCGGGAGTAGCAAAAGCGATGTGCCGTTGGTTAGCCTACACGGGCCCCGAACTTCTGATCGAGCGCCTTCTATTCGCGCCGAGCAATTCGCTCATTCAGCAAAGTCTCTCGGCCCGGCAGTCGATCGTGCCGACGAATGGCGATGGCTTTGGTCTAGGCTGGTACGGCGAGCAGAGCCGGCCAGGACTGTTTCGCGACACACTGCCGGCCTGGAACGACGCGAACCTCCGCAGCATCTCGGAGCAGATCCGCTCGCGCCTGTTTTTCGCCCATGTCCGCGCCTCGACCGGCACCTCGACAAGCCGCGAGAATTGCCATCCGTTCCGCCACGAAGAGACGCTTTTCATGCATAACGGCCGGATCGGCGGCTACCACCAGATCCGTCGAGAGATCGAGCACCTGATCCCCGCCGCGTATTACGGCCAGAGGCACGGCACCACCGACAGCGAGGCGTTCTTTCTGCTGGCGTTGGGGCATGGCTTGATCGAGAACCCGGTCCGAGGGATCTCGGCGGCGATCGGTGAAATCGCGTCGGTCATGAAAAATCGCGGCATCGACGAGCCGTTTCGAATGACCGCGGCGTTTTCCGACGGCAAGAGGCTCGTGGCGGTGCGCCACTCCAGCGATCGAAAATCTCCGAGCCTGTATTGGGCCACGGGTGCGTCGCTAACGGTTGAAAATCGTTCCGTCGGTCTGACCGAGGGCGCGGGAGCGACCCTGGTGCTTTCGGAACCCCTGGACGCTGGCGATCTTACCTGGCGCGAAGTACCGGAAAGCCATGTTTTGTGCACATCCGGCGCGGATGTTTCCATCGAACCGCTTGAACCGACGGCATAGCTTGGACCGAGGCGGGCATTAGGCGGGCTTGACCGCCCCGAAACTCTTTTCTATGCGCCTGATATGATCCAGGCCCGGATGAACTTCCGATTGCAGGAATTCCAACCGTTTCGAGGGTGCCCCGCCACCTTGGCGGAAACGCTGCTTCCAAAGTTTCATCTTTACCGATAGACCGCACAACACGGCGCCGATGCTGACATGATGAGCGGTCACCGTGTCGCGGAACTCGCGGAACGAATCCGCCGAGATATCCGACCAGAAATCCCTCGAGATCGTGGTAAAGAAGCCGAATCGACCGTTCACCGATGAAGTGATCTCGTTCAAGCCCGTTTCGATGTCGTCGAGCATCTTGCTCTGGGACCGATCTCCTCGGACCTGATGATTTTTCCGCAGATCATCCATCCAAACGAGAAAGTTCGGAATGTCCCGCATGGTTTCGTCGAAACAGTTTCGATAGTACGAAAGCGACAGGAAGATATCGCCGTAATGCTCGATGAAGCTGGGCACTTCCATGATCGTGACGTTCAACTCGTCGGCCAAGCGCTGTAGCTGCTTGATCGCGGCCTGCCGATCCGGCTGGGCGAGCATCTTGATGATCTCGCCGACATCCGTCACTTCCTGGTTCTCGCTGCCGTACACCCGGGCGATCAGCGGGCGCGTGAAGGTCCGCATGAACGCGTTTAACTCCGTCTGTTTCTTCGGCGAGAGCTTCAGGCAATCGAAATCCTCGAAGCCGATATTCAGATTGCGCAGCTCTATCCTGAGGGAATAGACATCAAAGGACTGCAGGTTTCCGACCGCGCCCAACACCCCGAGATCCTCTCGCAGCTCCGGGGTGTTCTGATAAAAGTCCGTGACCGCGTTGGGTTCGATCTGACCACTGCCCGCCGAACTGTCGCTGAACAATTCGATAACCGAATCCAAGCGCGCGTTCTTGATCATCGCGGATTTGCGCAGCCCCGGCGTCTTCAGCGGCATGATGGCAAGCGGCAAGGCGTGCAGCGAGTCCATCGTGTTGGGGTCGATCGGCTCGGCGATTTCAGTTACGTCATCCACGGCGGGTTCGGCCATCACGGCCTCCGGTTTACTCGGGACTTCGCACTTTCAACCCTAGGCGTTAACAAATCCTTAAGGCCGCACCCTGTTCATCGCCACCGGGGTTGATTAGGATCGCGGCCAACGCGACGTCCCGCCCGAAACGCATTCCTCGGCCAACCAAAGGGCCAACCAGAGAGCCAACCAATGGGCCATCTCACGAACCACTTGTCGGGGACGGGGCGTCGCCTTCACGAAAACATTCTCCAAGGGAGGGAATCATGGACGTTCGCCTGGACGGAAAAGTCGCGCTTATCACCGGTGGCAGCAAAGGGCTCGGCAAGGCCATGGCGATAAGGTTCGCCGAGGCCGGCGCGTCGGTGGCGATCACGGCGCGCGGGGCCGAGGCCCTGGAGGTCGCGCGCCAAGAGATCCAAGCGGCGGGTGGCGGCAACAAGATCGTGGCGGTCTCCCGCGACGTGAGCAAGGCCGAGGAATGCGAGGCCGTGCACGCGACCGTCGTCGAGCAGCTCGGCCCCGTCGATATCCTGGTCAACAACGCCGGCACCTCGCAGCGCGGCCCGTTTCTGGAAGTGAGCGACGCGCTTTGGCAGAACGATATTGATCTCAAGCTTTTCGCGGCGATCCGCCTCGCCCGCCTCGCCCTGCCGTCGATGCAGGAGCGTAAATGGGGCCGCATCATCAACGTTCTCAATGTCGGCGCGAAGGCTCCGGCGGCACAAGGCGCCCCCACCGCCGTCAGCCGCGCCGCGGGCATGGCCCTGACCAAGGTTCTCGCCGGCGAGGCCGCGCCGCATAACGTCTTGGTCAACGCGCTCCTGGTCGGGCTCATCGACAGCAATCAGCACGAGGTGAAGCACCAGGCCTCGGGAAGCGGCATCAGCTACGACGAATTTCTGCAAGACATGGCCGAGAGCAACAAGATCCCCCTGGGCCGGGTCGGTCGTGCCGAGGAATTCGCCGATGTCGCGTGTTTCCTCGCCTCCGACCGCGCCAGTTACCTGTCCGGCGTGGCGATCAACGTGGATGGCGGTCGCAGCCCGGTTGTCTAGTCCCCTATCCTCGGCGCGCGCGCCATATCACGGGAGAGGTTCGTGAATAGGGAGTCGACCCTCTCCCTCGCCGCGATGGTGACCGCGCAAGTCGCCATCGCCATGGCGGTCATGACGGTTCCCGTCCTGGCGCCGCAGATCGCCGCCGATATCGACATCGAGGCGAGCCAGGTCGGCCTGTACTCGGCGACGGTGTTCTCCGGCGCCATCGTCTTCACCTCGGTCGCGGGATCGGTCATCGCGCGGCATGGCTCCATCCGCACCACGCAGATCGCCATGCTTCTCGGCGTCGCCGGACTGGTTTTCGCGCTCGGGGGATGGCTTCCGGCGATGCTGATCGGCGCCTTCGCGGCGGGTATGGGATACGGCGTCGCCACGCCCGCCGCCAGTCATCTCTTGGCCCGGACCATCTCGCGCGAGAACCGGGGCTTTGTCTTCTCTCTCAAGCAAACCGGCGTGCCGATTGGCGGGTTTCTTCTCGGGATCACCGTACCGGGGATCGCCGATGCCCATGGATGGCCCTGGGGCATTGCCGCGGTGGTCGCGGTTCTGCTTGTTGTCGCCCTAGGCCTTCAGTCGGCGCGCCGACATTTCGACACCGATCGCGACCCCAGCCGGCCGATTCGTCCGGGGGAGACCCTGGCGGCGATCCGGATGGTCGCCGGGGACGCACACCTGCGTCCCCTGGCTCTCGCCTCTTTCGTCTACGCGATGATGCAGCTCTCCTTGTTTACATTCTATGTCGTGGTCCTGGTCGAACGCGGCGGCCTTGACCCGGTTACGGCCGGGGCCACCTTCTCGATCATGCATGTCGGTGGGATCGTCGGACGACCGTTTCTGGGCTGGGTGAGCGACCGGGTCCTGCCGGCCCGGCCCTTGCTGTCGGTTATCGGGTTTCTGATCTTTGGGTGTGGACTGGCGCTCGCGGCGTTGGACGAGAGCTGGCCACGAACGCTTTTGTGGGCCGTATCGCTCGGCACGGGCATCGTCGCGGCCGGCTGGAACGGGGTCTATATCGGCGAGATCGCCCGTATCATGCCGGGTCCCGACGTGGCGCGCGCCACCGGTGGGGTCTCGGCCTTTACCTTTCTCGGGGTCGCGATCGGCCCCGCGATATTCAGCGCGATCGTCGGCTTCAGCGACAGTTACGTCGCCGGGTTCTTGACCGTGGGCGGCGTCGCGCTGATACCTGCCGTGATATTGCTGCGTCCGGCTCACGGGTTACCCGCCGCCGACACGCCAAACCGAAAGGATAGCGAGACATGAAAATCATCGTGATGGGAACCGGCGGCGTTGGTGGCTATTTCGGCGCGCGGTTGGCGGCGGCGGGGCATGACGTCGGTTTCGTTGCCCGCGGCAAGCATCTGGAAGCCATCAAGGCCGACGGCCTCAAAGTCCTGAGCGAACTTGGCGACATTACAATCCAACCCGCCAAGGCCAGCGACAATCCCGCCGATTTTGGGATCGCGGATATCATTCTGTTCTGCGTGAAGGCTTATGATACCGATTCCGCCGCCGCGCTGATCGAGCCCGCCGTCGGACCCGAGACCGGGGTGATCCCCTTTCTCAACGGCATCACACACATGGATACCCTCCAAGGCGTGCTCGGCGCCAACAATGTCATCGGCGGCGTGGCCAATATCAGCGCGCTAATCGAGGCGCCGGGAGTCGTGCGGCACTTCGCGACCATGCAGATTCTCAGGGTCGGAGAGATGGATAACAGCGCCAGCCCGCGCATCCTGGCATTCCGCGCGGCCTGCGCCGAGGCCGGGATCGACGCGCCGGTGCCGGAAAACATCGAACGAGAGCTGTGGCAGAAATTCGTCATGATCTGCACGCTGGCCGGCGCGAACTGTCTCACCCGTTTGCCGCTCGGAATCTGTCGTTCCGATCCGGCGACACGGGCGTTGATGGTTGAACTGGCGAGCGAGGTGGTCGCGGTGGCCCGGGCGCTCGGCAAGCCCCTGCCCGACGATCAAGTCGAGCGCACGATGGCGGTCCTGGACATGCTCCCGGAAGCCATGAAGGCCTCGATCCTGGCGGCGCTTGAGCGTGGCGAGAAGCTGGAGGCCTCGGCTCTCAACGGCTCGGTGGCGCGACTGGGCGTCGAGGTCGGTGTCGACACCCCGATGAACCGGGCGGTCTATGCGGCGCTGGCGCCCCATGAGCACGGCGCCCCGGCTCTCCCCTGAGCCGCCAACGTTCAATTCTTGTTTTTGGAAGGCCTTAATGTTTCCTTCACGCTCCGACCTGGTAATTCAGTTCTCCCATATCGCCTATCAGTTCGAGGCACGGTTCACGCTCCGGGATACCGGCATCGCCAACTACACGACGGTGACGCCCGAGGACACCGAGGCGCGGATCGCCGGGGCCGACGTGATCGTCGCGACCGCGCTTTGGCGAAACGAGCTTTTGGATGTGGCGGAGCGGCTGAAATATATCCAGGTCGCCGGTGCCGGTTATGACCAGTTCGACACCGAGGCCATCGCCGCGAAGGGCATCCGCATGGCCAATGGGCGCGGGGTTAACACCAACGCGGTGGCGGAGCACGCGATGGCGTTGATCCTGGGGCTCAGCAGGCAGATCCATCTCTGCCGCGACGCCCAGCACCGCAAGCACTGGCGCGGAATGAATAGTCATATCCCGACCCGCGAGGAGGAACTGCCGGGCAAGACCATGCTGATTATCGGCGCCGGACAGATCGGCGCCCGCGTGGCGACGCTTGGTAGAGCCTTCGGCATGCGTCCCGTCGGCATGCGCCGCTCGGTCGCCAGCGCGGATCCGGTGTTCGACCAAGTTTATCCGATGTCGGAAAAGCTCCAACGGATCGCCGAGGCTGATCTCGTGGTCCTCTGCTGTCCATTGACCAATGAAACACGGGGCCTGATCGACGCGGAGGCGATGACCGCGATGAAGCCGTCGGCTTATCTGATCAATGTCGCGCGCGGCGCCTGTGTGGTGGAGAAGGATCTCGTCGCCGCGTTGAACGCTGGCGCTTTCGCGGCGGCGGGCATAGACGTCACCGACCCCGAACCCCTGCCCGAAAACTCGGCGCTGTGGGGAATGGAAAATGTTCTTCTGACCCCGCATACCGCGGGCGAGACGCGCCGCTACGAGGACAATGTTCTCGATATCATGATGGAGAACATTGAACGCCTGGAACGCGGCGAGGATGCGTTGCTGAACCAGGTCGTCTGATATCGCGATCCGCGCGGCCCGAGAGGGTCAACGAAACAGCATTATCGGAATCAGGCAGGACCGGATCATCTCCGTGGTGGTCGAGCCGATGATCAGATTGCGAATCCGCGAATGCCCGTAGGCGCCCATGACCAGCAAGTCGATTCCGCCCTGTTCGACGCGATTTGCGATCACCCTGTCGGCCTGACCGGACAGCACATCCGCCCGGACCGAGTGACCACCCGCCGCGAGCATGGCGGCCATGCGATCAAGCGCGCCCCGGCTTTCCGGCGTATCCGGACCGACGGTCAGTATCTCGCCCTCCAACCCAGAGAACACCGGGCCGCGGGCAATGTAATCCACCGCCTTCATCGCGCTGGCGCCGCCGTCGAAGGCGATTAGAAAGCGTTTGATCGGCTTGAAGGCGCGTGAGGCCACCAGGACCGGCTTGGTGCTGGAACGGACCACCCGCTCCAGGTTCGATCCCAGGTGAAGTTTGGCGAAATCCGCCGCCTCGCCGCGTTTGCCGATGACAATACAGTCGACATCGGTTTCGAATTCCAGAACGGTCTCGATCAGATCCCCGTTGCGCAGCGTCACCGTGACATCGGACACGCCGGCGCTCACCATCCGCGCCTTCGCCTCTTCAAGCACGATCCGACCGCGACGCTGGGCTAGGCGCGCTTGCTGTTCATCCAAGCTCGCAAGCTCATCCAGCAACGCGTCCCGCCCGTCGACTTCCAGGGTACCGCTCAGATTGGCCGGCGCGCTCGAGCCGCCTCGCCGCCCGAGAACATGCAGCAGGCGCGCCGAGGCATCACGCTCCCCCACCGCCGCCCAGACCGCGTGATCACAGACGCTTTGGCTGTAGACGGATCCGTCGATCAGCGCCAGAAGCTTAGACATCGTAGGTCTCCGTCAATGCGCCATGAGGCGTTCGAGAGCGCCGGGCTTGTCATGGATCGCCAGCTTGTCGACGATCGTTTCGCTGGCTTCGTTCAGCCCGATGATAACGACCTCGGCGCCCTCGCGGCGAAACTTCAGCACCACCGTATCGAGCGCGGAAACGCTGGAAATATCCCAGATATGCGCCTGGCTGACATCGATGGTCACGGTCTCCAGCACCTCCTTGAAGTCAAAGGCCGCGAGAAACGCATCCGCGGAGGCGAAAAAAAACTGGCCTCGCACGAAATAGGTCCGCGACAAGCCGTCTTCGGACAAGCTCGAGGTCAAGCTGAAGATCTGCGCGATCTTGCCGGCGAAGAAGATCCCCGACAGCAGGACGCCCAGCAGAACACCGATGGCCAGATTATGCGTCGCCACCACCGCGGCGACGGTCGCCAGCATGACAATCGACGAGCTGCGCGGATGAACCTTCAGGTCCCGAATCGACGCCCAACTGAAGGTACCGATGGACACCATGATCATAATCGCGACCAGCGCCGCCATCGGGATCTGCTTGACCCAATCACCAAGCCCGACACAGAAGATCAGCAGAAAAATCCCGGCGCAGAATGACGATAATCGACCACGCCCGCCTGACTTCACGTTGATCACCGACTGGCCGATCATCGCGCAGCCGGCCATTCCGCCGATAAAGCCAGTAGCGCAGTTCGCCACGCCCTGGCCGACGCATTCGCGATTTTTATCACTGGCGGTATCGGTCAGTTCATCGACGATCGACGCGGTCATGAGCGACTCCAACAACCCGACCGCCGCGATGGCCAAGGCATAGGGCAGGATGATCCACAAGGTCTCGAAGGTCAGCGGAATATCGGGCAGCAGAAAAACCGGCAAGGTCGCGGGTAGCTGCCCCATGTCGTCGACGGTACGCACGTCGAGATCCAGCCCGATCGATAGCGCGGTCAACACAATGATGCAGATCAACGGCGACGGCACGGCCTTGGTCACGCGCGGCAGGAGATAGATGATCGCGAGCCCGCCGGCGACCATCACATAGGTCAACGGCGGCACGTTGGTCAGCTCCGGCAACTGCGCCATGAAGATCAATATCGCCAGCGCGTTCACGAACCCCGTCAACACCGACTTGGAGACGAAGCGCATGACGACGCCGAGCCGCAACGCTCCGGCGGCGATCTGGATCAGCCCGACCAATACCGTGGTCGCCAGCAAATACTGCAACCCGTGGTCGCGCACCAGCGTGACCATCAGCACCGCCGTCGCGGCGGTCGCGGCCGAGATCATCCCGGGACGGCCGCCGACAATGGCGGTTATCACCGCGATCGAGAACGACGCGTAAAGCCCGACCTTCGGATCAACGCCGGCGATGATCGAAAACGCGATCGCCTCGGGGATTAACGCCAGCGCCACGACAAGTCCCGCGAGAAGATCGCCACGAATATTGCCGAACCACTCGGTCCGGGATCGCGCAAGCGCTCTTGAACTCAACAGGGATGGTTTACTCATAACAAGGATACTCCAACGGGTCCCGCCAACCTGTTTGGCGTGATCCGGTCTCATTTTTCGGCGAACTTGAAAGCGACGGTTCGGGAACGCTCGGCGATGATGGTCAATCGGGCGTGGCGCGCTCCGTCGAGGACAAGAATTGCTGCAACGCAGCATTCACTGGTGAGTAAACCTTCGCGAATGCGAAATCAAGCAGCATTTCTCGAAAAAGGCCCGCCTCTCGCTTTATCACGCTTTTTCCCGGAGCCAGTAGATCAACCCCAGGGTTAGCGCGACGGCGACCACCGCGTGCTGAAGCTCGGCGGAGGTATAGGCGAGAAGGAATCCGGTCGCCAAGGGACCGCACGCGGCGCCGAAATCACGCCAAGCCTGCATCCGCGCCAACGGGCCGATCGCCTGCTCGTCACTCGCCATGCCCTGCACGATTACCGCCGGGCCGAGTGACGCCAGGGCGCCCCGGAACAACAGCATGATCAGCGCGCCGAAAACCGTGAACCCAACGGCGATGCTGACAAACCCGACAACAGTCAGAATACCGGACAGGATAAACACCCGCCGGGCGCCGTAGCGATCGGCGATCCAGCCGAAAAGCGGCGCCGCGATCGCCTCTCCGAAATGCCGCATCGCCAAAAGCGCGCCGCCGCCCATCACGGCAACCGACAGGTCGTTCTCGCGAGCGAAGATCAGCGTGATGCTGATGGCGAAGACACCGTCGACGCCATAGCCTTGCAGGAAGAACAGTATGTCGATGGGCTTGGGCCGACCAAGCGCCGGCGGCTTGTCATCCCGGGTCTCGGAAGCGTGATGCTTTGGAAGAGTCAGCGCGATTGGGATCGCTAGCGCGGTCGGAATCGCGAGGATGAGGAACGTGTCGTTCGGTCCGACCAGCCCAACCAGCCAGGCGCCGCCGAACAGCGCGAGGATGGGGCCCGTTCTTTGGATGGCACGACCGACGCCGACGCGCAGGCCGACCTGGGCGCGATACTCCACCGAATAGACGAGCGTTACGAGGATAAGCGCCGCGTAGGTCAGGCCCCATAGGATCCGCGCGAACAGAATCACCGCCGGCCCCTCGCCCAAACCATAAAGCGCGGTGGAGAGCGTCGCCAGGATCGCCGCCGCGAGGCACATGTTGCGCACGCCGATCGCATGGGTCATGCGCGCGATCAATCCATAGGCGAAAACCCGCACGAAACGGTTGGCCGAGAGCATCACCCCGACCCAAGGCAGGGTCAGGCCGAAATCCTCGGCATAGGCCGGCAACACGGCGTAGATCAGCGCATCCCCGAGCAATGCCAGGGACAGAATCGCCGAGGACCCCACGACGGCATTCCAGCCGCCTTCGGACGGCTTACTCACAAGCCCGGCTCAATACCCGGTCGTGACTTCAATCATGATTCCGTCTGGATCTCGCATATAGATCGCCCCCTTGGTCTCGCCGCCGTGAATGTCGTGCTCGACCCCGCGCTCGCGAACCGTCTTGACGACCGAGGCATATTGCTCGGGCGTACCCTTCAAGGCGACATGATGCATGCTGCCGATCCCGCGCTGGGTCTTGGCCGGGCCTTTTTTAGGGAAATCGAAAAAAGCCAGCATGTTGCCGCCGCCCATGTCGAGGAAGATATGGGTGGAACTAGGCTCGTCCCGGTTCGGCACCACCTTGGCCAACCGCATGCCGAGGACCCGAGTATAGAACTCAATCGTCGCCTCGAGGTCCGAGCAGATCAGGGCTAGATGACCGACCCCACCGGTGCCGACCGGGCTCGAGCCAGCGGGCTCATTCGAGGGCGTATACTTCTCGACCAGCGCGGCACGCTTGGCGTCGTAGTCGATGTCGTGGCTATCGGGCATGGCTCGTTCCATTCCTGGCGGGTCAGGCCCAATACTTGGCGACACCCGCCCAGAGATCAAGCAGAACCGTCACCCCGCCCCATGTTCACCGTCATCCCGGCGAAAACTCATTGCGGTCCGGGGAAAATTTTGGCGGACGGCAATCAGCTTGCGTTGGGAGGACGATCGAAGGGAACCTGGTGGGGCCATCACGCCGCCGAGGCTTACAGCAACACCTTGCCTGGATTCATGGTCCCCTTGGGATCAATGGCGGTCTTTATCGCGCGCATGAGGTTGAGCCGCGTCGCGCTGGTGAAGTCGGCTAGAGTCTCCCGCTTTTCCGCGCCAATACCGTGTTCGGCCGAGAAACTGCCGCCGAAATCTCGGATCATCTCCATCATGGAATCCCGCATGCCGGCCTTGCGCTGCTCCCAAGCCGCCTCGTCCATGTCGAGGGGCTTTTTCATGCTATAGTGAATGTTGCCGTCACCCATGTGCCCCATCGTATTGAAGCGCAGTCCCGGCACTTCTTCCGCCATGCGCGCCCGGGAATACTCCAGGAATTCGGCCACCCGGCCGACCGGGATCGACAGATCGAAGGTCAGACCGAAACCGCCGGACCGACGCCCGGCCTCGGCCTGTTCCTCGCGCGGGCGCCAGAGTTGCAGGCGTTGTTGCATGCTCTCGGCGATCACGCCGTCGGTGACAAGGCCCTCTTCCATCGCCTTCTCGAACAGGGCCTCGAGCTTGTCCCGCAGGTTCTCCACCGGAGACGCGGTCGAGAGCTCCAGAAGCACATACCAAGGCGAGGGCTCGGACAGCGGGTCCACCACGCCCTCGATATGATCGATCGCCATCTGCATCGACTCGCGCGGCATGATCTCGAAGGCCAGGACCTGATCGCCGGAAATCTCCCGCGCCATCGCCAGAAGCCCCTGCGCCGCCGTCGGGCTGGGAAGCGCGAGAACCCCGGTCTCCATGGCTTTCGGGCCGGGCATCAGGCGGAACGCCGCCGCCGTGATGATGCCGAGGGTCCCCTCGGCGCCGATGAACATCTGTTTCAGGTCATAACCGGTGTTGTTCTTGCGCAGAGTGTTCAGGTCATCCAGCACCGTGCCGTCGGCCAGCACCACTTCAAGGCCCAGAACCTGCTCGCGCGCATTGCCGAAACGGATGGTCTGATTGCCGCCGGCATTGGTCGAGAGCGTGCCGCCGACGGTGCTGCTCCCCTCGGAAGCAAGCGATAGCGGGAACAGACGGTCAGCGTCCCGTGCCTCGGCCTGCATGTTCTGGATCACGCAGCCGGCCTCGGCGATCATCGAGAAATTGCCCGCGTCCAGCTTGCGGACCCGGTTCATCCGCTCCAGCGACAGGACGATGGTCGGGCGTGTTTCGGTCGGAATCGAGCCCATGACGAGGCCGGTATTGCCGCCCTGGGGAACGATCGCGATCCCGCCCTCGCCCGCCGCCTTGACGACTTGGGAGACTTCCTCGGTGGAGGCTGGACGCGCCACCAGTAGCGCCTCGCCCTCGGCATTGCCGCGCCAGTCACGGCGGTACTTCTCAGTATCCGCCGGATCCTCGAAATAGCCGCTGGGGCCGAGGATGGTCTTGATGCTCGCGATCGCGGCGGTGATATCAGGCGTCACGAAGGGCTCCCGGGTCATCGAAATCGGTGCCCCGCGACTTACAGCCCTTCGATGAACTCTTCAATCTCCTTCAGCACCGGCGCGCCGCCGAGGCCGGGTTTGGCGATGGAAACCACGATGGCGATGTGGCCGATGTTGTCGAGCGGCTTGTAGGTGACCCGACCACCGGCGACCTTGATCGCCTTTTCAAGCTCCTCGGAGTTCCAGGGATAGACCGTGCCGTCCTTGTTACCGTGTAGCAGCAGGGCCGGCGGGGCGCCGGATCGCGCGAAGGTCACCGGCTGGGCCTGGCCGACATCCCCGGCGGCGGGCTCGAAGATTGCCTTTGTCGACTTGGTCTTGAGCGGATCGAAGGCATAGGGCCCGGCGAGACCGACCCAGCCCTTGATAATGTCAGTCGAATGTCCCTCGGCCTCTAAATAGCGGGGATCGAGCGCCAGAAGGGCAGCGATATGCGCGCCGGCGGAATGACCGACCAGCACGATCCGCGGGCTTTCGCCCTCACCGACGAGTTCTCGTTGCACCCAATCCAGGGACGCGGCGACATCCTCGACGAAATCCGGGAACCGGCCCTCGGGATAGATCCGATAGTCGGGCACCACGGTCACATAACCCGCCGCCGCGAAGGGCTGAGCCGCGAACCGATACTGCGCGCGGTGGCCCATGCGCCATGAACCGCCGTATATGAAGACGATTATCGTGTCGTCGCCGTTCGGCTTGGTCGGCTGGTAGATGTCTAGGTTCCGCCGCTCTCCTTCTCCGTAAGCAACCCCGGCACGGAGCTCATACCCCTCCTTGGGGGCCAGCATGTCCGCGACGCGAAACGGCGAGCAAGCGCCGACGACAAGCGCGAGCAGCGCCGCCGCTACTTGGGAAACCGCCCGCCTCACGCCGTTTCTACTCCTCGACGGTGTACCTGAAATCACAGTGGCTAGCGCCACTCATGATCGTCTGGGTACGCTCCAACTTGATGCGCGGATCATAGCCGGTGCAAAAAGACCCGTCCCGGCCACAGGAAAGCAGGTGGCCGATCTCGCCCATGCCCATCTCCTTGTACATCTCGGAATAGCGGCAGCGGGTGATGTTGAAGTCGAAACGGTCCTCGGCCTCGTGCTTGACGTCGACCTCCAGCGCGCCGCCGGCCTTCCAACGCTCGAACAGGCCGATGAAGGTCTTGAGATTCGCGCCCCCTTCGGCCTGGGCGGCGAGCGAGGCACCTTGCTCGATCGCCGCCTTTTCGATCGCGGCCCCAAGAATTTCCTGGGCCTTTTCCTTGCCCACTTGCTCGACCATTTCGTCATAGATCGGCTTAATGATATTGGCCTCGATGCGTCGCAGATCGAGAATTGGCAAATCCGTCATCTTGTTCTCCCCTACCAGGCCGTATAGCCTCCATCGAGCAGCAGGTCGGCGCCGGTCATGAAGCTGGACTCATCGCTTGCCAGGAACACCGCCCCGTTGGCGATCTCATGCGGCTGTCCGAGGCGTCCGAGCGCGTGCTTCGGGCCCCATTCCTTTTCCGCCGTGTCCAGATCTCCCCAGCGCGCGACCAGCCGGTCGGTCGCCACGCCACCCGGCGAGATGCTGTTGCAGCGGATATTCTCATCCTTGTGGTCGAGCGCGATACCCTTGACCAGTTGCAGGATCGCGCCCTTGGTCGTGCAATAGGCGGTCGAACCCGGCCAGGCGACCTGCCCCATCTGGGACGCGGTCAGAATAATCGAGCCTCGACCGGCGGCGCGCATATGCGGGATCACATGCTTACAGGCCAGAAAAGAGCCCGTGATGTTGACCCGAAGGGTGCGGTCCCAATCCTCTTCCGATAAGTCCACGACATCCTGACGGGCTGTCAACGTTGCCGCCATGCAGGCCAGGGTGTCGAGTTTGCCGAAGGCGCCGGCGGCTTCGTCTACCGCTGCCTTGACCGAGGCCCCGTCGGCCACGTCGCAGGCAAGGCCCACCGCCCTGACGCCATGCGCCGCCGCGATTGCCTCTGCTTCCAACCGTGCCACGTCGCCGGTCATGTCGGCCAACGCCACATCGGCCCCCTCGGCGGCGAAGGCCTTGGCGACCGCCAGGCCTATGCCCTTTGCCGCCCCGGTAATGAAGGCGGCGCGTCCATCAAGTCTCATCGTCTAGTCCTTCTTGCCGGTGTCGCCGAGGATGCCGCCGGTTTGTGAGCGCGGATCCCGAAGCGTCCAGTTGCCGCTTTCCACCTGATGCAGGAAATCATCGATGAACCAGTTGAACATCGCCGGCTCCTCCAAATTGATGGTGTGACCCGACCGCGGCAGGGTCACCATGGCGCTAGAGACGATTGTCCGTTTCATGAACAGGCCCGGATCGAGACACGGCTCGTCCTCGTCGCCGTTAATGATGAGGGTCGGCACGGTAAGCGTCCGCATCTTGTCCTCGAGGTCGTAGAGCGACGGACGCAGACGCTGAACCCCCATCATCGTGTTCGCCGAGCCCTCGGTCGAATGATCACGCAGCTGGGTCTCGAACTCCTTCCAGCCACGCGGATCCTTGTTCTCGTATTGCACGCGAGTCGGACCGCTGGCATAGGCCGCTCCCGCCACCGCCATGGTGTCGCGGCGAATCTTCTCGACCGTCGCGGTGGTCTCGGCGCGGAATTGCTCGCGCTTGTCCGGCTCGGCGCCGTAGCCACAGCCGCCGACCACCAGGGAGAGCGCGCGATCCGGATATTCAAAGCCGAAATGCAGTGTCGCGAAACCACCCATCGAAAGCCCGACGACATGAGCAACGTCGATGCCGAGGCCATCCATCACCGCCCTGATATCGTCACAGGCACGCTTTTGGGAGTACATATCCGGATCGCTGGGCACGTCGGAGGGCGGGTAGCCACGCGCGTTGTAAGTGATCGCCCTGTAGCGGCGCGAGAAATGCCGCATTTGAGGCTCCCAGCTTCGCGAGTCGCCCGCGAATTCATGCACGAAAATCACGGGCGTACCGGTTCCCGCCTCTTCGTAGAACAGCTTCACGCCGTCATCGGTTGTAATATGGGGCATGAAGACCTCCGATGCTTCAGTTCGACAGTGGGGCAAGTAGACCAGCGCGCCACCGGCGAGGCAACCGGCATCCGTCACGCGCGCGAAACCGAAACCGTCCGACCGCTCGCGTCGGGTCCGCTCCGAGAATCCGGGTTATCAGCGGGCACGCCATGCCCTATGGTTCGAGGACCGATGGGGAGAACCATGGATAATGCGCTAGCCGATACAGCCCCGGACGTGTCGGACGAACCCTTGGCCGCGCTGCTGCTCGGCAGCGTCGCGCATCTGTACCGGATGGAAACCGGGTCGAATTCAATCGCGATGACCTGGCTCGCGCCGTCAACCCGCGAAATTCTCGGCATTCCGGACATGTTGTCTCCCGAGGAAGCCGGCGAGCTCTGGGGTGCTCGAATCGCGGCGGACAATCAAGAAGAATATCTGGACGTACAGACACGGCGCACGCGGGGCGAGACCGTTGCTTGGGAGTATCAGTTCGGCCACCCCGAACACGGAAAGCTTTGGCTCCGCTGCGAGCAGATCTTCAACCTCGATAGCGACAACGGGAAACGAACCATCGTCGCGAAGCTCACCGACATCACCGCGGAGCGCGAGACCCAGAAAGCCCTTCGCCTGAGCGACGGCAAGCATAGCGCGCTGGTGGAGGAACTTCAGGTCGGTGTGGCAATCCACCAGGGCTGGACCCCGCTTTTCGTCAACGCGGCCTACGCGGACTTTTATCGCTATGACAGCCCGGAGGAACTGTTGGAGATCGGTTCGATCCAGCAGGTGTTTCACCCGGACGACGTCGCTCGCATGGAGGAGTATCGCGCGCTCCGGCTCGCCGGGAAGGAAGTCCCCACCCGATTCGAGGTCCACGGCGTCCGCAAGGACGGCACGCGGATTTGGACGGAAAACACCGTTCGTCTCATCGACACGGAACAAGGCCAAGCCATCCTTTGCCTAGTTCAGGACATTACCAATAAAAAGGCGGTCGCCGACCGCCTGTCGCGCGCCAACGCGGAATTGGAAGAGCAGGTCGACGACCAGAACACCGAGCTCGCGGAAACCGCCGAACGATACAAGGCTTTGGTCGAAGGCTCGCTTCAAGGCATCTTCCTGCAAGAAAACCTGCGACCGATTTTCGCCAATCAGGCTCTCGCCGACATGCTGGGACTGGAGAGCCCCGAGGAGTTTCTGGAACGCGGTAACATCCTGTCCATATATGCCGACGACGAAGTCGAACGGATGGTTGGTTACAACAACCGCCGGCTGGTCGGCGCGGATGTCCCGAACACCTATGAGGTCCGTTACAAGCGCAAGGACGGCTCGCTGTTATGGGTTGAACAACGGGTAAGGATGGTCAACTGGCTGAAGCGCCGGGTCATCCAGGTCGTTTGCGTCGATATCACCACCCGCAAGCAGTCCGAGCAGCAACTCATCGACGCCATGGCGGACGCGGAGAAGGCCAATCGGACCAAGTCCGATTTCCTGGCCAAGATGACCCACGAGCTCCGAACGCCGCTGAACGCGATTATCGGGTTTTCCGACCTTCTGGAAACGCTCGATTCCAGCGGGCGGCTAAAGCCTGAGAAAACCGGCGAATACGCTCGGAACATCAACGACAGCGCCAAGCACCTGCTCGATATCGTGAACGATATTCTCGACATCTCGCGCATCGAGGCGGAGCAGTTCGCGCTGCAAGAAGAAGAGATCACGGTTGAAGAGGTGGTCAGGGCCAGCATCGATATCGTTTCGCCGCACGTTTCGAACAAGCGACAGGACCTGCGCCTTTCAACGGCACTGAGCCGCCCCGTGCTGCGCACGGATAGACGCGCGCTCACACAGATGACGCTCAATCTGCTTTCCAACGCGATCAAGTTTTCACCGGATGGCGGCGAAATCCTGGTTACCTTGGACGACACCGCCGAGGGGGGCATCGCCCTTCGAGTCGAGGACAATGGGGTCGGCATCGAGGAATCGATGCTTTCCAAGGTGTTCGAGCCCTTTGGACAAGCGGACAACGCCTCGGCCTACTAGGCCTCGGGCACCGGGCTCGGCCTGGCGATCGTCAAGGCCCTGGCGGATCAACATCAAGCCCGCGTCTCAATCGACAGCGCGCCCGGCGCGGGAACACGCGTCGCGGTTGAATTCCCCGCGTCCCGCGTGGTTCACGGGTAAGTGAAAGCCGTGAACGCTTGCCCCCGCCTCGGCGGTTCCACGCCCTATTTCGAAACAGCCACCAATAAAGCGCGATGGGTCAAAAGGTTAACCGGCCCCTCCCTCGGCTATACACGAGCATAGGGAAAAGGGTCGCGGACGAGCCGTCTCACCACGCGGCTGATATCCGCGATCATCACTGGATTAGAGGCGCGAAGCGTTGTTTTATTACTGTTGCCCTGCTCGGACCGGATCACTAAGGTTCGGGATAGGAAAAACTGGGAGGTACCAAATGAAATTTTCCACGCTCAAAAAAGCGGTGGTCACGAGTGCCGCGGTCGGCGCCCTCGCCTTGACCGTCGCCGCGGGTTCGGCTTCGGCTGAACTCAAGAAACAGGAATTCCGGGTGGTCGGCACCTGGGGCTTCCTGGATCACTGGAAAGAGCGCGAAGGCCCGTTCTGGAACGAGCGTCTTCCGAAGCTTTCCGGCGGCAAGTTGACCGCGAACGCCAAGTCGCAGACCGAACTGGGTTTGTCCGGCTTTGAAATCATGCGTCTGCTGAAGCTCGGTGTGTTTGATGCCGTTCACGGCGTTACCACCTACGTGGCGCAGGACAGCCCGGCGATCGAGGGCGCGGACCTTGCCGGCGTGATTCAGGACCTTGGTCTGTACCGGAAGGCCAATGAAGCCTATCGGTCAATTCTGGCCCGTGAATTCGAGGAAAAATACGGCGCCAAGCTCCTGATGATCTACGCTTGGCCGAGCCAGCAGCTCTGGTGCAACCTGGGCGACCGGAGCATCAAGGAATATGGTCTGGATAAGTTGGCGGGCAAGAAGATCCGCACTTACTCGACCACGCTTGGTGATTTCATCGAAGGTGTCGGCGGTAGCGCCGTTACCATCGCCTTCGCCGAGGTCGTTCCGGCCCTGCAGAAGGGCGTCGCGGACTGCGGCCTGACCGGTACCCTGCCGGCGTACAACGCCAAGTGGTGGCAGGTCGTGACCCACAACATCCGTATCCGTCTCGGCTATGCTTCGTCCTTCCTGGCGATGAACCTGCGCAAGTGGAACAGCCTGGACAAGGAGACCCAAGACTTCTTCATGAAGCATCTGAAGCCTCTGGAGGAAGAAATGTGGGCAGCCACGGCGACGAACGACCAGCGCGGCATGGATTGCAATGCCCAAGGTCCGTGTGATGGCCCGGTCGGTAACATGACCGCCATCGAGCCGACGGAAGCCGACAAAGCGAAACTCAAAGACGTGGTCGAGAACTTCGTTCTCAAGCGTTGGGCCAAGCGTTGTGGCACGCAAAAGTGCGTCGACGAGTGGAACGCGACCATCGGCAAGATCTCGGGCATGAAGGCTTCGCTCTAGATCCAAGTCGACTAGTCTAATTTGGCGTCGCGGTTAACGCCGCGACGCCATTTTTTCAAATTCAACGGGGGAAGTGGGTATGTTCGCGGCAATTCACGCGCGCCTGGAAAGAATCTCTCAATACGCCGTATGGGCCGGCGGCGCGGCGCTTCTGGCGGCCGCCGTTATGGTCACGGTGGACGTCCTGTCCCGAAAGTTCCTGAACATGACCATGAGCGGCTCGGACGAGTACTCGGGTTATGTCTTTTCGGCGACGACAACCTGGGCCTACTCATACTGCCTCCTGCATCGCTCCAACGTTCGGATCGACGCGCTTTACAACCTCCTCCCCCGTCCGGTGACGGCGGTGCTCGATGTCGTCGGGCTGGCGCTGTTGCTGTACTACATGTCCTACATGACCTATTTCGCCCTGGTGTCGTTCCAGAACTCATGGGTCAGTAACTCGGTGTCGATTACAACCCTGGGAACGCCGCAATGGATACCCCAGGTCTTTTGGGTCGCCGGTCTGCTGTTGTTCTTCGTGACGCTGATCTTCGTGACGCTTTACGCCCTGGTCGCGCTGTTGCAGCGCAATTGGGATCTGGTGGCCAAGATCGCCGGCGTTCCGTCGATCGCCGAGGTGATGGACGAGGAGACACACGGCATTGATGTGGCGATAGCGCCCGGCAACGTAAGTCAGGCGGAGAAGTAGACGATGGCTCTAGGAATTCTTGTTGGTCTCTTGATCCTGGTCCTCGCGGCGGTCCCCGTCGCGGCGGTCCTCGGTATCCTGAGCTTTGTCCTCGACAACATATCGATGGGCGGCACCCTCACTCCCGCGCTGGCGGAAATCTATTGGGATAAGAGCAAGGAGTTCATCCTCGTCGCCGTCCCGATGTTCATCCTGCTCGGCGAGATCATGCTGCGGGCGGGTATCGCCCGCCGCATGTACGCCGCCGTGATCCAGTGGCTGTCCTGGCTGCCCGGCGGTTTGATGCACGCCAATATCGGTTCCTGCACGATCTTCGCTGCCAGCTCGGGCTCCAGTGTCGCTACGGCGGCCACCGTGGGCACCGTTGCCTATCCGGAGATCGAGGCGCGTGGCTATAACGAGCGTCTGTTTCTCGGCTCGCTCGCGGCGGGTGGCACCCTGGGCATCCTGGTTCCGCCGTCGATCAACCTGATCATCTACGGCTTGCTTACCGATACCTCGGTTCCGGAACTCTATCTCGCGGGCATCGTCCCCGGAGTGATCCTCTCCAGCCTGTTCATGCTGACCATCGTCATCGCCTGTGTCTATCGGCCTTCCTGGGGTGGTCAGACGGTCAAGACCAGCTGGGGCGAACGAATCCGCTGCCTGCCCGATCTGCTGCCGCCGATCGTGCTGTTCATGGCGGTCGTGGGATCGATCTACGCCGGTGTCGCCACGCCGACCGAGGCAGCGTCCATCGGGGTTTGCATGGCCGTGATCATCGCCGCCGCCTTCAAGACCCTGAGCTTCAAGATGCTGAGGGAAGCGTTCGAGGGCACGATGCGGACCACCGCGATGATCATGCTGATCGTGTTCGCCGCGATTTTCCTCAATTTCGTGCTGGGCTTCATGGGCATTACCCAGGCGATGCTGAACTTCATCGCCGATATGGGTTTGACCCCCGTGCAGACGGTGCTGCTGATCATCGTCTTCTACCTGTTTCTCGGCATGTTCATGGAAACCCTCTCCATGATGCTGACGACGGTGCCGATCGTGTTCCCGATCGTCATGGCCTTGGGAGTACCGGAATTCTCCGATGTCTGGTTCGGTATTCTGATCACCCTGCTCATGGAAGCGGCGCTGATCACACCGCCGATCGGGGTCAATCTCTACGTCGTGCAAGGTATCCGGATTCGCGGCGGTCACTTCAACGACGTGGCCATCGGCGCGACCCCGTTCCTGGTCGCCATGATCGTCATGATCCTGTTGCTGGTCGCCTATCCGAACCTTGCAACCTGGCTACCGACACTGGTCTATCATTAAGACCGGGCGGTTATCCGCCGACAAAAAAGGCCGGAGCATCACGCTCCGGCCTTTTTCATTGATCGATACCGCTGGTTTAGCTGATCGCGCTCGGAATATCCGTGATCAGCATCGAACCCGGCGTGTGGGTGACCACAATCGGCAAGCCAGCCTCTTGGATGGCGTTCTGCGGGGTGACGCCGCAGGCCCAGAACACCGGCACCTCGCCCGCGCGGAACTCCGTCGGCTCTCCCCAATCCGGCATGTCGAGATCCTTGATCCCGATCGCCGCCGGGTCGCCGATGTGAACCGGCATCCCGTGGGTGTGGGGAAAGCGCGCGGTGATCGCCGAGGCCTGGATCGCCTGCTCCATCGACATCGGCCGCATGGAGACGACCATCCCGCCCCCGAAGGCTCCCGCCGGCACCAGATCGATGGAGGTTTTGTACATCGGGACCGTGCGGTTGATCTCCATGTGCCGCATGGGAATGCGCGCCTGCATCAGCGCTTCCTCGAAGGAGAAGGAACAGCCAAGAACGAAGGCCACCGAATCCTCGGCCCAGAACTCGGACACATCCGATACCGAGCTCTCGAAGACACCGTCGCGATAAATGTTGTAGCTCGGGATGTCGGTGCGGATATCAATGTCCTCGCCGAGGGTCCGCATCATCGGATCACCGGTATCGGATACCCCGACCAGCGGGCAAGGCTTGGGATTGCGCTGGCAGAAACGGGCGAAATCGAGCGCGTGGCTGGCCGGCAGGACCGCCAGGTTCCCCTGGGTGTGTCCGTTCGCCATGTTCGCCGTGGTCCCGCGATAGGCCCCGGAGCGAAAGATAGCGCGCAGTTTGGACGGCGCGGCGGTCTCGATGTCAAAGGGAAACGGGTTTGCGGAAACGTCGTCGACTTGTTCCAGGGCCATGTTCTTGCTCCTCGTTGATCATTCACGCCATTGCACCACGGCGCGAGTATCGCCGCGAATTCGGACGCGATCAATGCTCCGCCATAAAGCCGAGCAGCACGTCGCAGAACTCGGCCCGCGCTTCCCGCCCGGTAGCGACATGAGCCGCCTCGCGCATCCAGTGAGCCCGCGCACCGGGGATGCCTTGCTCAACCGGTAGGGTCATCCTCGGCGCGGTGATGAAGTCGAGCCCGTTATGCATCACCAGCGCCGGCGCCTTGATCTGGTCCAGCCGATCCAGCGTATCATGCGACAATCCCGCCTCGGTGAGGCGCTGATGGGTTTCGAAGTGACCGTTCAGATCCCGCCACGCGCCCTCGGGCCCCAGCAGACTGTCCTTCTTGGCGGCGTAGAAGGCGGGATCGAACCCCTCCATCACCACCATCCGCTGAAAGGCCTCGAAGCCCATCTCGCGATGCACGTCCAGCCACAGGGTCAGCTGATCGGTGAATTTCGTGTCCGACCGGGCCCAGCATCCGGTGTTGACCAGGCTTCGAACCAGGTCCGGGCGCTTGATGGCGACTTCCTGGAAGATGCAGGCGCCGATCCCTATGATCCCCACGAGATGGGCCTTGGCGATCCCAAGCGCGTCCATGAGCCCGATCACGTCATCGGCGTAGAGCTTCGTGGTCGAGACGACCGCCGGGTCATCCGTGGACTGGCCGATCCCCCGGTGATCGAAAATCACGACCCTGTATCGGTCGGTCAAACCGCGCGGAAGATGTCCGGCATCGCCGTGACAGAAGGTGCCCCAGCCACCGGAACAGATCACCGGCTCGCCCGCGCCGTGGATCTCGTAATACATGTCGTGACCGTTCACATGCAGAACCGGCATGGCGTTGCCCTTTCGCTATTGCGCCAACAAGGCCTCGACGGCGGCGGCGATCCCTAGAAGGTGTACATCCCTGCCGAGCCCGGCCATCAGATGCAACCCCGTTGGACGTTCGGCACCGCCGCGCGGGACCGGGATCGATATCCCGGGACACCCCGCGAAATTGGCCGGCGCGGTGAAGTCGGCCTGGTTGGCCGGAACCGGCGCCTCGAAGGCAAAGGCGCGTTGCGGGGTGGTCGGCGAGATGACCGCGTCGACCTGATCAAGGATACCGGCAAAGGCGGCGCCGATCCGGTCAACCTCGCGCAAGGCCTTGACATATTTCGGCGCCGGAACGTTCGCGCCATAGTCCAGCATGGCCCGAAACGCCGGGGAAAACGCCTCGGGACGCTCGGCAATCATGTTCTCATGGGTAACCGCGCCCTCGACCTCGGAGATGATCAGGCCCGCGCGCCTGGCCACGGTCGGCTCATAATCGGCGAGCCGCGCCCGGCGGAAGGCGACACCGGCCGAGCGCAGCCGCGACAGGGCCTCTCGATAGGCCTCTCGCGCGCGCTCCTCCATCTCGGCCTCCTCGATATTGTCGATCACCGCGACGACCAACCGGCTCGGCGATGTCCGCGCATAGGGCAGATCGATCAGCATCGCGGTATCCGCCACGTCGCGCGCCATGGGCCCGACGGTGTCCAAGGCCATCGCCAGGGGCGCGACCCCCGAATTCGGCCAATGCGCCCGCGAGGGCTTGAATCCGGTGATCCCGCAATAGGCGGCGGGCAGGCGAACCGAGCCCATCGTATCCGTGCCGAGCGCGCCCGGACAAAGCCGCGCGGCGACAGCGGCGCTAGAGCCACCACTGCTGCCGCCAGGTGTATGGCCAGCGGCGGCGGGGTTGTCGGCGCGGCCATGATGCGGATTATCCGTCGTCGCTCCCAACGCCCCTTCATGCATATTGGTCTTGCCGATCAGCACCAAACCCCGCTCCCGCAGCAAGGTGACGACCCCCGCGTCGCGGCTCGGCATCCAAGCAACTCCCAGCCCGTTGGTGGAAGGCTGACCGACGGCATCTATGTTATCCTTCAGCGCGATCGGCACCCCGTCCAGCGGCGACATCGGCCCGCCCTCGCGGCGGCGCGCGTCACTGCGATCCGCCTCGGCCAGCGCCAAATCGTCCGCCACGTGTATGAAAGCCTTCAGGCTCGAATTCTCGGCGTGGATGCGCTCCAGGCACGCGGTTACCAGCATCCTGGAAGTCAGAGCGCCTCCGGCCAGGGCCCGGGCGGCTTCAGCGACGCCCAAATCGGCGGGATCTCGATCAGTTGGTGCCACGTTTTCAACCCGTCAAGATAATCGGAAAATCTCGCCAATCTTGTATCGCGACCACCAGGGGTCTGTCGAATACCCCGAGATCACTCTCACGATGTCGTTGCCGTGCCCGGACACGTACAGTGATGTTACGATCCCCGCCTCACTTCACGCGCCGGAGCTTCAATATGGCCAACAAGATCGAAATCGAGATCACCCAGCGCCGGGAATTCGCCGGCGGTCTGCATTTCGGCGATACCGGCGTCTATGAGCGGCTAGACGGCTGGGCCCGGTTTCAGGTCGATCCGAACGCCTCCGCCCAGGCCGGGATCGTCGATCTCGACAAGGCGCCCGTTAACTCCGACGGCATGGTGGAGTGCGAGACCGAGATCTCAATTCTGCGTCCCGTCGAACCGGGCCGGGGCAACGGACGAATGATCTTTGACTACGGCAATCGCGGCAACAAACGCCTGGTGCAGTATTTCAACGATGCCGCCCCCTCGAACGACCCGATCACCGAGGCCCACGCGGGCAACGGCTATCTGTTCAGGCGCGGCTACACCATTGTTTGGGGGGCGTGGCAGGGCGACCTCCTGCCTGGAAGCGGGCGGATGACCCTGCGCCTGCCCGTAGCGGGCTCCCGCGAAGCACCGGTTACGGGGCTTGCGCGCACCGAGTTCATTGCCACCGGTCTCGGACAGGACACCTTCCCGCTCAGCGGCTGGATCTCGACCAGAAGTCACCCGACGGTTTCCCTGGACACAAGCAAGGCGACACTCACCCGGCGGCGCTATCCCGAGGACCCGCGCGAGGAAATCGCGCCGGACGCCTGGCAATTCGCCCGCGTCGAGGGCGGCCTCGGCATGGACTTTCAGGGCGCCGAGAAAGCCATCGTCGCCTCGGACACACATATCCACATTCCGACGGGGTTTGAGCCTGGCTGGATTTACGAGCTGATCTATACCGCCCGCGACCCCCTGGTCATGGGGCTCGGCCATCTCGTGGTGCGCGATCTCGCCAGTTTCCTGCGATACGATCAGAGTGAGGCCAACCCCCTAGTCGGCCATGGTATCGAGAAAGCCTATTGCTTTGGCCGCTCGCAGACCGGGCGCTGTATCCGCGACGCGATCTATCGTGGCTTCAACGCCGACGAGAGCGGGCGGCGGGTTTTCGATGGGGTGATCAGTCATGTCGCCGGCGCCGGGCGAATGTGGCTGAACCACCGCTTCGCCAACGGCGTCGTGCCGGCGGGACAGCAGTACGAGGACCACGACAATATCTCCGATAGCTTTCCCTTCGCCTATGCCGAGAGCACGGACCATCTGACCGGTCGGACCGACGCGATCTGTAAGCGCCCGGAGACCGATCCCCTGATCATGCACAGCCAGACCGGCACCGAGTATTGGCAACGTCGCGGCTCGTTGGCCCATACCGACAGCCGAGGCGAGGATCTCGACCCACCGGAGAATGTCCGGATCTATCATTGGTCCAGCGCCCAGCATGTCGGCGATCCCTTGCAGGGCGCCCCCCGGCGCGGGATCTGCCAAAACCTTCAGAACGTGGTTCAGACCTCGATGCTGTTCCGGGCCATGCTCGACAATCTGGACCGATGGGCGACGGACGGCACGCCGCCTCCGAACAGCCGCTACCCCCGCCGCGATGACGGCACGCTGGTCTCCATGGAGGAATGGCGCGGGCAGTTTCCCGACATTCCGGCCCATGCCATCCCGCGCGAACCGAACCGCTTGCCGCTCCATGACTATGGCCCGCATGCCGGGGACGGCGTGATGACCACCCTTCCCCCGGAACTCCGCGATGCCGAGGGCTATGCCGTCCTGGTACCGGCCGTCGACGCCGACGGCAACGACGTCGCGGGGATCCGCGTGCCCATGGTTCAAGCGCCGCTGGCGACCTACACCGGCTGGAACTTGCGCGCGCGGCCCTTCGGCGAGGGTGCGATGCATGAGTTCAGCGGGTCCACGGTCCCATTACCGGAAACCGACGCCGTACGACGCGCCACCGGCGATCCTCGGGCCTCGATCCAGGCGCGCTACGGCGACGCAGGGGGGTATATCCGGGCTATCGAGACGGCGGCGCGGGCGCTGATCAAGGACGGCCTCATGCTTGAGGAAGACCTGGAGCGCGCCACGGCGCTTGCCCAAAACTGGTGCGCTCCACGCCATGACGTAAGGCTCTGAACCCATCCACTGTTATTCGGTTAGGATTTGGATAGGTCGCTCAAGTCAATGACGACCGCGCCTTGTCACTAGCTCCCATCGGACGGACACAGGGTACTCCAACCGTCACCCCGCGCTCGACGCGGGGCCGACGCCTGAAACATCCCCATGTGACGGATAGCTCGACCGCTCTCGAGGTGGCGATCCCGGGTAAGCCTACCAAAGCTTGATATTGTCGTAGATCCGGATATTGACCTTGGCCCGCATTCCGGGAGTGAGGTTGGGCGGCGGGTCCTGCACCGAGATCCTGACCGGTACCCGCTCCACCCCGCCGCCGAAGCGATTGCCGGAACTGAGGGTCGTCACGCCCATTTCGGCGGTGGTGATATTGCCGATCCGCGTGACCTCGCCCAAGAAATCCTCAAAGGGATAGATCTCGAACTCGATCACCACTTCCTGACCGAGCCGGACGTGGCGCATCTGGCTTTCGTCGACATAGGCCTCGATCCAATACCGAGCCGGGTTGTGCAACATCACAATGGTGTGACCATCCTCGACATATTCCCCGGCATAGCGATGGATGCGCCCGACAACGCCATCCACGGGTGAGTATATCCGACGTTTCTTGAGCGCTACCTCCTGAAGGCGGATATCGTCGCGGATACGCGCCTGTTCCACGTCGGAAATCTTGATCTTTTCCAGGAACACGTCGATCTGCCGGGCCGTGGATTTAAGCTGATCATACTCGCGCCGGGCGACCGCGATATTCGCCTTTGCGATCGCCGCCTCACCCTGCAGCACCAGGACCTTGTCCTTCTCGGCGTTGAACTTGTCCTCGGATGTCAGTCCCTTGCGCAACAGGAACTGGACCCGCGCGAGGTTCTTTTCCGATAGCTCCAGACGGTCCTTGATCGAGGCATATTCCTTCTCGATCGCGCGAATTTTCTCTAACTGCGTTTGCAGTTTCGACTCGAGCTCGGTCTCGAACGCCTGTTTTTCGGAGAGTAGCCGGCGCTGTTCGCCTTGTTTCAATTCAAGATCGGTTCTGAGCGCCTCCAGCCCCAAGCGAATCTCGTCATCTTCTAGAAGAATGACTTCTTGGCCGGCGGCGACCGAACTTCCCTCCTCGACGAGGACCTTCTTGATCTGTCCGTTCACCTGCGCGGATAGATTGGTCAACTCCGTGCGGATGCGGGCATCATTCTCGTAGACATGGGTGAGCCAATAGAGGGTTTCATAGCCAGCCAGCAGCACCGCGCCAACGAGCCCGGTACTAATCACGACCTTCAATGTCTGTTTCAGCGCCAAGTCAGCGTCTCGTAAATTCTAAGCCGTTTCCAACCGTCGATCCGAAATCCATGCCACGTCGTTACCACCGGCCATCACATGAACGGTCAGTCCTGGTTCCGCGTGACTTATAATGAAAACAGTCGGCTCTCGGACCATTTAACGCTATCAGTAAAGCTGGGGGGGATCAACAAATCGCCCCCCATGGCCGCAATCAGCACAAGGACGCAAATCGGTGAGCAGCGCGGAACAGACCGAGACCGCTCCCTCGCCGATCCGGGCGCTGCTGCGTGACGTCAATTTTCTGTTTATCTGGTTGATCGGCGGGCTCACCGGCGTGATCCGCTGGTTCCAGCTTCTGGCGCTCGGGGTTTACACCTTCGAGATCACCGGCTCGCCGCTCTTGGTGTCGACGATACCAATCCTGTGGATGCTACCGCTCACCCTGCTTGGGCCGGCGGTGGGCGTCATCGCCGATCAGATCAGCCGCAAGGTCCTGCTCGCGGGCTCGGTCGCGATGATCGTCGGGGTGCAGATAGGCATGGGATTCGCGGCCCATCTCGGCGAATTGAGCTATGAGTTGATCGCCCTTGCCTCGATCCTGAGCGGCCTGTTCTGGGCCACCGACATGCCGATCCGGCGGCGTCTTCTCGGGGATCTCTCCGGCGGCAATGTTTCGACGGCGATGAGCTTGGACTCCGCCACCGGTAACGCCACCCGCATGGCCGGCCCGCTTCTCGGCGGAGTGGTGCTGGAAACCGTCGGGATGTTCGGCGTCTTTACGCTAAGCGGTATTATCTACGGGACCTGCCTCATCCTTGTTCTGCTTGCCCAGCTTCCCGGCCGCATAACCCCGGCCGCGCTGCCGTCTTTTCTGCGCGACCTCGCCGGCGGCGTCAGGTTCGTTATCGGGGACCGGCCTCTCCGGCGCATCCTCATCATCACCATCGTTTTCAATCTCTGGGGGTTTCCGTTCACCTCGATGATCCCGATTATCGGACGCGAGTATCTAGGTCTGTCGCCCTTCTATGTCGGCGTAATCTCCAGCATGGAGGGCCTGGGCGCTTTCATCGGGGCGATGCTGGTTGCCATACTGGCCAAGCCGGAGTTCTTCTTCAGGATTTATCTCGGCGGCACGCTACTGAATCTTTCGACGATCGGCTATCTCGCGCTTTTGACCTTCGTCGCCGGCGGGCCGCATCACTCGTTCTTCTCGGTTTCGGCGGCGCTATTGGTAACGGGAATAGCCAGTGCCTGTTTCGCCGCGATGCAGGGAACACTCACCTATCTCGCGGCCCCGCCCGAGTATCGCAGTCGCGTGCTGGGTGTCCTTACCCTCTGTATCGGGACTGGCCCGATCGGATTCTTCAATGTCGGTTGGATGGCCGAATCCTTCGGCGTACCCGCCGCGCTCGCCATCATTTCCGCCGAGGGATTGTTCGTCCTGCTGGTGCTGTGGGTCTGGGGTGAAAGCCAGGATGAAGAGCCCAAGACTCCCCCGGTCAAGCCGGTCCCCTAAGATACGATAGCCGCCCGTGCTCCCGTCGCCCTTGCGAAGGCAAGGGCTTTTGCCGCCGGCCCCGGCCTCGTGCCGCTCCGTTGCCCGGTTCGCTCGGCTTCAACGATCGCGGCAAGAGCCCCCCGCCGCCGCTGGGGCGACGGTGAATTTGAGGGATCAATGCCCGTTAACCGCCCGCGGTTTCATTAGCCAGCACAACGATCCGGTCCACAACTTCCGCGCCTAGGTTTTGCACGATCCGCAGCGTCTCCGCGTTGAATCCATCGGCGCGGGCCGAGGCCAGGACAAGGGCCGCAATTACACGACCGCGCCACCGCAGGGGCACCGCCAACATCGAACGCATGCCGCTTTCCAGAACCGGCCCAAACCTCGGAAAATCCCGCAGAAGCGTCTCCACGTCACCGCCGAAGAACGCACCGTCGCCCGCCTGTATCGCGCGCTCGACCACCGTGCCGTCCAAGGTCCGCTCATGGCCGACGGCCCGGCCCGCGACGTTCTGGCCACTGACGAAGGCGTCCGTGAACATGTAGCGGGTCTCGTCGATCAACCCGATGTTGAAACGCTGAAAATCCACAAGAGGGGTGAGCCTTTCGACCAGATGATCACCCAACTCCTGAAAATCCGCCGCCGCAATCACGGCGGAATCGGTTTGCCCAGCCATGTACCGCTCCCGCTCTACCCAACCGTCCATTCCGCGAGATAGTCCGGATCCATGTCGGCCAGGAACTCCTGACCGTTTTCCCAGTAGGTATCCCGAATATAGGCGATCATCTCCAACTCGGCGGGCTTGATCTCGCGCCACGGCTTGGCGGGCACGCCGGCCCAAACCTCGCCTGATTTCACCACCTTGCCGGGCGGCAGAAGCGAATGGGCCGCGAGCATGGCGTGGCTTTCCACGACGGAACCGTCCAGCACCGTCGAGCCCATGCCGATGAAGGCATTATCGTGGATGGCGCAGGCATGAATGATACAGGCATGACCGATCGTGGCGCCGTCACCGATCGTGGTCATGAGATGCGCCGGCTTGTCGACATGCACCACCGTCCCGTCCTGAACATTCGCGCGCTTGCCGATCCGGATCGCGTTGCCGTCGGCCCGCAAGGTAACGCCGTACCAGATGCTGGCTTCGGTCTGGACCTCGACGTCACCAATCAGCGCGGCGTTCTCGGCGACGAAACAACGACCGAGAATACGGGGTTTCTTGCCCTTGAAGGGGCGCATTAGGGGGGACATGGCTCAAAGCTCCAAGTGGGTATCAGCGTGGGATCGGCGTGGTGCTGAGCACCATCTCGCCGACACCGTTCAAACCGCGATAAACCAGCGCGAACTCCCGCTGAAACGCCCGCCAGCTCAACCCGCCCGGCATCGACCGGTGGATCTGCTGCAGCGTCTTTTGGCCGTCGATGGCGCGCAGAATATGAGGAGACTGATCGGTGCCCGGCAATGTCATCTTTCGCACCAGTGGGCCGCATCGCATGGTGATGCCAAAGCCGCCATTGATGATCTGTGGGGCTTGGCCCGCGGGCACGCTGATCATGATGGGAATGGCGTTCTTCGCCTCCAGCAGGGCGTCCGGGCGCGTGACGGTCGCCTCGGCCACCATGTAGAAGTTATGCATGCAGATATCGCCGTTGAACTTCTCGGCGAAGATGCAGCGCTCGATCCATGGCAGCGCGGCGATCCGGCGCCGCAGTTCCGGATCCTCGAGGAAAGGCACGGGATCATACATCAGCGGCGGCGCGAAGGCGGCGATCTTCATCCCAGCCCCGCGGGCGAGATCACGAAGCTCCGCGACATCAAAGGCCCGGTCCGAGGGATTCAGATACCGGTCCGCGATCTCGACATCCGGCTCGGGCGCCGTGTTATGGAAGACCGCGTTGCGCTGGTGCCAATTGGTTTCCGGCAGCGCCGAGAGCAAGGCCCGGGCGAGGCCTATATCGTCCTGGCCCGCGCCCGCCTGACGCAACATGTCCTGAACATGGTAGACGCCGGTTCGGCCCAGCTGACCATAGGCCATGACGCCAATCCCACCGCCGGGCGCGAGCAGACCCGCCAGAACAACGAGCACCTCTTCCTGGTCGCCGACGTGATTTATGACGCCGCAGAAGTCGATATAGTCATAGGGGCCGGGTGCCAGTTCCGGCAGGTCCTGGATGCGTCCGGTGTGAAACCGCGCGCCGACCAGCCCGAGGTCCCGGGCCCTGCCCTCGGCGATCTCGCGGGATTTCGCCGACAGGTCGATATAGTCAAGCTCCGCCGGGCATTGCATGAGCGCGAGCTGGCGGCCAAGGCCAATCACCGCGTCACCGGTCCCCCCACCCGCGACCAGCACCCTGAACGGTCTGGTAAAATCCCGGGTCCCGCTGAAGATGAAATGGTTGATGAAACGGATATCGCTGGGAATGCCGATCAGACTGGAATCGTCGCCATGACCGGCGGGACGATACGGATAGGGGTGTTTCTCGTAAAACCGGACCACTTCGGCTTGATCGAAACTCATGCTCTCCCGCCTTCCCCACATGCGTCCCGAGCGGACCGAGACTCGCCCGACCAGTATTCCGAGGTTAGGGGAAGTCGGTCAATCCCATCGCCCTCGAGGCCCGCGCGTCAGCCGCGCCGGGTCCAATAACTGTTCTGATATGGAAGGGATTGCGTTCCCTCGCGCATGGTCGAGATGCCGTCGACATTGGTTGCGTTGGACAACGCGACACGCTCGAAATCCGGGAACGCCGCCTCATAGGTGGCCATGGTACTCGGCGCGAGGACGCCGCCTTCCCCGGCCCGGCCTGGCGGCTTGCCATGGAAGAACTGCATCAGGAACAACGCATCCGCGAAGCGCGAGACATGAGCGGCGTAGTTAGCGACCACCTCGGGCTCCATCTCGCCAAAGTTCGCGGCGTTCCAGAACAGGACCCGGCCTTCGGGATTGAGGTCCTCGACCGCGCGCGGCGACAGAAAATGCACCTTGCCGGGCGAGAGCGCGCCGTCCCAATCTCCCGCGCGCGTGTCTCGATAGGGAACCACTTGGCCAGGCAACGCCTTGGTGAGAAAACGTTCGGCGAAATAGAGTTGCGGCGCCAGGTCCATCAGTACGACGGTCAAATGCGGGTACAGCATCTTTAGGACCTCCGCCTGCCCGCCGTATCCCGAACCGATCTCTACCACCACATCGGTTTCGGAAAGACCGCCGGCGCCGGCGGCGAAACGCGCGAAGTTATAGTAATAAAGCGACCCGAAACTGGCGTGGCGACCACCCGCCTGGAACCCTATAGGGTTTCCGTGGCGCGAGAACGACAGGTGCGAGGCCGGCGTGACGCCGACCGCCGCGCCCTTGGTGTCGGCGATCGTCATGCACATGGCGAGGAACTCCGCCGCCGAGATCATGCCCGGCCCGACATGCGCGCCTTGGTTCCAGAGCTCGGTCATGCCGCCGACCACGGCGTTGAACAAATCCCACGTCCCCTGATCCATCCCGCCCCGGTCCGGCACCGCGAAAGCGGGCGGGACGTCGATGGCACCGAATCGGGACAAAATCTCCGCGTTTCGGCGACGAAAATCCCCAAGCCCGTTCGCCCGGATTTCCGCCACGACCTGATCGCAATAGGGCGCCCAGTAATTGGTCGGCTGATACAGCCGATCCGAGGCGCCCATGTCCTCCAGCATCAAATCCAGGAGATCCGGGTCGTCATCGACCTGATAGGCGGAAGAGTCGGCTGGAATCATCGCTCGGGCCTCCGAGGCGGCAGCGGTTCCCTTGAGACGTCAGTCGTCCCCGGCATTGGCGACAGGCTGTTCCTTGATCACCGGGATGCCGCCGCCGCGATCGGTGAAATTGCTCGCCGGGACATTAACACCGGCGTTTTGTTGCCGCTTACCGGCGGACAGCACAACCGGCAGTTCCTCATCCGAGGGCATCTCCATGCGTGTCTTGCGCGCCAGCGCCGCCTCTATGTAAGGGGCGAGTTCGGCCTGTTTCTTGGCCTGTCGCGCCGGTTCGGCCGCCTTGAAGCGGGGCATCACCTGCTCGGCGAAGATCTCCAGGCTCTCGCAAATATCCGCGTGTTTGTTCTTGCCGTGCTGTTGGACGAAAATCATCTGATCCATGCCCACCTCGGCGTAGCCCTCGAGATGTTCGGTGACCTGCGCGGGTGTGCCGATGCCGCCACGACCGGCATTGTCGGGCAAGCTGTCCCGCACCCCCTCGAAGGCGCCCCAAATATCGGTACGCCCGGGCTTGTGCTCGCCAAAATTGGTGAAATGCGCCAGCGAGTATCCGAAGAACCGAAAGCCGTCGAGGCCTCGGGCAATCGCCTCATTCTCGTCCGGGTGCACCGACAGGGCCGTCACCGCGGCGATATTGGCGTTCACCGAGTGGCCAAGCGGCACGCACTCGTCCGACTTGATGATGTCGTAGTACTCCTTGATCCAGGCGCCGGCCTGCTCGGGCTCGACAAAGCCGAAAACCAAGGCCCCGAGCCCAGCCCGCGCCGCCCGCAGAATGCTTTCACGGCGCGAACATCCCATCCACATCGGCGGATGCGGCTTTTGTTGGGGCTTGGGCACCACATTGCGCGGCGGCATCGAGAAGTACTGCCCCTGGAAGCCCGGATAAGGCGTCATGGTCAGCATATTGGCGATCTGCTCGGCCCCTTCGCGCCACATCGCGGTCTTCTGATCCTTGTCGACATGGAAGCCTTCCATCTCGATCAGGGTCGCGGACTCGCCGGTTCCCCACTCGACCCTGCCGCGGCTCACGAGATCCAAGGTGGCGATCCGCTCGGCGACACGGGCCGGATGATTATAAAGCGGCGCGGTAAGCGTGATACCGTGACCAAGCCTGATATTCTTGGTGCGCTGGGACGCGGCGGCGAGAAACACCTCGGGCGCGCCGGAATGGGAGTATTCCTCGAGGAAGTGATGCTCCACCTCCCAAGCGAAATCGATTCCCAGCTTGTCGGCGAGTTCGATCTGATCCAACGCCTCGTGAAACAGCCTCGATTCCGTGTCCTCGTCCCAGGGTTTCGGAACCGGCAGCTCGTAAAACAATCCGAATTGCATGGCCCACGCCTCCACCTCGTTGTCCGTCTCCCAACTAGGATGCCCAAGCCGGACGCCGGTTGCACCCCTCGCGATCGGTTTTCGATACGGGAACGGCTATGTGATTGGACTCGACGATCACTTCAACCGGTTGGAAAAAACCTTAATCCACATCGATTTCGGGGCCCATGCAGCCCCGACCGCACTCCACGCTTGTCCAAGACAGCGCCCTTCGCTTATACAAGATCTAGCGAAGGGATATCCAATGGCCACAATATCGGCTGAAATTCACGAGACCAAACTCGCCGATGCGTTGAGCGAGCGCTACTTGGCATACGCATTGTCGACCATCATGGCGCGCTCGCTGCCGGATGTGCGAGACGGGTTGAAACCGGTACATCGCCGGCTGCTCTACGCGATGCGGCAATTGCGTCTCGCGCCGAACGAGGCATTCAAGAAATCCGCCCGTGTCGTCGGCGATGTCATGGGTAAGTATCACCCCCATGGCGACACCGCGATCTATGATGCGATGGTCCGCCTCGCACAGGAGTTCGCCCAGCGCTACCCACTTGTCGACGGGCAAGGCAATTTCGGCAATATCGACGGCGATAACGCCGCCGCCATGCGTTACACCGAGGCGCGGCTGACCGAGGTCGCGGAACGGTTGCTCGCCGGCATCGACGAGGACGCGGTTGACTTTCGCGATACCTATGACGGCGAGGACCATGAGCCCATGGTTCTGCCCGCCGCCTTTCCAAATCTGCTGGCCAACGGCGCCCAGGGCATCGCGGTTGGCATGGCGACCTCGATCCCACCAAATAATGTCGAGGAGTTGTGTGACGCGCTGCAGCATCTGATCAAGCACCCGAATGCCGGGTTCGATACGCTGGTGGGACTGATCCCCGGCCCGGATTTTCCGACCGGCGGTATTTTGGTCGACAGCCGCGAGGCGGTGATCGACGCCTATCGCACGGGACGAGGCAGCTTTCGGCTTCGGGCCCGATGGGAAGTCGAGAAACTCAAGAACGGTACCTACCAGATCGTGGTTACCGAAATACCCTATCAGGTGCAGAAATCCCGTCTGGTGGAGAAGCTGGCCGAACTGCTTGAGGCGCGCAAACTGGCGATGCTCGGCGATATTCAAGACGAGTCCGCCGAGGATGTCCGCCTGGTTCTTGAACCCAAGAGCCGCAATGTCGACCCCGAAGTCTTGATGGAAAGCCTGTTCCGGCAGAGCGATCTCGAGATTCGGGTGAGCCTCAATCTCAACGTGCTCGACGCCGAACAGACGCCGCGTGTCATGTCGCTTCGTGAAGCGCTGTTGGCGTTCCTCGACCATCGCCATGAGGTTCTGATCCGGCGCTCGAATTTCCGCCTCGGCAAGATCGAGCATCGCCTGGAGATTCTGGCCGGCTATCTGATCGCCTATCTCAACATCGATGAGGTGATTCGGATCATTCGCGAGGAAGACGAGCCGAAGGCCGAGATGATCCGGCGATGGGAACTCACCGATGTCCAGGCCGAGGCGATCCTCAACATGCGGCTGCGCGCCCTGCGCCGGCTCGAGGAAATCGAGATCCGCAAGGAGTTTGAGGACCTAACGGCGGAAAAACTGGATATCCAGGATCTGCTCGGCGACGAGGCGCGGCGCTGGAAAGTGGTGGGCGCCGAGATTTCGGCCTTGCGCAAGGATTTCGGCAAGTCGACCGCGCTCGGCGCCCGGCGCACCGAGATCGGCAGCCCGCCCTCGGACGTGGTGGTGCCCTTGGAAGCAATGGTCGAGCGCGAGCCGATCACCATCGTCTGCTCCGAGAAGGGCTGGATCCGGGCGATGAAGGGCCATCTCGGAGACGACGCCGAGTTAAAGTTCAAGGACGGCGACGGGCCACGTTTCCTGCTTCGGGCGGAAACCACCGACCGTATTCTGATATTCGCCACCGATGGCCGCTTCTACACATTGCAGGCGGATAAGCTTCCACGAGGACGCGGCCACGGGGAGCCGTTGCGGCTCATGGTCGATCTCGCCAATGACCAGGACATGGTGGCATTGGAGATTCACCGCCCCGATCGGCGCTTCCTGGTGGCATCCGATGATGGTCGTGGCTTCGTGGTGAACGCCAATGACGTGGTCGCCCAAACCCGGTCCGGGCGCCAGGTGATGAACCCGGCACGCGGCGCCAAGGCCATGGTCTGTGTAGCCGCCGAAGGCGACATGGTCGCGGTGGTCGGCGTTAACCGAAAGATGTTGGTCTTCAAACTGGATGAGGTACCCGAACTTGCCCGCGGCAAGGGCGTAATCCTACAACGCTACAAGGACGGTAAGCTGGCGGCGGTGAAAGTGTTCAACGCCGAGGACGGGATTAGCTGGCATATGAATGGCGGGCGCCAACGCACGGAGACGGATCTATCCACCTGGATCGGTAAACGGGCGTCGGCTGGCAAACTTCCTCCCACCGGGTTTCCTCGTCCTCCGCGATTCACCTGATCTCCGCGCTAGACCGTTTCCGTGTAGACCAGAAACGGTCTAGCCATCGTGCTGTCCCTCAAGTGACCGTTCCAAGACATCGGTTCCCCTGATCAACAAAAGACGCTTAATTCGGCTCTCCAACTCCTCGTAGGGGTCGCCGCGACCGCCGAGTTTGAGGGTTCCCTCGATTCGGAAACGCCAAGGCTCGTAAGGGTCCGCGATCAACAATAGATTGAAGTCCGGCTCGCCTACGATCGCTCCATCTCCGTCAAAGTCTCGCATGATCGTGCCTCCATGCCATGGGACCGTCATTTAAGAACAAAACAGGTACATTTAATAATATCGAATTTCAGACCAACGATAATCTAGTCCTCTCTCCTGTTTCCCGGATCTGATCTCCTACCTTCCTAGCGTTACATAGCATTGAAAAAAAGACATTTTTTTGATGATTCTCTGTTGATTGTTGCCCATTCATACTCCCGAGGAAAAACCATCAAAACCCTATCACTTTCTTGTTAGTAACCACTCACTAACATATTACGTGTCATTCATCCAAATTCAAGATCGCATACAGGAGAATTTACACACACCGTCAAAACACCGCCGAGGAAGACATCCATTGACCATTCACACCACCAAAAATCGCACCAAACCTCGGACATGACACGCCCTAGACTAGCCGATAACCTCCTTCAAGAAGCGAGCCATCCGTGTCTAGTCAAACCATGCAAGATTTTCCGCGGCCGCGCGGTCATAGCCTAGCGAGGCCCGGAGGAGCTGTTTGGTATATGGATGGTCCGGCTCATGCGCGCGCAAGCGTTCGACGCTCAGTTCCTCCACCACCCGACCGGCATTCATGATCGCTAGCCGGTCACACATGTGAGCCACGACGGAAAGATCGTGGCTTACAAGAATATAGGTCAGCCCGTGTTCCCGGCGCAGACGACGGAGCAGGTTCAATATCTCCGCCTGCACCGAAACGTCCAAGGCCGAGGTCGGCTCGTCCAGCAGCATGATCGGCGGATTGATAATCAACGCGCGCGCGATCGCGATCCGCTGGCGTTGACCACCCGAGAGTTGGTGCGGAAATCGAAAGCGATACTCCGGTCCAAGGCCTACTTCCTCAAGGGCGTTCAGAATTCGTGTCTCCGCGTCCCCGATCCGGTGGATAATCAACGGCTCTTTGAGGATGTCATTGATCGTATGGCGTGGATGGAGGGAGCCGAAGGGGTCCTGAAAGACCATCTGGAGCGCCCGATAGAAAGCCGGTTCGCGGGTCCTGCCAAGCGCCTGCCCTCGGACCTTCATACTCCCGCCCCAATCCCGGTTGAGACCGGCCATGGCACGAAGTACCGTGGACTTGCCGGAACCGCTTTCGCCGACCAGACCAAAACTCTCACCCTCCGCGACTCTGAAAGACGCGCCGCGTACCGCCCGGACGGCACGTGAACCAGTCCCGAAGGTAACGGTTAAACCGTCGATCTCGATCATCGGCCCGCCTCCGAATAGCCGGCGCCGATCGGGTCGAGCCAAGCGGGGTCGCGCTCCAGAACCGCCAGATCGCGCGCGCTGCTTAGGGTCGGCAGGCAGTTCAGCAACCCCTTGGTATAGGGATGCTCCGCTTCATGGAGTTTACCCGCGTCGAGAGTTTCCATGATCTGTCCGCCATACATCACGAGAACACGGTCGCAGAACGAGGCAACCAGGTTCAAGTCGTGGCTGATGAAGATCAAACCCATGCCGCGCTCGCGCACCATGTCGTCGAGGATCGCCAGCACTTGAAGTTGAACCGTCACATCCAGAGCCGAGGTTGGCTCGTCGGCGATCAGAATGTCCGGGTCGGGAATCAGCATCATCGCGATCATAATCCGCTGTCCCATGCCTCCAGAGACCTCATGAGGGTAAAGATTGACAACTTTTTCCGCCTCTCGAATGCGCACCCGGTTCAGCATCTCGATGGTCCGCCGCCGCGCCTCGCGTCGATTGGCGCCGGTATGAACCCGATAGGCCTCGGCGATCTGCTCTCCCACCCGGATCACCGGATTCAGGGAGTATCGCGGATCCTGCATGATCATGGAGATCCGAGTGCCGCGAACCTTTCGCATTTCTTGATCGCCCACCCGCGTCAGGTCCATGCCGTCGAAACGCACATGCTCGGCGCTGATGCGCCCATTCTTGGCCGTAAGTCCGAGTATCGCCCTTCCGGTTTGGGATTTGCCGGAGCCCGATTCACCGACGATCCCGAGCCGTTCGCGTCCGAGGGTAAAGGAGACACCTCTCACCGCCTCGACCGGTCCCTTGGTTGTCTGAAAGCGCACGGACAGGTTCTTGACGTCCAAAAGCGTGTTGTCGGCCTGGCCGGTCATCCCTCGCCGCTCCTCGGGTCAAGAACGTCGCGCAGTCCGTCACCCAGCAGATTGAACCCCATGCTCACCACCAGAATGGCGATACCGGGTATCGTCGGCACCCACCATTGATCGAGTAGGTACTGCCGGCCATCCGAGATCATCGCGCCCCATTCCGGCAATGGCGGTTGCGCGCCGAGTCCCAGAAACCCAAGACCGGCGGCGGTAAGGATAATACCCGCCATGTCCAAGGTCAGACGGACGATCACCGAGGAAAGACAAAGCGGCGTGACATGATGCAGCAGGATGCGCCCGGTCGAGGCGCCCTGAACGCGGGCCGCGAGGATATGCTCGGCATTGCGGATGGTCAGGGTTTCCGCGCGGGCGATCCGGGCGAAGGGCGACCAGGTCGTCAGCGCGATCGCCAACACCGCGTTCTCAAGCCCTGGACCGAGGGCCGAGACAAAGGCCAATGCCAGGATCAATCTCGGAAAAGCGAGGAAGATGTCGGTGATCCGCATGAGGATTGCGTCAACCCAGCCCCCGAGATAGCCGGCGACCGTCCCGACCAATAGGCCGACCGGAACCACGATCACCGCGACCAAGGCGACGATGTATAGGGTAATCCGCGATCCCCAGATGATCCTGTCGAAAATATCGCGGCCCAACTGATCGGTGCCGAACCAGTGCGCCGCGCTGGGTGGAAGCAGACGATCCTGAAGAACCTGACCGGTTCCATCTCCCGAGGTGATCAGCGGCGCTAGGGCCGCCACGACCAGTAGCATGAGAATAATGATCAGTCCGACCATCGCGATCGGATTGCGAGAGAAGGAGCGCCACGAAAGGTAGACACGCTGGCAGCGCGCCTGAAACGCGGAGTCTGGTGTCGAGGACAGCAACCAGGCCTTCAAGCCTGTATCCGCCCTCGTTTGGACATCGCGCGGAGCCATCTCGCTCATTGCCTTGCCCTCGGATCGGCGAACCGGTACAGCGCGTCGGATAGCAGATTGATGCCGACAAAACAGATCCCCACGACCACGGTCCCACCGATCACCGCGTTCATATCGGCATTGAACAGCGAGGTGGTGATGTACTGCCCGATCCCCGGCCAGGCGAAAATCGTCTCGGTGAGGACCGAGCCCTCCAAAAGCGACGCATAGGTGAGCCCGATGATGGTGATGAGCTGCACCAGAACATTGCGAAACGCGTGCCGCCAAATCACCCCCAGCGGCGACAGGCCCTTGACCCGCGCGGTGAGCACATATTCCTGGCTAAGCTGATCCAGCATGAAACTTCGGGTCATGCGGGCGATATAGGCGAGAGCGAAGGTCGCTAGGATGGACCCCGGCAAAACGAGATGATGCAGCGCGTTCCGAAAAATCTCCCACTCTCCCTGCATCGCCGAGTCCAGGAGGATCACGCCGGTCCTCGGCTCGACAATGCCGTCATAGAAGACATCGAGACGGCCCGGCCCTGGAAGCCAGTCCAACCAACCATAAAAGATCAGCAACGCCACCATGCCGAGCCAGAAGATCGGCACGGAATAACCGAAAAGTCCCACGATCCGCACGAGATGGTCGATCCAGCGGCCCTGATTGACGGCGGCGGCGACCCCCATCGGCACCCCGAGAAAGATCCCGGCCAGGGTCGCGACGGTGGCCAACTCCAGCGTCGCGGGAAAGAACCGGATCAGATCGTCCAAGACATCGCGGGACGTCATGATCGACTTGCCGAACTCTCCTTGGAGCACGTTCGACAGATATATCCAGTATTGTTCCAGCAGCGGCTTGTCGAGGCCGAGCTGAATATACATCGCCTCGTAAACGTCCCTGGAGGCCCGATCGCCCACGATGGCGAGCACCGGGTCGGCCGGCATCACTCGCCCGATGATGAAAGTGATCGCGGTCAAACCAACGAAGGTAAGCGCAACGGTAAAGACCTGACGAAATATCTTGGCGAGGATAGGCGGCGGAAACGACTTGGCCGCCGCTTCCTCCGTCTCCCTGGGTTGGACGTCAACCATTGTCGTCCTTCGAGGCGTCCCGCCCTACTTCTTGGTTACCAGCCGATAGAAGACCAGATCAAAGTTCGACCCACTGACGAAGCCCTCGACATTATCCCGACGCGCCACCTGCTCCGCGCTTTGGAACATCATGTTGAAGGGCGCGCGCTGCTGGAACTTGGCTTGCAGATCAAGGTACATCTGTTTCCGCTTGGCCAGATCCAGCTCCTTTGCCGCGGCCTCGGTCAAGGCCGTGATCTCCTTATCGTCCCATGACGTGCGCCAGGCCGGCTTGCCGGTCAGCTTGGCTTCCAGGCGGTTGTCCGGGTTATGGGCAAAGGCGTCGGCGTTGGAATGCGGGTCGACGTAGTCCGGCGACCAGCGCGCGACGATCAGTTCATGTTTTCGCGCCCGATATTTCGGCCACAAGGTCTTGCCCTCGGCCAGGATGATCTCGGATTTGACGCCGATCTTCGCCAGCGACTGTTGCAGCGATTGAGCGATCTCCGGGAAAGGCGGTGTCGTCAGGGTATCGATGGTGATCGAGAACCCATCACCGTGCCCGGCCTCCTTGAGCAATCCCTTGGCCTTTTCGACATCCAGGGTGAATGGATTGGTCTCAAGCGATGCCCATAGGCCCGACGGCCAGAAGGACTGATGGACCTTGAACTGTCCGGCGAGGAAACTGCCCGCCATGCCGTCATAGTCGACGGCGTAACGCAACGCCGTCTTGACCTTGTCCTTGCCGAGGATCGGATGGGCGTTGTTGGTGGCGAAATAGACCGACTGGGCCTTAGGGTTCACGTCGATCACCACACCCGCGGTGCCTTTCAGCCCCTTGATCTGATCGGGCGTCAGGTTGCGCGCCATGTCGGCGTCACCCTTCTCGACCAGCAGCCGCTGGGCCGCCGGCTCCGGGACGTGACGCAGCAGAACCCGTTTCATCGCCGGCTCGCCGTGCCGATAGTCCTTGTTCGCCATTAGGGTGACCAGCTCGTTGGCCTTCCAGGTCTGAAGCGAGTACGGACCGGACCCGGCGCTGTGGTTCTTCAGCCACTCATAACCGTAGTCACCGTCCTTGGCGTGGCTCATTACCGTCTTCTTGTCGACCACCGAACCGATACCGGCGGATAGCGCGTTCAGCAACAGACCGGCGGAGAATTCGCTGTTGTTCCTGACCGACAGGGTCGTCGCTCCCGTCGCCTTGATGTGCTCGTCGACATTGTCCTTGTTCCAGCCGAACTGGGTCAGGATGAAGGCCGGCGTCTTGTTGAGATAGATCGCCCGGCGCAGCGAGAACTCGACATCCTCGGCGGTCAGCGGATTGCCGGAATGGAAGGTCTGGCCCGGGCGGATCTGAAAAGTGATGGTCTTGCCGTCGGCGCTGACCTCATAACTTTCGACCACACCGCCGACCAGGGTTCCCAGATCCTCGGCCTCGAACATCATCACCCGGTCGTAGATATTGGCGATCACCTCGCCGCCGGTAAGCTCGAAGACCTCGGCGGGATCAAGGGTGATCAGATCGCTGATGCTCTTGGCCATGACCAGCATGTTCGGCGGCGTCTTGGCCTCGGCGGGCAACCCGCCAGGCAGCGCGAGGCCGAGAGCCAGCCCAGCCGCTAAAAGTGTTCGTCTCGCAACAAGCATAAGGAGCCTCCTATACGTCGTTGAGCCACGCGACATGGTAGCCCCGCCGCCATGGGCTGGAAAGCCGGGCGGCGGGCATGGACGGTCAGACGACGGTAGTTAGACGGCTGCTATCACCATGATTTCGACATTGAAGCCCGGCGCGGCGAGACGCGGAGATTCAACACAAGCACGGCACGGTGTCTGACCGGGGGTAACCCAGGCATCCCAGACCGCGTTCATCTCGGCGAAATCATCCATGGTGTTCACCCAGATCGTCGCGGACAGCATCTTGCTCTTGTCCGAACCACATTGCGCCAAGAGCTTGTCGATGGTGGCGCAGATGTCCTGGGTCTGCTCGGTAATGGTCCCGCCCGACGCGTTCTGGGCCACCTGTCCGGCCAAGTAGACCGTACTGTTATGGACCACCGCCTGGCTCATCCGCGCGCCAACTTCGTGTCGTTGAATGCTCATGATCGTGTCACTCCCATAGGTTCAAACCAGGTTGGATTTTCCCCCGCGCGCCGCGAGGCTGACCGACGGTAACCCGCCCGTCGACGCGAGACCACCCGCCGTTCGTGCGGATGGGTACTTTCGCGAGTTCGATGGATATGTTGGCCCGGGTTGATTTACCTCCTGGTCGAGCCCCAAGATACTGAAACGATTCCAAATAGAAACGCAGGCTCAAATGCCCCAAGGCCCCGGCACTTCTCCCTCAATCGACAGCTCTAAGCCCAATCTACCAACAAGTGCCGAGTTGTCCGAACAGATCGAGCGCGTCATGCATATCCCACGCGAGGATCTGACCCGTCGCCATTTTTATCCGATTAGGCGACTTTTTCTGCAACTTGCCCTGGTCGAAGGTTGGCAGGCGACGATAAAACGCGCGGCGACCTTGATCGAAGCGTTAGTCGACCACCGCCAGTGGGAGGCAATCGCCGCCGACCACGATAAAACGCTCCAAACATTACTCGACGTTTCAAAGCAAGAGCCGACGACCTTTCTGGATGAACATATAGTGGATTTGGCCGCCGGACGACTGGCCGCCGCCATCAAAGGCTTCGGGCGCATCCAAACGGAAACGTTGAGCAATTTCTCCAAATACCGCCAGATACTGGAAGACGGGCCCGAACGCGGCTTGACCGTTTGGCAAGTAATGAATCCGTTCTACTATATTTGGTCAACGCTGCCGGTCGTGGGTCCAAAGGTCATTGAGCGTTGGAAAGAAACAGGTTTCAACAACTCGTTCGATGCGGAGGCTTTTTTTCCGGTCGCCACTGTCGAAGAATGAAAAATTACTCGCCGCGATTGTTCGAGCAAAATGTAAAGATATTGATTGGTCCAGCGCGCGCGTATTGGAATGCGGCACGGGGAATGGCGCGAACGCCGCATTGTTCCTTGGAGAGGTCGGCGTTGCGCCAAGCAACTATTTTGGTTTTGACCTCCACCCAAGCCGCGTTGAGGCGACTCGTAGCGTAATCCGGCTC
>JAYOIK010000037.1:14460-46896 GCA_038118725.1 Alphaproteobacteria bacterium | reverse complement strand
GTACCCAACTTACACGGGTAGGCCGATTAGCCCCCTAACTCCCGTTCGTCTCGCGGAACGGATGTGCCGGATAGGTCCCCATGATCCGCACCGCGTCGGGCGGGCAGAAGAAGCGGAGTTCCTCGAGCGCGTTGCGCATTGGGGTTTCCTCGGGGTGGCCGTCGGCGTCGACATAGAACTGCGCCGCCTCGAAGGAGCCGCCGACCATGTAGGACTCGAGCTTGGTCAGGTTGATGCCGTTGGTGGCGAAACCGCCCATCGCCTTGTAGAGCGCGGCGGGAACGCTGCGTACCCGGAAGATGATCGTGGTCACGCAGCGGCCTTGGCCCGGCGGCGGGACGATCGGCTCGCGGCCCATGATCAGCATCCGCGTGGTGTTGTGCTCGGCGTCTTCGACGCTCTCGCGCAGGATGTCGAGGCCGTAGATCTCGGCGGCGAGGCGCGGGCCGATCGCCGCGATCGTTGGGTCGCCGCGCGCCGCCACGTCGCGGGCGGCCCCGGCGGTGTCGGGATGCTGCACCGGCTTTGCCCCGAGCTCGCGCATCAGTTTGCGGGATTGGCCGAGCGCGTGAACATGGCTGTGGATCTCCTTCACCTGGTCGATGCTGGAGCCCTTGACGCCGAGCAGCATGGCGTTGACGCGCTGAAAATGCTCGCCGGTGATGAACAGGCCCGATTCCGGCAGGAGATGGTGAATATCGGCGACCCGACCGGCCACCGAGTTTTCCACCGGCACCATGGCGCATAGCGCCCGCCCCTCCTGCACCGCGCCCAGCATATCCTCGAAGCTGTGACAGGGCAGCGGCTCCAAGTCCGGGCACGCGGCCTGGCAGGCCATGTGGGAATTGGCCCCAAGCTCGCCCTGGAAGGCGATGGTACGGTTCGGATCGGACACCGTTTTTCCTCTTATTTTCAGGACATTAACAGAAGGCGCGCGCGCTCGAGATCGGCGGGAGTATCGACACCGAGCGGGACGGTGTCAACGCGGGCCACGTCAATCCGCATCCCCGCCTCCAAGGCGCGCAATTGCTCCAGCTTTTCCATCTTTTCCAGCGGTGACTGCGGCAGTGCCACGAAACGCGCGAGGGCCTCGGGGCGGTAGCAGTAGATCCCGATATGATGAAACATCGGGCCACCCGTCGGCGCCGGAGCCTTGGTGAAATAGAGCGCCCGGCCCCTTTGTTCATCCGGCTGCTCCCAGGCGACGACGGCCTTGTTGACGCTGGTGCTGGTGCGTTCCTCGTCCAGAGTGATCTCGGCGGCGACGGTACCGATATCCACCTCGGGGCGATCCAGCAGGTCGAGGGTCGCGCGCACGGTCTTGGCTTCCAGCACAGGCAGGTCGCCTTGCAGATTAATAACCGCGTCGTGCCGGCCTTCCGGGTCGACGACGCCGAGGGCCTGATGGATCCGGTCGCTTCCCGAAGGCAGCTCGGGGTCGGTCAGAACCGCTTCGCCACCGGCCTCGCGCACGGCGGCGGCGATCACCTCCTCTCCGCAGGCGACGACAACCCGGCCGAGATCGGCCTCAACGGCGCGGCGCAGGACCTGCACGATCATCGGCGCGCCGTGGATATCGGCGATCGGTTTGTTCGGCAGGCGGCTGGACGCCATGCGCGCGGGGATCATCACGATCGGGTCACGAGGCAGCGACATCACGAGTTCCAACTATTGGTGGCTGGGCGAGCGAATGATTTGGGATTGCGGCGATATGCCGCGCGATCCGAATAGTCAAGAGTGCGCGTGGGATCTGTCAATTCAAGGCGACGCGCGGTAACAATGCGCCTGACAGTGGGCGACTGACTTGGGGGCGGCCTTGGGAGGCCGCGCGCCAATGGACAGGCGCGGCGTGAAACTGTAAATTGGCGCGCGCCCGAGATATGGGCGCCGTGGGCATGGATACAAGCGAGGACTAGGGCATGGCATCGCTGGAGATGAACAAGATCGCCGCGGGCGTACTTTGCGCGGGTTTGCTGGCGATGGCGGCGGGTAAGATCGCCGATGTCATGGTGAGCCCGGCGCCGCTCGCCGAGAATGCCTATAAGGTCGATACCGGCGCCCTCGCCAGTACCGCCGCGCCGACCGCGGATAAAGGGCCGAGCCTGGAGCCGGTGCTGGCGATGCTGGCCACGGCCGATGTCGCGGCGGGTGAGAAGGGTTTCAAGAAATGCGCGGCCTGCCACACGGTGGAAAAGGGCGGCAAGCATAAGGTCGGTCCTAACCTCTACGAGGTGGTGAACGGTACTCCGGCCGGCAAGGACGGGTTCAACTATTCGGGCGCGATGAAGGATCTCGGCGGCAATTGGGACTATGTCTCGCTGAACGGTTTCCTCGCCAACCCGAAGGGCTATGTTAAGGGCACGAAGATGAGCTTCGCGGGTCTGAAGAAAGTGGGGGATCGCGCGGCGATGATCGCCTATCTGCGGAGCCTCGCCGACAGCCCGGCCGCCTTGCCGAGCCCCGAGGATATCGCCAAGGAAGCCAACGGCGGCTGATCCGATATTCCGTGTCTAGCGCGACGGCGCGCCCGACATGACCACCACCCTCTCCGAATTCGCGGATTTCGCGGAAACCCTGGTCGACGCCAGCCGAAAGATCATTCTCGGCTATTGGCGCCAGGACCTTGAGATCATCGACAAGGAGGATGAGAGCCCGGTGACGATCGCCGATCGGACCGCCGAGGCGCGAATCCGCGAGATGATCGAGGCCCGCTATCCCGATCACGGCATCGCCGGCGAGGAATACGGCAAGGTCCGCATGGATGCCGAATATGTCTGGTCGCTCGATCCGGTGGACGGCACCAAGGCCTTCATCAGCGGCTCGCCGCTCTTCGGCACCCTCGTCGCGCTGTTGCGGAACGGATCCCCGGTGCTCGGCGTGGTCGATGTTCCCGCCATGAATGAACGCTGGATCGGTGGCGAGGGGCTTCCCACCCGGTTGAACGGCAAGGCGGTGAAGACGCGAAAAGGGCAACCGCTCAATCTCGCGACAACGGGTTCGACCAGCCCCTCGATGTTCCGACGCGGACCCGACGCCGAACGGATCGCCCGGGTTCACGACGCGGTCAAGCTGCCGATCTGGGGCGGCGACTGCTACCTCTACGGGATGCTTGCGCTGGGTACCATCGATCTGGTGATCGAGCGGGGCCTGTCGGATTACGATTATCTGGCGCCGGCCGCGATGATCAAGGCGGCGGGCGGCATCGTTACCGGTTGGCAGGGCGAGGCCCTGGGCATCGGCACCACCGACCGCGTGGTCGCCGCGGGTGACCCAAAACTGCACGCCGAGGTTATCCGTCTGTTGAACGAGACCTGATACGGCTTTGAGATTGTTCACGCCCCCGCGACGCCCGTTGAAATCTCGCGCGGAATTCCTCATTTCATCCAAGACCGCCCCTGTGGTCCAATGAGTGAACCAAAAGCCGAGATTGATTCCGGGGAGCCGCGCGACATGCCGAGATCACTAAGTCTTCTGGCCGCGATTGTGTTTTGTGGCTGCGCGACGATGGCGTCCGGAGGGATGGCCGCTGACCCCACGCCGGCCCACGCCGTCGCCATGCACGGCACGCCGAAATACCCGTCCGACTTCACCCATTTCGACTATGTGAACCCCGACGCGCCGAAGGGCGGCGCCATCGTCAATGAGGCGACGGGGACCTATGACAGCTTCAATCCCTTCATTCTGAAGGGCGTGCCCGCCGCGGGGATCGGATTGCTATACGATTCGCTGATGTCGAGTTCCGCGGACGAGGCCTTCACCAAATACGCCGCGCTCGCCGAATCCGTCGTATTGCCGGAGGACCGGTCCTGGGTCGCGTTTAATATCCATCCCAAGGCGCGCTGGCATGACGGCGAACCGGTGAAACCCGAGGACGTTATCTGGACCTTCAACACCCTGCGCGAGAAGGGGCACCCGTTCTATCGAGCCTATTACGCGGACGTGCGTTCCGTGGAGAAAACCGGGCCGCGTCAGGTGACCTTCCGCTTTCCCGACGGCGGTAACCGCGAACTGCCCTTGATCGTCGCCGAGATCAGCATCCTGCCGAAGCACTATTGGGAAGGCCGGGATTTCTCCAAGACGACGCTTGAGCCACCCTTGGGCGGTGGGGCCTACCGAATAAAGGACTTCGAAGCCGGCCGTTCCATCACCTACGAGCGGGTCAAGGACTATTGGGGCGCGGAACTCCCGGTCCACAAGGGTCAGTCGAATGTCGATGAGATTCGCTATGAATATTACCGGGACCGCGAAGTGGCGACCGAGGCCTTCAAAAGCGGCGCCTTTGATCTTCGGGCCGAGAACTCGGCGAAACGCTGGGCCACCTCCTTCGATTTTCCGGCCCTGAAGGCCGGCCAGGTGATCAAGGCGCTAATCCCGCACGAGAATCCCACGGGGATGCAGGGCTTCATCTTCAACACCCGAAAACCTTTTTTCGCCGATCCCAAGGTCCGTCAGGCGATCGCGCATGCCTGGGATTTCGAATGGGCGAACAAGACCATCATGTACGGGGCCTATACCCGGACAAACAGCTACTTCTCCAATTCGGAACTTTCCTCCGAGGGTGGTTTGCCGGTCGGCGAGGAATTGAAAATTCTCGAGGGTTTTCGCGGCAAGATACCGGAGGAAGTCTTCACCACGCGCTACGAGGCGCCGAAGACGGACGGCTCGGGAAACAACCGCGGCAATCTTCGAATGGCGCTCAAGCTATTGCGCGAGGCTGGATGGAAGGTCGCGGACGGTAAACTGCTGAATGATAAGGGCGAGGCCCTGGCCTTTGAATTGCTGCTGGCTCAGCCGTCCCTCGAAAAGCTCGCTCTACCGCTGCAACAAAGTCTGAAGAGGCTGGGCATCGAGATGTCGATCCGAAGCGTCGACGTGGCGCAGTACCAGGCCCGCGTCGACGCCTTCGATTTCGACATGATCGTCAGTGGGATCGGCCAGTCCCTGTCGCCGGGGAACGAGCAGCGGGACTTCTGGCATTCCTCCAAGGCGGACACGCCCGGTAGCCGCAACCTTATCGGCGTGCGGGACCCGGTCGTCGACGCGTTGGTCGATATGGTGATCAAGGCGCCGGACCGGGAAAGCTTGATCGCCAGGACGAGGGCGCTGGATCGGGTGTTGCTGTGGGGCCACTATGTGATCCCGCATTTCCATCTCCGCGCGTCTAGGCTGGTCTATTGGAACAAGTTCGGCCGGCCCGAGGTCGTTGCGAAATATTCCACGGGTTATCCGACGACCTGGTGGATCGACGAGGAAAAACAAGCCGCGCTGGAGGCTTGGCGCAAATCGGGCGGAAAATGAGGAGGTTGAGTTCCTTCTCGTCCGAATCCCAGGGGAAAGTCGGCCACGTTTTGTGTTGCCTTGGAGGCGAACCTAAAGGTGAAAGTGGGACTTGAAATCAGTGAGGGTGAAACGGGCCCGTATACCCGTCGTCCTCGCGAAAGCGGGGACCTCATGCTCCGTTGGAGAAGAGACGACCTTGGCCATTTTTCCGAGGTCCCCGCTTTCGCGAGGACGACGGGCAAGCTTGAACCGAACATCTCGTACACCAGTGGCTTTCGCGACGGTATCGACTTGCCGGGCGTCAAGGTCCGGGACCCGCGATGCTAGCCTATGTCGTCAAACGCCTGCTGCTGATCCCGATTACCTTGCTGGCGATCATCATCATCAATTTCGGGGTCATTCAGTTCGCGCCGGGCGGTCCGGTGGAACAGACGATCGCGCGCATTCAAGGCTTCAATATCGACGCCACCGCCAGGATCAGCGGCTCGAACAGCGGCGATCTGGCGTCCGGCTCCGAGTCCAAAACCGCTCAGGGACCCGGCGGCAATAGTGCCTCGACCTATCGCGGCGCGCGGGGGTTGGACCCGGAGATCATCAAGGAAATCGAGCGGCTCTACGGGTTCGACAAACCTGTCCACGAGCGCTTTTTCCAGATGATGCGGAACTATCTCGTCTTCGATTTCGGCACTAGCTACTACAAGGATCGGACGGTCGTTGAGCTGATCATCGAGAAGATGCCGGTATCGATCTCGCTCGGTATCTGGACGACGCTCCTAGTCTATCTGATCTCGATCCCCTTGGGGATACGCAAGGCGCTGCGCGACGGCAGTCGGTTCGATGTTTGGACCTCCGGGCTGGTGATCGTCGGGAACGCCGTGCCCGGCTTTCTGTTCGCGATCCTGCTGGTGGTGCTGTTCGCCGGCGGCAGTTTCTGGCAGATCTTTCCGATCCGAGGGTTGGTTTCGCCGGAATGGCGGGAATTCACCTGGTGGGAGCTGACGCTGGACTACCTTTGGCACATGGTCTTGCCGGTCGGCGCCATGGTGATCGGCGGTTTCGCCGGGCTTACCATGTTGACCAAGAATTCGTTCCTGGAGGAGATCAACAAGCAATACGTGGTGACCGCCCGGGCCAAGGGTCTGGCCGAGAGACAGGTGCTTTACGGCCATGTGTTCCGCAACGCGATGCTGATTGTCATCGCCGGTTTTCCCAGTGCCTTTATCGGTATTCTCTTCACCGGTTCCCTGATCATCGAGATCATCTTCTCCCTCGACGGCCTGGGTCTGCTTGGATACGAGGCGATCATCGGTCGCGACTATCCCATCATGTTCGCGACGCTTTACGTCTTCACCCTCCTGGGACTGCTTATGGGAATTCTCGGCGATCTCATGTACGTGGTGATCGACCGCCGCATCGACTTCGACACCCGCGAGGTCTGAGTGATGTCGGTTGGCGCGCAAGAGATCAACAACAAGCTTTTCGGTGTATCGATCTCGCCGCTCAACCGACGGCGAGTCGAAAACTTCAAGAAGAACCGGCGGGGATTCTGGTCGTTCTGGATCTTCCTCGTCGTCTTCCTGATCAGCCTCTGCGCCGAGATCGTCGCCAATGACAAACCCTATCTCGTGCGGTTTGACGGCGCGTTCTATTTTCCCGCGCTGATCGCCTATCCGGAAACCACCTTCGGCGGCGACTTCCCGTCCGAGGCGGACTACACCGATCCGTTCGTGAAGGAGTTGATCGAGAAAAAGGGATGGATGGCCTGGCCACTGGTGCCGTTCAGCTACGATACCATTGATCGCGAGCTCGGCCAGACCGCGCCGTCGCCGCCTGACTCGCGGCATTGGCTCGGCACCGACGATCAGGCGCGAGACGTCTTCGCGCGGCTGCTATACGGGTTTCGTCTCTCGGTGTTGTTCGGTCTGATCCTGACAATTCTCAGTAGCGTCATCGGCATCGCCGCCGGCGCCGTGCAGGGCTTCTACGGCGGTTGGCTGGATCTCCTGTTTCAGCGGTTCATCGAGATATGGGCCGGGATGCCGCAGCTCTACATCCTGATCATCATCTCGAGCATCCTGGTGCCGGGATTCTGGGTTCTGCTTTGTATCCTGTTATTGTTCAGCTGGTTGGCGCTGGTCGGCGTCGTCCGGGCGGAGTTCTTGCGCGCCCGGAATCTCGACTTCGTTCGCGCGGCGCGGGCGCTGGGCGTGAATGACGCCACGATCATGTTCCGTCATGTCCTGCCCAACGCCATGGTGGCGACAATCACCATGCTGCCCTTCATTTTGACCGGTGGGGTAACCGCGCTCACTTCTCTCGATTTCCTCGGTCTCGGTCTGCCGCCGGGATCGCCTTCGTTGGGAGAGATGTTGAACCAGGGCAAGAACAATCTGCAGGCGCCCTGGCTCGGCCTGACAGGTTTCTTCTCGCTTGCCGTCATGCTGAGCCTGTTGGTGTTTATCGGCGAGGCGGTGCGGGACGCCTTTGACCCTCGGAAGACCTTCGCATGAGCCAGCCGCTTTTGGAGGTCCGTGACCTGGACACAAGCTTCCATGCCGGTGGGAGCGTGACCGAGGCGGTCAAGGGCGCGGCGCTGACCTTGGAGAAGGGTGAGACCGTTGCTCTCGTGGGAGAAAGCGGGTCCGGGAAATCGGTGACCGCACTATCGGTGCTGCAACTTCTGCCCTATCCGACGGCGCGGCACTCGGCGAGAAGTTCCATCAAGTTCCAGGGTACCGAGTTGGTCGGCGCGCCGGAAAGCGTGATGCGGGACATTCGCGGCAATCGGATTTCAATGATTTTTCAGGAACCGATGACTTCGCTCAATCCGCTGCACGTGGTGGAGAAACAGATCGGCGAGGTGCTGGGGCTGCACAAGGGGTTCGGCCCGGCGGCGGCCCGCGCGCGGATTCTCGAACTGCTGGATCTCGTCGGTATCCGTGATCCGGAAAGCCGGCTGCAATCCTACCCGCATCAGCTCTCCGGCGGACAGCGGCAGCGGGTTATGATCGCCATGGCGCTGGCCAACGAGCCGGATCTGCTGATCGCCGATGAGCCCACCACCGCGCTCGATGTCACCATACAGGCGCAGATCCTCAAGCTTCTGAAGGATCTACAGCGCGATCTCGGCATGGCGCTGCTGCTGATCACCCATGATCTCGGTATCGTCCGCAAGATGGCGGACCGGGTCCGGGTGATGACCAATGGGGAGATGGTGGAAAGCGGAGCCACGGAAACGGTTTTCGGCACCCCCCAACACCCCTACACCAAGCGCCTGCTCGCCGCCGAGCCGAAGGGACAGCCCGACCCGGTCGCGCCGGAAGCCGAGGCGGTCCTGGAGACCGATGACCTGAAGGTCTGGTTCCCCATACAGCGGGGGATTCTTAAACGCACGGTAGGTCATGTGAAGGCCGTGGACGGGATCAGCTTGGCGGTGCGAGAGGGCGAGACGGTCGGGATCGTGGGCGAGAGCGGTTCCGGCAAGACCACGCTCGGCATGGCGGCGCTACGGTTGCTGTCCAGCAAGGGCGCCATCCGTTACCAGGGGCGAGAGATCCAGGGGCTCCGCTTCAAGGATACGCGACCGTTACGCCGGGAGATGCAGGTGGTCTTTCAGGACCCGTTCGGCAGCCTCTCGCCGCGAATGTCGATGGCCGAGATCATCGGCGAGGGGTTGCGGGTCCATGACCCAACCGATCTTGGTCTCGCGGGCGACGAGGCAATCGAAGCGCGGATTGACGAGGCGATTACCGAGGTCGGTCTCGACCCGGGGATGCGCAACCGGTATCCGCATGAGTTTTCCGGCGGACAGCGCCAGCGAATCTCGATCGCCAGGGCCATGGTGCTGCGGCCGCGGTTGGTGGTTCTGGACGAGCCGACCTCCGCCCTGGATATGAGCGTGCAGGCGCAAATCGTCGAACTACTTCGAGACCTGCAGCGCAAGCATCGTCTCGCCTATCTGTTCATCAGCCATGACCTAAAAGTCGTCCGTGCCATGTCGCACCGGATCATCGTCATGCGTGACGGTCTTGTCGTTGAGGAGGGTCCCGCGCGGGATATCATCGAGCATCCTCGCGACGCCTATACCAAGGCGTTGATGGCGGCCGCCTTCGACCTGGAAGCCGTCGAGGATGGTGTGGTACGGATGTGACCCTTCGAGACGCCATGCTCAAGATCAACGGACGATGTGGTTAAGGTTAGGGTGTGTGATGCCTGCCGTTTTATTCCATTCCCACAATGATTCTCCCGAAGCATGGGGTGCCTCCTTGCGCGCTCTGCTGCCCGATCTCGATTTTCGGGTCTGGCCCGATGTGGGCGACCCGCTGGATATCGAGTTTGCCCTGACCTGGGCGCTGCCTTCCGGCAGTTTGGTGGAGATGACAAACCTGAAATGCATTTGCTCGCTCGGCCAGGGCGTCGACCATGTGTTCCGCGATCCACACCTGCCCGCCGGGGCCATGGTCATGCGCCTGGTTGATCCCTGGATGGCCCAGGCGATGAGCGAATGGATGCTGCTCAATATCCTGCGTTTCCATCGCCAGGGACCCGAATACGAGGAACTGGAACGGCAGAAGCAGTGGAAGGTCCTGCCGCCGCCGGAAACCTCCGAGCGGCGGGTTGGGGTGCTCGGGCTCGGCGCGCTCGGCGCCGATACGGCGCGCAAGGCGTCGGCGCTGGGTTTCGATGTCGCCGGCTGGAGCCGGAGCGAAAAGCATATCGACGGCGTGACGGGTTTTCATGGCGCGGATCAATTGAAACCGTTTCTGGCGCGCACGGATATCCTGTGTTGCCTCCTGCCCCTGACTCCGGCGACGACGGGCATCATCAACGCCGATACCCTCGCCGCGCTTCCGGCGGGAGCTTTCGTGATCAATGCCGGACGCGGCCAGCACGTGGTCGACGAGGACCTGTTGGCGGCGCTGGAAAGCGGCCATGTCGCCGGCGCGGCGTTGGATGTGTTTCATGAGGAGCCGTTGCCGCCGGAAAATCCGTATTGGGAGCATCCCAAGGTGCGGGTCTGGCCCCATGTCTCGGCCCAATCCAACGCTGATAGCGCGGCCGAGCAGGTCGCCGACGCGATCCAGAAGGTCTTCGCGGGTAAAAATCCCAACAATCTGGTTGATCGTGACCAGCAATATTGAAAGCAACGCGCCGCCGCGGTACGTCTTCCATCATATTCCCAAATGCGGTGGCAACAGCCTGCTTGCTCATCTCGCCTTGCGTTTCTTTCCGGTTGATGACTATGCCCGAAAAGGGCCCGGTGAGATGAACCACGAAAGCGCGGATAGCTTTCGCGCCAGAAGGCTCAATCTCGATGAGCTCGATTGGGAATCGCCTCAACCGCCGATCCTCACGGGACATTTCGAGCTACCGGGCTGTGCGTTGTTCGAAAGGTATTCGGAAACGGAGACGCCTCCGTATCGAAGGATTGTTTTCCTGCGCGATCCCCTGGACAGGGCGATTTCGTATTTCCATTATGCGCGGCGATCCGGAAGGTTTCCGTTGCGGCATGAGTCCCTGGAGGCGTTCCTCGCGAGCTTGGATAATCCAATGGCACGCCTTATCGCGCCAAATCCGAAGCACGCTCTTGGCGCCCTGGCGAAATACTGGTTCGTCGGCACGTTGGAAACAGCGGCATTGGATCTGCGGCGCCTGGCCCCGCTACTGGGCTTGGAAGCGAAGACGATGCCTCACGCCAATCGGACCTCGAGGCCGAACATTTTCTTGGCCGATTCCGTGTTCGATGAATTCAAATCGCGGAATTCTCTCGACTATCAGTTATGGCGAACCGCCCGTGATTGGAGCCTAGCGGGTGGCCTCGAGCGCCGTCGCGAACTAGGATGGCGGCTCCCGTGGTTCAATGAGGAAGAAAGGATTCGGTTTTGCCAACCATCGTCATCAAGCTCGGCGAGGAACGGGCGGATCACTATATAGATGAACTCCACAAGCTGGACCCCGATCTGACGATCCGGGAATGGCCGGACGTGGGAGATCCGAGCGATGTGGATATCGCCATGGTCTGGAAGATGCCGCATGGAGAGTTGGCGAAGTTCCCGAATCTGAAGCTCATCATGTCGATGGCGGCGGGCGTTGATCACGTGTTGAGCGACCCGGACATGCCGCGGGACGTGCCCCTGGTTCGCGTCACGGACCCGCATATGGCGCGGTCCATGGGTCACTGGGCGGCGATGAACATTCTCAGGCTGCACCGCGAGACCGCGTATTACGATGACCGCCGAAGCCGTAGGGAATGGTCGCCGGAGCGGGCCTTCGACACTGACTCCGTCCAGGTCGGGCTTCTGGGCCTCGGCTATCTCGGCACCCACGTCGCCAAGATGCTGAAGGCCATGGGAATCAAGGTTCAGGGTTGGGCGCGAACCGCGAAATCCATTGAGGGGATCCGGTCGTATCAGGGCGTCGATGGCCTCCACGAGATGCTCGCGTCGACCAATTATCTGCTCTGCCTGTTGCCGAGCACGCCCGAGACAGTGGGGATCATGAACGCCGAGCTTTTCTCTCGCATGCCTCGAGGGTCCTATGTCCTGAATTGCGGCCGCGGCGCGCAACTCGTCGAGCCGGACCTGACGGCGGCGCTTGATTCCGGGCAGATCGCCGGGGCGGCGCTGGATGTGTTCTCCGTGGAACCACTACCCCGGGATCATCCGTTCTGGACCGACCAGCGGATCATCATGACGCCGCATCACGCCTCCGAGGTATACGTGCCGGCGGTGGCGGCAACGTTCCTGGACAACATCCGACGGTGCCGTGAAGGCCGACCGGTGAACGGTTTGGTCGACCTAAGTGTCGGATATTAGAGATCTGATTCGAGGTTACCCGTAACGCTTTTTCAGCATGGCGTAGATACCGCGAACACCTTGGGCCTCGCCGCCTTCCGGGCGTCCTGGCCGCGCGCTGGTGTTGAAGGCCATGAGGTCGATATGCGCCCACGGGATGTCCGGCTCGACGAAATGCTCCAGGAACAGGGCCGCCGTGATCGCGCCGCCATTGGGCGCCGAGCCGGTGCTCGAGATATCGGCGACCGTCGAGGACAGGAAGGGCTTATATCCCGGCCAGAGTGGCATCCGCCACATCGCGTCATTGGCCTCTGTTCCGTTGCTCAGCAGCGCGTCGGCCAGATCATCGTCATTGCAGAAGAGCGCGGGTACGTCCGAGCCGAGCGCGACCCGCGCGGCCCCGGTAAGGGTCGCGAAATCAATGATCATTTCGGGTTTCTCGCTTGCCGCCTCGGCCAGCGCGTCGGACAGGATCAGTCGTCCCTCGGCATCGGTATTGCCGACCTCGACCGTGAGCCCCTTGCGGGTTTGCAGGATATCGCGGGGATGGAAAGCGTTACCTGAGATCGCGTTCTCAACCGCTGGGACCAGGACCCGCAGGCGTAGCGGCAGCTTGGCGTCCATGATCATGTGCGCCAACCCGAGAACCTGCGCCGCGCCGCCCATGTCCTTCTTCATGTTGAGCATGCCGGATGCTGGCTTGATATCCAGGCCGCCGCTGTCGAAACAGACGCCCTTGCCGACCAGGGTTACCCTGGGTGCATCCGCCTTGCCCCAGGTGATGTCAATTAGCCTCGGCTCCTGAGCCGCGGCGCGCCCGACCGCGTGCACGGAGGGATAGTTCTCGGTTAGCAAGCTCTTGCCGGCGATGATCTTGACCCGCGCCCGATGCGGCTTGGCCATGGCTTTCGCCGCGTCCGCCAGATCCGCCGGGCCTAGATCCGCCGCCGGCGTGTTTATGAGATCTCGGATGAGTCCAATGCCGGCCGCCATTCGTTCCACCTCGGCCTTGTCCGCGTTTTCGGGAAGCACAAGTTCAGCTTCGGGTTTGGCCATTTTCTTGTATCGGTCGAAGCGATAGCAACCGAGCGCCCAACCCAACGCCGCCGCGGTCGCCTTTTCGGACGACAGCGTCGCGTCGAGATAATAGCGACCCTTTGGCAAGCTCGATGGCAAGCCCGCGAGATCCCAGATCCCACCCCCAGGCGAATCACTGTCGGAAACCCCCAGAAGAACCCGCGCCATGCCACCCTTATCGTCCGGGAGGTAGGCAACCGCGCCGGGCGCCGCCTTGAATCCCGTCGCGGCGATCCATTGCGTCAATTCCTTGGAGGCTGTTTTTTTCCAATCCTTGAGCCCCGCCTCGGTTAGCGGCGAGATGGGAATGGATGCCGAAGTCTTGCGCGCGGCGAAGGCCATCTGGGCGATTTCCCTTTTGGTTTCCAGGATGCTTTAGGCTGGTTTTCGCAACTGTTGTCTTTCAGGGGATGCTCGTGTTGTAACCGCTGGTGCGTTCCGTCTCAAGGCCGACGAGGGTGTGCGGGTCATGAAACCAGCGGGCTCGTTGGCTTCTTGGCAAAGCGGTTGCGCTGGTCCGCCTGACAGGCTCAAATACCCTTCGCGGGAACTTTTGGAGCGTCGCCCATGGGTGACCTAACCCTGGTCATCGGCAATAAGAACTATTCGTCCTGGTCGCTTCGGCCTTGGCTTGTTTTGAAAGCCGCCGAGGCGCCTTTCAAGGAAATTCTGATCGCGTTGGATCAACCCAATACGCGTCAGGAGATCTTGAAACACTGGCGCAACGGCACCGTGCCGATTCTCAAGCATGGCGATAACATCGTCTGGGAAAGCCTGGCGATTTGCGAGTATGTGGCGGAACTGTATCCCGACGCGGGGCTTTGGCCGAAGGATGTGCGGGCTCGGGCCATCGCGCGATCGATTTCCGCCGAGATGCACGCGGGGTTCGGGGCTCTGCGCGAACATATGCCGATGAATATCCGCAGTCGGTTTCCAGACGAGGGACGCAAGCCCGGTGTTCAGGAGGATATCAACCGCATTGCGGCGATCTGGCGCCGGGCCCGGGAACGCTATGGCGCCGAGGGCGGTGGAGCTTTCCTGTTCGGCGCGTTCACCATCGTCGATGCAATGTTCGCCCCGGTGGTTAGTCGATTCCGTACCTATGCGGTCGAGGTTGGCGAGGTTGAGGCGGCGTACATGGACGCGGTTTGGTCCCATCCGGCGATGCAGGAATGGGTGAAAGCGGCCCACGCCGAGCCCATGATTATCGATTCCGCGGAGTTCTAGCGTCGAGCCCCATCCGTCCCCTGGGATTAGAATTTGGCATCCACCGGCTTGGCGTTATACTTCGCCTGGAAGACCCCAGAATGGGGCGTTGGTCAACGGATCGCGGTGACCCGCATGCGAGACAAAAAGTCTAGAACGCGACGCCGTCGCAAACGCAGTACCGGCAACACCGCCATATTCGGCTGGGTGGTACTGTTCATCATTCTGCTGAACGTGGGTGCTCTCCTGGTGTTCGAGCCGGTGCGGGACCCTTTGGATGTCGAGAGCTATCTTCAGGATGATGCGCTCGTCCATTTTCTCATGTTCTTCTTTTGCGCGGTGATCGGTGGCCCCTTGCTATTGCGATGGTTTAGCCTCGGTATTGTAGCGATCGGGCTGCTTGGCTTCGGAATGGCCGCGGAGATTCTTCAGGCATTCTCGACGGAGCGGACCGCCGATTTTGTCGATTTCGTGGCCGACGAGGCGGGAATTCTCGCGGCGCTTATACTCATTGCCGTCGTCCGCCAAGTATTCCGCCTGGTGACGCCGGGCCATGCGCATGACGGCGGGGGTAGGCGAGAACGCGAGGAACTATATCTCGAGGAACGCGACTAGCCCGATCAGCGCCATCATGACACCGCAAGCCCGGAGATAGAGGTGGAGCGCCCGTCGGATGTTCTCCGGCTTGGCGTTGGTGTCGCCGTCACCCATCCAGGCATCGTCGACAACAACGCCGCCATAGGTTCTGGGTCCCGCTAGCCGGAGGCCGAGTGCCCCGGCCATCGCTGCTTCGGGCCATCCGGCATTGACCGATCGGTGACGCCCGGCATCGCGAAACGCCGATATCAGCGCCGCCTTGGCCCGATCGCCCCTGGTCAGGCAGGCCGCGATGGCGATGAACAGCGCCGCCAGTCTGGCGGGTAACAGATTGGCCAGATCATCCAGTCGCGCGGCCGCCCAACCAAAGTGAAGATGGCGATCGTTACGGTGGCCAATCATGCTATCGGCGGTGTTGAGCGCCTTGTAGGCGAGCAAACCGGGCAGTCCGAACACCAAGTACCAGAACGCGGGCGCGACAACGCCGTCGGAAAAATTCTCGGCCAGTGATTCGATCGCCGCGCGGCAGGTCCCGGCCTCGTTCAGGCTGACCGGGTCGCGCCCCACGATCAGCCGAACCGCGGCTTGGGCGGTGGCCAACCGCGCGCCGACAAACCCGCGCTCGACGGCCGCGACATGGCGATACAAGCTGTTTTGCGCCAGAAAGATCGAAACCGCCAGCGCTTCGAGAACCATGCCATGCGGTACCGCCGACAGCCCGGTCTGGAGTAGCCAACCCGCGCCGCCCGCCACAAGAAACACCGGCACCAGGGCGATAACTCCCAGGCCGCGACGGATTGCGCCGGCGTGATTCGCCTGGTTCAACACGCGATCCAGCCAGCCAATCATCGTGCCTATCAGGACAACGGGATGCGGCAGGCGGCGATACACCCAAGCGGGGTCGCCGATCACGGCGTCGATCGCGAGGGCGAGGAATAGGACCGGTGCTGTCTCTAGCGAACTCATGGCAAAACGCGGCGTTTTGACCCACGCTTCATCCGATGGTTCCGGCCCAGGGTCGGGTTTCGCCGTGGGCTTGTTCGTGACGCTCGATTTCGTCTGAATGGCGAAGCGTCAGATCGATATCGTCCAACCCTTCCAACAGGCACCGTTTCTTGAACGGATCAATATCGAAACGGTGGGTCACGCCATTGGGCAGATGCACGGTTTGGCTTTCAAGGTCGACTTCGATCCGGGCGCTGTTGGCGGTCTCGAGGGTCTTCCATATCGATTGCACGACTGCGCGATCCAGCACGATCGGCAAGAGGCCGTTCTTGGTGGCGTTGGAATAAAAGATATCGCCGAAACTTGGCGCGATGACACATCGGATGCCGGCGTCGTAAAGCGCATAGACGGCGGCCTCGCGCGAGGACCCGCAGCCGAAATTGGTATCCGCGACCAAGACGCCGGCGCTCGAGAGATCGGGGCTGTTCAGCGGAAAGTCCGCCCGCGGCTCGCCGTCGGGCCCGCGTCGCATATCGTGGAACAGGAACTGACCGTGATCCGTGCTTCTTGGCGCGCGCATGAAGCGGGCCGGGATAATCTGATCGGTATCGATGTTTTCGAGCACCAGCGCGGCGGCATTGGTGTCGAGCTTGCCGAAGGGTTCCATGTCACGCGCCTCCGATTAGATCTCGTACATCGGTCAATCGACCGGTTACCGCGGCCGCGGCGGCCATCGCCGGACTCATCAGATGGGTCCGGCTTCCCGGGCCCTGTCGGCCCTTGAAGTTTCGATTGCTGGTCGAGGCGCATCGCTCTCCCGGCGGGGTAAGATCGCCGTTCATCCCGACACACATGGAACATCCCGTCGCCCGCCACTCGAAGCCGGCCTCGATGAAGATCCGGTCCAGCCCCTCGGCCTCGGCTTGCAGCTTGATCGGGGTAGAGCCGGGGACAACGATCGCGGTCACTCTCGCGGCGCGGCCCTTCGCCACTGCCGCGGCGGCGCGCAGATCCTCGATCCGGGCGTTGGTGCAAGAACCGATGAACACACGGTTCACCGCGATGTTCGTCAACGCCTCTCCCGGTGTCAGTCCCATATAATCCAGGGTCGCCGACAGCGCGGCCTGACGCGTCGGATCATCCTCGCGCGCCGGGTCGGGAACCCGTCCGGTAATCGCCATCGCGTCCTCGGGACTGGTCCCCCAGGTAATCGACGGCGCAACATCTCGGGCGTCTATCGATACCTCCCGATCGAATCGCGCGCCTGGATCGGAAGCGAGTGAGCGCCAATCTTCCAAGGCGCTCTCCCAATCCCTGTCCTTGGGCGCGTATCGCCGATCCTTCAGGTACGCGAATGTCTTGTCGTCCGGGGCGATAAGTCCGGCGCGACCGCCGGCCTCTATGGACATGTTGCAGATCGTCATCCGCCCCTCGACAGACATCTCGCGGATTGTCGAGCCGGCATATTCGATCATATGACCCGTCGCGCCGTTGGCGCCGATCACCGAGATCAAGTGCAGGATCACGTCCTTGGGCGACACGCCGGCGCCGAGCGGGCCGTCGATTGTTACCCGCAGGGTCTTCGGCTTCTTTTGCCATAGGGTTTGCGTGGCCAGAACATGGGCGACCTCCGAGGCGCCTATTCCGAAGGCGAGGCAGCCCAGCGCGCCATGGGTCGCGGTGTGGCTGTCGCCGCAGACCAAGAGCAGGCCGGGCAGGGTGATCCCCTGCTCCGGGCCGACAACATGCACGATCCCCTGTTCCGGCGCGCCGACGCCATAGAGGCGTACGCCCATCTCGTCGGTATTCCTGGACAGGCGTTCGATCACCTCGCGTCGGCTCGGGTCCTGGTTTCCGGTTTCCGGCGCGTCGGTGGAAACATAGTGATCCGCGATCGCCACGGTGAGGTCGGGTCGGCGGACCCGACGGCCTTGAGCCTTCAGTTTGTCGAAGGCATGGAAAGAGCCTTCATGGCAGAGGTGGCGATCGATCGACAGCAGGGTTGTTCCGTCCTCGCGGTCCAGGATCGCGTGACGCCGCCAGATTTTCTCGAACAGGGTCGTGGGCTCGGTCATGTGCTGTTGTCCGTTCATGCTTCGCCGAAAGTGACGCGTGCGTCTCGATGGGAACGAAAGCTAGCATCCCCAACGTGGTGGAAAGAACCTGTTTCGATCGAATTTCGTGACGGCGGCTGGATTGTCTGTCATGTGGGGCGGCGGGGTGCGATGACCAAGGGAACGCGATATCCTGCAATAGGCGTGGCCACCTGGATTAGAGGGGATCGGTGCCGCATGGTGTCCGAGTTCAAGACACGGTTGTTTGTCGATGCCGACCTGGCGATCCGGGGCGTTGTCACGCTGGATGGCGATCGAGCGCATTTCCTGCGGAACGTCCTGCGTCTGAAAACCGGCGACCGGGTCGCGTTGTTCAATGGCCGCGACGGTGAGTGGAGCGCCGGGATCGCGGAGCTCGGAAAACGCGCGGCTAGTCTGGAAGTCGGCGAGCGCCTTCGAGATATTCAGCCGGAGGCCGATATCTGGCTCGCCTTCGCGCCGATCAAACGGGCGCGGATCGATTTCGTCGCCGAAAAAGCGACCGAACTGGGCGTGTCGGTCTTGTGGCCGGTCTTCACGCGATACACAGCGATGGATCGGGTCAACCTGGAACGACTCCGCGCCAACGCGATCGAGGCGGCGGAGCAATGTGGCCGGCTCAACGTGCCGGAGGTGCGGGAACCTGTCCGATTCGAGGAGATGCTGGATCTGTGGCCGGTGGAGCGGCGCTTGATCTGTTGTGACGAGACCGGTGTCGGCGCGCCGATTTTGGATGCGATTGGGGATCTGGCACCGGGTCCGGCCGGATTGTTGATCGGACCGGAAGGCGGTCTTGCCAATGAGGAACTTGACCGGCTGGATAAAACCCCCAATGTTTGCCGCGTCGGTCTGGGCCCCCGGATCCTTCGCGCCGAAACGGCGGCGCTTGCCGCTCTTGCCTGTTGGCAGGCGGCGATGGGAGATTGGAGATAGGGCCTTCGGTCGATATAAGGCGAGCGCGCGACCATAACCTTCCCTTGAATTTCGCGAGATCCACTTAATGTCACGTCCCCCCGACGCCGCCGGCGCCCCGATCGAGAGCAAGGCGCAGCTTATCGAGGATCTCGAATCCGCCTGCACGCCGCGCGACAAATGGTTGATCGGCACGGAGCATGAGAAATTCGCTTTCCGGCTCTCCGACAATAAGCGCCTACCTTATGAGGGGCCGGACGGGATCGGTGAGATCCTCTCGCGTCTTGAGCGGTTTGGATGGGAGCCGATCCAGGAACAGGGCAAGACCATTGCCTTGTCCATGAACGGTTGCGCGATCACCCTCGAGCCGGGGGGACAATTCGAGCTATCAGGCGCGCCGCTGGAGAACATTCATCAGACCTGTGACGAGGTTCATACCCATTTGGCCCAGGTCAAGGAGGTCGGAGACGAGCTCGGTACCGGCATGCTGGGGCTCGGGTTCGATCCGTCCTGGCGCCGCGATCAGGTTTCCTGGATGCCCAAGGGTCGCTACGCGATCATGAACCGGGAGATGCAGAGGGTCGGCAATCTTGGCCTCGACATGATGCTGCGGACCTGCACGGTGCAGACCAATCTCGATTTCAGCGACGAAGCCGACATGGTGGAGAAATACCGAATCAGCTTGGCGCTGCAACCGGTGGCCACCGCGCTGTTCGCGAACTCCCCCTTCAAGGAGGGCAAGCCGAGCGGGTTCCTCTCGCTTCGCAGCAATGTGTGGACCGATACCGACCCGTCGCGCTGCGGCATGCTGCCCTTCGTGTTCGAGGAGGGCTATGGCTTCGAGCGGCATGTCGACTACATCCTCGACGTGCCGATGTATTTCGTTTACCGCGACGGCATCTATCACGATGTCGCGGGAAAAAGTTTCCGGGATTTCATGGCAGGCAAGCTCGAGGGTTTCGAGGGCGAGATCCCGCATATGGGCGACTGGACCGACCATATGACCACGAACTTCCCCGAGGTCCGTCTGAAGAAGTATCTGGAGATGCGTGGCACAGATGGCGGGCCCTGGCGCAGCCTTTGCGCGCTGCCGGCCTATTGGGTCGGGCTGCTTTATGACAGCGACTCCCAAAGCGCCGCCTGGGACATGGTCAAGGACTGGACCATCGAGGAGCAGGCGCGGATGCGCGATGACGTTCCCGCTCAGGGTCTCAAGACGCCATTTCGTGGCGGAACCGTCCAGGATCTGGCGAAACGGTCGCTGGAGATCGCTTCGGCGGGGCTGAAACGCCGGGCCCGCAAGGACGCGGCCGGTAACGACGAATCGGGTTTCCTCGACACCCTGCGAGGGATCGCCGAGAGCGGACGAACATCGGCCGAGGAATTGCTCGACGCTTATGAGAACCGCTGGGGCGGCTCGGTCGACCCGGTCTATCAAGAGATGCGCTACTGACCGGCGCGCTGGATAGGGGAGGGCGCGCCGGCGGGCCGGGGCTTGCCGTCGCGCTGTCGATTTCCGGATTCTTTTGCGTCTCCGCCATGGACGCGATCATCAAGGATCTGTCGGGAACCTTCGGCGCCATGCAATTGGTGCTGTTTCGCTCGTTCTTCGGCCTGATCCCGATCCTTCCGATGGTCATCATGTCGGGCGGACTCGGCATTCTCTCGACCCGCCGTCCGATCTTGCAGGCCGTCCGCTCGATCCTGGCGACGGTAACCACATTCCTGTTTTTTCTGTCCCTGCGCTACATGCCGTTGGGAGAGGCGACGGCCCTGGTTTTCGCCGCGCCGATCTGCTTGACGGTGCTCGCCGGTCCCTTTCTCGGCGAAAAGGTCGGGCCGAGGCGCTGGACCGCCGTGGTCATCGGGTTCATCGGGGTACTGGTGATTTTGCGACCCGGAAGCGACGTCTTCTCGCCCTACGCGCTGCTGCCGGTCTCCGCCGCCTTGACTTTCTCGGTCACCATGTTGCTGGGGCGCAAGCTGGCATTGACCGATAACAGCACATCTATCGTGTTCTACACCTCGCTCGGCGGCGTTTTGGCGAGCGGCGTGTTGGTGCCGATGGATTGGACGACGCCGGAATTGGCGCATCTGCCGTGGCTGCTCCTGCTCGGCGTGCTCGGCGGGGTTGGTCAGATGCTGATCGTCCAGGCCTTCCGATACGCCGAAGCCTCGATGCTGGCGCCCTTCGAGTACAGCACCATCATCTGGGCGATTTCCTTCGGTTATCTCATCTGGTCGGAACTGCCCGACACCTGGACTTTCGTCGGCGTCGCCATCGTCATCGCCTCGGGCGTCTACATCGCCAGGCGCGAGGCGCGGACGGGTCCCTAAACCTCGGTCCCGCCGACGGTAATCCCGCGCATCTTGACGGTGGGCTGGCCGACGCCGACGGGGACGCCCTGGCCGTCCTTGCCGCAGGTGCCGATACCTTCGTCCAGCTTCAGGTCGGAGCCGATCATCGAGATCTTGTTCATGGCGTCGGGGCCGTTGCCGATCAGGGTGGCGCCCTTGACCGGGCGGGTGACCTTGCCGTCCTCGATCATATAGGCCTCGCTGGCCGAGAAAACGAACTTGCCGGAGACGATGTCGACCTGGCCGCCGGAGAAATTCACCGCGTAGAGCCCGTTCTTGGTCGAACGGATGATCTCCTCCGGGTCATGGTCGCCCGCGGTCATGTAGGTATTGGTCATCCGCGGCATCGGATGATGCGCGTAGCTCTGGCGCCGGCCATTGCCGGTCGGCGCGACGCCCATGAGGCGCGCGTTCTGGCGATCCTGCATATAGCCGACGAGAATGCCGTCCTCGATCAGCACGTTATGGGCCGACGGGGTGCCCTCGTCGTCGACGGTGATCGAGCCGCGGCGGTCCTTGATGGTGCCGTCATCGACCACGGTGACGCCCTTGGACGCGACCCTTTGGCCGACCATGCCGGTGAAGGTCGAGGTCTTCTTGCGGTTGAAATCGCCTTCCAGCCCGTGGCCCACCGCCTCGTGCAGCATCACGCCGGGCCAGCCGGGGCCGAGCACGACCTCCATCTCGCCCGCCGGCGCCGCTACCGCCTCGAGATTGACCAAGGCAATTCTCAAGGCCTCGTCAACCTGGGCTTGCCAGTTGTCGGGATCGATATAGCGGTCATAGCCGAGCCGTCCGCCGACCCCGGTGCCGCCGCTTTCCATGCGATCACCGTCACCGACCACGACGGCGACATTGAGCCGGACCAAGGGGCGGATATCGGCGACCCGCTCGCCGCCGGCGCGCAGGATCTGGATCGCTTGCCAGGAGCCGGACAAGGAGGCGGAGACCTGGCGGATGCGCGGGTCCTTGGCCCGGGCATAGGCATCGATATCCTGTAGGAGCTTGACCTTGGCCTCGAAATCCATGCCGGGGATCGGGTTGGTGTCGGTGTAGAGCGCCCGGTTGGTGCGCGCCGGGCCGTCGGCCTGGGTGCCGCCATGGCCGGCATGAACGGCCTTCACCGTGGCCGCCGCGCGGCGAATGGCGTCCTCGGAAAGATCGGCGGCGTGGGCGTAACCCCGAGCCTCGTCGGCGATGGCGCGCAGGCCGAAGCCCTGGGTGGTGTCAAAGGAAGCGGTCTTCAGACGACCATCGTCGAAAGCGAAACTTTCGGACTGCCGATACTCCAGAAACAGTTCCCCATCATCCGCGCCGTTCAGCGCGTCATCGACGATTCGCCCCACTTTCTCTCGGTCGAGGCCGGCGCGGTCGTAAAAAAGCTCGTCGGTGGTGGCTAGATCGGTCATGCCGGATTCCTCGCGAGACCCCGGCGGTACCGGGGGCATATGAAAAATTTCGAACGGTTTGGACAGCATATGGGGTCAATAGCGTGGAAGTCAGCAACGGTTTGTCATAAAGTGTTCGAAATCGGTCGTTGAGACGGGTTGGCGCGACTTTCTGCCGCGCAAGTCCGGCTTGTGAGTATCGCGACCGGAGAGTAGGGTCTCGCCAAGCGCGGCGGGAGCCGTTGATGGCGTGTGTTCGAGGAGTCGTCCAAATGTTACCGGACAGTTCGGACGCCGCGCGGGACGGGATCAAGAGAGCGATCGAGATGGAACAACTCAGACATTTCGTTGCGGGTGCCAGCAAAGCCCTTGGGCTATCGGTGGCTTTCCTCGTGTTGATGGCGACGGGCGCGATGGCGTCGGTGGCGACGCCCTGGCAATTGGGGGTGCCGGAACCGGTAAGCCCGGTGGCCGTGCGCATTCATGAATTTCACGACTATCTTCTTTGGCTGATCACGATCATCACGATCTTCGTGCTGGCGCTGATGGTTTATGTCTGCGTCAAGTTCAAGGCGTCGAACAATCCGAACCCGTCGAAGACAACGCACAACACGCTGATCGAAATTCTTTGGACGGCGGTTCCGGTTATCATCCTGGTGGTGGTCGCGGTGCCGTCCTTCAAGACGCTTTACTACGGAGATCGTACCCCCGACCCGGACATGTCAATCAAGGTCACCGCCAATCAGTGGTACTGGAACTATGAGTATCCGGATGCCGGCGTGTCCTTCGACAGCTACATGATCCCCAAGGAAAAGATCGATCCGGCGACCCAGACCTACCTGCTGTCCGTCGACAATCCCCTGGTGGTACCGGTCGGCAAGAAGATCCAGATCCTGGTGACCAGCAACGACGTGATGCATTCGTTCTTCCTGCCGTCGGCGGTGGTGCAGATATACGGCATGGCCGGACGGACCAACGAGACGTGGATGCAGATCGACAAGGAAGGCATGGTCTACGGCCAGTGCAATCAGATCTGCGGTGTTAACCACTCGGCCATGCCGATTGCCGTTCAGGCGCTGAGCCAAGAGAAATACGACGCCTGGCTCGCCGAAGCCAAAGTCAAGTTCGCCGCCGCTCCGGCCCCGTTCCGGGTCGCCGACGGCGCGGTCAACGAATAAGTAGCGGGGAAGAGACCATGAGCGCGGCCCACGCCCACGAGCACGATCACGACCACGGCGTTCCGAAGGGTTTCCTACGGTACCTGTATTCGACCAACCACAAGGACATCGGCACGATGTACCTGATCTTCTCCGTTATCGCGGGGCTGATCGGTGGTGGGATCTCGATGTACATGCGGATGGAGTTGCAAGACCCCGGCGTGCAGTACATGGAAAACGGCCATGTCTGGAACGTTTATGTGACGGCGCATGGCCTGATCATGGTGTTCTTCGTGGTCATGCCGGCGCTGATCGGCGGTTTCGGCAACTGGTTCGTGCCGTTGATGATCGGCGCCCCGGACATGGCCTTCCCGCGGATGAACAATATCAGCTTCTGGTTGCTGATCCCGGCCTTTATCCTGCTGTTCCTGTCGATGTTCGCCGATGGCGGAGCGGGTGTCGGATGGACCATCTATCCACCGATGTCCGGTAAGGAAGGCACGCCTGGTCCGTCGATGGACATGGCGATCCTGTCGCTCCATCTGGCCGGCGCGTCCTCGATCCTGGGCGCCGCCAACTTCATCACGACGATCTTCAACATGCGCGCGCCGGGCATGACCCTGCACAAGATGCCGCTATTCGCGTGGTCGATTTTGATCACGGCGTTCCTGCTGCTTTTGGCCCTGCCGGTTCTGGCGGGCGCGATCACCATGTTGCTGACCGACCGAAACTTCGGCACCAGCTTCTTCATTCCGTCCGGTGGTGGTGACCCGATCCTGTTCCTGCATCTGTTCTGGTTCTTCGGGCACCCCGAGGTCTACATCATGATCCTGCCGGCCTTCGGCATCATCAGCCATGTGGTCTCGACCTTCTCGCGCAAGCCGGTCTTCGGTTATCTCGGCATGGCTTACGCCATGGTGTCGATCGGGGTCGTGGGCTTCATCGTCTGGGCCCATCACATGTACACGGTGGGGCTGGACGTCGATACCAGGGCCTATTTCACCGCCGCGACCATGGTGATCGCGGTGCCGACCGGCGTGAAGATCTTCTCTTGGATCGCCACCATGTGGGGCGGTTCGATCAGGTTCGACATTCCGATGATCTGGGCGTTGGGCTTCATCTTCTTGTTCACGGTCGGCGGTGTGACCGGTGTCGTACTGGCCAATGCCGGCGTCGACATCATGCTGCACAACACCTACTACGTGATCGCGCATTTCCATTATGTGCTGTCGCTCGGCGCGGTATTCGGCATCTTCTGCGGGTTTTACTACTGGTTCTCCAAGATGTCCGGCTACACCTACAGCAAGGGATTGGCGCAGGCGCATTTCTGGCTGACCTTCATCGGTGTCAACTTGACCTTCTTCCCGATGCATTTCCTCGGTCTGGCCGGCATGCCGCGGCGCTATATCGACTATCCCGAGGCATTGCATGGCTGGAACCAGGTGGCTTCCTACGGTGCTTATATCGCGGGTATCGGAACTGTCGTCTTCGTGATCATGGTGCTGGAGGCCTTCATGGCCAAGCGTCAGGCGCCGGACAACGAATGGGGTGATGGCGCCACGACCCTGGAGTGGACGCTGTCTTCGCCTCCGCCCTTCCATACCTATGAGGACTTGCCGCGGATCAAGTAATCCAGCGGCGGGTCGAATTGGAGGAATAACGATCGTGTCCGACACCTCGATCGGCGCACAACCGGCGGCGGGAGCCGCCGGTTCCGTATCGGCGGCGTTCGTCGACTTCACCCGGTTGCTGAAACCGAGGGTGATGTCGCTCGTGGTGTTCACCGGTTTCGTCGGACTTTACCTCGCTCCCGGTTCGCTGCATCCGTTTCTCGAGGTGATCGCCATCCTCTGTATCGCGGTAGGCGCGGGCGCGTCCGGCGCGATCAATATGTGGTACGACCGCGATATCGACGCGGTGATGTCGCGGACCAGCGCCCGACCGATTCCGGCGGGCCGGGTTGGGGCCGAGGAAGCGCTCACCTTCGGCGTGGTCCTGGCCTGCGGTTCGGTAATGGTCATGGGCCTGGCGGTGAACTGGCTTGCCGCTGGACTGCTGGCCCTGACGATCGGCTTTTACGTTTTCGTCTACACCATGTGGCTCAAGCGCCGTACGCCCCAGAACATTGTCATTGGTGGAGCCGCCGGCGCCTTCCCTCCGATGATCGGGTGGGCGGCGATTTCCGGAACCGTCACCTTGGATTCGCTGGTTCTGTTCGCGATTATCTTCTTCTGGACGCCGCCGCACTTCTGGGCGTTGTCGCTATATCGAAGCGGCGACTATCAGGCCGCCGGCGTGCCGATGCTGCCGGTCGTCGCCGGACGGCGCGAGACCCAGAAACAAATCCTGCTCTATAGCCTGCTGTTGGCCCCCCTGGGCCTGGCGCCGATGGCATTGGGAACGGTGGGCGTGCTTTATGGCGCCTTCGCGGCGGTGCTCGGGGCGATATTCGTGCTCGCTGCTTGGCGCGTCTGGCGCGACGCGTCGGACCGGAACTGCAAACAGCTTTTCGGCTACTCGATCCTTTATCTGTTCCTGGTCTTCCTGGCGCTTGTCGTCGATCGCGCGGTCGGCATGCCCGCCGCGCCGTGGTTCGGGTCATGAGCGCGATGAATGAGCCCAACGAGAACGAGCTTCCTCCGGTGCGCGCCGCCGATATGCTTCGCGCCAAGCGGGGGCGGAACCTGGCTGTTTTGCTGGCGATCTTCGCGTTTTGCGCGCTGTTCTACCTGATCACCATCGTGCGGATGTTCGAGTGATGGGCGCGGGTCGCCGAAATATCCGGACCTTGGCCTTCCTCGGAGCGTTCGTCGCCGGGATGGGAGGCCTCGCCTATGCCTCGGTCCCGCTCTATGAGATCTTCTGCCGGGTTACCGGTTACGGCGGCACCACCCAGTTCGCGGCGGTGGAATCCAACGAGGTGGTTGATAGGACGCTCACGATCCGTTTTGATTCCAACGTTAATCCGGCGCTCGGCTGGGCATTCGATCCGGTATTGAAATCCATGGATCTCAAGGTCGGCGAGAACGCGCTAGCGTTCTATCAGGCTGAAAATGAAAGCGACGAGGCCATAGTCGGGACCGCGACGTTCAACGTCACACCGGATAAGGCTGGTCTGTATTTCAACAAGGTGGAGTGTTTCTGTTTCACCGAGCAGGTGCTGAAACCAGGTCAGCGGGTCGACATGCCCGTGAGCTTCTTCATCGATCCGACCATCGTCGAGGATCCGAATCTGGACGACGTGACGACGATCACGCTCTCCTACACGTTCTTCCGCGCCGAGGATCAATCGGCGGCGGAGGGTATCGAACAAGCCGGTCTGAGCACCGGCGCCGATGGTCGCGTCAATACGGTGGACCAGCGCACGAATTGAGGTATTGTTTGGGGGGTCGCCGAGGCGACCATTGAAGGAAAGAGGAAGCTATGAGCGGCGGACACAGTCACTCCTATCATCTGGTTGAACCCAGCCCCTGGCCCGCGGTTGGTGCCATGGCCGGTTTCATCACGGCCATCGGCGCGATCATGTACATGCATGAGATGGGCTACGGGGCCCTGATTATGACGGTCGGGTTCCTGACGATCCTGTACACCATGTTCATGTGGTGGCGCGACGTGATCAAGGAAGCCGAATATCAAGGCCATCATACGCCGATCGTTCAGCTTGGCATGCGCTACGGCATGATCTTGTTCATCGCCTCCGAGGTGATGTTCTTCCTGGCGTTCTTCTGGGCCTTCTTCGACGCGTCGCTATATCCGGACACCGGCGTCTGGCCGCCGGCCGATGTCGAGCCTTTCCCGGCCTTCGATATTCCCTTGATCAACACGATGATCCTGCTCCTGTCCGGCTGCACGGTCACTTGGGCGCATGCGGCCCTGCTGAAGGGCGATCGCAAGAACCTGATCAATGGCCTTGGCGTGACCATTATCCTGGGCATCGCCTTTACCGCGCTGCAGGCTTATGAGTATCAGCACGCGACCTTCGGCTTCACCGATGGGATCTACTCGTCCACCTTCTATCTAGCCACGGGTTTCCATGGCTTCCACGTGCTCGTCGGAACCTGTTTCCTCATCGTTTGTTGGTTCCGCGCTCGGGCCGGGCACTTCAAGCCGGACCATCATTTCGGCTTCGAGGCGGCGGCATGGTATTGGCACTTCGTCGACGTGGTATGGCTGTTCTTGTTTATCTGCGTCTATTGGTGGGGTGGACGTTAGTCGCGAACCGGGAGCCGGTACCAACCGGCTCCCGTTCAAAACCACTCTTTTTCTTCCAGGCTTCCTCGCGACGATGCTTTTCAAGCTTGGATGATCCATCGGCGCCCGATTTGGGCGAAATCGTTGTTTTGATGCACTCGAACAACGCGGGATGTCCGTCCGGCGTATGAGCCGGGCTCTCTTCTCCGCCAAACAATAAGGACCCCGCCGGTAATGGCATTTGGACGGCGTTTTCGACCGACTTTCTGGCCTACGCTTTTTACCGTGCCGGCGTTGGTGGTGCTGATCGGCCTCGGGGTCTGGCAGGTTGAGCGCTTGAACTGGAAGAACAGCCTGGTCGAAACCTTTGACGCCCGGATCGCCATGGAGCCCGAGGACCCTCCCGCGGCAATCAGGAACATGGATGAGTGGCGCTATCGTCGGGTCAAACTGGTCGGCGTCTTTCAGCATGATAAAGAGATCCTGATGACGGGCCGGCCCTTCGAGGGCAGCGCCGGGTTCCATGTCCTGACACCGTTCCTGCTTCGCGACGATAGGATCATCATCGTCAATCGTGGCTGGGTCCCGGAAAAACTTCGGGCACGCGAGAAACGTCCCGAGACCCTGGTCGAGGGACTGGTAACGATTCTCGGCATTGTCCGGGAGGACCGGCGTCGCGGGGCCTTCGTTCCGGATAACGAGCCTCAAAACGAGGTTTGGCTCTATGTCGACACCAATCAAATGGCGTCGCACCGGGATATCGTCCCCGTCGCGCCATATTACGTCGACGCAATTCGAGATCCCGGTCCCTATTCGATCCCCATCGGCGCCAGTACCGAAATCGCGGTGCGGAATGAGCATCTGCAATATGCCGTGACCTGGTTCCTCCTGGCCGCGACCTTGCTGGTGATCTACGTGATCTATCACTTCCGGCGTCCGGAAGACGAGGCGGGCGGCGAGACCGGGGCACCGTGAGCCGCGCTCCGACCCCGACGGCATACGAACGCTTGCGGGAGCGTTTCCGCCGGATCGCCGCGCTGGAGGATGCGATGGCCGTCCTCTCCTGGGATCGCCAAACCATCATGCCGGCGGGCGGCGGCGAGGCCCGGGCCGACCAAATGGCGACTTTGCGGGTCTTGCGACACGAGGCGATCACCGCGCCCGACATGGGTGACCTTCTCGACGCGGCGAGTGAAGCCTCTCTTGAGCCCTGGGACGTCGCCAATCTTCGGGAAATGCGGCGCGAGTATACGCATGCCACCGCCCTGACCGCCGATCTGGTGGATGCGCGCTCCCGTGCGTCGGCGGCTTGCGAGACGGCATGGATGGCGGCCCGCCCGGCGTCCGACTTCAATGCCGTTGCGGCGCCCCTGGAAACACTGCTCGGCCTGGTGCGGGAGGTCGCGGAGACGAAGGCCGATGCCCTGGCCAAAACTCCCTACGACGCATTGCTCGACCAGTTCGAGCCCGATGGCGCCGCCGAGCGGATCGATGCTCTGTTCGCGCGTCTGGAACCGGCGCTCGGCGCGCTCTTGCCGGAGGTCCTGGAGCATCAGGCGCGCGATTCCTTCGACACGCCGACAACCGATATCCCCGTTGAAAAACAGCGCTCCCTCGGGCTCGATGTGATGGCATCGCTCGGCTTCGACTTCGACCACGGCAGGCTGGATGTCAGCGCGCATCCCTTCTCCGGCGGCGTGCCCGACGATGTGCGCATCACCACCCGTTATGACACCGCCGATTGGGCGGGGAGCCTGATGGGGGTGATCCACGAAACCGGTCATGCCCTATATGAACGGGGATTGCCCAAGGAATGGCGCGGACAGCCCGTCGGCGCCTCGCGCGGCATGGCGCTGCATGAAAGCCAGTCACTGCTCATGGAGATGCAGGTCAGTCGCTCGCGCGCGTTTTTCGACCATGCCGCGCCGTTGATCCAAGCCGCTTTCTCCGTCGATGGCGAGGAATGGTCGCCCGAGGCGTTGTATCGCGGAGCGACCCGGGTTTCCCGAAGTCTCATCAGGGTCGAGGCGGACGAAGTCACCTATCCGTTCCACGTCATCCTGCGCTACCGATTGGAGCGCGCGCTGCTGTCCGGTGATCTTTCAGTGGCGGAGCTTCCGGGCGCCTGGAGTGACGGTATGGAAGCTGGCCTCGGCGTGCGCCCGCCGAACGACCGGCTCGGGTGCCTCCAGGATATCCATTGGTATGACGGCGCCTTCGGTTATTTTCCGACCTACACGATGGGCGCCCTGGCGGCGGCGCAACTTTTCGCGGCGGCCCGGCGCGGCATCGACGGCCTAGATGCCATGATCGCCGGCGGAGATTTCGCCCCCTTGCTGGCCTGGCTGAAAGAGAATGTGCACCGCTGGGGCAGCTTTCACGACACCGACGCGGTGCTGCAAGCCGCCACCGGCGCGCCGCTCGGCGAGCAGGCGTTTCTCGACCATATCCGCGCCCGCTATCTCGGCGCATGAGTGATCCCCGGCTCAAGTCCAAGCTCCTGGTTCAGGCCGGCGCGCGGCTCTGCTCCCAGCGCGCGGTGCCGGCGATGGTCACCCGGCGTGGTGATCCCGACGCGGGCGCGGTCTATATCAAGATCAACGGGTTCGAGCGCGGCTGCGCGGTGCTGAGTCAGATCCGCATGGAAGACGGCCGCCTCGCCTGGCTGCGCGCCACCGGAGAGGACACGGTCAGCGAGGCCGACGCCGACGCTTATATCGACCGGCAGGCCAAGTATGATCCCGACCTTTGGGTTCTCGAGGTGGAAGATCGCGAAGGCCGCAACCCGTTCGATGATCCCATGGTGTGAGGGGGCTTGTCGCTCATTTCCCGTATCCCCGACGAAGGTCGGGGTCGACGCCTGAAGTACTCAATGCCGAGAGATAGAGGATCACTTCCGGCGCCGCGCCGTGGTGATTTTCCCTCCGTCACGCCGACCATCCTCAGGCATCGACCCCGACCTGCGTCGGGGATTCGATCTTAGGACGGAGTCGAAAGTCGCATGGATCGTCCGTCGCCCCGTACTTGATACGGGGCCGAAGCCTGAGAGGTAGAGGCACAAACCGCGGCAAAGCACTCAAGTCCATCTCTCGACATGATCACCATTCCGTCGCTTGCGCGGCTTCAGGCGTCGGCCCCGTATCAAGTACGGAGCGACAAGGGGATGTTGATGTCCAGGTTGTTTTCCGTCGCCCCCGTGAAAACAGGGGCTTAACCTTCGCTTGCCGAGAGCTCCGGCTTTCGCCGGCGCGACGGGAAATCAATAGTAGTGGAAGACCCCTTGCCCCGGCCCCTCAACGCGCGTAGAGGTGTTCCCGCGGTCCGGGACACGCAAGGCGTGACGGGCGTTTCGGGAAACGGAACCGGGTAGATCCAAACGGGATATCCGTGGCGGCGCGCTCCAGGGACGGGAACGAGGGTTCCCGCGCCCCCGCGTGACCGCTTCGGCGGCATGCGAGGGAGCGACGAGGATGGCTGGAAAACTTGGGGTGATGGTCTGCGGCCATGGAAGCCGGGACGAGAACGCGGTGCGGGAATTCGCCGTGCTGGCCGAGCGATTGACCGAGCGGCTGCCGCAATATCCGGTGGATTACGGCTATCTCGAATTCGCCACTCCGGTGATTCGTGACGGGCTGAACGCGCTCAAGGCCGGCGGGGTGGACGAGGTGCTGGCGATCCCGGGCATGCTGTTCGCCGCCGGGCACGCCAAGAACGACATTCCCTCGGTGCTGAACACTTATCAGGCGCAAAACGGTCTCACCATCCGCTATGGACGCGAACTCGGCATAGACCCGAAGATGCTGAAGGCCGCCGCCGCGCGAGTCGAAGAGGCGGTTGCGGCCGCCGGCGACCAAATTTCGCGGCACGAGACCTGTCTGGTGGTGGTCGGGCGCGGCGCCTCGGATCCGGACGCGAACTCCAATGTCGCCAAGGTCATGCGGATGCTATGGGAAGGCATGGGTTTCGGCTGGGGCGAGACCGCCTATTCCGGCGTGACCTTCCCACTGGTCGAGCCCGCCTTGGAGCATGTCGCCAAGCTCGGCTACAAGCGGGTGATCGTGTTCCCGTATTTCCTTTTCACCGGGGTGCTGGTCAAGAGGATCTACGACTACACCGACGCCGTCGCGGCGCGCCATCCTGGGATCGAGTTCGTCAAGGCCGGATACCTGAACGACCATCCCCTGGTGATCGACACCTTTGTCGACCGGGTCCAGGAGATCCTCGAGGGTACCGGCAACATGAACTGCCAGATGTGCAAGTATCGCAATCAGGTTCTCGGTTTCGAGGCCGAGGTTGGTCTTGATCAGGAGAGCCACCACCATCATGTCGAGGGGATCGGCACCGGCACCGCCGACGATAGCGCCGGCCATGGACATGACCACGGCCATTCCCACGATCATCATCATCACGACCACGACCATCATCACGGGCATGACCA
>JAYOIK010000037.1:0-14360 GCA_038118725.1 Alphaproteobacteria bacterium | reverse complement strand
GACCACGACCATCATCACGGGCATGACCATGGTAACGATCATGGGCATCATCACCATCCCTACCCGCATGCGGATCACCCGCTTGGACCCAAAAGCATGAAAGAAGGCGGGGGCGGCTGAGCCATGGGGCTCGACTATCTTCGTGATCCCGACGCGATCTATCGGCTGTCATTCGAGACCGTGGCGACGGAGGCGGACCTGTCCCGGTTTTCGGAGGCGGAGGCCGCAGTGGCGACACGGCTGATCCATGCCTGTGGCATGCCCGATATCGCCGGGGACTTGGCGTTTTCCACTGGGGTGGTCGAGGCGGCTGTCGAAGCCCTGATCGAGGGAGCCCCGATCATTTGCGACTGTGAGATGGTCGGCGCCGGGATTTCGCTTGGCGCAAGCGGTCTGGACAACCTAGTCCTTTGCTTTCTCGGCGCGACAGGCCTTGCCAAGCAGGCAAAGGCGGAAAAAACAACCCGTTCGGCGGCGCAGGTACCGCTCTGGTTCGATGACCTCGAGGGCGCGGTGGTTGCCATCGGCAACGCACCGACGGCCTTGTTTCGCTTGATCGAGGAGATCCAGGCCGGCGCCCCCATGCCGGCGGCGGTGCTCGGTTTCCCGGTGGGTTTCGTCGGCGCGGCGGAATCCAAGCAGGCTCTGGTGGACGCGGACCCGGCGATCCCGCACGCGGCGCTTCTAGGCCGGCGCGGTGGTAGCGCGATCGCGGCGGCGGCGGTCAACGCGATCGCCCGGATCGCGGTGGGGGTTGATCAATGACGGAACGAGCTTTGTCCGACGGGGCCGGGCCCGGGCGTTGGCTATCCGTCGTCGGGATCGGCGAGGACGGGCTGGAAGGCATCGCGCCCGGCGCCCGCGCGCTGGTTGACGACGCAGAGGTTTTGATCGGTGGTGACCGTCACCTCGCCATGGTTCCCGATGACGGGCGCGAGCGGCTGAGTTGGCCGTCTCCGCTACGGCTCTTGCTGGACCGAATTGAAGCCATGCGCGGGCGGCGCGTTTGTGTGTTGGCCACGGGTGATCCGATGTGTTTCGGGATCGGCAACGCGCTTGTAAAGCGCGTGTCCCGGGATGAAATGACCATCGTGCCGGTCGCCTCGGCCCTGGCGCTCGCCGCCGCGCGCATGGGCTGGGCCGAACACGAGGTCGAACTGCTCACCCTGCATGGCCGCCCGCTCGATCTATTGGAGGGATATCTTCGACCTCGAGCCCGGTTGGTGATCCTGTCCGATGGCCCCGATACACCGGCCCAGGTCGCCGCCCGGCTCGCCGAGCGCGGCTATGGCGCTAGCATGCTCACCGTGCTGGAACGCATGGGCGGAGAGCAAGAACGCCGCTTGGAGGCTCGGGCGTCGAACTGGAAACACCCGCCGGGCGAGGCGTTGAACACCATCGCGGTGGAACTGATCGCCGGCCCGGGCGTGGTCGTTCGACCCAAGACGTCGGGCCTCCCCGACAAAGCGTTTCGCGGTGACGGACAGATGACCAAGCGCGAGGTTCGCGCGATCACGGTCTCGGCCCTTCATCCGCTTCCCCGGGCGTTGCTCTGGGATGTCGGCGCCGGCGCCGGGACCGTGGCGATCGAGTGGCTGCGCGCCGATCCGCTTTGCCGGGCACTCGCGATCGAGAAAAAACCCGAACGGCGTGCCATGATCGCCGAGAACGCCGCCGCTCTGGGCGTTCCGCGGCTGGAAGTCATCGCCGGTTCCGCGCCGGACATCCTCTCGGACCTGGAAGCCCCGGATGCCGTCTTCATCGGGGGTGGCGCGTCGATGCCGGGTGTCATCGAGCATTGTTGGACAGCGCTCAAACCTGGAGGGCGGCTTGTCGCCAATGTCGTGACGGTCGAGGGTGAGGCGGCCCTGCTCTCGCATCAGGCAAGGCTTGGGGGCACGCTTTCGCGGATCGCGATTTCCCGCGCCGAGCCGGTCGGGCTGTTCCAGGGATGGCGGCCCCTCATGCCGGTCACCCAATGGAGTGTGGCCAAACCCTGGGAGCATCCGTCGTGAAAGGCCGCTTGCACGGTGTCGGTGTCGGCCCCGGCGACCCGGAACTGATCACCCTGAAGGCGCTTCGGGTTCTCAAGGAAGCCGACGTGATCGCCTATCCCGCCCTTGAGGAGGGCGACAGCCTGGCCCGCGCAATCGCCGCCCCGCATATTCCCGACGGGCGCGAGGAATTCGCGATCCGCATGCCGATGTTGGTCGACCGGTTTCCCGCGATGGAGGTCTATGACCAGGCGGCGGACCATATCTCAGGGGCACTCGAGGTTGGGAAGTCCGTCGCTGTCTTGTGCGAGGGGGACCCGTTCTTCTATGGCTCCTTCATGTATCTCTTCGGGCGTCTCGCGAACCGGCACAAGGTCGAGGTGATCCCCGGTGTTTCGTCGCTGATGGCCTGCGCGGCGTCTCTGTCGGCGCCGCTCGCCGCGCGAAACGACGTGCTGACGGTGCTCCCGGCGCCGCTTGACGACGAGGTGCTGGAGGCGCGTTTGCTGGCGACGGATTCCGCCGCGATCGTCAAGGTCGGCCGCCATTTCGACCGCGTGCGGGCTTTGCTGGAGCGGCTCGATCTAGCCGAGGAAGCCCATTACGTGGAGCGCGCGACGATGGAGAACCAACGGGTCCTGCCGTTGCGCGAGGTCAATGAGACCAACGTTCCCTATTTCTCGATGATCCTCACCCATAGGCGCGGGAGGGCGTGGACATGACCATTGTCGTCGTGGTCACCGCCTCGGGCCTGCCGACCGCGCGGCGGATCGCCGATACCCTTGATGCGCCCTTGCATGGTCGTCCAGAGGGCGCGGATACAACCGTCGAGGATCTCGGCGTTCATCTGCGTGATCGGTTCAGGCAAGGAAGCCCGATTGTTTTTGTCGGCGCGCTGGGTGCCCTGGTTCGGCTTCTGGCATCCGCGATCGGCGACAAGGCGGAAGACCCGCCGGTCGTGGTCGTGGCCGAGGATGGTAGCGCGGTGATCCCGCTGCTTGGTGGTCATCACGGCGGCAATGACCTGGCGCGCCGTATCGGCGCGGTTCTCGATGTGGTCCCGGCGATTACCACGGCCAGCGATCTTCGATTTGGGGTTGCGTTGGATGCCCCGCCCTGGGGCTGGCATCTCGCCAACCCAGAGGCCTACAAGTCCTTCATGACACGATTGCTGTCCGATGGCCGAGTACGGTTGGAGGGCGCGTTTCCCTGGCTCGACGATGCAAGGTTCGCGATCGACGAAGGGGCTCCGCTGACCTTGCGGGCGAGCGACCGCAAGGTGGAGGGTGACAGGTCGGACACGCTATTGTACCACCCGGAAACATTGGTTCTCGGCGTCGGTTGCGAGCGGAATACCGATCCCGAGGAGGTGCTGGCCCTGGTTCACGAAACTCTCGCCGAGGCCGGGCTCGAGCCAGAAAGCGTGGCCGTGGTCGCGTCCGTCGATGTGAAGATGGACGAGCCGGCGGTCCACCGGGTCGCGGCGGCGCTAGGGCGCCCGGCGCGGTTTTTCACCCCGGATCGGTTGGAGCGAGAGACGCCGAGGCTGGCCAATCCCTCGGAAATCGTGTTTCGCGAAGTCGGTTGTCACGGCGTTGCCGAAGCGGCGGCGCTGGCGGCGGCTGGAGAGGGCGGCGCGCTGGTGGTTGAGAAACGAAAATCCAAACGCGCGACCTGCGCCATCGCGCGCGCGCCGACCGTTATCGACGCGAACAACGTGGGGGCTCCACGCGGTCGTTTGTTCGTGATTGGAACTGGCCCTGGAACCCAAGACTGGCGCGCGCCGGAAGTGGACAGGCTGGTGGCGATGTCGAGCGATCTGGTCGGTTATGGCTTGTACCTGGATCTGCTTGGTCCGCTCGCCGACGGCAAGACCCGTCATGGCTATGCGCTGGGCGAGGAACGGGATCGAGTGATCGCCGCGTTGGATCTCGCGGCCGGCGGGCGCACGGTTTCGCTGGTCTGTTCCGGTGATCCCGGCATCTATGCCATGGCCAGTCTGGTATTCGAGTGCCTCGACGACATCGAGCGTGTTGACTGGCGTCGGGTCGAGGTGACCGTCTCTCCTGGGATCTCGGCCCTGCAAGCCTGTTCCGCCAGGGTCGGCGCGCCGCTTGGCCATGACTTCTGCACCATATCGCTCTCCGATCTGCTGACCCCCTGGGCGGTGATCGAAAACCGGATCAAGGCCGCGGCGGAGGGTGATTTCGTGATCGCCTTTTACAACCCCGCATCGATGCGTCGGCGCACGCAACTGGTGCGTGCCCTGGAAATCCTGAGCGCGCATCGTCCACCCGACACTCCGGTAGTCCTTGGTAAGTCGCTCGGCCGACCCGAGGAGAACGTGACCGTCTCACCGCTGTGGGATTTCGATCCCGATAGCGTCGACATGCTGTCGCTGGTGATGGTGGGCAATAGCCAGACACGATGCCTCGGCGATCGGGTTTATACGCCACGGGGCTATGGCGTCGCGCGTTCGGAACAAGGGAAGGCGGCGTCATGACCGTCCATTTCATTGGCGCCGGACCGGGGGATCCGGATCTGATCACCATCAAGGGACGCGACTTGATCGCGCGTTGTTCCGTCTGCCTCTATGCTGGATCCCTAGTGCCCGAGGCGGTTGTCGCTTTCGCTCCCAAGGATGCGCGGGTGATGGACACCGCGCCGATGACCCTGGACGAGATTCTCTCGGAGATCGCCGCCGCTCATGAACGCGGCGAGGACGTGGCGCGGGTGCATTCCGGAGATCCCTCTCTCTATGGCGCCATCGCGGAGCAGATCCGCCGGCTACGCGGGCTCGGCATTCCCTTCGACATCACCCCCGGCGTGCCCGCCTTCGCGGCGGCGGCGGCGGCCCTGGGGCAGGAACTGACGATCCCCGAGGTCGCCCAGACGGTGATCTTGACTCGCACGGCGATGAAATCCTCGTCGATGCCGCCGGGAGAGGAGCTCGAGGAACTCGGGCGATCCGGCGCGACCCTGGCCATCCATCTCTCGATCCGAAACCTGCGCCATGTCCGCCGGGTGCTGGAGCCTATCCATGGCCCGGATTGTCCGGTCGCGGTGGTTTACCGAGTGAGCTGGCCGGATGAAAAGATCATCCGAGGGACCCTGGCGGACATTGCCGAGAAAGTCCGGGCCGAGAAGATCACGCGCACCGCCCTTTTGCTGGTCGGCCCGGCCCTCGCCGCGGAGACATTTCGCGACAGCGCGCTCTATGACGCGGCCCATGTTCACGTGTTGAGAACAACGCGGGGCTAGACGGTTTCCGTAAAGACCAGAAACGATCTAGACCAACCGATCCTCGACCCAAGCGACGGCTTCGGCGACGGTATGCGCGCGCAGGCCTTCCGGTGGTGGCGGGGGCTCGATCATGACAACCGGGAGGCCGTGTTCACGGGCAGCCTGGATCTTGGGAAAACTAGATCCACCGCCACTGTTCTTGGCGACAAGGCAGGCGATTTCGTTTTCCACCAGCAAGCGCCGTTCCGAAGCAAGCGCGAAAGGACCTCGTTCGAGGAAAATCCGGTCCATCCGTGAGGCGATATCGTCCTCCGGTGCCTCGATGCAGCGCGCGACGAGCTTGAGCCGGCTGATCCGCGTGAATGCCCGGAGGTCGGAACGGCCGATCGCGAGCAACACGCGCGTACCGTTGGGCAGGGGAGATCGCTCCAGCCAATCCGCCGCCGCTCCGGCGTTCTCGACGACATGCCAAATGTCCCCGGAGACCGGTTCCCAAGGTGGCCTTACGAGATGGAGTACCGGCACGCCGGTTGCCTCGCCAGCTTGCGCCGCATGCCGGCTGATCCGTGCCGCGTGGGGGTGGGTTGCATCTATCACCGCGTGGATTGTCTGGTCACGGAGGTAGTAGGCCAAGCCTTCCGCGCCGCCATACCCTCCGCGTCGAATCTCGCCTTCCGGCAAGCGCGGGTTTGTCGTGACCCCCGCGAGCGAAGAGATGATCTCAAGCCCGGCTATCTTGTCGAGATGGGCCGCCAGATCCACGGCTTCGTTGGTGCCGCCGAGAATAAGCACGCGCCTACCAGCCATCGGCTATCCCGACGACTTGGCCGGCACGGTCGAAAACCAGCACCTCGACCGCCACGGGCGCGCCGGAGAGCACGCCGAGCGCGGTTTCCCGCGCCCTTTTGGCGACCAGGTCTCCGAGCGGGAGCCTCGCCTCGCTGGCGAGGGTCAAGACTTCCATCGCCGTGTTCGCGTTGCGTATGGCATCGGCCAACGTGGCGTCCGTGCCCAGCGATACGCTCTCCCGCGCCAGCCAGTCCATGTCCACCTGGCCGCGCCCGGAATGCAGGTCGAGAAGTCCTTGGCCGAGCTTGGTCAGTTTCGCGAATCCGCCGCCGATGGTCAGTCGGGCGATTGGATGACCGCGCAGGTATTTCAGCATCCCGCCGGCGAAATCTCCCATGTCGAGCATCTGTTCGGCGGCCAGACCGTGACGGCGTCGTACCGCCGCCTCAGAGGTGGAACCGGTTGCCGCGCCGACATGCCGGAGACCCGAGGCCCGGGCGACGTCGATGCCCCGGTGGATCGAGGCGATCCAGGCGGCGCAGGAATAAGGCACCACGATCCCGGTGGTGCCGAGGATCGACAAGCCTCCCAGGATGCCGAGGCGCGGGTTCCAGGTTTTCTCCGCCAGCGCCTCGCCGCCGGGGATGGAGAGCTCGATCTCGACATCCCCCGCCGTACCGTGATCCGTGGCGAGTTCGTTGATCACCGCCGTCATCATCGCGCGCGGCACCGGATTGATCGCCGGCTCTCCAACCCAGATCGGCAGGCCAGGCTTGGTGACGGTCCCGACTCCTGGTCCTGCCTTGAAGGTGACGCCGGTTCCTTTCCCGACTTGGCGCACCCGGGCTTCTATCCTCGCGAGATGGGTGACATCGGGATCGTCGCCCGCGTCCTTGATGATTGCCGCCATGGCCATGCCCTCGCCGAGACTCTCGGCCGCAAGCGCGAAGGCGGGTGTCTGCCCGCGTGGCAGGGTGATGGTGACGGGATCCGGAAACCCGCCGGTCAGCAGCGCCGTATACGCCGCCTTCACCGCCGCCGTGGCGCAGGCGCCGGTGGTCCAACCGCGCTTCAGGGGAGTATCGGGTTTTCGCGCCATGTCGGATTTATACGGCTCAACGCCGCCGCGTGGCTAGGCATCCTTGCAAGGTGGAGATAATCTGCGGTCATGAACCAACCGCTTCTTCCAAGGGCCGACTTCGCGCCTGGCAGTGTTTGGCTTACCGGCGCCGGGCCAGGCGATGCCGGATTGCTGACGCTGCACGCGTTGCATGGACTCCAATCGGCTGACGTGATCGTCTATGACGCCTTGGTCAGTGACGAGGTGCTGGCCCTGGCTCCCGCCGACACGCCGCGCGAATACGCCGGTAAGCGGGGTGGTAAACCCTCGCCGAAACAGGCGGATATCTCCTTGCGTCTGGTTCAACTCGCGCGTCAGGACAAACGCGTGTTGCGATTGAAGGGCGGTGATCCCTTCGTCTTTGGCCGGGGCGGCGAGGAAGCCCTCACCCTGGTGCGCGAGGGGATCCCGTTTCGTGTCATCCCCGGCGTGACGGCGGGGATCGGCGGTCTTGCCTATGCCGGCATCCCGCTGACCCATAGGGATACCAATCACGCGGTGACCATGATCACCGGCCATGACGCGACCGGAGATGTAACCGGGATTGACTGGAAGGCGGTCGCCAAGGGCGCGCCGGTGCTGGTGATCTATATGGCGATCAAGCATCTCGGTCGGATCGCGGCGGAACTCATGGCCGGTGGTCGGTCCCCGGGCGAGCCTGTCGCGCTGGTCTCGAACGCCTCCACCCCGGAGCAACGGGTCTTGGAGACCGTCCTGTCCCGATGCGCCGATGATGTCGCCGTGTCGGGCCTCGCGCCGCCGGCCATCGTCGTCGTCGGAGAGGTCGTGAAGTTGCGCGGCGGCCTTGACTGGCTGGGCGCGAGTGGGGGCCGGGTTCTCGACCCCGATCCGCTTAGTCGAGTTCGACGCGACGAGACGGGATGAGTGAGCTGGGAGCCGGCCGCGGCGTTTTCCCAGCCCATGCTCCGGGTATCGTCGTGGCGGCCCCGGCTTCGGGCTCCGGCAAGACAACGGTAACCCTGGGATTGTTGCGGGCGCAGCGAAACAGCGGATTGCGCGTCGGTTCGGCCAAAGTCGGGCCGGACTATATCGATCCCCGCTTCCACGCCGCCGCCAGCGGTGCTCCATGCGTCAATCTAGACGGATGGGCGATGCGCCCAGCGCTGCTAGACGGCTTGGCGGGTCAGGCATCAACTGAAGCCGAGTTGCTGATTGTCGAGGGCGTGATGGGCCTGTTCGACGGCGCGGCGCGGCTCGGGGCGACGAGCAGCGGCTCCACCGCCGAATTGGCGGCGCGGTATGGTTGGCCGGTTCTTCTGGTCGTGGACGCGCGCGCGCAGGCACAGTCGGTCGCGGCGCTGGTCAGGGGGTTTCGTGACCACGAACCGAGTATCACACTCGCCGGCGTGATCCTAAACCGGGTCGGCGGCGAGCGGCATGTCCGGCTTCTGACGAGTGCGTTGGAGGGGATCGGAGTACAAGTGTTTGGCGCGGTCCCGCGGAATGCCGGCCTCGAGATTCCCTCCCGGCATCTGGGTCTAGTCCAGGCCGGCGAACATCCGGACCTGGAAGCCTTTATCGAGCATGCGGCGGATGTTGTCGGAAACGCCGTGGATCTGGGCGCTGTTGCTCGAGCGGCGAAGGCAAGGAGGGGTCCGGCAAGCGGAGCGGGAACGGTGGTCGCGTCATCCCCCGGGCAATGCATCGCCGTTGCCCATGACGCGGCCTTCGGCTTCATCTACCCGCACCTCTTGGATGGATGGCGGACCGCCGGGGCGGAGATTTCCTTGTTCTCGCCCCTTGCCGATGAAGCGCCGTCACCCACCGCCGATGTCGTGTTTCTGCCGGGTGGTTATCCGGAACTGCATGCCGGGGTGCTGGCGGCGAACAATAACTTTCTCGAGGGTTTGCGCCGGGCCGCGAGTTTGGGGCGGGGCATCCATGGCGAATGTGGCGGCTATATGGTTCTGGGTGAGGGGTTGACGGACGCGGACGGTCGAAACCATCGCATGGCCGGACTTCTGGATGTCGAAACCAGTTTCGCCAAACGCTCTCTTTCGCTCGGCTATCGACTGGCGGAGTCTTTGGCCGAGACGCCCTTCGGCGCGATCGGCGTGCGTTGGCGCGGTCACGAGTTTCATTACGCCACCGTCTCCCGCGAAAGCGGCGATGAACCGCTATTCAAGGTGATGGACGCCGAGGGCCGGGACCTAGGCGCCGCCGGTCTGGTCCGAGGGACCGTGTCGGGTTCCTTCATGCATCTGATTGATCAAGTTCGATAAGCCCAAGTTCCCGCCGCTTCGAGCGGGTAAGCTTGCCCGTGATGATCCGATACGACTCGCGGATATAGAGCGCGATATCTTCGTCCGGCATCGCCGCTGGATCCTCGATTTGTACCCAGCCCGCCCTCGCGAGATACGGCGCCGGAATGATCCTGGGGATCTCGCGAAGCATCGCGAACGACATGTCCGAACATTTGAAGCTGATCCTGTCGTGGTCGCCGTCGCCCCAACGCGAACAGATCGCGAAGATCTTGCCGCCGACCTTCCACACCGAGGACCTGCCCCACTGAACCACATGGGTGGTCGTCGGCAGCGAGCCACGGAAAGCGTCGAATTCGTCGCGGGTCATGCAATCTCCCATGTGACTTGATCAACATCTTGTCATGGAACGTCTCGCCCGCAAGGTGTCGCACATATGTGTCGTGGTCTTTGATTGACGCGATGGCAGAGCGGGGCGTATCCCCAAAGTTACTCGGTGGTCCGCCACTGTTTTACGCCGCCGGGCCACGGGGCCGTTCGCGCCCCAGAGAGGAAGCCTCATGCCACAGGCCTCGAACCGCGACCACAGTGTTGAGACCCCATACGGCTGGTTTGTCGTCGCGGCCTCGCTCGGTTACCTGGTGATCGCCTATGGCTCCTCCCACCTGGTGATCGTCAGCCTGAAGCCGATGGTCGATCTTTATGATTGGCCTCGCTGGATCCCCTCGCTGGCCTATTCCGCGCTGATGATTGGGGCCGGCGTGGGCGGCATCGTCATGGGGCTTTGGGCGGACAAGACAAGCATCCGATGGCCGGCAATGGTTGGCGCCGTCATGGTGGGCGGCGGGGTACTCGTGGCCAGCTACGCGCCGGACCATTGGACCCTGATTGCCTCCTGCGGTTTATTGGTGGGATTGCTCGGGACCAGCACCGCCTTCTCTCCGATGCTCGCGAACATCACCCGCTGGTTCGACCGGCGCCGCGGTCTGGCGATCGCGATCACCGCCAGCGGCCAGGCGCTCGCCGGCGCGGTATGGCCGTTGATTTTCGAGCCCAGGATTGCCGCCGTCGGATGGCAGGAGACCTGGCGCGAATACGGCATCGTCGCGATCGCGATCATGTTGCCCATCACCTTCGCGTTTCGCCGTCCGGTGCCACGGCAGCCCGATGGTGGCGCCGGCATCGCCAGGGGACGGTCGCAAGGCGCCGCTACGACGGCGGCGACGCCCGCGGTTCCCTATAACCTCGTGCTTGCGATTCTGTCGCTGGCGATCGTTGGGTGTTGCGTGGCCATGGCGATGCCGATGGTGCACCTGATTGCCTATTGCTCGGACCTCGGGTTTTCCTCGGCGAGCGGCGCGCGGATGTTGTCGCTTCTCCTGTTCTGCAGCGCGGTAAGCCGTCTGCTGTTCGGAATAGTTTCGGACAGGATCGGCGGTCTCAAGACCATTCTTTTCGGTTCAGCGGCTCAGGCCGTGACTCTCGGCATGTTCACCCTTGTCGGCACGGAGGCATCACTCTACGCGGTGTCGGGTCTGTTCGGGCTGGTCTTCGGCGGAATCGTACCGGCCTATGCCTTGGCGGTGCGCGAGTTGTTCCCGGCCCGGGACACCGGATGGCGCATGGGCGTGGTGTTCCTGTTCGGCACCGGCGGGATGGCGCTCGGCGGGTTCCTCGGCGGTTGGATCTTTGACCTCGCCGGCCACTACCACATCGCCTTTCTGGTCGGCGTGGCGTTCAACGTGGTGAATCTGATGGCGATCATCACCTTGCTTCGCTTCAAGGGGCCGCGTGCGCCCGCCCTGGCGCCGGCCTGACTCGATCTGTTCTTGTTTGGGCTAATCCGGTTTAGGTTTTGATCCGCGGTTCAGCGGCACCCCGAACAGCTCGAGATGATGATCGACGAGCTTGAAGCCGAGTTCATTGGCGATCTTGACCTTCAAGGCCTCGAGTTCCTCGTTATAGAACTCAAGCACCTGACCCGTGGTGACGTCGATCAGATGGTGGTGGTGATCCTCGTCGCCCTGGATCTCCTCGTAGCGGGCTCGACCATCGCCGAAATCTCGCTTGGTGACAATATTGGTTTCCTCGAACAGTTTCATGGTCCGATAAACCGTGGCGATCGAGATCGAGGGGTCCAAATCCCGGACCCGGCCATGTAAGGCCTCGACATCGGGATGGTCGTCTGAATCGGATAGCACCCGCGCGATAACCCGGCGGGGCTCGGTCATCTTGAGTCCTTTTTCCACGCAGAGTTTGGCAACCCTGGAATCCATTCCGCCATCCGGCATGGGCAATAACCGACCACTGTTTGTTCGTTCGTGTTATAGGCTGGAACGGGGGCGCTGGCAAAGCCAAGACCAAGGCCCGAGGGTTTGCCGATTGGGCGTCTCTTGGCGCGGGTATCGCCGCATGTGATTTCCCGCTTGCGCGCGGGAAGCAAAAACCTTAGACATCCGGTGCGTTTCACCGCGCCGCCGCAGTAGCTCAGCTGGTAGAGCATCGCATTCGTAATGCGAGGGTCGGGGGTTCAAGTCCCTCCTGCGGCACCAGCCTTTTTCCCAGAAAATCAGCCATTTTCAGCGATCTCGACGTTGCGTCGACATTGCCGAGAATCAGGCAAATTTCCGCAACCAATCGTGAACATCCGAGCGCGCGTGTCACAGATCGGTCACGCTGGTATCCCCTTTCGTTCTCATTGAAGAGGGCTCGGCATGGGTAGGGAACACTTCAAGGCGGCACTCAAATCCATGCCGGATGATCCGCGCGCGTTCTCCGCCGCGAAGTGGCGCTACATGGACGCGGTGATGATCGCTCAGGATCTCACCAGCACGGACAAGGTTGTCGCGAGCCGGATTGTCTCCAAGTACATCGGCGCCGAGCATGGTTACGCCTGGCCATCGGAACCGACTTTGGCAAATGAGTTGGGGATGGGTGAAAGGACGGTTCGGAGATCGATCGCGACGCTCGCGGAAACGGGCTGGTTGGTCAAATTGGACGGCGGCGGGCGGAAAACTGGCGGCGGTGGTAGATCGAACGGCTATACTATTGATTGGAAAAGCTTTTCAGCCGATACCCGGCCACCAGAGTCCGGGTTGAGTGAAAATGATGATTCTGACCAAAATACCCGGCCACCAGTGGCCAAGAACCCGGCCACCAGTGGCCAAAATACCCGGCCACCAGTGGCCTCCAATATAGCCCATATAAAAAACCCAGTTAAGAATCCCAGCACTTCGGCGCTCGCTTGCGCTCGCGAGGCTTCGCCTCCGCCGGCAAATTCGAATGAGGGATTGGAGGCATCGCGGCTAACCGTCGTCCAGCGTCTCGGGGGGCAAGCGGTGGTAGATGCTTGGCGAGGGCGCCACGGGACAGGGCTGTATCTCTGGCGGAACATCGCTGACAACCTAGCCGGCGCTCATGGGCTTTACGATCCCATCCCGACCAATGCAGTGGCGACGGCTGCTCGCCAGACCACCGACGCCATGAATGCCTATTTCGAGATGACGATCCGCGACTTGGATCGCGAGGGACGGTTGTCAGAGATCGAGGGCATTGTCAGCGAGCACGATCTTGCGTGCTTCAAATCATACGGCACCATCGAGATCGAGGGCGAGGACCAGGACCGATTGCTTGAACGGCTTCACGAGCTTGGCCGCTTATAAAAAAGCTACCAACTTGACGATCGCAGCTCCCCCGACGTGGCCCCGCGCTCGTTGTGCCTAAGGACTCTCGGGGACGTAGAGCGATCGGCTTGCCCAGCTGGGTGGAGGGAACCCAACCTAGGCTCGCGGGGCCACCCCAAATAAGTAGGGAGGGTGCCCCCCCGTTTCACTGCGACATGATGGTATCTGTTGGTGGTCGATGCCGACCATCTGGGTCAATGTTGATCCCGTCTTTACGGTTCATTCAAGGGGGGGGGCGGGCACCCCTGGATCTCAGTGACGAAACCGCAATTGCCAGCGGTCTCAAATTACCGGCAGATCGAAAACGCTCGCCGCGAAAAACACCCTTGCTGTAAATGTCTCTAATGGATCTTGTGTGTGGCCTTTGGTGGGACCCAAAGCTCTAGCTCTACTTTTGCTTTCACATCCTTCGGAGCTTTTGTCCATCCGACAAGTTCATACATGCCGATGACGCTCTCACCATTTGGCTGCTCGAGTTCGATATGCAGAAAGTCGCCATTATCCTCGACGCCTAAAATTTTGCTCTTATAACTCACAACTTCCCCTCCCCGACTTACCCCTCGACGTGGCCCAGCGTCCGATGAACCGACAGATTCAGCGGGGCTGCCAGCTATCTGCGTGTCGCTGGGCCACCTCACGTAAATGGGGTGACCGCGCCTCTTTTCACTGCGACAAGATGTCGTCCGCGATCCCTAAATTACCGGCAGATCGAAAACGCTCTTTCCGCGTCGACGACCTGGTTCAGGCCATAGGGTTGAGCGGCATCTCCAAGAGCACGGTCCCCAAGCTGTGCAAGGACATCGATGAATGCGTCGGCGAGTTCCTGAACCGGCCGCTGACCGGCCAATGGCCCTATGTCTGGCTCGATGCTATCTTACCCCCCCCACACGTCATCGTAACGGGCGGTTCCATCTTTCACGGGAAAGTCCCGATAAGTCGCTATTGGTCGTGCGGACTGGAACACGAAGGAAGTTGAGATGATGCCTAGCGCAACCAAGAGGTGACCGATCATTAACTCGCCGTACCAAAACCAAGCACCCGCACTGGCACAAAAAATTGTCGTCCACATGACGCTAAGGATCACCATTATCTGGAACCGCTGGGCGGAAGGAAGCTTCCGCAATGGGTTATTTTCCGGGTCCATCACAACTTTAACTATCGACATTTTCAGTCTCCTTAGTAACAGATAACGTTTCTACGTAACGTCGATGCACTTAGATCAATTTTAATAAATCATAGCGAAAAGAACCCCTGTCTGTCTGACGTCAGCGTTCCTGGGACAAATTGGGCAGTTTTCGTAAGGGAGGAT
>JAYOIK010000036.1:0-47099 GCA_038118725.1 Alphaproteobacteria bacterium | reverse complement strand
CCGGCGAGATGGCGGACGAAAAATTCGCTCAATGAATACGCGCACTGAAAAAATTAAACTCAGCACGCTTACGATTTAGCTGGCAATTCACCAGAATTCAAGAGCATTTATCGATCTTGGGATTCCGAGCGACAGCCGCGTCAAGGTTCACTCTACCATGTCAAGGCGAGCGCCGAGGTCATTTGATCTCGGTCCCGGACCACTCCTCGACAAGCTTGGCGAGTTCGCTCAAGTCCTTCTGGGCCCAGCCCCGGTGCACCGCAAGTTGAATCAGCTGACGGGTCTGTTGCGACACCAATTGCGGCACGCCTTGCGCCTCGCCCTCCTCCAAGGCCAGGTGTACATCCTTCATGATGATCTCGATGGTCGCGCCGAAATCGAAGGTCCTGGGTATCACGCTGCGCGGCATGATCATGTCGATCGTCGAGTTACGCCCCGACCCGGCGCTAATCGCGGTGATCATGGTCTCGGGGTCCAGCCCCGCCTTGACGCCCATGGCCATGACTTCCGATGTCACCAGAATATTGGTCGCGAACAACATGTTGTTGGCCAGTTTCAAGACCTGCGCGAGGCCGGGTTTCTCTCCGCAATAGACCAGCGTGGTTCCATAGGCCCGCAGATAAGGCTCGATCTCGTCGTGGATTTCCCTCGGCCCAGACGTCATGACCGACAGGGTTCCGTCCCGCGCGCCCGACGGCCCGCCGCTGATTGGCGCGTCGAAATACGCGATGCCCCTGGCGGCCAGGGCCTGGTTCATCTCTTCGGCGAAGGGCGATCCCGTCGTGCAGGCATTGACGAAAACCCGCATCTTGGCGCCTTCGATCAGCCCGTCCGCGCCGAGCACGGCCTCCCGGATGATTTTGTTGGACGGTAGCGAGCAGACGATGATTTCCGCGTTGTCCGCGAGGTCCTTGCCCGATGCCGCCACCTTGACCTGGCGCTCCATGAACGGTTTGACCGCCGCCTCGTTGATGTCGCGCACCACGACGGTATGCCCCGCGTCGACGAGGCGGGCGGCCATGGGTTGTCCCATGTTGCCGAGGCCGAGATATCCGAGGGTCGGGTTCATGAGGCTCTCCTTAGATCTTGCCGAGATCGCGCAGCAGGGTCGCGGTATCGAGAGTGCGCTGGGCCTTCTCGACGATGGGATAGTCAACAAAGTAGCCGTCGACCTGGATCGAGGCCACGCCGGCTTTCTCGGCTTCCTCGAAAGCCTCGACGATCTTTACGGACCAGGCGATGGTCTCGGCGGTGGGCGTGAAGACGGAGTTGGTTACCGGCACCTGGTCGGGATGGATACACATCTTGCCTTGAAAGCCGAGCCCGCGAACCAGCTCGCAGGAGGCCTGGAAGGCCTCGTGCTCCTTGATATGAATGAACACCGTGTCGACCGGCGGCTCCAGCCCGCCATGCCGCGAGGCCAGTACCACCTCCGAGCGCACCGGCAGCAGTTCCGCCTCGCCGAGGCTCCATTCCATGCCGAGATCGCGGGTATAGTCGCCGCCCCCGAAGGCCAAGCGGCGCACCCTGGTGCCGGCGGTCGCGATCTCGCGGATATTCACCACCCCGGTCGCGGTCTCGATGATCGGCATGATCTCGATCCCACCAACAGGCAAGCCTCGGTCGCGTTCCAGATTGGAAAGCAGCCAATCCACGGATTTGATATCGGCGGCGCTTTCAAGCTTCGGCAGCACGACCCCGTCGAGATCGCCGGTGACGATAGCGTCGATATCGCCGTGGCAGAATTCCGTGTCATAGGCGTTCACTCGGACAAATCCCGCGCATTGTCGGGGTCGCGCGAGAATGTCGCGGACAATGGCGCGGGTGGCGACTTTCTCGGCGACGGCGACCGCGTCCTCCAGGTCCAGGATCACGGCGTCGGCATCGAGCCCGAGGGCCTTTTCGACCCGGCGCTGGTGATTGCCGGGGGTAAACAGATAGGTCCGGTTCGCGTGCGGTCTCATATGGCGCCTTCTTGTTTCAGTTTGGCGATTTCCTCGGCCTCGAGTCCCAGTTCCTGGACATAAATCGCGTCATTCGCCTCGCCCAGGGCGGGGCCGAGGCTGGCGACCTCGCCAGGCGTCTCGGAAAGTCGTGGGAACGTGTTGGGGACCGTCACCGGGCCGACGCCCGGCACTTCCACGGTGGTCAGGGTGCCGCGGGCCTGGACGTGGGGGTCGGCGAAGATATCGGCGATGGTGTTCACCGCGCCGGCCGGGACACCGTTCTCGGTGCAGGTCTCGATCACCGTGTCGCGCGGCATCGATCCGGTCCAGGCCTCGACCTCGGCCAGAACAATGGCTCGGCCCGCCAAGCGCGCCTTCTGTTCACCGAAACGCTCCAGGAGATCTGGCCGCTCCATGGCCACGGTCAGGCGCTCGAACATTTTGTCGGTGGTACAGGCGATCGCCAGGAACTTGCCGTCACCGCTCGGAAAATGGCCATGCGGACAGGCATTGACCGTGCCGGTGCCCTCGGGTTCGCGCACGAAGCCGTCCAGCGCGTAGCGCGGCGCTATTTCATCAAGCGCCCGGAACACGCTTTCATAGAGCGAGCAGTCGATGACCTGACCGCGCCCGGTCGCGTCGCGATGACGCAAGGCCATCATCACACCGATGCAGCCGCTCATCCCCGTCATATAGTCGCCGAGCGAGGTCGAGCCGGGTGTCACCGGAATCTCGCCAGGCATGCCGGAGAGATAGGTCAGCCCGCCATAGGCGTGAGCTATGCGCGCGAAACCCGGCCGGTCCTTATAGGGACCGGTCTGGCCGTATCCGGAGACCCGCAGCAGCACGAGACCCGGATTGATGGCGCTGAGCACGTCCCAGCCGAGGCCCCATTTCTCCAAGGTTCCCGGGCGGAAGTTCTCGGTGACCACGTCGGCGGTCTCCACCAGACGCTTGAAAACCCCAGCCCCGCCGGGCGTGTTGAGATTGAGTGTGATCGACCGCTTGTTCCGCGCCTCGGTCAGCCAGGCGAGCGAGCGGTCCGGCGCCCCGGAACTGGTGCCATAACGCCGCCAGGGGTCCCCACCCTTGGGATGCTCGACCTTCAAAACCTCGGCGCCGAACTCGCCCATGATCGAGGCGGCGTGCGGCGCCGCGATAAAACTGGCGATATCGAGAACCCGAATACCTTCCAGCGGCTTGGCGGCGGCGGTCATGGGCTTCTCCCAACATTTATCGGTGGCGACTGGATGGTGGACGGAACCTATAAGCTCGCCCGGATCGTGTAAATCAACGCCGCGATCGGATCATGCAGGCGATAACCCACGCGCCGCGCTTGCCGGGATTTGCCAGATACCCGAGATCGGCGCGATGCTTGTCTCGGGACACCGCCACCGAGGGATGGAAGCCGTCATGAACTACGAGAAAATCGCCGTCACGGGTGGCGCAGGGCTGCTAGGCTCTCATGTCATGCACCGCCTCGCCGGCAAGGCGGCGCTAACCAGCGTCGACATGAAGCCGCCGGTCGAGGCCGACGCTGGTCTCGGTACGCATGTCACCGCCTCGATCACCGATTTCGAGGCGATGAAGAATGCCTTCAAGGGACAGGACGCGGTGATCCATCTCGCCGCCATCCCCAATCCCCGCGAGGCAACGCCGGAGCTGACCTTCAACAACAACGTGCAAGGCAGTTGGGCGGTGTTCGAGGCGGCCGCGCAAGCCGGCGTCAAGCGCGTGGTGGTCGCCTCCAGCGATTCGGTCTTCGGCCTGTCCTACAATCCGCCGGACTGGCCGCCACGATACCTCCCGGTGGACGAGGCGCATCCGACCCGACCGACCGAGGTCTATTCCCTGTCCAAGAAGGTGACGGAGACCATCGCCGAAAGCTATGCCGCGCGCGGCGCCCTGGAGGTCATGGCGATCCGTCCCAGCCACATTATCTTCCCGCGTGGCTACGGAGAATTCGAGGATCGGGGCGCCGACCCGCAGAATTATCACTTCTGGGCCTGGGTCGATCCGGAAGACGTGGCCCAGGGTTTCGATCTGGCGGTGAACGCGCGGGAGTATCGCGGCTTTGACGTTTTCACCATCACCGCGGCGGAAGGCCTCAACCGGCGCGCGACCCTGGAGATGGCGGCGGAGCGCTGGGAGGAGATTCCACGGGTCCAGCGCCCGGAGGTTTACGAGCGTCTGCCCACCGCTTCCGTGCTCGACATCACCAAGGCGCGGGAACGCCTGGGCTACGCCCCGAATATCGACCTCGCGGGCCTCGCGGCAAAGGCCAGGGCGGCGGGGTAGTTGGCCCATCATCGCCCAGAGATTGCTTCTCTGATATCTGGCTGCGAAAACAGTTACAGACCTTTGCCATTAATCATGCCGTATCCCCGACGAAGGTCGGGGTCGACGCCCGAGACGGCGGATGGTGACGGATATCTCGATCACCCCAAACCGATCGATCTCCGTACTCCACTACCCGTCACGCGGCTAGGCTTCAGGCGTCGGCCCCGACCTGCGTCGGGGATACGGGACGTCTCACCACCAAGCCGTAATGCAAATCTCAAACGATGTGCTAAAACCCGCGCGACAATCGTTTCACTCCCAACTCGTCACTCAAAAGGTCCCCCGCCATGAGCGCCACTCCCCAGCTTTTCTCGCCGCTGACGATCCGCGGCGTGACCTTGAAAAACCGCGTCGTGCTCTCGCCGCTCTGCATGTATTCCGCCGATAGCGGCGTTGCCACGGATTGGCAGTTCGCGCATCTCTCGGCCTTCGCGCGCGGTGGTGTCGGGCTGGTCTTCGCGGAGGCGACGGCGGTCGAGCCCAAGGGACGGATCACACCGAAATGTCTCGGTATCTGGACCGATGCCCAGGCCGAGGCCCTGAAACCCACCACAAGGTTCATCGAGTCCATGGGATCCGTGCCGGGCCTGCAAATCGCCCATGCCGGGCGCAAAGCCTCGGCGAGTCCGCCCTGGGATGGCGGCAAGCCTCTGCCGATCGGCGATACCAGCTGGGGCGATCCGTCCTGGGAGGTTGTCGGCCCCTCTGCGGTGCCGCTTGCCGAGGGTTGGCAGACCCCGCATGCCATGAGCGAGACCGATATCGGCGAAATGGTCGGCGCCTTCGCCGATGCCGCGCGGCGCGCCGTGGTGGCCGGGTTCAAGGTACTGGAGATCCACGGCGCCCATGGCTATCTGATCCACAGTTTCCTCTCGCCGCTCAGCAATCAGCGCAACGACGCGTATGGCGGCGACCGTGCCGGACGGATGCGCTTCGCCCTAGAAGTTACCGAGGCGGTACGCGCTGCCTGGCCCGAGGATCTGCCGCTGTTCTTCCGAGTTTCGGCGGTCGACGGCAAGGGTTGGGAGATCGAGGACTCGGTCGCGCTTTCCCGGGAGCTGAAGGCGCGCGGAGTCGATGTCGTGGATTGCTCCGCCGGCGGGATCAGCGGGGCGCCGGCGTTTCGCGCCAAGGACGACGGCAGCCCGGCGAAATCAGGTGACCGCCCCCTCGGCTTTCAGGTTCCCTATGCCGAGCAGGTGCGTACTGAAGCGGATATCAAGACAATGGCGGTGGGCCGGATCATCGAGGCGCGCCAGGCCGAGGCGATCCTGGCCGAGGGCCGCGCCGATCTGATCGGGATCGGTCGGGAACTCATGTACGACCCGTTCTGGACCCTGCACGCCGCCGAGGTGCTGGATCAGGAAAACGCGCAAGCCGGCTGGCCCGACCAGTACCGCTGGGCGATCGTCCGGCGCGCTGATTTGGGCGCCGGCGCGACACGGCCCGGCGTCTGATACCGATTTCGCCGCCTCGGCGTGAAATAATTCACCTGGTTTGATCCAGATCAACTCGGCCCGCGCCTTGGAGCGATAGCCTTCAATCAGGCAATCACTCCAACCGCGAGGCATGAGATGTCCATCAACACCTTAGTTACTCCGATGACTGGTGGCCCGACCGATGGTCCGGCGCTCGACGCGGCCCTGGCCATGGCTGGGACGACCAACGCTCATATTCAGGCGCTCTACCTGCACCCGGACCCCAAACACGTGGCGCTGCCTCAGGTCGGCGAAGGCATGACGGCGGCCATGATCGACACCCTGATCGACGCCGCCGAACAACGGATCCAATCCGATCGCACCCAGGCCCAGGCCAGCTACGATGCCTGGCGAAAGGCGAACGGCATTGAGGAAGCCGACACACCGGGTCCGCGCAACCGCGTCACCGCGCAATTCAGCGTGGTTCAGGGCGAGCCCAGCGGCAGCCTGGCCAAGATCGGCCGTACCGCCGACATAGTCTGCATGATCCAACCGAGCGACGACGACGAACCGGAACTCGCCAATCTCGTCACCACCGCGCTGATGGATACCGGCAAGCTGCTGCTGTTGTCTCCCAATGGCGCGAAAAGCGTGCCCGTGAAGTCGGTCGCGGTCGCCTGGAACGGATCTCGCGAGGCGGCTCGGGCCGTCGCGCTGGCGATGCCGATGCTGGAGCGCGCCGAGTTGGTCACCGTTCTGGCCGGCACCAGCGACATGCTTACGCCGGCGGGGGTGAACGCGTTCGTCGACTCCCTGAAATGGCACGGGGTCAACGCCGTGCCCCGGATGTTCACCATGAACGGCGATCAGGCGGGCCGGCTTCAGGCCGAGGCGATGGACGCCGGCGCCCAGGTCCTCGTACTCGGCGCCTACAGTCACAGCCGGATGCGGGAGTTCGTTTTCGGCGGCGTCACCGACGACATCATGAACGCGGCGCGCATGCCGGTTTTGATGGCTCATTGACACCTTTGGGGAAGGCCCGCCGGACGGGGCCACCACGCCGTCCGGCGGGCCGATCCCGCGACCACTAGAACGCGCCGTAAATGGAGACGCTACCATGATGCGGAGCATCAGACTGGAACTCGCCCGAAACCCTGAATTCCCCGAGGGCAGTTCGGCCCATGGCTATGAATTCACGGCCCCGCTCCATTCGGACGGGAGCCTGGACGAAGAAACCTGGAAAACCGCGCGTCAGGCCTGCACGGTTCGCCGATTCTGGGCCGGCGCGGAAGATGAGCTGGGTCGATTGGTACACGCCAGGAACAGATCCTGGGCCTTTCACTATGACGGCACCGACAGCGATCATGACGAGCCGATCTTTCGCTTCGACCGCCACCGGTTCGTCGAAGGTGAATATGTCTCGATCACAGAACATGACGGCGTTCAAAGAACCTTTCGTGTGGTTCGCGTGAGATAGGAGCGCGCGTCCACGTTGCATCGACAAAGGAGAAAATTCCATGTTGCGGACATCGGAAATGACCCCGAATTTCTGGTCCCAAATTCAAATACCCCTGCGCCAATTCGGTGAACGGGTGGCCGAGTTCTTCTCGCCCAGTTCGGAGGCGGCAACGACCAGGGATGCCTATGAAATCTCGGTCGAGCTCCCTGGCGTGGCGGAAAAGGATATCGCGGTGGATCTGCACGGAGACCAGTTGACGGTCACCGGCGAGAAACGCGCCGAACGCGAGGAAACCGGCAAGGACTACTATTTTTCCGAACGCTCCTTCGGCAAGTTCCGGCGCGCCTTTCGGCTGCCGGCCGACGCCGACACGGCCGGAATCTCCGCCACCCACAGGGATGGCGTCCTGACCATCACGATCCCGAAGATCCACGAGCCCGCGAACCAGGCAAAACGGATTGAGGTGAAACGCGCGTAATCCCTGTCGACCGTCCCCTGGTCGTCCACTTCCCCCCGGTCATCGGCGCTCACCCGTCGCGACCGGGGGCTTTTCGTTTCAAGCCGGCGCGCCGGCTTGAACAGGCCCCGAATTTCTGCCTGAATTCCCTTCGCGGCGACAACAAAGCGGAGGCCGGGCGCCATGGCGGAGCTCAACGATTATCAGAAGAAACTCAAGGCGGAGTTCATCGAGAACCGCGGCTATTGGTTTCCGTTCTGGCAGCAAGTGCTGGAGATGAATCCGGAGTTTTTCGAGGCCTATTGCAATTTTTCGTCGGTGCCATGGAAAACCGGACCGCTGGAACCCAAGGTCAAGGAGATGATCTATATCGCGATGGATATCGCAACCACGCATCTCTATCTGCCCGGCACGCGCATCCACATGGCCAACGCGCTGAAGCACGGCGCGACCAAGGAAGAGTTGATGGAGGTCCTGCAGATCGTCAGCGTGCTAGGCATCCACTCGATGACCGAAGGCCTGCCAATCCTGATCGACGAGTTGAAGAATGCCGGCAAGGGCGACGAATTGGACGCCATCGAACTGGACGAGCGCGCGCTCGCGCATAAGCAGGAGTTCATCGATAACCGCGGCTATTGGATGCCGATCTGGGAGTCGCTACTGAAACTGTCGCCGGATTTCTTCAAGGCGTATCTCGATCTGTCCTCGGTACCCTGGAAGACCGGCGTACTGGAGCCGAAGGTGAAGGAACTGATCTATGTCGCGATCGATATCGCGACCACGCATCTGTTCTTGAGCGGCACCCGTATTCACATGCGCAACGCGCTGAAGCACGGCGCGACACAGGAGGAGATCATGGAAGTCATCGCCCTGGTCTCGATCTGCGGCATGCATTCGGCGACCGAGGGCGTGCCTATTCTAGCGGAAGAACTGGAGCGTTTCGCCAAGGCGGCGGAGTAGGAGGCAGCGGGACTTTCTTTTCTCGGCTCACGAAAATCGCGGCAAGAACCCTTCGAGGACTTCGTGCTACCCCGCCCTAATCCATGACCAGAGACGGCAACCAGGTCGCGAGGCCGGGATACGCTAGGACCAGGCCGATCACCAATAGCTGGACCATCACCAGCGGGGCGACGCCGCGATAGGTGTCCGCCAAGGTCACCTCCGGCGGGGCCGCGCCCTTGGCGAAGAACAGGGAAAAGCCGAAGGGCGGGGTCATGAAAGAGCTTTGCAGGACCAGGGCGATCTGAACCGCCAGCCAGATCGGCACCAGTTGTCTGGGTCCGCCGACATGATCGGTGAAATCGAGGCCCAGTAGGATCGGTAGCAAGAGCGGCAGCACGATGACCGTGATCTCGATCCAATCGACGAAGAAGCCGAGGATGAAAATGATCCCGAGGATGGTCAGCAGCATCTGCCAGTCGTTCAGCGGCAAACCGAGCAGAAAGTCCCGGATCTGATCGCCGCCCTCGAAGAAGTTGAAGGGATACGAGAAGACCGAGGCCGCGAGAATGATGAAGAACACCATCGAGCAGGTTGTCGCGGTGGTGACGATCACCTCATGCAGGTGAGCCCGGGTCAGGCGCCCTCGGTAATGCATGATCAGCAACCCGCCCGCCGCGCCGACCGCCGCCGACTGCACCGGCGTCGCGAGACCGGCGATGATCGAGCCCAGAACAGACGCGATCAACAGGACAGGCAAGGTCAGACCGCGCATGGCGGCTCCGAGGATATCGCGCAGCCGAAGGTTCGGGTCGGCCGGGAGCCGCGGCGCGGTCGTCGGATCGATCAGCGCGCGGGCGACGTAATAGACCATGAACAACAACGCCAGCAGCAAACCCGGCGCCAGGGTCGACACGAAGATCGGCCCCATGGAGATGTGCATCAGATCCGACAGGAAGAACAGCATGATGCCCGGTGGCAGGATTATCCCCAAGGTTCCGGCCGCCGCGACCGAGCCGATCGAATAAGAGCGGCGATAACCTTGGGCCAGCATGGTCGGTAGGCCGATCAGCGCCAGGGTCGCGACCGAGGCGCCGACCAATCCGGCCGACGGCGCCAGCAGAATCCCCAACACCGTCATCGCCACCGCCATGCTGCCTGGCACGCGTCGCACCAAGCCTTGCAGGGCCAATAACATCTCCTGGGCGACTCCGCTCTTCTCCAGCGCCACGCCCATGAAGATCAGCATCGGCACGGTCGGGAAGATCAGGCTTCCGTTGATACTGCCCCATAGCCGGGCCGGAATGTTGAAGAACGCGACCATCGGAAACTCACCGATGACCACGCCGAGACCGGCGAACAGCACGCCGACTCCCGCCAGAACGAAGGCCACCGGGTAACCGGTGAACAGCATCACCGCGAGGGTGATGACCATGAGCGCGGGGATGTGATCGACCAGTTCCATTACACCCCGGAACCCTTTCGCGACGCCGGAAGCCGGCGGCCGTCACGCTCAGGCGCCACCGCTCGGTGGGTCCCCGCGAGATGGCGAATGTTACGGATCGTCACGCTGATCCCGGCGAGCAAAAGCAGCAGAAAGCCGAATGGCAGCATGGCCTTGAAAATGAACCGGGTGGGAGAACCCAACAACGCCCCCGATGGTTCCTCGTCGACATAGGACCGCGCCACATAATCGAGACCGAACCACAAGACGATCAGACAGACCGGCGCCAGGAGAACGAAGAAGCCGAAGACTTCGATGAAGGCCTGGACTCTGCTCGACAGTCTTTCGCGAATGATATCGACCCGGACATGCGCGTCGCGGAAATAGGCGAAGGCGACGGTCAGAATGATGAAGGTCCAGAACGCCGACCACTCCACCGCCTGAAACCAGACCGACGGCGGGTCCGAGAACTGTTTTGTGACGATGTCGAAGATCCGCACGACAATCATTTCCAGGATCAACACCCAGGCGACGCCGACTGCCAGGATGGTGACCAGGGTCTCGACCGGTCCGCGCGCCTCGAGCCGGCGCAGGGCTTGGCGGACCCAGCACCGGCGCGCCTCTCGGTTAGCGTCGAAACGAACCCGGAGCATCAACGCCGCCGGTGTCACCATCAGCGTGAGCACGGTCGCTAAGGCGAGTCCGAAGACGATGGAGGTGGCAAGCTGTACCCAAAGTTGCGAGGCCGGCCCGCCATGCTGGATTGAGCGGTCGAGGAAATCGATACTGATACCGGACACCATGGGAAGGAGACCGGCGATCGTGGTCGCCGATGTCAGGAGGACCGGTCGTAGCCTTTGCACCCCGGTCAACAGCAACGCGTCCCTCGGCGCGACGCCGGCGGCCATGAGCCGGTCATGGGTGTCGATCAGCACGATATTGTTGTTCACCACGATCCCGGCGAGCGCGATCACCCCGATGCCGCTCATGATGGTGCTGTAGGCCAGGTCCATGATCAGCAGGCCGAGCACGACCCCGATGATCGAAAGCATCACCGCCGAAAGAATGATCCCTGCCCGGTAGAAACTGTTGAACTGGGTCACCAGGATGATCGCCATCAGAAACAGCGCCACGGCGAAGGATCGCAGCAGGAACTCGCGATCCTTCTCGCGTTCATCCATGTCTTCCTCGTCGCCTTTCATCCGGGCCCGGGTACCGTCCAGGAAGCGCGACGTGATCACGTAACCCTTGATCTCGCCGCGAAACTCCTCGGGTTGAATGCCGGGCTGAACATCAGCCTTAATTAGCGCCGAGCGAAACCCATCGACGCGCCGTATGGTTCCGCGCCGGGGCTTGGGCACGAGCTTGGCGAAGGTGCCGAGCGGCACCAGTCCGCGGGTCGTCTCGATCATCAGCCCGTTCAGGTGATGGAGATTTCGGTATCTTTCGGGAAAGCGCAAAAGGACGTCGATTTCCTCGTCCACGTCCCGCGCCCGAAACTCGGTCAGCTTCAGGCCCCTGGTGATCAGCCGCACGAAACGCCCGACGCGCTCAACATCGACACCGAACTTGAGTGCCTGGGTTCGGTCGATCTCAACCCGCCACTCGACGCCGGGCACCGGGAGAGAATCCTCGATATCCCGGAGATAGCTTTGCTTGCCGAGAAAGTCGGTGATCTGGTGAACCGCCTGCGGGATACCCGTGTGACCGGTAGATAGCACCTCGATCTGGATCGGCTTGTCACGCACCGGTCCCGTGCGTTCCTCCTGAACCGCGACCCGGATGCCCGCGAGATGGGCGGTCTCGGCCTTGATTTCCTCCAGGATTTCCGCCACCGGACGGCGCTTGCTCCAATGATCAAGTTCCAACCGGATACGCGCGATGATGTCCTGGGGGCCGGACCCGCCGGACCTCTCGTTCCTTCCGATGGAGGTGTAAACCGATTGGAGGCCGGCCTGGGAGAGCACGACCTCCTCGACCTCGCGGGTCAGCGCGTCCTGCTCGGCGAGCGAGAGATTACCCCTGGCGTGAACCAGGACCAGCGCGCTGGTACCCTCGACCTTGGGAAAGAACTCGATCTCCTTGCCATGCTGCGAATACATCCATGGGGCCCAGAGCATGGCGCAGAACGCCAGGAACAGCACCTTTACCGGATGCTCCAGAATCACCCGCAGAAGCCCGAGATAAAGCCTCGATACGCCTGTCGCCTCGGCGAGGCGATCCGGCGAATCCGCATCTCCCGAAGGACTCGACTCATGGTCTGCATCTCGTGCGCGGCGATCCAAGACCGCGCCAAGCACCGGGATAAAGACCAGCGCCATCAACAGCGACGCGGCCAGAACCGCGAGGACCGTGGCCGGTAGATACTTCATGAACTCGCCGACCGTGCCGGGCCAGAACACGAGGGGAAGAAACGCCGCCAAGGTCGTCGCCGTCGAGGCGATGATCGGCCAGGCCATGTGCCGCGACGCCAGCGCATAGGCCTTGGCGGGTGTCATGCCCGCGTGGATCCGGCGATGCGCGTATTCGACCATGACGATCGAGGCGTCGACCAACAATCCGACGGCGAGAATCAGCGCAAACAGCACCACCGTATTGGCGGTGAAGCCGACAATCGAAATGGCCAGGATCCCCAACAGGAAGGACCCTGGAATAGCCACCCCGACCAGAGCCGCCGATCTCGGCCCCAGCACGGCGACCAGCACGATCATCACCAGGAGCACGGCGTTCAGGACGTTGTTTTCCAGATCGCTCACCCGCTCGCGGATCTTGGTCGACTTGTCCTGGGAATAGGCGACGTCGATGCCCTCGGGCCAGGCCTCGGCGCTGGCGGCGACCGTGGCGCGCACCGCGTCGGTAACCTCAATGATCGAGGTGCCCAGCCGCTTGGAGACCTCGATCGCCAAGGCGCGCTTGCCGTTCAGTCGAGCGTCCGTCGCGCGGTCGGCGAATGTCCGGCGGACGACGGCGATATCCCGCACGCGGATCACGACGTCGTCCTCGGTGCTCACCGGCATCTCGGCGATATCCTCAACCGAGGTGAAGGTGCCCGGGACCTTGACCGCGAAGCGCCCGGCGCCGGTATCCAGATTGCCGGCGGCGACCAGGCGGTTGCCCCGCGCCATGCGCCCGATCAGATCGCCCGGATCGACGCGATGGCTCGCCAGCTTGACCGGGTCGACGACGATTTCCACGACCTCGTCCCGGTCACCGATCAGGCGGGCTTCCAGCACATCGGGCAAGGCCTCGATCGCCTCTCTCAGCCCCCGCGCCGACTGAGTGAGCACCCTTTCGGAAACGTCGCCGCCGAGGGTTACCACCAGTACCGGGAACAGACTTAGATTGACCTCGTGGACCGTCGGCTCGCCCGCGTCGTCCGGAAGTTCGCCCTCGACCACCTTGATCTTCTCGCGAACATCGTCCAGCGCCTTGTCGGGATTGAACCCGTCATCGAACTCGACCGTCACCGTGGCGCCGCCGAGATAGGCCTCGGAACGGATTTCCTCGACCCCGTCTATGCCGCGCATGGCTTGCTCGACCGGACGCGCGATCAATCGTTCGGCGTCCTCGGGAGAGATTCCGGATTGCGCGATACGGGTAAAGATCATCGGCACGTCGATATCCGGCGCGTCTTCCTTGGGGATTTCGATATAGGCGACAACACCGGCGACAAGGATCAAGACAAGCGAGGCGAGCGTTGTCCTGGTTCGGTCAAACGCCGCGTTGATCAGACTCATCTCGGAGCAATCGCGCTAAGCTTATGTGAAACGGGGCACCAAACCCGAGCTCCGGTCCCGCTAACCGACCGGAAAGCGAACCGGTATACTCCGCGGACCGCGGACCTGGCCACCGGCCCATGTTACCGCCCCCGGGTCGGAGAGCTCGAATTCGGGGATACGCTCGAACCATACCCGCAATGCCACATCCATCTCAATGCGCGCCAGATTGGATCCCGCGCAGCGATGGATACCGAGACCGAAGGCCACGTGACGGTTGCGCTCGCGATCCAGAACGACCTCGTCCGGGCGATCAAACACATCGGGATCACGGTTTCCCGCCGGGAAGTTCAGGATCATCTTGTCACCGGGGCACAGAACCTTATCGCCCATTTCGACATGCTGGGTGACCTTGCGCGCCATCATAACCGGCGCGTAGAAGCGCAGCATCTCCTCGATCGCTGTCGGGAACAAGTCCGGCTCGGCGGCAAGTCGCCGGCGATCCTCGGCATGGCCGGCGAAATGCCAGAGCGACGAGCCGATTGAACTCCAGGTCGTATCGATCCCCGCCACCAACAACAGGAAACAGATCCCCGAGATCGTATGATCGCTCAGCTTTTCGCCCTCGACCTCGGCGGCGATCAGGCGCGAGATCATGTCGTCCGTCGGCTCGGCCCGACGTTGGACAATCAGCTCTGCGAAAAAATCCCGGATGATGGTGCGGTACTTGCGGCGTGCCTCGGGATCGGTCTGGCCGATCTCCAGGACACCGCGGGTCCACTCGGTGAACTCCGCCCCGCGGCCGGGATCGATACCGAGCATCTGGGCGATCACCAGCGGCGGAATCTGCTGGGCATAATCCTCGGCGGCGTCGCCCTCGCCATTGTCGATGATCCGGTCGATCAGATCATGCGCCAGATCCTCGGTGAACTGTCGGTAGCCCTCGACGGCGCTCGGCGTGAAGAACGGCAGGATAAGCTGTTTATAGGGTTTGTGTTCCGGCGGATCGGCGGTAATCGGCGGGTTCTCGGAGCCGTACATCTTAACCTCGGCGATCAGCTCCTCGCGCATTTGCGGCGGTACCGGAACCACCGCCGGCGACCGCGAGGATAGCTCCGGGACCATGCGAACGAGCTCGCGCAAGTCATCGTACTTGGTCGCCATCCAGGCGCCGCCCCAACGCTCGGTATGCGCGATCGGGCATTTCGAGCGCATCTCGTTCCAGACCGGGCCGGGGTTCTTGACGTATTCCGGATCGAAGATGTCGAAGTCGCTGGTCCAATCCTCGACGGGTCGTTGTTCCTCGCTCATCACATCCTCCCCAAGCGGCTATTCAAGCGGCTTACGCGTCGACGATCTTCTATTCCTCGATAATCTCTATGGCGAATTCCGGACAGTTCTCCACCGCCAAGCGGGCCATTTCCTCTTGTCCCGGTGGAACCACGCCGTCATTGGCGGCGCTGGCGTTGCCGATCTCGTCGAGATCGAACAGGTCCGGGGCGATCGCCTTGCAGCGGTTATGCCCTTGGCAATTTTCCTCGATGACCCGAATTCGCATGTCCGCCCGCCTTGAAAGCCATTCGCCGCGCAGATCCTAGCAAGCTTGATGCGGGCGCGACAATCACTCAGCATATGCTGGGAACGATGAAGCTCCCATATGATTCGATAGCGAGGTGAGAACCAATGTCCGAACCCGACCCCGAAAGTCGAATCAACCTATTGTCCGTGGACGAAGCCAAGGCCCGGGGTCGCGAGGCCGGGGTCTCCTCGTCCATGAGCCATTTGAACATCTATCGCGCGCTCTTGAACCATCCGGATCTCGCGGGCGCGACGGCGGCTCAACTCTCAATGCTGCTTTGGAAAGCCAACCGGCTCGACAACCGGCTTCGCGAGCTGATCATCATGCGCATCGCCTGGCGCACCGGCTCAATGTACGAGTGGACCCAGCATTGGCATGTCTCGCTCAGGATCGGCATGACCGAGGAGGACATTCTATCGGTGCGCGACTGGCGGAACGCGGTGGATCTCGACGCTCCGGCCAAGGCGGTGCTGGCGGCAACGGACGAGACCCTCGACGCGGGCCGGATCTCCGATGAAACCTGGCGGGACTGCGCGCTCCATGTCGGCGGCGAGGCGGAGCTTATGGAAATGGTGGTCGCGATCGGCAACTGGCGGACCTTCTCCGAGGTCCTACGCAGTCTCGACATCCCCTTGGAAGACGGTGTCGAGGCCTGGCCTCCGGACGGTCGGGTCCCGCCGTCAGCCGCCGGCTGATCGATCGGCGACAAGAACCGGCATCGAAAACGCACCGTCCGGCGAGTCCTCGAAACGTATCTCGACCGGCAGGCCGACCCGGAGCGTCGCCTCGGGATCGCGCAAAACACCGACCAAGCGAACCTTTTCCTCCAGGTCCACCGTGACGAACATCGTCGGTAGGTCCGCCTTGAAGGACGGATGAAACGGATGATGCGATTCCGACCAGCTGTGCACGGTACCGCGCCTGGAGGCCTCGACCCATTCCACCTCCATCGAGAAACAATGATCACAAACCGGTCTGGGATAATGCCGGATCGTCCCGCATTCGCCGCATTGCTGAAGCATCAGCCGACGTTCCTTGAGGCCGTCCCAATAGGGTTGGGATTCGGGATTGGGCAGGGGATGGATGCGCTCAATTTCCATGTCGTTTCCCTCTCGCCCTAGGCCCGCATGATGGCGACGGTACCATCGCCCATGTCGCCATAGCCGGTGACCAGGCCGATCTCGGCATCCTTGACCTGGGTAGCGCCCGCCGTCCCGCGGAGTTGCTTAACCAGTTCGACCACATGGTTCATGCCGACGATATGCGCCTGGGACAACAACCCACCATGGGTATTGAGCGGCAGATCTCCGTCGAAGTTGAAATTGGTGCTCGCGACGAAGTCCCCGCCCTCGCCCTTGGCGCAGAACCCAAGATCCTCCAACTGACACAGCACGATATAAGTAAAGCAGTCATAGATCTCGGCGACATCGATATCCTTGTGGGTGACCCCGGCCATTTCGAAGGCGCGCGGCGCCGCCTTGGCGGTACCGAGGGTCGTCATGTCGTCGCGCTGGGTGATCGTGCTCGGCGAGTCCGGATGGCCCTCGCCGACGCCCATGATGAAGGCCGGCTTACTCACCATGTCCTTGGCGCGCTCGGACGCGCTGACGATCACCGCCGCGCCGCCGTCGCTTTCAAGGCTACAATCAAACAACCGTAGCGGATCGGCGATCATCCTCGAGGCTTGGTGATCCTCCAGCGTCATCGGCTCTTGGCGCAGGGCATTGTCATTCATCGCCGCGTGTGCCCGTACGGTCGTGGCGATCTTGCCGAAATGCTCGCTCTTGGTGCCGTATAGCTCCATGTGCCGGCGCGCCATATGGGCATAAAGCTGAGCCGGCGCCAGCGTGCCGAGCGGCATCTCGTACTCGCCGACGATGCGGAATTGCGGCATCTGCTGCACCCGGCTGCCGATCCGCGCGCCGGAATAACCGTTGCGCCCGATCGGAATCAGCACGTGATTGGCAAGCCCCGCCGCCACCGCCGATACCGCCGCCTGGATAGCCGCCACGCAACTTGCCCCGCCCAGCGGCGTGGTCGCCGAGAAACGCACGTCCGGCAGCTTGAAATTGGTGATGAAGTCCTCGGCCACCGCCGCGCCGGCGGCATAGGGGATAACGCCATCGATATCCGTCGGCTTTAGCCCGGCATCGGCGATCGCCTTCAACGAGGCTTCCATCTGCAGAGCGATATCGCTTTTCCCGGATCCGCGGGTATAGGCGGTCTCTCCAATCCCGGTGATCGCCCCCTTCTCGAACAATCCGTTAGCCATGTCGGAAACTCCCCACCTCGCCGCGTCACCGGCAAATCAACCACGCTGGATTATACAGGAATGAAAAGACCCGTGGCGATCATGATCATGATCGCCAACCATCGCCTTCACCCGAATGGCGGGCGGAACAAGTTTTCGGGAAAAAGATGCCTTAACCGACGCGCGCGACTATCAGCCGTCGACGCTGGCCGGCATCCGACGGACCGCTTCCAATCCAGGCTCCGGTAGATTCGCCTCGATCGCCATGGCCTCGGGGTCATCCAACCTTTCGGTCACGACATAGCCAAGGAGCGCCCCGATGAACAGCGGCGCGACGACCACACCGGTAACCGCGAAGCTTCCCGCGCCACGCGCCAATGCCCCGACCAAGGTCGAGCCATCACCGCCATCCGCCTGTTCAAACACAGCCATCATGCCCCCATTTATTGTTGTTATCGACCAGGACACCCGCTTAGTCCCTGTATGGTCGATAGTTGGGAGATCTTTGTTGCAATATAACACAAGTTGACTGGCGATCAAGTCAACGCACGAGACCGCGACTCCTTCACGGCACGATGACCCGCCTAACCTTAGATCGCTTTTTATAGTAAATTAGCCGATATATTCCGTGTAACTTTATCCTATCTACGCGAATCGACAAATATCACCCGATTCATCGCGAACCACGTTCCAAGGTCCAGACCACCAGATCCCGCATGACCTTCCCCAAGGCTTGGTCAAAGGTCTTCACGATCACCGGCATGCGGTTGTCCGGAGCCTCCATAACGCGCTCGAAGGTATCCGAGGCGACAATGCGCCGCTCCGGCATCTTTATCAGTTTCACGTTGACGCGAACCCTAACTTTCGGGGCTTTCGAAGCGGGCGAATACTCGGCTTGAAACTCGCGCAGTTCCGGTTGCAGGACAAAATCCGACCGCAGCGCCACGGCCAGCCGACCAACGCCCACGATCCGTCCCGAGTTCTCAAACGACTCGATCAGCAACCGCTGAACCATCGCCGGCGCGTCGTCGACCCATTGCGCGCCAGCGTAGTACTCCAGGGTGAGTGGTTGCCTTGTTACCGCGATCCGCGCCGAACTCAGCCCCGCTGGCGCCGTCGGGGCTTCGATTCCCAATTGCCAGCCCACCGCCGCGAGATCGTCGTCGAACGTGCTCTTCGGCGTCAATGTGTAGAGCTGTGGGGCCGGCGCGGGTTGGGGAATGATGCCGCACCCGGCCAACAGGCCAAGAACCAGGATCGCCGCGACACACACGCGCGACCTCGCCCCCGCGAAAAGCCGAGATTGCCTCATTTGCTTGTCTCCACTCCTCGATCACGACTACCGAAAAGGATTCGTGCCGGATCGCGCTCCAGCTGGCGCGTAACCCTGTTCAGGCTCTCCAGGAGCAAACGCCCCTCGATCAAAAACTGTGTCATCTCGTAAAGGCCGGATTGCGAGAAGTCGCGAACCGCCCCTCGGTTCTCCGCCAAGATGCCCCGGGCCTGATCGGCGGCGCCTCCGAGGCTCGACAAAGCTTGCGAGGCATCGGCGCCGAGGGTGGAAATCTCGGCATCCACCCCGGTGACCGTTCCGCGGATCGCCGCCATTGTCTGGGCCGATTCCTCGGCGACGCCGGACAGGTCTTCCGAAAGTGAAACCGCGATCGGCTCGAGTGTCGCGGTGAGACGTTGCAGGCTTTCGGTGGCTTCATTGGCATTGCGCACCAGGGCCGAGATGTTGTCAGCCTCCCTGGCGAAGGCACCACTGACCGCGTCCAGGTTCGCCAGAATGTTTTGCAGGGATTGTTGATTCTTGGGGTTCAGGATCGACGACGCGCGATTGGTCAGCACCAATAGCTGATTGGCGATCTCCGGCGCCGATTCGAACACTTCCTCGACCACGGAGGAACGGGCCGGAAGCTCGGCGATGGTCTCCCCGGGTCCAGGCTCCAACAACGGCGCTCCGCGGGAACCGCCCTTAACCTGGATAAAGCCAACACCGGTCAATCCCTGGCTTTCGAGAACCGCGTAGGCATCGCGCTTGATCGGGACTTCGGAATCCACCTCGATGGTTACCAGGATCCGTTCGATATCCTCGGAATCGACACGAATGTCGCTGACCTGTCCGACGGGTATGCCGCGATACCGGACCGGACTACCAACGGACAGCCCCGTGACCGTGCCGACGAAACCGATTCGGTAGGCATTGCTCTCGCGATCCAGGTCCAGCTTACCGAGCCAGACCACGAAGCCAAGTACCGCCGCGAACAGCCCGAACACAAAGGCGCCGACCACGACGTAGCTCGCTTTTGTCTCCATGCCTATCCCTCCGATCCGCCCGCGGCGAAAGCCGCCCTCGCCCTAGGTCCGTGGAAATAGTCCTGAATCCACGGATGCGGGTGTCGGGTCAGCGCCGCTAGGGTATCAACGATAATCTTCTTGTCGATAAGCACCGCGATCCGATCACAGATCGCGGCCAAACTGTCCAGATCATGGGTCACCATGACCACCGTCAGCTTCAAGCTGGCTTGCAGGTCCCGTATCAGATCGTCGAACGCCGCCGCGCCAATCGGATCAAGCCCCGCCGTCGGCTCGTCCAGAAAGACCACCTGGGGGTCGAGCGCCAGGGCCCGCGCCAGGCTGGCGCGCTTACGCATACCCCCCGAGAGTTCGGACGGGTATTTGGCGCCGGCCTCGGGCGGCAGTCCGACCATCTGAATCTTCAGGCGCGCGAGCTCAACCATGAGGTCGTCGGGAATGCCGCCACGCTCGCGCATGGGCGCCTGAATGTTTTGCGCCACCGTTTGCGAGCTGAATAGCGCGCCATCTTGAAACATCATTCCGAAACGTCCCCGCAAACGCCGGGTCGCCGGCTCGCCGCCACCGGCCGTTATCGGCTCGCCAAGCAGTTCAACCTCACCGCCCGCCGGCTTTTGCAGGCCGATGATGGTGCGCATCAACACGGACTTGCCGGTACCCGAGCCTCCGACCACGCCGATCACCTCGCCCCGCCGCACGGTGAGATCGAGGCCATCGTGGATCACCTGGACGCCGAATTGCGTGCGCAACCCGCGCACCTTGATGGCCGGCTGCTCGAACCTTGGTGAGTTCTCTTGTGTTTCAGTGGCGCTCATATTCCGATCTCCGCGAAGAAAATCGCGAAGACGGCGTCCAGCACGATCACCAGGAAGATCGACTGCACCACCGAGGCGGTGGTCCGGATGCCCACGCTTTCGGCGCTACCGGAAACCTGCAATCCCTGATGACAACTCACCAGCGCGATGACATAGGCGAAAACCGGCGCTTTCAGGAGCCCGGTTCCGAAATCCCAAAAATCCACCGCGTCCTTCAACTGAACAAGGAATTGCCCGAAGGATAGGTCGAGATAGACGACCGAGATCACCGCCCCGCCGAGCAATCCCATCATATCGCCGAAGAAAACCAATAGCGGCAGCGCGATGAACAGCGCCACCAGCCGCGGAATCACCAGAACATCCACCGGCGAAAGCCCCAAGGTCTCCATCGCGTCGACCTCTTGGTTCACCTTCATGGTACCAATTTGCGCGGTGAAGGCGCTGCCGGACCGTCCGGCCACGATGATCGCCGTCAGCAGCACGCCAATCTCGCGCAGCACCGAAACCCCAACCAGGTTCACGGTAAGAATCGACGCCCCGAACCGCTGAAGTTGCAGGGCGCCCATATAGGCCAAGACGACACCGACGAGAAAGCACAGCAACCCGACGATGGGCAGCGCGTCGAACCCCACCGCCTCGACCTGCCGCAACAGCGCGATCCACCGCACCCGCGCCCGACCGACCAGGATGCGGCCCAAGGTGACGAGTGTCAGGCCGAAAAACCCCAAGAGCTCGGCGCCTATGGTCAAGCTGGATACGACCGACGCGCCGGTCCGCCCGAGCAAGGCGACAAGGGCGGAACTTCCGGGCTCGCTCAAGGCGATGCCGGACGCTTCGATCTCGGTCTTGTCGAGCAAGGCGCGGTAGTCGTCTCGCATCCGGGTGACCTCGATTGCCGCGCCGCGATCGGCCATCGCCCGCATTGTCCTGCCGAGCACCCAGGCACCCGCGCTATCCAAGGCGGTCAGGCCGGCGCCGTCCAGGGTGACGGAAGCCGCCGGCATCCGCGCGAGCTCGCGCATCTGATCATTCAAGGCGATCGCGGCATCCAAGGTCCAGGCGTTCGACACCGTCACGTGAAGCGAATCGTCACCGGAGGCTTGGATGTTGAGAAATCGCGCGTTGTCGCCTGTCACCCAGCCCCCCTCGACCCTCGAAGTCCCGGCGTGCTAACAAATCGGTCGACGCCACGGCCTTTAGCTATCCCACGCGAATCATACCCGGCTCGCCCGAACAGGTCATCCCAGTTTCAGTCGGGCGACTTTAATCACCGGATTCCGGAACCTGACGCGGATGATCACGGTGAAGCCCGTTGTAAGCTCAGGCTCGCGTGCCTTATGAAGGGGCTGGATGTATTCGAGGCCGGTAAGGAACCACCATGGACCTAAAACAGCACATTCGTCAGGTGCCGGATTTTCCGAAGCCGGGAATTCTGTTCTACGACATCTCCACCCTGCTGGCGCATGCCGAGGCATGGCGGGAAACCGTCCGGCAACTGCAAGAGGCCGTTAGCGCGTTCAAACCGGATGTGCTCGCGGGGATCGAGTCTCGTGGCTTTCTCGTCGCGGCGCCGCTGGCGCTTCAGCTCGGGCTCGGCTTCCAGATGATTCGCAAGAAGGGGAAACTTCCGGGACCGACCATCTCCCATACCTACGAGCTGGAATACGGCACCGATACCATCGAGATCCAGGAGGGCGCGGTCACGCCGGGTCAACGCGTGGTGATTGTCGACGACCTACTGGCGACCGGAGGCACCCTTAAGGCGTCGGTCGACCTCCTCACCCAGATCGGCGCGACGGTCGCGGGTGCCGCGTGCATCATGGAGTTGACCTTCCTGGAAGGTCGGTCCCGGCTCGACATCCCCTTTGTGTCCTTGATCGCCTATGACGACTAACCCAGAGACATTCCGGGCGGCAGGCCAAAGCGGGATCCGTGACCACCGATGAGCGATCCCGCGAACCTGGCCGAGTTCTTCGCGGTCGCGGTGATGGCGGCGGTGGCGCTGGCGCTTATGTTCGCGACCCTTCCGGATCGGGAAAACTGGTCGAAGACCGGTTGGGGTCTCGCCATGGCGCTGGAGGCGATCCTACGTGGTGTCACGTTGAAATATCCCGCGGTCCTCGCCGATTTCCTCGTTCCCGCCGATACGATCCACTACTTTGTCGCCTGCGGTTTCTTCGTGGCCGCCGCCGCCGGACGAAAGCGCCACGCGCATGCCTGGATCGCCTCGGCCCTGGCGATTTCAGCAACCGGAGCAATCGCGAGCGCCAGCTTGCCGCATCTGGCGGCCCTGTTCGGGCCCGCCGCCCTGGCGCTTGCCAGCCTCGCCGCTTGGCGCTGGCGATGGTCGGCAATGACGATCGTGGCTTTGTCGATGATCGCCTGGGCCGGGTTGGCGGCGGCTCGGAAGACCGGTTTGGTCGCCGAGTTCTCGCCTGGCGAGATGGCTTTGGCGACCAGCCTGTTGGTGATTGTTTCCGGTCTTGCCCTTTTCGTCGAAATCTTGCGCCCCGGGCGCTACACCCGCGAGAGATCCGGCGGCATTCTGCGCAGACCCCGCCGCCGTCCCGACCCTCAGGTGAACCTGGGACCCGTGCCGGACATCGAGGCCCAGGGCGGGGAACGCGGCCCGGGACGTGACGGCGACCACGCGGAAGCTCGGGACATAGAACAAACCCTCGAGATCAGCCAACTGCTCTCGACCATATTGTCCAGCATGACCGAGGGATTGGTGATCCTCGACGGCGCCGGCAAGACCGTCGTCATGAACGATACCTTCCGCCGGTTTCTCGACCTTTCGGATGAGCCGGACGTCATGGACCTCGATTTTCAAAGCCTTCTCGGCAAGATCGCCCACCGCGGCGATCTCGGGCCCGGCGATCCCACCATCGCGGCGGAGACGTTCTTCGCGCAACTGCGAGAGGTCGCCCAAAATCAGCAACCGGCCTTCGAATGGGACCTGCCGGATGGGCGTGCCTGCCTTGTATCCGGCGACATCATGGCGGATGGCGGGTTGCTCGCGACCTTCACCGAGATTACCGAACAACGCAATACCCTGCGGGTGATGTCTCAGGCGCGAGACGCGGCGGAACGCGGCAACCGGGCCAAGACCGAGTTTCTCACCCGCATGAGTCACGAACTTCGAACCCCATTGAATTCGATCATCGGATTCGCCGGCATGCTGCGCGATGAGGCACTGGGCCCTATTGGGGTCGAGGAGTATCGCGGTTTCGCGAATGATATCGGTGCTTCGGGTCAGGTGTTGCTTTCACGTATCAACGCGGTTCTCGACGTGGCACGCCTGGAGGCCGGAACCCTGAAGCTTACCGAGGCGATAATCGATCCAAGCGCGGTGTTGGAGGCGGCGATCGCCGACGCGCGCCCCGGTGTGGCCGCCAGCGGCATCGGCTTTCATCATTTTATCGCCCCTGACCTACCCGCGCTCAGGGCCGACGAGGCGCGCTTGCGTCAGATTCTCGACCACCTGCTGGACAACGCCCTCAAGTTCTCCCAAACCGGCGGCGAGATAACGGTTCGAGCCCTGACCGACCCCTTCGAGGGCATCGCGATTCACGTCAGCGATCAGGGCATCGGCATGACCGACGAGCAGGTCAGCGGGGCGTTCGAACCCTTCGGGCAGGCCGACACCGCGCTCAATCGACAATACGAAGGGACCGGGTTGGGCCTGGCCCTGGTTAAGGGCCTTGTCGATCTGCATGGCGGCAGAATCACCATCGCCAGCGTCCCGGATCGCGGGACGACGATCACTGTAATCCTGCCGCCCGAGCGGATGGTTCTGGACCTCTAGTACCCGTTCGATCAGCGGCGCCCCGCCGGGAACATAATCTAGACCGGTTCTGGTTTTACCCGATCTTCACCACCGCGCGGCCGCGCACCGCGCCGTTGAGGATTTCCTTGCCGAGGCGCGGCAGATCGTCGAGCCCGTGGGTTTCGACCATCGCGTTGAGCTTGTTCATCGGCAAATCGCGGGCCACCCGTCGCCAGGTCTCAAGCCGCCGGTCCTTCGGACACATGACCGAGTCGATGCCCAAAAGGTTCACGCCGCGCAGCAGGAAGGGAAGCACGGTAGCGGACAGCTCGTTACCGCCGGTAAGCCCCACCGCGGCCACGGAACCACCGTAAGCCATCTGGGTGAGCAGGTTCGACAGGGTCGAGCCGCCGACATTGTCGATGGCGCCGGCGAAACGCTCCCGGGCCAAGGGCCGGCTAGGAGGCTCGGCGAGTTCCGCGCGATCAATGATTGTCGTGGCGCCCAGGGACTTCAGGTATTCCGCCTGCTCGGGCCGCCCGGTCGAGGCCGCGACATTGTAGCCGAGATTGGCCAGAATCGCCGTGGCGACGCTACCGACTCCGCCCGAGGCGCCGGTGACCAGCACCTCGCCCGAGCTCGGTGTCACGCCGTGATCCTCCAGCGCCCGCACCGCCAGCATCGCGGTGAATCCGGCGGTCCCCACGGCCATGGCGGCGGCCTCGGACAGGCCTTCCGGCAAGGGAACCAGCCAGTCGGCCTTGACCCGTGCTTTCTCGGCATGACCGCCCCAATGAACCTCGCCGACCCGCCAGCCGGTTAGCACCACCGAGTCGCCGGGCTTGAAATCCGGACTGTCGGAAGCCTCCACCGTGCCGGAGAAATCGATCCCCGGGACATGTGGATAGTCCCGCACGAGACGACCGATACCGTTGATTACCATGCCGTCCTTGTAATTGACGGTCGAGTGGCTCACCCGAACAAGAACCTCTCCCTCGGGCAAATCATCCTCGCTCAGGGTTTCAATCGCGGACGACACCTTGCGGTCGGCCTCGCGCAGGACGAGGGCGCGGAACGTGCTCATCGTGGAGCTCCCAACAGGATCAGCGGATCGGCTCGAGAATCGACACCACATTTGCGACCGCGACGCCGCCCATGTTGAAGATCCCGCCGAGCTTGGCGCCAGGGATCTGCATCTCACCGGCCTCGCCGCGCAACTGCATCGCGGTCAAAACGTGCATGGACACGCCGGTCGCGCCGATCGGATGCCCCTTGGCTTTCAGCCCGCCGGAGGGGTTGACCGGCAGCTTGCCGTCCTTTTGCGTGAGGCCCTCTTCCAGAACCTTGTATCCCTCGCCGGGCTTGGCGAGCCCCATCGCCTCGTACTCGATCAGCTCGGCGATGGTGAAACAGTCATGGGTCTCGACAAAGGAGAGATCATCCATGCTCAATCCGGCGCCGCCCAGGGCCTGGCTCCAAGCCTTGGAGCAACCCTCGAACTGGATGACGTCGCGCTTGGACATCGGTAGGAAGTCGTTGACATGGGCGCGGCTCCGGAACGCCACCGCCTTGGGGCGTCCGAGCGCGGTCTCGACATCGGTAAGCACAAGCGCCGCCGCGCCGTCGGAAACCAGCGAGCAGTCGGTCCGCCGAAGCGGCCCGGCGACCAGTGGGTTCTTGTCTGATACGTAGCGGCAGAACTCGAAACCCAAATCCTTGCGGATCTGCGCATAGGGATTGGATACGCCGTTCTTGTGGTTCTTCGCGGCGATCTTGGCCAGGGCATCGGACTGATCGCCATGGCGCTGGTAATAGGTCTGGGCGATCTGGCCAAAGACTCCCGCGAAGCCGCCCTCGATCCCGGATTCCTCCTTCAGATAGCTAGCGGTCAGCAACGCGTCGCCCACCGCCGGTCCCTTCAGGTCGGTCATCTTCTCGACGCCGACCACCAGTACCACCTTGCCGCGCCGTGCCTCGATGAAGTCGATACCTTGATGCACCGCCGAACTTCCGGTGGCGCAGGCGTTCTCCACGCGCGTCGCCGGCTTGAACCGGAACCCGTCAGAGGCCTGCATCACCAGGCTGGCGGTAAAGCCCTGGGGCGAGAAACCGCCGCCGAAATGGCCGAGATAGATCGCGTCGACATCGCCTGGCTCGAACCCAGCATCGGCCACCGCCTCGGCCGCGACCTTGACGACCATGCTTTCGACATCCTCGCCCTCATGCTTTCCAAACGGCAGGTGTGACCATCCAACGATGCACGCGGTCATGTATCTTTCTCCCAGTATCAAGATCGCCGTCGATCCGGCGCGTTCGCTAGTCGGCCTTATAGCGGAAAGCCGCGACACCGGGAAGCGGCGCGCGATGACCTGGTCGACGCAACGGCAACTAGATGGCCCATCGAGAGGTCATGCCTCGCGCGAGGAAGGCCAGGAACAGCAACATCGTCTCAAAAAACATTCGCCGCCCTGGCGAAAGGCAGGGCCTATGGCACTCGTGTGTCGCCGTGACGGATGTTACCTCGCCTGGCCGACCATTCGCGAGGTCCTGCCTTGCGCCTGGACGACGGGGAATCGGCGCGACCGTGCCACAAATCCGTTGCTGTGGCGTTCACCTAGGCCTGGTCCACAAACGAAAACGGCGATCGGAAAACCGACCGCCGTCACGTCTTCAATTTTTTGTCGACTATTGCAGCTTGGTCGACAGCTCTCCGGTCGCCTCGCCGATCAGACGGCCTTGGACATCGGCGGACATGGCGTCGCCGATCAGCTTGCCGGTCGCCGCGATGGCCAGATCCACGGCCTGGTTGCGCACGTCCTGCAACGCCTTGGCCTCGGCCTGAGCGATACGGTCGACGGCCTGCTCCTCACGGCGCTTGAGGGTCGCCTCCAAGGTGGCCGCCGCATCCTTCTTCAAACGCTCGGCCTCTTCCTTGGCGTGGGCAATGATCTCCTCCGCCTCGGCGAGAGCATCGCGCTGTTGGCGCTGATAGCCCGCGAGCGCGGCCTGAGCCTCCTCGCGAAGCTTCTGCGCCTCGTCGAGCTGGGCGCGGATATCATCGGCGCGTTTGTCCAAACCGACGGTGATCTTCGACATGCCCTTCCACAGCACCAGGATCACGAAGATCACGAAGGCGACGGCGACTGCCTCGGAGGGGCCGAATTGAAACTCGCTCATGACCGGGCCTCCATGGTGGCATCGACCATCTTGTCGATATCGGCCTCGGCGACCTGAACACCGATAAGCTTGGAGACCGCCTCTCCGGCGACGTCCCGGGCCACCGAGCGGACATTGCCGACCGCCTCGGCGCGCGCGGCGGCGATCCGGCTCTCGGCGTCCTTCAGCATGCCCGCGATCTTGGTCTGGGACTCGGCTTCAAGCGCGGCGCCGCTCTTGGCCGCCGCTTCCTGAGCCTCGCGGGTCGCGGCATGAGCCTTGTCCCGCGCCTCGCCCAAGGCTTTCTCGTATTCGGCCCGAACCTGCTCGGCTTCCTTTTTCAAGGTCTCGGCCTTGTCCAGGTCGTCGGCAATTCGTTCCTCGCGCTCACTCAAGACCTCGGAGATCCGCGGAACCGCGATCTTCGAGACCAGGAAATACAGAACGATAAAGGCGATGATCAGCCAGAAGATCTGCGAGGGATAGGTTTGGATGTCGAGCTGGGGAAGCTTCGCCTCGCCCGCCTCGGCGGCAAGCGCCGATACCGACAGCGACGCCCCCACCCCGTAGGCGAGGGTAGCGACGATGCCATAGCGGGCAACGCTCCTCAACGAATCGAAATTCGCGCGCATGTTCTCTCCTCTCACCAAGAGCCCACGCCGCAAACCCTGGGACAAGCCCTGGGGTCGACGGCGCCGGGCGCCGGCAATCAGGTGAACAGGATCAGGAAGGAAATCAGCAGCGCGAACAGCGCGATGGCTTCCGTCAGCGCGAAGCCGAGAATGCCGATACCGAAAACCTCGCCACGAGCCGCCGGGTTGCGGGCGATCGAGGAAACGAGAGAGGAAAAGATGTTGCCGATGCCGACACCGACACCCGCTAGCGCGATCACGGCGAGGCCGGCTCCAATCATCTTCGCGGCGTCGAGTTCCATGACAGATGTCCTTCCTTACGAGATAGATAAGTTGGTTGAGTGGTCGTTCCAAGCAACGGGCGGGGATTTCCGTCCGTCAATGAAGGTGAATGGCGTCGTTCAGATACATGCAAGTCAACATGGCGAACACATAGGCCTGAAGCACCGCCACCAGAATTTCAAAACCGGTCAGCGCGACGATCAGCACCATCGGCGCCACGCCGAAGATACCCAAGGCCACGACGAAACCGCCGAAGACCTTCATCATCGTATGACCGGCCATCATGTTGGCGAACAGCCGAACGGATAGGCTGACCGGACGCACGAAGTACGAAATCACCTCGATCGGGATCAGGACCGGCGCCAACGCGATCGGCGTTCCGGACGGGAAAAACAAGGTGAAGAAGTGCAGGCCGTGCTTGACCAGACCGAGGATCGTCACGCCGATGAAGATGGCGAAGGCCATCGCGAAGGTGACGATGATCTGGCTGGTGAAGGTATAGGCGTAGGGGATCATCCCCATCAGATTGCCGAACAGAATGAACAGGAACAGAGTCAGCACGAGGGGGAAATACTGACGTCCCTCGTTGCCGACATTCTCGCGCACCATGCCCGCTATGAACTCGTAGGACATCTCCGCCATCGACTGCCAGCGGCCCGGGACCAGACGCCCGCCGCGCATGCTCAATGTCATAAACGCGGTGACGCCGATCACGGTGATCGTCATCCACAGCGCGGATGTCGTGTAGGACAGGTCCAGACCACCGACTTCCAGGGGAAGCAGAGGCTTCAGCATGAACTGTTCAACGGGTGACGCCACGGACTTCCCCCTCTACTCGCCACCACGTCCGTTGCCGGACGCGTCATCATCTGTCCCGCGCCGGTATCCCAGCGCCATTCCAATTCCCGACACCGCGCGGTACGCATTCAGCATTCCAGCGGCGGCGCCGACAAGGAAGAACACGATCAGCAACCAGGGCGACGTGTCCAACCACTTATCCAACCCGTATCCCGCGGCGGTCCCTACTCCAACCCCCGCGACCAACTCCACCCCGGCCCGCATCGCCATGCCCACCAAGGGCGATGCCGCGCTCTTGTCCGGCGGGCGCTTGCCGGAACTCCGCTCCGCTCCGTCCCGTGCCGCGCGCAGTCGCGCGTCCAGGTCATCGAGTGAAGGCGGATTGTTTTGGTCGTCTTTCGCCATGCGGCACTCGCCGACCTTCCGTCCACGCATCCATCGCGAGATGGAATCCGCGGGGACCCCCGCGAAATCGCGGCAAACATAAGGAACGACGCCCCCTCGTGTCAAGGCGGAACCCCGATCGAAATTCGGGTAATTTTTCCTTATTTTTCAACGATGTAGTTTTAGGGCAACCCAAAGCCGCCTGGAAGTTCTCGTCCCTAGGCCGACTCGCGCAACCGTTCGGCGCCATCCAGGTCGACGGATACCAGTTGGCTGACCCCCTGTTCGGCCATGGTGACACCGAACAATCGGTGCATCCGCGCCATGGTCAAACGGTGGTGGGTGATGATCAGGAATCGAGTCCCCGTGCTCCGCGAAATCTCTTCCAGAAGATTACAGAATCGATCGACATTGCTGTCATCCAGCGGCGCGTCGACCTCGTCGAGCACACAGACAGGCGCGGGGTTGGTGAGAAACGCCGCGAAGACCAGCGCGGTGGCGGTAAGCGCCTGCTCGCCACCCGACAACAGCGAGAGCATCTGGAGCTTCTTGCCCGGTGGGCTGGCCATAATCTCCAGCCCGGCGTCCAGCGGGTCGTCGGCCTCGACCATGGTCAAATGCGCCCGGCCACCGCCGAAGAGCCGCACGAACAGGTCCTGGAAATGCCGGTTGACCTTCTCGAAGGCGGCCAGAAGCCGCTCTCGTCCCTCGCGGTTCAGCGAGGCGATGGCGCGCCGCAGCCGCGAGATCGCGCCGACCAAGTCATCCCGCTCGTTCTCCATGCCCTCGATCTGCTGCTCGAGTTCCTCAACCTCCTGCTCGGCCCTGAGGTTGACCGGCCCGATACGCTCGCGCTCCCGCGTAAGCCGCTCCAGTCGCGCCTCGGTGGAATCGATGTCCGGCAGTTCCTCGTCGGCGGAGATCCCGGCCTTTTCCAGAATCTGATCCGGCAGGCATTCCAGCCGTTCGGATATCCGTTCGCGCAAGGCGGTCAGCCCCTGATTCACCCGGCCAAGCTCCGATTCCGCCCGGACCCTGGCCTCGCGCGCCGCGGCCACCATCCGATCCGCTTCCCGCGAGGCGTGATCCGCTTGACCCAGCACGACCTCGGCGGAGGCCAATGCGTCGGCGGCGGTCTTACGCTTGACCTCGGCCTCCTCGATGGCGCTCACAAGCTTGGCGCGTTGCTCGGTGATCTCGGTGGGGCGCGCGGCGAGGCGCCGCAGCTCCGCCGTCTCGGCGCCTTGGCGTTCTTCCAGTTCGATCATGCGGGCCTTTGCGCGCTCGACGCGGTCGGCCCAAGTGGTTTGCTCGGCCTGGATCGCCGCGAGTCGGCTCCCCCGGCCCTGTGCCTCGCGAACCAGACGGTCGTGCTCGGCCCGGGCGTCGACCAGTTCCGCACGCCGTTCCGCCAAGGTCCGGCGATGTCCGGCGCTCTCGGCGCGCAGGGCCTCGACATCGCCAAGTTCGGCCAATTCGGCTTCCGCCTGTTGCCTTTGATCGGCGGCCTCGGCCTGATCGGTGGCGATTCGGAACTTGTTCTCCTGGATCGCCGCCAGTTTGGTCTCCAGTTCCGCCAAACGCCCGCGCATGGCGCCGAGTTGCTTGCGCGCGCCATCGAGCTCCGTCATCGCCGCCCGCTGATCGGCGCGGTGCCGTTTCTCCCGCTCGCCGATCTCGGTAAGCGCCGTCTGTTCGATCGCGACACGTTCCTTGGCGGCGATGTGATCGCCGGCTTTCGCGGCCAGCGTCGCCTCGATGTCGCTTAGACGATTGCGTTGGCGCATGCGAACCGCCGCCGCGCTCGGCGCCTCGACGGTGATCACGAAACCGTCCCAGCGCCAGAGCCCACCCTCGCGAGTCGTCAGCCGCTGTCCTTGCGCCAAGCTCGCTTGCAGACGCGCGGCGCTGGCCGGGTCATCCACGACACCGATCTGCGACAGACGGCGGGTCAGTTCCGCCGGACCTTCGACCACTTGGCTCAGCGGCACAACGCCGTCGGGCAGCGACGCGGATCCGGCCCCGGACGCCGCCGCCCGCTCGGTCCAGTATCGCGGTTCTCCGTCACCGCCGCCGCTATCGACCGGCGCGGTCAGATCCTCGCCGAGCGCCGCGCCCAAGGCGTTCTCGTATCCGGCCTCGACCTTTATAAGGTCCAGTACCGGAGCCCGCCCCGCCGGGGCGTCCGCCGCCAGCATGTCACGAAGAGCGCCTGCTTCGGCCTCGAGCTTGGCGACCGCGCCCTCGATCTCGCGCAGAGCCTCCCGCGCCGCCTCGACCTGGGCCGCGCGCTCGGTCCGTTCCACCTCGGCGGCTTCCAGCGCCACGCGGGCGCTCTCCATCCGCTCGCTTGAGTCCTCGACCGACCGTTCCGCCGCCGCCAGATCCTCGGGCGCCACCGTCTTGTCCTTCAAGTCCTGGGCTTGACGGTCCAGGTTCTCCAACTGCCGGTCCAAACGCTCATGCCGTTCGACCGCCAGCCGCACTTGCCGGTCCAACGCGCCGCGTCGAGCCTCGGTGGTGGCGATGATTTCGGTAAGCGCCGCGATCTTGGCTTCCAGTTCATCGGCCAGACGATTGGCCTCGGACAACCGGCTCGCCGCCTCGGCCTGTCGTTCCTCCTCGCCCTCGCGCGCCGCTTCGATCGTCGCGCGTTCCTTGGACAAGCGCTCCGCGGTCTCGGTGGCTTCCTCGGCCAACGCGGTCTCGCGTTCGACGTCGTCGCCGATCTGGCGTAGCCGGGATTCGGCTTCCGAGCGCGCGGTGACGATGCGCTCTTGTTCGCGATCCAGTTCCGCCCGCGCCAGAGTCAGCCTCTGCAACGACGCCGAGGTCTCGGCCTCGGCTTGACGCAGATCCGGCATCTTGGCGGCGAGATCCGCTTGTCGAGCCGATTCCCGCGCCGCCGTGCTGGTCGCCTCGCCGACCGCCGCCTCGGCGTCCTTGAGCGCGCCGGCGACCACCAGACGCTCTTCCATGGCCATGCGCCAACGACCGTGCAACAACACCGACTCGGCGCGACGGATCTGTTCGCTCACCGTGCGATAGCGCGCCGCCTGACGGGCCTGCTGGCGCAAGCCGTTCAGTTGGGTGCCTAGCGCGGTGACCACATCCTCCAACCGCTCGAGATTGGCTTCCGCCGCCTTCAAGCGCAGTTCCGCCTCGTGGCGACGGGTGTGTAGCCCGCGAATATTGGCGGCTTCCTCCAGGATGACCCGGCGTTCGGACGGTTTGGCGTTGATGATCGCGCCTATGCGCCCCTGGCTGACGATACCGGCCGAGCGCGCGCCGGTTCCGGCGTCCGCGAACAGCAGTTGAACGTCACGCCCGCGAACGTCCTGACCGTTCACCTTGTAGTTCGAGCCCTTGGTTCTCTCGATCCGCCGGGTGATGTTGAGTTCGGGCGCGTTGTTCAGCGCCGCCGGCGCCGTGCGGTCGGAGTTGTCGACGATCAGGGAAACCTCGGCGACATTGCGCGCCGGTCGCGCCGAGGAACCGCCGAAGATCACGTCATCCATCTCCCCGCCGCGCATGCGCTTGGCCGAGGTCTCGCCCATGACCCACCGCAAGGCCTCGACCAGATTGGACTTTCCACACCCGTTCGGGCCGACCACGCCGGTCAGCCCATTGGCGATATCAAGCTCCGCCGCGTCGACGAAGGATTTGAAGCCGCTGAGTCTCAGACGATTGAACTGCACGCGATACTATCCTTTCAGGCGTGGCCGCGATCAGGTGGCGCGGCCCGCCAGAAGTTCCTCGAAATCCTCGAAGGTGAAGGCGCGAACCTTCTCGCCGTCGATCAGGAATGACGGCGTGGATTCGACATTGTGCCTCTTGCTGGCCTCCAGCCGCGAGGCGATGATCCCATCCAACAGCTTGGCGTCGGTCATGCAGGCGGTCGCTGTCTCCCGGTTCAGTCCCGCGAGCTGACCAATCCGTAGCAACGCCTCCAACGGATTGTCGGAGCGCGCCCAGGAAGCCTGTTGCTTCAGGAGCACGTCGATGATCGCGGCGTAGTGCTTTGCCGGCACGCACCGGGCCAGGGCGGCGGCGCGGAGCGCCCATTGATCCAGCGGGAAGTCCCTGAACTCCATATGGACCTTGCCAGTGTCGATGTATTCCTCGCGCAGCTTGGGATAGGTCTCGGCGTGAAAGCGCGCGCAATGCGGGCAGGTCAGCGAGAAATACTCGACCAGCTTCACCTTGGCATCCGGATCGCCGATGCTTCTGGGAGTCAAGGCCTTTTCCAGGTCGATCGCCGCTTGAGCCCGCGCGTCGCCGCCGGAAACCGCGACAAGGCCGGGCGCCGCCAAAAACGCTCCGATCGCAAAGTTTAGTGTTCTGCGCCGCACGTCGAACTCCAATCCACTACATGTTGTGTACATTAAGCTGGGGCATTCACCCCCGCAACCGCTAGCGCAGACTGCGATCAAAACATGGCGACATCTAGGCCCGTGACGTCCGTGGACCCGCGCTCGCGCGGTTGTGACCGGGTGTTCTTACTTGCGGGAAAGTACGGCGCGCCCAAGGGCCTGCAAGGCGTTCTTAAGATCCTGGTCCGCGAATCCGGCGACCTGATCTGCCACCCACTCCTCTTCGCGTCGGTCCAAGGGACGCGGTTCCGGACGTGGCTTGCGGCGCGATTCCGGCAATGGCCCTTGGCGAATCGCGATTCGCTCCACCGCGTCATAACCAAAGACCGTGTTGATCCGCTCAAGCAGAACCGGCTCCAGATGTTGCAATTCCAACGCCCGCGCCCCCGGCACCACCAGATGAAGGGTCGCGCCGGCGCGCTTGTCCCGTGGAAACGCCACCCGATCCGGCGCGCACCAGCCCGCCACCGCCTCGCCGACGATGCTGGCCCAACGATGCACGATCGCCGATTCGAGAAAGCCACGTTTACGCAAGGCCTTGTCGGTGAGCTTGGGAACCGTCGCGCCGAGCATCCGCAGGCCGGGCTTGCGGTTGCCGAGATCCCGGAACTTCTTCTGATCTTCCGCCATGACTCGAGGGACCATCTCCATATCCCGGCCAGCATATCAAACCCGGCCCCGCAATCCCAATGGGCGGCGCCCTGAATTTGATCTTCATGGCCGGCTGGGCGCCGCGCTAGACTCGCGGCATGGTAACCCCACTCAAAACCGCCAGCGCCCGGCGGCTACCCGGTGCGCTACTCGACTGGTATGACCGCAACCGCCGGCATCTTCCCTGGCGCGCCGCGCCGGGTGAGCGGGCCGATCCCTACCGTGTCTGGCTCAGCGAGATTATGCTGCAGCAGACCACGGTGGTCACGGTCGGCCCATATTTCGAGCGGTTTCTCGCGCTGTGGCCGACGGTGACGGATCTCGCCGAGGCAAGGCTGGAAGACGTTCTGGTCGAATGGGCCGGGCTCGGCTACTACGCCCGCGCCCGCAACCTGCATAAATGCGCCGTCGTGGTGACCGAGAACCATCGCGGCCGGTTTCCGGAAACCGAGTCGGCGCTGCGAGAGCTTCCCGGGATCGGCGTCTATACCGCCGCCGCGATCGCGGCGATCGCCTTTGACCAGCCCGCCACCCCGGTCGACGGCAATTTCGAGCGGGTGATGGCACGCCTGCACGCGGTCGAAGCGCCGATGCCCAGCTCCAAGCCATTGCTACGCGACCTCGCCGAACGCCTAACGCCGAAACAAAGGCCTGGTGACTACGCCCAGGCGGTGATGGATCTCGGCGCCACGGTCTGCGCGCCGCGCAAGCCGAAATGCATGATCTGCCCCTGGTCCGAGGCCTGTGCCGGGCGGATCGCCGGGATCGCCGAGAGCCTGCCGGCCAAGTCGCCGAAGAAAACCAAGCCGACGCGACGGGGCACCGCGTTTTGGTGCGTGAACGCGGATGGCGACGTGTTTCTTCGCCGCCGCCCCTCAAGCGGTCTTCTCGGTGGAATGATGGAGATCCCGTCAACCGAATGGCGGGAGGACGCGGGTCCGGGAGAATTCCAGATCGACGATCCGCCGCTGCCGACCAAGTGGCGCGCCCTGCCCGGCGTGGTCCGGCACACCTTCACGCATTTTCACCTAGAGCTTCAGGTTATGGCCGGTCGGATCGGCCCCGGCGGCGATACCCGAGCTGTCCCGTTGGGCGTCTGGCATCCGATCGTCGATCTCGGCCGCGCCGGCCTGCCCTCGGTGATGACCAAGATTGCCCGCCACGCTCTTAAACACGGCTAGTTCTCTTCTTGTCTAGCTAGGCCAACAGCCAGGCACCCGCGTCGCCAGCCAATGGACCAGGGCCGCGTTGACCTCCGCCGGCTTCTCCTGAGCCATCCAATGACCCGAGTCGATCGGCGTGACCGTCAAGTCGCGGCAATACTCCCGCATCGACTCGCCGAGCCGGGAATTGATGGCCTCGCAGGTCAGGTCGTATCGCCCGGCCAGAAACAGCGCCGGCATCTCCAGCACCCCGTCATTGACCGCGCGTGCGGCATAGCAGGCGTTAGCCGCGTGGTTCATGTACCAGGAATTGGGTCCGAAAAAGCCGTTGCGCTCGAGCGCCGCCGCATAGACCGCGTGATCCTCGGCACTCAATACACGCCCGTCCAGGGGCACGTCGGTCGGGCGCGCCGATCCCTTGAACCAACCGCCGGCGCGCCGGACCGTGGCGGTGGGCGATGGCTTACCCAGCGTCTTGGGGTTTCCGGCGCGGAACAGCGCCCGCACAGTCGCCGCCGGGTCGGCTTCCATCTCGGCCTGGGCGGCGGCGAAGCTTTCCTCGTAATAGCGCATGTACTCCCATTGCCCGGCGGGATACGGGTCCTCGGGATAGATCTCCCTATCGACCAGGGAAACGAGATGATCAACGCCCAACTCAACCGAGCGGTAGGGCACGCAGAGCCCGGCGACCGCGGCGCAATGTTCCGGATGATGGCTGGCGATATTCCAGACCACCGGCGCCCCCCAGTCATGACCGACCCAGACCGCGCGCTCGCGTCCCAGCGCCCGGATCAAGCCGATCATGTCGGCGACGATCAGCTCCTGGGCATAATCCTCGTGGCGGTCGTAAATCGAGGAGCGTCCGTAACCTCTCATATCCGGCGCGACGGCCCGAAAACCCAGGGCCGCCAGACACGGCAATTGGTGACGCCAGCTCAAGGACAGCTCCGGCCAACCATGCACGAGAACGACCAATGGGCCGTCCTCGGGCCCGGCGGCAAGATGGAAGCAATCGTGGCCGTCGACGACAACGTGGTTTTCCGAGATGGCGGCCTTGGTCATGATCGGCTATCCCTGGTCGTGAACACTCGTCATCATCCAACACGGTCATGATCTTGGAAACCCCGTCCAAACCGCCACATGGTCCGCGCGTCCGCGCGCCGCGTATAGTGGTGACAAAGGACAAAGCGTGCTGACACTCACCAAACCGGCCCAAGGCCCGTTCACCACGGCCGAGCGGATCATCATAACCGTGCCGGTTCTGGCGGCGTCGCTGCTGCATTCCCTGAATATGAGCACCGCCTATGTGGCGCTGCCGAGCATTCAGGGGAACCTCTCCGCCGCGCCGGATCAGGTCGGCTGGGTGATCACCGCCTTCGTCGTCGCCACCGCCGTCGGCACCATCCTGACCAATGTCTTCAGCCAGCGCTTTGGCCGGCGCCGGGTTTTCATGGCCGCGATCCTTGGCTTTACCGTCACCTCGCTGTTGAGCGCGAGCTCGACGACCCTGACCGAACTGGTGCTCTACCGCATCCTGCAGGGTTTCGTGTCGGCGCCGCTTTTGCCGATATCCCAAGCGATCATGCTGGACACCTATCCGCGCGAGAAGCACGGATTCGCGATGAGTATCTGGTCCATGGGCATGATCCTTGGCCCGGTGGCCGGCCCCACGGTGGGCGCATTGCTGACCGAATATTACAATTGGCGCTATGTGTTCTTCATGAACATCCCGTTCGGGATCGTCGCCTTTTTCGCTATCCTGGTCACCCTGCCGAGCGCCGAGTCGGGCCGCCAGAAAGTCGACTGGATCGGTGTCATTTCTCTCATAGCGGCGGTGGTGCTGCTGCAGATGGTGCTCGATCGGGGCGAGCGGCTCGGCTGGTTTGAGTCGTTCGAAATCCTGATCAACGCCTCGTTGTCGGCGCTGGCCTTCTATTTCTTCATCGTTCACTGCCTGACCACCGATAACCCTTATATAAGCCTGGCGATCTTCAAGGATCGAAACTACGTGATCGGCCTACTGCTGATCTTCGTTTTCGGGATCGCGGTGTTTTCCAGCCTCTTCATCCTGCCGGTGTTCCTGCAGAACATGCAGGGCTATCCGGTGCTCTCGGCGGGTTGGGTGGTCTCGGCCCGGGGGCTCGGGACCATGGCGGCGATGATGTCGGCGGGCTATCTCGCGGATCGGGTCGAGGGACGCTATCTGATCCTCTCCGGCCTGCTCTGCGTCGGGGTCAGCAATGTCTGGATGACCCAGTGGAACGCCGAGGTCGAGATGACCGAGATTATCTGGGTCACGCTCGTCAATGGCTACGGCATGGGAATGATGTGGGTCTCGCTGACCACCGTCACCTTCTCGACCATGTCGCCGCAATACCGGGTCGAGGCGGCGTCGCTGTTTTCGCTCACTCGGGCCATCGGCGCCAGCATGGGGACCTCGGTGGTGGTCTCGATCCTCGTGCGGTCCAGCCAAACCAACTACATCGAAATGCGCGACCGGATTAATGAGTTCGGCCAATCCATGCGATTCAACGGTTCCGCGTCCCTGTGGAATCTGGAATCCGCCTCGGGGATTCAGGCCCTTCAAAGCATGGTGTTCAACCAGGCGCAGATGGTGGCGTTCCTGAATGACTTCGTGTTTCTGGTTTTCGTCGCCTTCCTCGCGATGCCACTTTGTTTTCTGCTAAGGCGGGCCAAGAAATCACCGGGTTAATCCGAGGGATAATCGTCGCGCCGGACAAGATCCCGCGCTAAGCTGACGCGAAATGTTCACGGGGAGGAACGGCCATGACCTTGGCAAACCAGCGAATTGTCTATCTCAACGGCGAGTTTATTCCCGAGAGCGAAGCAAAAATCCCGATCAAGGATCAGGGCTTCAAGTTCGGCGACGCGGTCTTCGATACCACCCGCACCTTCGGCCACAAGATCTTCAAGCTGCGCGAGCATCTTGAGCGGTTCGAGCGCTCGATGCGCTATCTGAAGCTGGATGGCGGCCATTCCGTGGACGACTTCATCTCGGTGACCGAGGAAGTGGTGCGCCGCAACCTGCCGCTGATCGCCAATGACGATGATTATTGGGTGACGCAACGGGTTAGCCGCGGTCTCGCCGAGGGTGATCGCGAGGCTTGGCCGGACTGGCCGGACGCGACGGTGTTGGTGGAATGCACGCCACTGCCGCTCGCCGCCCGCGCCAAGAGCTACCGCGACGGCATCCAAGTCATCACCCCCTCGGTGCGTCGGGTCGCGCCGGAAATGGCCAGCCCCCGGGCCAAGACCCACAACTATCTGAATCTGATCCTCGGCGATCTGGAGGTCGCGGCGCAGAATCCGGACGCCTTGTCCGTGCTGCTGGACCGCGACGGAAACCTAGCCGAGGGCAAGGGCTCGAACATCTTCCTGGTGACCGAAGGCCGTCTGAAGACGCCCCGGGAACGCTTCGTCTTGCCAGGCGTCAGCCGCCAGGTCACCAAGGATCTCGCCGACAAGCTCGGTCTCGTGGTTGAGGAAACCGATATCGATCTGTTCGACGCCTATAACGCGGACGAGGCCTTCATCACCTCGACCAGTTTCTGCATCTGTCCGATCCAGTCGATCAATGGCCGCGCCTTCTCCGAGAGCGCGATTCCAGGACCGGTTACCAAGAAGCTGATCCAGGCCTATGTCGACATGGTCGGCTTCGATTGGTACGCGCAATATCTCTCGCGCTTGGCTTAACGACCCAACTTCCTTTGGAACCCAGCGCGGTTGACCACCTCGGGATTGACCAGGTTTTCCGGTGCCTGGCCGGATTTGACCGCGAGGATGGCGCGGGTATTGACCTCTCCCATGGTCTGGAACATCTGATCCGAGAAGCCGATCGCGTGCGGCGCGACGATGACATTGGAGAGCTTGAGGATCGGGTCGTCGAAGGGCGAGGGTTCCGGATCGAACACATCGATTGCGGCGCCGGCCAGCCGGCCCTCGACCAAGGCCGCGTAGAGCGCCTTTTGGTCCACAACTGGCCCCCGCGCGGTGTTCACCACATAGGCCGTCCTCTTCATCTTCGCGAAGCCTTCGGCTGATCCGATGCCCCGGGTCTCCTCGTTGAGCGGGCAGTTGAAGGACAGGAAATCCGCCTCGCGAAAGGCGGTGTCGAGATCCACCAGAGTGACGCCCAATTCCTCGGCCACCTTGGGATCGAGATAGGGATCATGGGCGATGATCCGCATGTCGAAGGCACGGATCAGACGCACGACCTCCTGGCCGATATTGCCGAGGCCGACAATCGACAGAGTCCTGCCGGTAAGCCCGGTGCCGAAGAAATCGAGCCGGGCCGGCCAGCCGAGCGGCCCGGTCCGTGTCACCCGATCCTTCTCCAACAGGCGATGCGCGAGTGCGAGGATGAACAGCACCACCGAGCTCGCCATCGGTCGGCGCACGCCGTCCGGCGTGATCGTCAGCGCGACATCGTTCTCGGTGCAGGCCGGCACGTCGATTCGGTCAAAGCCGACACCCATGCGCGCGAAGAGCTTCAAGCGCCCATCATCGCGAAAGGTATCGGCGGTCACCTTTTCGCCCATTAGCACCAGCGCGTCATAACCCTCGATCAGTTCCGGAGTGAGCGTGTTGCCCGGCGCCATCTTCACCAACTCGATATCCGGGTCGTTCTCCAGGGGCGACCAGTCACAACTCGGAAAGGTCGGCTTTCGGTCGGCGCGGGTGAAGGCGGCGCTGAGGCCGACGCGAAACTTGCTCATCTCGAACACTCCCAGGATTGGCTCGACTGGAGTGTAGATCGACTAGGCCCACCATGGCGATAGGTCAGGGCATCAATCCAACCTTTTGGTAAATTTCCCTCGGCGTGTGGCCCGCCTCGCGCAGCGCCCGCAGTGTCAGTGCTCTGTCTCGCTTGGCGTACCGGCGACCATTCTCGTCAACCAATAGGCCGTGATGGCGGTAGTCCGGAACCGGCAGGCCGAGCAACGCTTGCAACAGACGGTGCAGATGGCTGGCCTGAAACAGGTCCTCGCCACGGGTCACCAGTCCCACGCCCTGGATCGCGTCATCGACGGTCACCGAGAGATGATAGCTGGTCGGCACATCCTTGCGGGCCAGCACCACGTCGCCGAAGATCTCCGGCGTCGCGGCTTGAACGCCGCGGTCGAGATCCCGCCACTCCAGGGACCCGGCGATCTCCATCGCGCGCGCCATGCGAAGCCGGAGTACATGCGGCTCTCCCGCTTCGAGACGGCACGCGCGTTCCTCCTCGGGCAACAGACGATCGGTGTCGGTCACCGCCGGGCCATCCGGCCCGATTTCCACGCCAAAACCCGGCGGCAAATGCGGCGCCGACAAGGCTTCTCCCAATTCCTTGCGGGACAGAAAACACGGATACAGCAAGCCCATCCCATCCAGGCGGTCCAGAGCCGCGCGATAATCAGCGAAATGATCCGACTGGCGCCGTACCGACTCGGGCCATTCCAGGCCAAGCCAGGCGAGATCCTCCAGTATCGCCGTCTCGAACTCCGGGCGACATCGCGCGATATCGATATCCTCGATCCGCAGCAGCATCTCGCCGCCCCGGACCCGCGCCTCGGTGGCCGCGAAACACGCGGAGTAGGCATGGCCCAGATGCAGCAATCCCGACGGGCTAGGGGCGAAACGGGTGGTTGTCCTGTTCACGGGCAATCGGCATCCCGGCTTGACGTGGATCATCGGTTCTCGGCAGTGTTGCCGCCAATCAAACGCCGGACGGCGCCCGCCCGCAATGGCTGATCGACATGGGGCCGAGAAACGTCCGCCAACAACGACTCGATCGGAGTGCTTTTCATGATGGATATCGACGGCCCGCGCCAAGAACCCGCCGACGGCAAGCCCGCCCGGGCCCAAGTCATCCTGCTGCACGGCTATGGCTCCGACGGCAATGACCTGATCGGGTTGGCGCCCTACATGGCGCGGGAGCTCCCCCATGTCGGCTTCGTCTCGCCGCACGCCCCGTTTCCCTGTGAGATGTCGCCGATGGGCCGGCAATGGTTCAGCCTAGGCGACCGCTCTCCGGAATCGATGCTCGCCGGCACTCGCATGGCGGCCCAGGTGATTGACGGCTTTATCGACGACGAGACGCAGCGTCTCGGCCTCGCGGCGAGCCGGATCGCCTTGGTCGGATTCAGTCAGGGAACCATGATGTCGCTATTCGTCGGCCCTCGGCGGGGCGAGCAAATCGCCGGGATCGTCGGCTATTCCGGTCGTCTGATCGGACCTGAGTTGATGGACCAGGAAATCAAGACCAAGCCGCCGGTCACCCTGATCCACGGCGAGGCGGACGAGATGGTCCCCGCCGCCGCGCTCGACCAGGCGGTGGAGGGTTTGCAAGCCGCCGGGATCGAGGTCGCCTCGACGATGCGCCCCCGGCTCGGCCACTCCATCGACGAGGAAGGCCTGCGCATCGGTACCGCGTTCCTGAAACGGGTCCTGGCGGAATAGCGAGCCGTAAGACCTCTGTAACAATATCTTGTTAACATTGATTCCATGGAGGTGGTGAAAGCGAGGTTTTCAGCGAGTTCCCGCGAGTTCGCAACAGGTAGACATCTATATCTTGTGCCTGGTCGGTATATTTGCTTCACTATCGCCGCTGATCGTCGAAACCGGAGTTTCCAAGGGAGAGTCAGGTCGTGTTATCCGTCGCGGAAGCGTCTCCGGCCTTGGTGCTGAACGCCGATTTCAGGCCGCTCAGCTACTTTCCCCTATCGCTCTGGTCCTGGCAGGAATCGGTAAAGGCCGTGTTCCTGGACCGGGTGAACATCATCTCGGAATACGAGCATGCCGTGCGCTCGCCAAGCTTCGAGATGCGGCTGCCGAGCGTCATCGCCCTGAAGGAATATGTTCCACAGTCGCGCCGCCCCGCCTTCACTCGCTTTAACGTGTTTCTGCGCGATCGGTTCTCCTGTCAGTATTGCGGCGGGCGCCTGCCGATCCAGGAGCTGACATTCGATCACGTCATCCCGCGGTCCCGGGGCGGCCGCACGAATTGGGAGAACGTGGTCACCGCCTGCGGCGCCTGCAATCTGCGCAAGGGCAACCGATTGCCGGCGGCGGTGAAGATGTTCCCCAAGCACGAACCGCGTCCTCCAAGCACATACCAACTCCAGGAGAACGGCCGAGCCTTCCCGCCGAACTATCTGCATGAAAGCTGGCGGGATTTTCTCTATTGGGACAGCGAGCTCGAGCAGGAAAGCGCCGAGCCGGTGGCCTCAGGTTAGCTGACGCGGATCCTACTCTTAACATCGCATCATTGCGAGGTCCTGCCTTACGCCAGGACGACGGAGAAGAGTAGCGCGCCCGTGTCCCCCAGGCGTCGCCCTGGCGCACGGCAGGGCCTCGGCTCGCATGTGTCAACGTGACGGCGGCTTGGTCGCGTTTGGCAGACGGCGAGAGGTCCTGCCTTACGCCAGGACGACGGAGAAGAACAGAGAGTCGCCGCCAATAAACCTTGGCAACCCCCTTACGACGCCACCCCCGCCGCGTCCCAGAAGATCTTGCGGATTTCCTCCGGGATCGGCATCGAGCCTCGGGCATCGAGATCGAAACAGACGCTCACGCCGAGTGTAGCGCAGGCCAGGGTCTCGCCCTGGAAAACCCCATGCCGCATGATCATGGAGCTGTTTCCCATCCGGGTGATCGCGAGGCCCACCTCGATCTCGCCGGGGTAGCGCAACTCGCTCAAGTAATCATATTCAAGCCGCCGGATTACCCAATCAAAGCGCGGCAGGATCAAACCCGCCGCCGCCGCGGTGTCATCCACATGGGTGAACAGCATGGTCCGCGCGTTCTCGACGAACAGGCCATAGGCGTTGTTGTTCACATGCCCCACGGGATCAAGGTCGCTGTAGCGCAGCACCTCGCCGGTCCAGCGCCGATAGGAGGCGCGTTCACCGGCCTTGAAATCATCATCACTCATAAGTCGACCTCAACCCTTGAACCGCTTGGCGAGCTTGTCCGCCTCGCGCGCCAGCAGATTGGCGTCGACGCCGCAGGCAACGAAGATAAAGCCCTCGTCCAGCCACATTTGGGCCTGATCCGCGTCAGTGGTGAGGATGCCCGTCGCCTTGCCGGTATCCGCGACCCGGCGCCGGCCCTGCTTGATCGCCTCGATCACCTCTGGATGGTTGCGGTTGGTCAGGTGTCCCAGCGCAGCGCCCAGATCGGCGGGGCCGATAAAAACACCGTCGACACCATCGACCTCGGCGATCTTCTCGATATTGTCGAGCCCCTGCTGGGTCTCGACCTGCACCAGCAGGCAGATATCATCCGAGGCCTTGGCGTGATAATCAGCCATGCGGCCATAGCGGTTGGCCCGGATGCCGCCGGCGACCCCCCTGGTTCCGTTCAACGGGTAGCGGGTCGCGGTAACCGCCGCCTGGGCCTCCTCCGGCGTGCTGACCATCGGCACCAACAGTGTACGGGCGCCGATATCCAACAGCTTTTTGAAGATGACTTGATCATTCCATGGCGGGCGCACCACGGGCGTGGTCACGGTCGAGCGATCCACCGCCATCAACTGCGGCAGAACGTCCGAGACATCCGTCGGCGAATGCTCGCAATCCAGCAGGATCCAGTCGAAATCGCTATCGGCCAACAGATCGGCGACCATCGCCGTCCCGAAAGTCGACCAGATACCGATTTGCGAGCGTTTCTCGGCGAGCGCGCGCTTGAACATATTGGGGCCGATCTCGATCATGGGAACTCCGATGGGTTGTGGCGGTTACACCTAGTGAATCTCGGGGTCGGGCGTAGGGGCGTTACCCTCTAGGATGTCGAAATCACAGCCCGCGTCGGCCTGGGTGATGTGATTGGCGTAGATGGCGCCGAAACCACGCTGGAACTTGCGCGCCGGCTGTTGCCACGCTGTTTTGCGCCGAGCCATTTCCTCGTCGGAAATGTCGAGATGCAGCCGCCGCTTCTCGATGTCCAGCTCGATCATGTCGCCGGTACGCACCAAGGCCAGGGGTCCGCCGACGAAGCTTTCCGGCGCGATATGCAGAACGCAGGTGCCGTGGCTGGTGCCGCTCATCCGGGCGTCCGAGAGCCGGACCATATCCCGCACGCCTTGCTTGAGGATCTTCTTCGGGATCGGCAGCATGCCCCATTCCGGCATCCCGGGGCCGCCCTGGGGACCGGCGTTTTGCAATACCAGGACCAAGTCCTTGGTCACCTCCAGATCCTCGTTGTCGAGCCGGGCCGCCATGTCGTTATAGTCCGAGAAGACCACCGCCGGCCCCTTGTGGGAATGCAGCGACGGATCGGCCGCGGTCTGTTTAATCACCGCCCCGCTCGGCGCCAGATTACCGCGAAGCACCGCCAGGCCACCCTCGGCGGATAGCGGATCCGAGCGCCGATGGATCACGTCGGTGTCGTAGATGTCGGCGCCCTCGAGATTTTCTCCCAGGGTCTTGCCGTTGACCGTCATGCAGTCGAGATGCAGTAGGTCCTTCAGCTCCGAGAGCATGCTGCGCACGCCGCCGGCGTAGAAAAAATCCTCCATCAGGTATTTACCGGAGGGCCGAATATTCGCGAGCCAGGGCGTGCGGCGGGAGATCTCGTCGAAACGTTCCAGGTCGAGCTTGACGCCGAGACGGCCGGCCATCGCCACAAGATGAACGATCGCGTTGGTCGATCCCCCAAGCGCCATGACACAGGTGATGGCGTTCTCGAAGGCTTTCTCCGTGAAAATGTCGGAGGGTTTGAGATCCTCCCACACCATGTCGACTATCCGCCGCCCAGTCCGGGTGGCCATGCGGGAATGGTTGGAATCGGCGGCGGGGATCGAGCTCACCCCCGGCAGGGTGAGGCCCAGCGCGTCGGCGGTGGACATCATCGTCGCCGCCGTTCCCATGGTCATGCAGGTGCCGGGCGATCGGGCGATACCGTCCTCGATCTCTTCCCAGTCACTCTCGGTGATGTTGCCGGCCCTGAGCTCGTCCCAGTATTTCCAGCTATCACTGCCGGAGCCGAGGGTATTGCCCCGCCAATTGCCGCGAAGCATAGGTCCGGCGGGAACGAAGATCGCGGGCAACCCCATGCTCGCCGCGCCCATGAACAATGCCGGCGTGGTCTTGTCGCAGCCGCCCATGAGCACCACCCCGTCGCATGGATAGGAACGCAGCAACTCCTCCGTCTCCATCGCCAGGAAGTTTCGATACATCATCGTCGAGGGCTTCTGGAACGGCTCGGACAGCGACATCGCCGGCATCTCGACGGGATAGCCCCCAGCCTGCCAAATCCCGCGCTTGACCTCCTCGGCGCGCTGACGGAAATGGGTGTGGCAGGGATTGATATCGGACCAGGTGTTGATGATGCCGATCACCGGCTTGCCGGCCCAGTCCTCGCGCGCGTAGCCCATCTGTTTGGCGCGGGAACGGTGCCCGAAGGACCGGAGATCATCGACGCCGTACCAGAGATGCGAGCGAAGTTCTTCCGGCTTTTTACGAGGCATGTTCATTCTCCCAGATCCCTGATTCGCCGACGCGGCGGACAGGTTTGCGCGTGGCGCGATATCAGGACGTCGGCTTGTCGAGATACTTTTCCAGCGTGATTTCGAATGGCTCGAACCCGAAGGTTCGATAGGCCGCGATCGCCGGACCGTTTCGAGCCAGCGATCCGATCGACAACCGGCGCGCGCCACTGGCGATCAGATGTTGTTCCATGGCGTAAAGCAGGTGCTGGGCGATGTCCTTGCCGCGGCGATCCGGATGCACGAACAAATCCGAGATATAGCCGTGCTCGCGGAATTGCATGTATTGCAGCTGATCCTCGTCGATGATCATCCAGCCGGCAATCATACCGACCAGTTCATCCTCCAGGACCGCGACCAGGATCGCGCCGCCGAAATTCTTCGCGGCATCGACGATACGCTTGTACTGAAATTCGGCGACCTCAAAGCCGGGACGCCGGCTCGGATGCAGATAGCGTTCGTGATCCTGCAAGCGCCGGAGCATCTCGATCAGGACATCGCCGTCGCTTTCATCCGCTGGTCGAACGAAGACTTCCGCCATTGGCGCGTCGCACCCCCCATTGTGCCCAGCGCATCCCAACCGTCCACGCCGAGGCTGTATCGACATCTTGTTACCACCACCAGGTTGTTACCACCACCAGGGTAGACGAAAAGCCATCAGGCACGCGCCGCGACCATCGAGCGGTCGATCACGGCGGCCCGCCGCTCAAGCTAATGTG
>JAYOIK010000035.1:45486-47298 GCA_038118725.1 Alphaproteobacteria bacterium | reverse complement strand
GATACTTCCTCGCGTGTATCAACCATCGCGAGGTCCTGCCTTGCGCCAGGACGACGGAGAAGAACGCAAAACCACGCTCCACCGTCGCCCTGGCGCACGGCAGGGCCTCCGGCTCGGGATTGTCACCGTGACGGATGCTGCCTCGCCTGTATCAACCATCGCGGGGTCCTGCCTTGCGCCAGGACGACGGAGAAGAACGCAAAACCACGCTCCACCGTCGCCCTGGCGAACGGCAGGGCCTTCGGCTCGGGATTGTTACAGTGACGGATGCTGCCTCGCCTGTATCAACCATCGCGGGGTTCCGCCGTTCGCCAGGACGACGAGAAAGCCCGGTTTATCGGGATCCGCCGCATATCCGCCGCGATCCCGCGTTCTCCGCCCCGCCGGGGACAAGCCGGGGCTTTTGGCAAGCGGATTTGAGCCCCAACTATCGCTGGGCGACGGGTTCACAAGGTCACGCGCGGCGTTGAATTTCTTCCCGGACAGCAGTGCCTCCGCGCGAGGACGACGGATGAAGTGGCTGTTATCACGCGGGACTTGATCAACCGTCTTCCCGCGCCATCCCCGCCATGAGATCATCGAGCGAGGCGAAAACCTTGCCGCCGTTATTCTTGAACAGTGGCTCGGCCAAGGCGATGCGGCGCGAGGTGGCCTCGGCCATCATCGGCTCGACGCCGACCGCGCGCAGGGTTTCGGCGACCTCGCGCATTTCGGAGGATCGGCGTACCGCGTGCTCGGAGACCCGGGAGAGCGACTTCGGCGCGCGCGCCACCCAATCCGTGCCGGGATAGGCATCGGCCATGGAAGCAAGCGCCGCCTCCGCCGCGCCGTAGTGCCGAGCGCCCTGGATGCATTCCAACAACAGCGCGTCGATCCCCTTCATCATCACGCTGCGCATCATCTTGAGCGCCGAGGCCGCGCCGACGGTCTCGCCCATGGCTGTGGCGACACAGCCGAGCGCGTTCAGCCGTTCCGCCGCGCTCCCGGCATCGGCGCCGGACAGGTTCATCGGCACCCGATGTTGATTCCCCGGAAGGCCCGACATCACGGCGGAATCCACCATCTGGACCGGCGAGCCGGCGAAAGCCGCCTCGACCCTTTGCTTCATTTGCGGCGAGGTGGAGTTGCAATCGATATAAAACTGCCCCTCACGCATCACCGCCGCCGAGGCCTCGGCGACCTCGACCGAAGCCTTGGCGACGACAAAGGACATCACCATGTCGGCCTCGGCGATCGAGGCGTCCACCGCGTCGGCGATGGACACATTCAGGGCGGCGGCCCGCTCGCGCGCCTCTGGATCAGAGGGAAAGCGGATGTCATGGGCGGAAATCCGCAGATCCGGGTTCACCCCGCGCAGACCATCGGAGAAATTCCAGCCGGCCTCGCCAAAGCCGATAAAGGCGATATGCTTAATCATTTCCCGGGTCTTTCCCCTATTCGGCCGCCGCCGCCAATCCGGCGAAGCGCTGTTCCATCTCGCGTCGCGCCTTCACCGTCTCGTCCGAGGCATCCACCTCGACATCGTCCCAGCCGACGGTCGCTCCCTCGGCGACGGGACGGCGCAACTTGACCCCATGGGCGAGGCCGATCGGCAAACGGTTCTCGCGCAGGGAACGCAACGCCGGAAGCAGCTTGCCCCAGACCGTCGCCCCGCCCTCGCCGTCCAGCACCTCGCCCGCCGCCAGGGCGCGCTTGGCCGTGGCGACCACGTCACCGCGAAAGCCCCGTGTGGCGCCGGTCGGGCGGCCCAGCAAGCCCGCCGAGAGCACCGACATGTTCAACTCCAAGCCGATCAGATGAAACGGCTTGAAC
>JAYOIK010000035.1:0-45476 GCA_038118725.1 Alphaproteobacteria bacterium | reverse complement strand
GCTTGAACATCGCCGAGTAGCGGCCCGAGGCGTCGGTATTCATGCCGTATTGGCGGAAACAGCCGGCGGCATAGTCATTCGGCGCTTCAAGCACCACATAAACTCCCCAGCGTAAATCCTTGAAAACCGGACGACCATCCCGTTCAAGAGAGGAGACAACCTCAACCTGCCCCCTGCCTTCCAATTGGCCGCCCTCGTCGATCGGACGCAGGACGTGAGCCAGGTCATCCATGCCGCAGGGAGGAAACATCAGCCCGTCGCTGGGCGGCGAGAGATCACAGGCATTGGCGATCGCCGCCATCTCCAGCCCCGACTTGGTGCCGTCCAGGAAGGAATTGAACATCTTGCTGTTCATGCCCGCCGCCGCCGCTTCCTCGGCGGTCAAGCCATAATGGTCCCAGACCGTATCCGGGGTCGAGGCGTGATAGGCCGGCAGATACTTCGTGCCCTTGCCCGCCGCGATCACCTCGAAGCCGCAGGACCGCGCCCATTCCACCTGCTCCGCCGTCAGGGCCGGCTGATCGCCATAGGCCATGGAATAGACCGTGCCCGCCGACCGCGCTTCCTCGGCCAGGAGCGGCCCGGCCAGGACATCGGCCTCGACATTCACCATGACGATATGCTTGCCGGCGGCGAAGGCCGCGCGGGCATGGCGAATACCGGCGGGTGGGTGTCCGGTGGCCTCGACCACCACGTCGACATCGTCTCGGGCGAGCGCGCCGACCGCGTCGTCACTGAAATCCGTCGCCGCGATGCGCTCCTCGGACCAGCCGACGGTTCGGCAAGCCGCGCGGGCGGCGTCGGGGCGCAGATCGGCGATGACGGTGACCGCGAGGCCGGGCGTTGTCGGCACCTGGCTCAGGAACATCGAGCCGAACTTGCCGGCCCCGATCAGACAGACGCGCACCGGCTTGCCCTCGGCGGCGCGGGCCGCGAGTTCGGCGTGAAGATACATGGCTGGGCTCCAGGCTCTATTCCGCGGCGACGGCGGCTTGTTCGGCCGCGAGATCGGCCAGGCAGCTGTCGTCCAGCGCCTCGATCGGCGTGAAATCGCGGTGCGCGATCCACTCGGCGCGCTGGAACTTGGTGATGTGATTGTCGACCTGACACAGCGAGAGATAAACAATGGTCCTGGGCAAGGGGCTGATATTCGGCGGGCTCGCGTGCACCAGAAGCGACGAGAACATCAGCATGCTGCCGGCCGGTCCCGTCGGCGCGACACAGCCGCCCTGATCGCACAACTGGGTGACCGTTTCGCGATCCAGGGTCCAGAGCGGATAGCTCGTGGTCTCAAGATCATGACCGGCGTCGATCACGCCGCTCTTATGGCTGCGCGGCAGGAACAGCAGCGGGCCGTTGGCGGCGGTCACGTCGTCGAGAAACACCGCGATATTCATCGCCTTGGGTTCCGGCATGCCGTCGTCACGGTGCCAGGTTCCGAAATCCTGGTGCCACTGCCAGACCTCGCCGTCGAAGGCGGCCTTGGCGTTGATCTTGTACTGATGCATGTAGAGCCGCTCGCCGATCACCTGCTCAACCGGGTTGATCAGACGGGGATGCGCGCCGAGCCGGCGATGCGCCTCGTTATAGGTATGGGCGGCAAAGGCGGTGCGGGCGACGCCGGAGGTCTCGCGCCAGACTTCCTCGCGATCGGTCGCGTAGATCTCGGCGGCGGCGGTATTCAGAACCGCGACTTCCTCGGGCGTGAACAGCGACGGCATGAAGAGGTAGCCCTCTTCGTCGAACTGCTTCAACTGGGCATCGGTGAGTTTCATGTGGCTTTCTCCTTGATATCTTCAGCCCCGCGCAGCCGTTCGGCGGTTTTTCTCGCCGACGACTGCGTGTGTTCCAGCGCCAGGATGGAGGCCCTATCGGCATCCCCCGCGGCGACGGCGTTCAAAATCTCGCGGTGTTGCTCCCAGACCGGGGGATACATCCTGGGGTCGCCGAGCACGGTCTGAATGGTCCGGCGAAAATGTACCCATTGCGGACGGGTGACTTCCTCGATCAGCGGATTACCGGACAATCGGTACAGCGAGACGTGAAAAGTGACGTCGGCATCGACCCGGTCGGCGAAGGGCTTCTTCCGCGTCGGGTCCAGATGGCCGTCGATCAGATCGCGCAAAGGCTCTAACTCGGTCGCGTGAATTTCGCCATCCAAGACCCGTTCCGCCGCCAACCGCGCGGCCAGGGCGTCCATGGTCCCGCGCACCTGATAGAGATGCACGAGGTGGTCCGCGTCCATCGGCGCGACCGTCAGGCCCTTGCGGCCAAGCTGTACCAGCACCCCCTGCTCTCGCAAAACCTTGAGCGCGTGGCTAACCGGCTGGCGCGAGACGCCGAGTTGGCTGGCGATTTCGATCTGTCCCAAGCGATCACCGGTCTTGAAGGTCCCGTCCACGATACCGCCTAGGATCGCGTCGCGAACGCGTTCGGTCAGTTCCGGTTCCGGGGCGATCATCCGCATGGTCGAGGGGTGTCCATTTGTGAATTCAGAATTCATAAATTTAAATCCGTGCCCTGTCCATGATAATCATCGAGGCCAGGGACCGGAGGAGCGGATGCCGCCGCTCCCGGTCTTTTCAGGTCCGGCGCATCGGCGTATCCTGTGTCGAATTGCACATGCCGCCGCCCCGCGATGGCCCGCGAAGGAAGGAAGAGCCATGACCGTACAAATGCCGTTCGAGCCCAAGGGAATCATTCCCGCCTGTTTGCTCCCGTTCGATGCCGACATGGGGATCGACGAAGCGTCGTTCCGCTCTCACCTGCGAGACCTTACGGCGGTCGAGGGGATCTCGGCGATCACGCTGAACGCGCATTCCATGGAGGTGCACGCGCTCTCGCTCGAGGAGCAGGCGCGGACCCTGGATATCGCGATGGACGAGATCGGCGACCAGATCCCGCTGGTGCATGGGGTCTATGCCGACGGCTCCGCCAACGGCGCCCGGATCGCCAAGCAGGCCGCCGCCGGTGGCGCGCGGTGCCTGCTGGTCTTTCCGCCGAACACCATGGCCATGGGCGGCCAGATGCGCCCGGAGATGGCGATCCGGCATTTCGAGGTGATCGCCGAGGCGACCGACCTGCCGATCATCCTGTTTCAGTACCCGATGGGTCCTGGCCTCGGCTATCCGATCGACACCTTGCTCGAGGTTTGCCGGCGGGTTCCGAAAATCCGCGCCATCAAGGATTGGTGCAACGACCCGGCCCTGCATGAGCGGCATATCCGCGAGTTGCACGCCCTGGACAAGCCGGTGAACATGCTCTCGACCCACAGCGCCTGGCTACTTTCCTCGCTGGTACAGGGCGTGGACGGCGTGCTCTCAGGCGCCGGTAGCGTGGTGGCGAACCTTCAGGTGGCCCTGTTCCGCGCCTTCAAGGAAGGCAATCTGGACGAGGCCCGACGGATCTCCGACCGCCTGCACCCGACGACGCGGGCGTTCTACGACGCGCCGTTCCTGGACATGCATAACCGCATGAAGGAGGCCCTGCACTATCTCGGCCGCCTGCCCGAGCCCCATGTCCGTCCGCCGCTGATGAAGCTGCACGAGGCCGAGATCGCCAAGATCCGCGCCTGCATGGACGCGGCCGGCCTGACGCCGGAGACGGTGTATCAGAAGGTGGCGTGAGGCTGGCTTTCGGCGCACGGTGGCGGACAAGACCCTTCGAGACTCACGCCAGGGCGTGCTCCTCAGGGTGAGTATGGAAACTAGTCGGCACTCACCCTGAGGAGGTGCGGCAGCACTGCCTGTCCTGGGCCTGATCCAGGATCTCGTAGGGTCTTGTCCGACCCAGCTTCCCCCTCAGCTCGCGTAATCAGCCCCCTCTCGGTCGATCAGACGCTTCATCGCGGCGAAGTGGTGGGTGGCCTGGTCGTCGCGGTCGGCCTGCATCTGCTCGAAGGTGTGCTGGGCCACGTCCTGGGGAATGCGTTTCAAGGGCGCGCCGCTGGACATCGCGGTGATCTGCGCCCGGCAGACACGCTCCAGGTAATAGAGATCATTAAAGGCATGGGCGATGGTCGGGCCGACCACCGTCACGCCGTGATTGGCCATGAACAGGATACGCCGGTCCCCCAGGGCCTCGGCCCCCCGGTCGCCCTCGTCTGAATCGAGGACCAGCCCGCCGAAGACATCGTCATAGGCGATCTGACCGTAAAACTTCAGCGCGCCCTGGACCGCCGGCTCGACCCGCACACCGTCCAGCATGCTGAGCGCGGTGGCGAACCGGGTATGAGCATGCAGGATACAGGTCGCGTGCGGGCACTTCTGATGCATCCGGGAATGGATGTTGAGCGCCGTCGCTTCCGGCGGCTGCTTTCCGTCGACGGGGCGCCCCTCCAGATCCACCTCGACAATGTCGCTGGCCCGCACCTCTGACCAATGGCGGCGGTGTGGGTTGATCAGAAACCGGTCCGAGCGCCCCGGCACCAGCACGCTGAAATGATTGTCCACGCCTTCGTGCAGGTCCAGATGAACCGCGATCCGCAGCATCGCCGCGAGATCAACCCGCGCTTGCCACGCGGCGTCTGGCCCCGTCATCGCATCCCCTGAACCCGCCATGTCGCCCCCGTAATCAATCTTCATTGTCTTGCCCGGACTACCCGGTGCCGGAGCAATCTAGCAGGCCCGGCGTCAACGATCGCCCTCTTCGGCGATCACCCGGTCGATCAGTTCGATCACGCGAGCCGGGTCGATACTGAAATCGCTCTGATTACCGCCCGCGTGGACGGTTTCCTCGGGCCCGGCGCGCAGGCGCCAGTGCTTGCCGCCCAGACGCTTGACCAGGTTCGAGAAATGCGTGTCGCGGGCGGTGTGGGGCGAGATCTCGATGATACGCGGCGGGCTTGCCGACCAGACGGTGTTGACCATGCCCGAGCCATGCACCCCCGCCACCAGGCTCGCCGAGCGGAAGAGCTGGATCTGCTCAAGCATGGAAAGCCGCGCGGGATGGACGATCTCGAAACCCCGCTCCCGAAGCGGGCCATGCAGGTCCTCCTCTCCGGCGAGACGCCGCCAGGTGGTGTCGGTGCGGCTGATGAACAGACGCTTGGGTCCGGTAGGTGGCGCGTCGAGGTCGATCACCTTGGGCAGGAAATAGCGACGCAACAGGGCAAGGGCGAAGCCATGGGGAATGCCGCGCAGGCCCATATTGGAAATGTAGATCGCGCGAGGGAAATGATGACCGCGCGCCGCGTCGAGCCAAAGGACTGTTTCTTCCGGCAGCCGGAGGAGTTCCAGCACCTGGGGAAACAGGTTCGCCCTGTCCCGTCCGAGAGCTACCTTCCATCCCGCCTCCAGCAGCCCGCATTCCAGCACCGCCAAAAGCCGCGGCAGGTAGTCCAGCACGAAATGGTACCAATTCTCGTTCGTGCCGATCACGATCACCCGCTGATCGGGGTGATGGAGCACGGTCTGCTCAATCTCGGGCCGCTCGCCGCCGAGCGCCGCCGCGACCAGTCGCGGATTGATGCCCATGCCGTGAACCAGAAGCGTGCCGTCATCGGTAAGCGGCGACCATTCACCATCCGGTGTCATCGTCGCGTCGGCAAGGCCATGAAAACACGGCCAGGCGCTCGGCCTGTCCGGCAGGTCGGTCATCACCTGCTCGACCGGATCGATATAGTGCAGCGCCGCGCCGTGCTCGACGATATCGCCGAGCACCACCGACCTTTTGACTTGCGTCTCCAGATCGCCCGAGGAGATGTCGCGCGAAGATCCGGACGCGACGGTTTCGTACCATCTGGAAAGAGCGCCGGAGATAATGGATCGAACATCCGCGCGAGAGCGGCGCAAGCGCGCGATATGCGCTCTGAGCGCGGATACCAGAGGATCAGCCGGCACCCGTTTCTCGGCTTCCATGGCATGCCGCGCGGCGGCGTCAAGGTCACCCACCCGTATCGCGGTCTCGGCTTTTGCAATGAGATCGGTTGAGATCACCACGTGAACTCTCGACACCCATTCAATGAGCCATCGCGAGCCGGCACCAGTGTGGATCCTCTCGAAAGCGGGGGAGTAGATTGGTCGGAGCGGCGGGATTTGAACCCACGACCCCTACACCCCCAGTATAGTGCGCTACCAGACTGCGCTACGCTCCGACCGGCCCGAAGGCTTGAGATTTCTAGGGTTTTGGGCGCGCCGACGCAATGGCTAAATTCATCGCATTGAGGAAATCTCGACCGCTTGCCTAACGGCGCATGTCCGCGAGCTTTTTCCTGAGCGCCACCAACTCGTTAAGCAGCTCGGATAGCTCGGCGCGGGTTTGGGCACTGAGCGCGGCGCTTTCGACGCCGTTTTCATCCGCCGACGCGGCGGCCTGTTCGGCCGTTTCCGCCTCGCCCGCATCCCCGGCGTCCGAAAGGGACGGCTTCACCGAGCCGTCGCGCAGCAGCTTTTGAACGCCCTTGATCGTATAGCCATCGGCGTAAAGCAGCTCGCGGATCCGCCTTAGAAGGGAGACGTCCTCGGGACGGTAATACCGGCGCCCGCCTCCGCGTTTCAGCGGGCGGACCTGGGTGAACTTGGTCTCCCAAAACCGCAGAACGTGTGGGGGCACCTCAAGGTCGTCCGCGACCTCGCTAATGGTTCGAAAGGCGGCGGCTGACTTGCCGTTGCGTCGCCCGTTCGTATAGGTGCCGGTTTCGACAGCCATTTCCGATCAAGCCTCGCTCAAGAGGAACCCGCCTGGGTCTCGTTGATTCGATTTTTCAACACATGTGACGGTCGAAACACCAACACCTTGCGTGGCAAAATCGGCACCTCGTCGCCGGTTTTCGGATTACGACCAATCCGCTCACCCTTTTGGCGCACGGAGAAGCTGCCGAACGATGAGATTTTCACCGGCTCGCCTCGTGTAAGTGCGTCACCGACTTCATTGAGAACCGCTTCCACCAGTTCGGCGGATTCATTGCGCGAGAGTCCGACTTCGTTATAGACCGCCTCGCTCAATTGGGCTCGTGTAACCGTGCTACCAGCCATGATCAGATCCCCATCCAAGATCGCTAGCCTAGCCTCTTGATGCGAATCAGTCAATTATTGGTCAATAACAGGGTTTTGCGCCGGTTTTCTGAGGCCATGTCACGCCGAGGGCGGGTAACCCATTCGGACAAGACCAGCCCCCCAGGCTAGGCCTCCGCCGATCGCCTCGAACAAGACGAGGTCGCCCGACTTCACGCGGCCATCCCCCACCGCCTCGGTCAACGCGAGAGGAACCGAGGCCGCGGATGTGTTGGCGTGACGCTCTATGCAGCACACGACCTTGTCGGAAGACAGCTTCATCCGCTTGGCCATGGCATCGATGATCCGTCGATTGGCCTGATGCGGCACCAGCCAGTCCACGTCCGACGCGCTCAGCCCATTGGCGTCCAGCGCCTCCTCGATGACCCCGCCGAGCTTGGAGACCGCGTGCTTGAAGACTTCCTTGCCTTCCATGCGCACATGTCCCGTCGTGCCGGTGCTCGACGGCCCTCCATCGACATAAAGAATATCGCGCTCCCGGCCGTCGGAATGCAGATGGGTCGAGAGAATACCGTGGTCGTCCGCGCTTCCAGTGCCCTCATGTGCCTTCAAAACCACCGCGCCGGCGCCGTCGCCGAACAGCACGCAGGTGGTCCGGTCTTCCCAGTCAAGGATCCGGGTGAAGGTCTCGGCGCCGATCACCAAGGCATTCTCGCACTGGCCGACCTTGATGAAGTTATCGGCGACCGCCAAGGCGTAGACGAAGCCGGCGCAGACGGCTTGAACATCGAAGGCCGCGCCCTTGGTCACGCCCAGCCCGGCCTGAACCTTGGTCGCCGTCGCGGGAAACGTATCATCCGGCGTCGTTGTCGCGACAACGATAAGATCGACGTCCCGGGCCTCAATTCCGGCCGCGGCGAGAGCCTTCACCGACGCCTTCATCGCGAGATCCGAGGTCAATTCGCCTTCCGCCGCCACATGGCGTTGATGGATGCCCGTGCGCTGCACGATCCAATCATGGGAGGTGTCGACCTTCTCGGCGAGTTCGGCGTTGCTCAACACGCGTTCGGGCAGGTATGAGCCGCATCCGACAAGCAGGGAACGACGCACGCTCACGATACCGCGGCCTTCTGATCATCCTCGCCGTCTTTTACCGTGTGTAGCACCGCCAATTCCTCCTTCACCTTTTCCAGGAACCCGTAACGCGCCATATCGGCGGCGACACCGATTGCGTTGGCGAAGCCGAGGGCGTCGGTTCCGCCGTGACTTTTAACGGCGATGCCGTTCAATCCCAAGAACACCGCGCCGTTATATCGCCGCGGGTCCAACCGGTCCCGAAGCTGAGCTATCGCGGATTTGCACAGCAAGTATCCGAGTTTGGTGAATAGCGTCGACTTGAAGGATTCCCGCATGTAGTGGCTGAACATGCGCGACGTGCCCTCGGCGGTCTTCAGCGCGATATTCCCCGAGAAACCGTCCGTGACCACCACATCCACCGTGCCGGCGGTGATATCGTCGCCCTCCACAAAGCCGTGGAAATCCATCTCGGCTTCGATTTCGCGGAGGATCGCGGCGGCCTCCCGAAGTTCCTCGTGCCCTTTTTGCTCCTCGCTGCCGACATTGAGCAACCCAACCGACGGACGGTTCAGGCCCAACACCAGACGGGCGAAGATCTCGCCCATGATCGCGAACTGAACCAGATTGTTGGTATCGCATTCGATATTGGCGCCGAGATCCAGCATGCAGCTTTCCCCGCGCATCGTGGGAAAGAAGCTGGCGATCGCGGGCCGGTCAATGCCCGGGCACATCCTCAGGGCGAGCTTCGACATCGCCATGAGCGCGCCCGTGTTCCCGGCCGACACAATGCCATGCGCGTCGCCCTTCGAGACCAGGTCGATCGCCATGCGCATGCTTGATTTCCGTCCGGATCGCAGGGCCACCGACGGCTTATCCGCCGGACCGACGACTTGGTCCGTATGAATGATCTCGTACGCGGCGTGCTTAAGGCGCTTCGTTCCGTCGATCAACGGCCGCAATCTAGGCTCGTCACCCACCAATACCAGACGCATGTCCGGCAACCGCTCTATCGCGATATCGGCGCCATCCACCACCAGCGCGGGCGCCCGATCGCCGCCCATCGCGTCGAGGGACAATGTAATGGGTGACGTCATGTTTACCGGAGGTTTCCGAGAACCGTTGCCATTGGAAGACGGGTGCCCCTTATAGCTGGCGTTACCCAAAGACGGTAACACAATTCACCATTGTTAAGACAATCAAAGCCCTGGACCGACGCCGCAAGCCCCGTGGCGCGAGGGTTTTGGGCGGCGGGTATATTCAATTGACCGAGGAATCACCGCCTTGATTCCCTCTTGCCCGCAAGCTTGCCAGCGCGCCAAAAGGGTTATCCGAGGCGGAATCGCCGTCATCGCCCCCCGCCGAATACGTCACGGCTCCCTCTTCCAAGGCACCGGATTCCAGTAACGCCGGATCCAATCCCAGGGAAAGATTCTGCGCGACAACCTCGCCGATATCGATCTGATCAGCACTCAGAAGTTCCGCGTCGACCTCATCGTCCAGGGATGTTTCCTTGAGATGGTTCCAGCCGGTTTCGGTGGCGAATATCTCTTCGAAACCCTCACTGACGGTGAAATCCAGGGCTTCGTCCGCGTGTTCGCCGATAAAGGTGATCTCGGCCACGAAACGCCCCACGGCCTCGTATACCCCATCCGAAAGGCACGAGACCTTCACATCGGCCTCCAGCGCGGCGATATCGCTGACCTGAAGGCGCCAGGCCAGCGCGTCCCGTTCCATCGCCGAAGCCGACGCGGTGATCGTGACGGGCGCTTTCCTTACATCATCCAGACGAACCAGACGGCTAAACTCGAACCGTGGGGAATCCTTCGTCACGGGACCACTCCGTCGAAAACGTCCTCACCCTCGAGAATGGGTTCTAGCGGCATCTCGCGCAACGTCGTGTCGGCGCGCCGCATATAGGCCGCCAATCGATCCGCCGCGTCGCCCTCGGGCGCCTGGTCCCGGTAGACATTGCGAATCAATGCGGCCACCAAGATATCGCCCACACTCTCCAACCCCTCCTCATAGGCCGCGATACGCCCCAGAAAAGCCGAACTCATCTGCTTCACGCGCTTCCCGACCGCGAGATCGCTAACCCCGATTTCGCGCAGGGAGCGGTCCATGTCGAAGAACATGTGATCAAAAAGCGCCTGGCCGATCACCCTGGTTCTTTCGGGTTCGTCCTTTAAGCGGCGCAGGATCAACATGGCGTGCAGCGCCAGCATGTCGAACCGACCATCCAGGGAATCCGCGACACCGAGATCGCGGTAAAACTCCGGACGTCTGGATTGAGCGACGATTCGCTCGTAAATGCGCGCTACCGTTTTATCCTCGGAGCGCCGACGCAGCCATCCAAACATTCCGAAACTCTCCCCTGGGTCGCTTCACTTCGCAAAGCCCCCGCGACGCGTCAACGACGAATTTTCGCCGACATTGACGATAGGCCCGCTTCGGACCACATTGCCACCCGCGCGCCCCGCAAATCGGGCGGCGGCCCTTAACGTCAACCAATTCGGCGGTCGGTCATGCCACGTCTCTCGCTAAAACGCCAAACCAGACGTCCCAGGATCATGAGCGCGGCGTTCGCGTTCGCGATCGCGATAGCCGGAATGATGTTGTCCTGCACCCCTCGCATCGACAATCACGGCAACGAGATTGATCTGGACAATCTGGTGGAGATCGAGCCCGGCAAAACCCGGAAAAGCCGGGTGAGCGCGTTGTTGGGCGCGCCGTCCTCAACCTCGGATTTCGGCGAGGATACGTGGTTTTATATCGGCTCGACGACAAAGACCGTCGGCTTTTTCAGCCCCGAACTGATCAACCGCAAGGTCGTCTACATCTCCTTCGACCAGGAAGGTGTCGTTGGTTCGATCGGTAAACTATCCGAGGCCGACGGCAAGAAAATCGAGATCGTCGACCGCGAGACCCCGACCGCCGGCCAGCGCATCACGCTGTTGCAGCAGCTGATCGGCAATATCGGTCGCTTCAACGATCCCGGAAAATGACCCGGTCGAGCCGGCGACGCCGGCGTTCCACAAGGAAAAAGGGCCTTGGATCACCATCCAAGGCCCTTTCCATGTCGATATACGGTCGGATCAGGCGGCTAGCGCGGCCAGCAGCAGGATCGCGACGATGTTGATGATCTTGATCATCGGGTTAATGGCCGGACCGGCGGTGTCCTTATAGGGATCGCCGACGGTATCGCCGGTGACCGCGGCCTTGTGGGCGTCGGAGCCCTTTCCGCCGTGGTTACCGTCCTCGATGTACTTCTTGGCGTTATCCCAGGCACCGCCACCCGCCGTCATCGAGATGGCGACGAAGATGCCGGTAACGATGGTGCCGAGCAGCATCGCGCCGATCGCGGTGAAGGCCGCGGCCTCGCCACCGATCCACTTGATAACGAAGTACATCACCACCGGCGCCAGGACCGGCAGCAAGGACGGGACGATCATTTCCTTGATCGCGGCCTTGGTCAGCAAGTCAACGGCGCGGCCGTATTCCGGCTTGACCGTGCCTTCCATGATGCCGGGGTTCTCGCGGAACTGGCGACGAACCTCCTCGACGACCGAACCGGCGGCGCGGCCCACGGCCTGCATGCCCATCGAGCCGAATAGGTAGGGCAGCATGCCGCCGATGAACAGGCCGACGACGACATACGGATCCTGCAGCACGAACTCGACTTCCAGGTTCGGGAAGTAATGCTTCAGATCCTCGGTATAGGCCGCGAACAGCACCAGGGCCGCGAGGCCGGCGGAACCGATGGCATAGCCCTTGGTCACCGCCTTGGTGGTGTTGCCGACCGCGTCCAGCGCGTCGGTGGTGTTACGAACATTCTCCGGCAGTTCCGCCATCTCGGCGATGCCACCGGCGTTGTCCGTGACCGGGCCGTAGGCGTCGAGGGCGACAACCATGCCGGCCAGGGCCAACATCGTGGTCGCGGCGATGCCGATCCCGAAGATGCCACCCCAGATATAGGCCGCGAGGATGCCGCCGGAGATGATCAGCGCCGGCAACGCGCAGGCTTCCATGGAGACCGCGAGGCCCTGAATGACGTTGGTGCCGTCACCGGTTTCCGAGGACTTGGCGACGCTGCGAACCGGGCGATACTCGGTGGAGGTGTAGTACTCCGTCACCCAGATGATCAGACCGGTCACGACCAAGCCGACCATGGCGCAGTAGAAGATATAACGCCCGGTGGTCTCAACGCCGTTCGACAGCTTGAAGACCGTGTCGAAGCCCAGCATCTGCCAGGTCACCACGCCGATCAGCACGGCGGAAATCACCGCGCTGGAAATGAAGCCCTTGTAGAGGGCCCACATGATGTTCTGGCTGGCGCCGAGCTTGACGAAGAAGGTGCCAATGACCGAACCGACGATGCAGACCGCGCCGATAACCAGCGGGAACAGCATCAGGGTCGCGGCGGTCTCGCCGGTGAAGAAGATCGCCGCGAGCAGCATCGTCGCGACAACCGTGACCGCGTAGGTCTCGAACAGGTCGGCGGCCATGCCGGCGCAGTCGCCGACATTGTCACCCACGTTGTCCGCGATCGAGGCGGCGTTGCGGGGATCATCCTCGGGGATGCCGGCCTCGACCTTGCCCACCATGTCGCCACCCACGTCGGCGCCCTTGGTGAAGATGCCGCCGCCGAGACGCGCGAAGATCGAAATCAACGAGGCCCCGAAGCTGAGCGCGACCAGCGCCTCCAGTACGTGCCGCATGCCCGCGTCGGTGCTGGTGTCGTAGTAACCGAGCAGGAAGAAGTAATAGCCGGCGACGCCCAGGAGACCGAGGCCGACCACCAGCATTCCGGTGATCGCGCCGGACTTGAACGCGATATCCAGCGCCGGCTCCAAGCCGACGGTCGCGGCCTGGGTGGTGCGGACATTGGCGCGCACGGAGACGTACATGCCGATATATCCGGCGATCCCCGAAAGCACGGCGCCGAGCACGAAACCGACGGCAACCGTCATGCCCAGCGACCAGGCCAGGATGATGGTCACGACAACGCCGACCATGGCGATGGTCGAATACTGCCGGTTCAGATAAGCGGCGGCGCCTTCCTGAATGGCCGCGGCGATTTGCTGCATCTTCTCGTTACCGGCATCGGCCGCGAGCACGCTGCGCGCCGCCAACACGCCGTAGAGCAACGCGAGCGCTCCACAGACGATGACGAGGGTGAACATTTCAGTCATGTTCGGGGATCCTTCATTGGTTCAATTAACGTCGCGCCGGGACAGACTTTCCTGGGAGCGGTACTCGGCTTTCGGGTTTTGGAAGGCCCGACGTGGACATGGGGCAACGGTCTTGCGGATCGCGCCCACGAAATCGCGCGGAACATAGCAAAAAAATCGGTTGTGGCAACCGCGAAGCGCCTGTTTCGGCGGCTTTTTTCGATCCCACCGCCGCCGCCGCGCTGTTCCGCCGCATCAACCAGAACAAAAGCACGATGACAATACCGATCAGCGGAAGCACGCTGAGGTTCACCTCGAGCCAGCCGAAATGGTGGAAAATCGCGCCCGCGGAGAACGAGGAAACCGTGACCGTCGAGAAAACCATGAAGTCGTTCAGCCCCTGAACCTTGGCCTTTTCCGCCGGCGTATGGCATTCGGCCAACAGGCTCGTGCCGCCGATAAACAGGAAGTTCCAGCCGATTCCGAGCATCACCAAGCCCCACCAGAACTGATAGAGCTCGATCCCGGACACCGAGATCCCGACGCTCAGGACAAGCGCCAGGGCGCCGGTCATCATGATCCTCAGGACACCAAAGCGCGCGATGAGCGAGCCGGTGAAAAACGACGGCGCGAACATGGCGAAGGCGTGCCACTGAATCACAAAAGCTGAATCCGTGAAGGCGAAGCCGCAGGCGACGATCGCCAGCGGGGTCGCGGTCATAACGAAGCTCATCACCCCGTATCCGATCATCGCGCCGGCCGCCGCCACCACGAATCGGGGCTGACGCATGATCTGGGGCAAGGGACGCCCGGAGTCCTTTTGCTGTTCCGCCGTCTCGCGGGGAATCTCGACAAATCTCAGAACCACCAGGATTAAGGCCTGCAACGCCGCCGCGACCACGAAGCAGCCGGCGTAAGTAACCGTGCCGACGCCTTCGATATCGAACAGATCATAGGATTGCTTTGCCAATTCAGGCCCCAGAAGCGCCGAAACAACGCCGCCGGCCATGACGAGGGAAATCGCCTTGCTGCGGAAGGCGTCGCTGGCGGTGTCGGCCGCGGCATGGCGATAGAAGACCGAAAACCCCATGAAGACGCCCATCATGATCGAGCCCACGCAGAATCCGACAAAACTGCGCTCGAAGATCACAAAGGTGGCGAGCAGCGCGCCCGCGACACCGATGACCACGCCGAGCGAGAAACCCATCTGCCGCCCGAACCGGCGCATCAGCAGCGAGGCCGGCATGGTGGTCAGCATGGTCGCGGTGAACTGAAGGGCCAGCGGCAAGGTCGACAAGGCCGGATCCGGCGACAGCGACTGCCCGACCAGGGCCGTGACCGTCATGCTCATCGACATCGCCGACATCGACAGGGCCTGGCAACAGGCCAACAGGACAACGTTCCGGACGGTTGGATCGCGCTCGGTCATAACGGGGCTCGCTCGGTTTGTCGCGATCGCGACGGCTACTTGATGGGGCGTTCGAAGATGTTGACGAATAACAGGTCGACGACGACGCCCTCTCCCAAAATCTCCTCGGCCTTGACCAGAAGACGTTGCTTGAGAAATGCCCGATCGCCGACACCGGGTTCGATATCCAAGGCGTTCAATGCATGAATGTAAGTGATGAACGTGTCAATGATCCTTAGCAGTTTGTTGTTCACAAGATCGGCGTCCTTGCCGGGACGGACCTCGATCAGAATGTGAATGATCAGGAACCTGTCGACATCGTCGTTGCGGAACAGCGGTATCTGAAGCGGTTCCAGGTCGATCAGGACGGTGTTCTCCGGACGCGGCTCGACGGCCGGTTTCTCCGGCTCCGGCGGAACCTCCTGCCCCAGCATCGTCACCACCGCCGGCGGCAACAGGCCGGGCGCGAACATCGCGGTGCCGAAAACCCCGCCGCCCACCAGAGCCAAGACGCCCACCAGGATGATGACCAATTTCATGAAGGTCGACCGATTACCTCTCTTGTCCGGCTCACCCGGCGCGGATCATTCATGACGGTACCCCAGCCGCTCCAGGGGCACCACCCGCCCGTCGGCTTCGTGGAGGGTTATCCCCCGCCCCTCCACGATCCGGCCGATCCGGGAGACCTCGGTCGCCACGTCCCGCGAAATGGCCACCACGGTTTCACGCGCGGCCGGCGGCGCGGTAAACAGCAGCTCGTAATCGTCGCCGCCTCCGAGGATATCCTCGATCGTGACCCGCCCCGCCGCCAGAAGCGCGCGCGCCGGCGCGGATAGCGGCACATCCTGGGCCGACAGCTCGCCCGCGACCTTCGAGGCGGCGCAAATATGCGACAAATCCTGAGCCAGGCCGTCGGATACGTCCATCGCGGCGGTCGCGCTCCCCAACACCGCAAGACCGAGGGCCACGCGTGGCCGCGGCAGATGATAACGGTCCGCTAAAAACGCCGCGTCCGCTCCGGCGTCAAGCGCTTCTTCAAGCACCTTTAGTCCGAGCGCCGCGTCGCCAATCGTGCCGGAGACGTAGATATCGTCTCCGACGCGCGCGCCGGAGCGTCGCAACACGACATCTCCGCGTTGTTTGCCGAAAATCGTGATCGACAGCATCGTCGGCCCGGGTGTCGAGACCGAGTCTCCGCCGATCAGATGCACGCCGAAGCATTCCTGATCGGTGGCCAACCCAGACGCCAGCCGCTCGACCCATTGGTCATTGGTCGTCGCGTCACTTCGGTTCAACGCCAGGGTAAGCGTGTAGGCCAAGGGCTCGGCCCCCATCGCCGCCATGTCCGAAAGATTGCAACGAAGCGCCTTTCGCGCGACGAGATCGGCGGGATCATTGGCTCGAAAATGCACGCCGGCGACGACCGCGTCGTTGGATACCACCAGCCCCGACAGCCCCTCGACCGGCAACACGGCGGCGTCGTCGCCAAGGTCAAGCGCGCCGGGAAATCCGGTAGCCAAGGGTTTGAAGAACTTTTCTATGCGGCCGAATTCGCCCAGCCCCATGGCCTATCCCGTCCGATCCGTCCTCGGCGCGAAATCCTCGTCCTCGTCGTCATCGTCGGTGCCGTCCCGCTCGCGCACCACTTGCGCCACCCTGTCCAGGACCCCGTTGACCAACCCCACCGCCGCTTCGTCGTAAAACGCGTGGGTAACGTCGACATACTCGCTGATCACGACGGCGGTCGGCGTGCTTCCATGGTTCAGCAGCTCATGCGCTCCGACGCGCAGGATCGCCAACAGGGTGCTTTCCAAGCGATCGATCGACCATCCCTCGACCAGGGTATCGGCAATGATCGCGTCGACGGCCTCGCGTTCCTTGGCCGCGCCGAGCGTCAACTCACGGAACAACTCCTCGTCCGCCAGACCAAAGCTGGTCGTATCCTCCAATTCGGTCAGGCGATGGGCCACGAACTCCTCGACGATCAAGGAGGCGGGCTTGTCCGTCATATGCATCTGATAGAGCGCCTGGACCGCCGCGAGCCGCGACGTGGTGCGCGGTCGCAGCACCGATTTTCGTTCCTTGCGCCCCGCGCGTCGTTCCGCCGGCTTCAAACTCCGAACCTCGCCTTTAGTTCCACCAGGCTCAGGCAAGCGACAACCGCGTCCCGGCCCTTGTTCTTGCGTCCCACATCCGCCCTCGCCCAGGCCTGCTCGCCGGTATCAACCGTGAGAATTCCGTTTCCGATCGCCAGATCCCGTTCCAGCGCCAATTCGGTCAGCCCCCGCGCGCTCTCGCCGCAGACGATGTCATAATGCGACGTCTCGCCTCGGATCACGCAGCCCAGCGCGACATAGCCGTCATAGGCCGGCCCATCGGTCCGCTTGGACGCCAGCGAGATCGCCGCCGGGATCTCCAGGGCGCCGGGAACCGAAACCCGATCAAACCCGATCCCGCGCGCGTCCAGCTCGGCGGTTGCCCCGCGTACCAGTTCGCTCGCCAAATCCTCGTAGAAATCCGCGTCGACTATCAGCACTCTTGTCATCAATCTAGCTCATCATGTTCCGGTTGCGTCGGACGGCGTCCCACGATGCTGAGGCCATAGCCGTCAAGACCAACCACCGTGCGTTGAGAGTTACTAAGCAGGACCATCTCGCGAACGCCGAGATCTCCCAGAATCTGAGCCCCGATGCCGTAGTCGCGAAGCTCGTTCTCCGTGCGCCGCCCCTCGGCCTGGGCCTTCAGTGTGTTTCGTATGCGCTCGGACAGGGCGGTGGGCGTCGGCTCGCGGATCATCACCACCACGCCGCGTCCCTCCTCGGCGATCGCCGCCATCGCGGCCTGTACCTGCCTGCCGCCGCGCCCACTGGACTGATCGCCGAGGACATCCTCCATCACGTTCAGGGCATGCATGCGCACAAGTACGGGTTCACTGGTGGTGATGTCTCCCTTGATCAAGGCGATATGCTCGGCATAGGTGACCTTGTTCAGATAAACGATCATCCGCCATTCGCCGCCATACTTACTGTTAAGCATGGTGTCGACGGAACGCTCGACAATGGTCTCGTTGCGCCGGCGATGCGCGATCAGGTCGGCGATCGTCGCGACCTTTAGATTGTGCAGTTGGGCGAACTGGATCAGATCCGGCAGCCGCGCCATGGTGCCGTCGTCCTTCATGATCTCGCAGATCACCCCGGACGGGTTCATGCCGGCCATCCGGGCGATGTCGACGACCGCCTCGGTATGCCCGGCGCGAACCAAGGTGCCGCCATCCCTGGCCACCAACGGGAAGACATGCCCCGGGGTCACGATATCCTCGCGTCCGAGATCCGGATCCGTGGCCACGGCGATCGTGCGGGCCCGGTCATGGGCGGAGATACCGGTGGTCACCCCCTCCCGCGCCTCGATCGAAACGGTGAAGGCGGTTTCATGCCGGGTTTCGTTCCGCGACGACATCAGCGGCAGGCCGAGCTGCTCGACCCTTGCCCGGGTCATCGACAAGCAGATCAAGCCGCGCGCGTGCATGGCCATGAAGTTGATGACTTCCGCAGTCGCCATCTCCGCCGGGATGCACAGATCGCCCTCGTTCTCGCGTCCCTCGTCATCGACGAGGATGAACATCCGGCCGGCTTTTGCTTCCTCGACGACTTCCTCGATCGACGACAACGCGCCCTGGTAGACATCGCTCAATTGCTCAGGCGCCGCCATCGCGATCAGCCTCCATTGCTTGGGTCAAGCGCGCGACGTAGCGCGCCAGCATGTCGATTTCAACATTCAATCGACTCCCGGGCCTCACCCCCGCCAAGGTGGTCCGCTCCCAGGTGTGTGGAATGATATTCACGCCGAACACCGCGCCGTCGACTTCGTTGACCGTCAAGGAGATACCGTCGAGCGCGACCGAGCCCTTCGAGGCGATGAAGCGCGCCAGCTCGCGCGGCACCTCGATCGAAAGCCGGCGACTATCGCCCTCGTCGCGCACGGACAGCACGGTGGCCACGCCGTCCACGTGGCCAGAGACAATATGCCCGCCCAGCTCGTCGCCGAGCGACAGGGAGCGTTCGAGATTGACCCGCGCGCCGGCCTCCCATCCCCCGAGGGTAGTGTGATCCAAGGTTTCCTTCGAGATATCGACCGCGAACCAGTCATCGCCCTTGTCGACAACCGTCAGGCAGGCCCCGGAACAGGCGATGGACGCGCCATCGGCGATTCCAGCGGTTTCGTAGGACGTGGCGATAGCCGCGCGCAGGTCGCCGCGTTGCTCCAGCGCCCGGATGGTCCCGACATCGGTAATGATTCCCGTAAACATCGCCGTAAACTAGGGCCGCCGCCTGTAGGTTTCCACAACATCTTCACCCACCGGCCTCGCATCGACGCACCGGAACCCGGGCGCAAGCCTCAAAGCGTCGATTCCGAGCCCCTCGACCGCCGGTTTTCCATCCCCCCCGATGAGCATCGGCGCGCGGAACCAGACCAGTTCATCGACCAGGTCGGCGGCCAGAAACGAGATCGCGATTTCGCTTCCCGACTCGATGAAAACACTAGTGGTTCCGCGATCTCCAAGCGCCTTCAACGCTTCTCGCGGCGCGACGCGCCCGGCCTCGTCCCAAGGTAGATGAATGACCTCCACCCCCCGTTCCGCGAGGCCGTGTTCCGACGTCGCCGGCGCGGCGGATGTCGCAATGATCATCGTTTTGATATCGCGCGCGGAGGTGACCAGGGCGCTGGAAACCGGCGTCCGCAGACGGGAATCAAGGACAACGCGGTCGGGAGATCGCCCCGCCAATCCCGGCAACCGGCAGTTCAACATGGGATCATCGGCCAGAATCGTTCCCACTCCCGTCAAGATAGCATCGTGACGGGCGCGCAGGCCATGAACCATCCGTCGAGACGCCTCTCCGGTGATCCACTTGCTCTCGCCCTCTCGGGTCGCGATCCGCGCGTCCAAGCTCGTGGCAAGCTTTAAGGTGACACGCGGTAGTCCATCGCGAACGCGTCCGAGAAAGCCGGCGAGATCGCGCTCCGCCGCCTCGCGGCAAACCCCCTCGCGAACCTCAATTCCGGCCTCGCGGAGCATCCGCGCGCCATTTCCGTCCACCCTGGGATCGGGATCCCTGGCGCCGATCACCACGCGCGCGACACCGGCCGCGATCAAGGCCTTCGCGCAAGGTGGGGTCCGCCCGACATGGGCACAAGGCTCAAGCGAGACATAGGCCGTGCAGCCCTCCGCCGCTCCATCCGCCGCCGACAGCGCGACAGCCTCGGCATGCGGTCTGCCGCCCGGTTGCGTCCAGCCTCGGGCGATAAGACGTCCTTCCTTCACCAGCACGCATCCGACCGACGGATTGGGCGCGGTCGTCCCCCGCCCCCTCGCGGCCACACGGATCGCCAGACGCATCCAACGCTCGTCATCCTTGGCTTGAGCGGAGGAGATACCGGACGTCGCGAGGTCAGAGCTGGCCATTCGACATCACAGCCCGATCAATCGTCGTCGTCGAACCGACCGAGATCCTCGACAAAGTCCTCGAAGTCCTTCGCCTCGCGGAAATTGCGATATACCGAGGCGAAACGCACATAGGCGACGGGATCGAGATTGGCCAGCGAGTCCATCACCATCTCGCCGATCACACTGGACGGGATCTCGGCCTCGCCCATGCTTTCCAGCCGGCGCTGGATGCCGGTGATCATGCGCTCCAGCCGATCCTGGTCGACCGGCCGCTTGCGCAGCGAAATCTGCACCGAACGCTCCAACTTGTCGCGATCGAAGGGGGCGCGCTTGCCGCTTTTCTTCAGGATGGTGAGCTCACGCAGCTGCACCCGCTCGAAGGTGGTGAACCGGGCGCCGCAAGAGGTGCAGAAACGCCGTCGCCGGATTGCCGCGTTGTCCTCCGTCGGTCGCGAATCCTTCACCTGGGTATCGCTATGTCCGCAAAATGGGCACCGCATGGCTCCCCCCCTTTTTCCTTTTCGCCCGTTTTCGGGCGGTGTGTCACGCTCCGGAATCGTAGATCGGAAACCGCGCGCACAATTCCTCGACCCGCTTCAGGACCGCCCGTTCCACCGTCGGGTCCGGCTCGGTTCCGCCGGCCATGCCGTCGAGCACGTCGCCGATGAGATCGCCGACCAATTCGAACTCCGCGATGCCGAACCCCCGCGTGGTCCCCGCCGGCGTGCCGAGGCGAACACCGGAGGTGATCGTCGGTTTCTGTGGATCAAACGGCACGCCGTTCTTGTTGCAGGTGATTCCCGCGCGCTCGAGCGCCGCCTCCGTGGCCTTGCCCGTCAAGCCTTTCGGGCGGAGATCCACCAACATCAGATGCGTGTCCGTTCCGCCCGAGACGATATCGACACCACGCTCGACCAGCCGAGCCGACAAGGCCCGCGCGTTCGCCGCCACGTTATGGGCATAGGTTCGAAACGACGGACGCAATGCCTCGCCGAAAGCAACGGCCTTGGCGGCGATCACATGCATCAATGGGCCACCCTGAAGTCCCGGGAACAGAGCCGAGTTAACCTTCTTGGCGATTGCCTCGTCATTGGTCAGCACCATGCCGCCGCGCGGTCCGCGAAGGGTTTTGTGCGTCGTCGTGGTCACGACATGGGCATGGGGCAAGGGGCTCGGATGCGCCCCGCCGGCGACGAGCCCCGCGAAATGCGCCATGTCGACCATCAGATAGGCGCCGATGGAATCCGCTATTTCGCGAAACCGCTTGAAGTCGAGCACCCTGGGATACGCGGACCCACCGGCAACAATCAGCTTGGGTCGATGCTCCTCCGCGAGCCGCGTCACTTCATCGAAGTCGATCCGGTGATCCTCCGGGCTAACCCCGTATTGAACCGCCTTGAACCATTTGCCGGACTGATTGGGCGGCGCGCCGTGGGTCAGATGACCTCCGGCCGCCAGGGAAAGACCGAGAATCGTATCGCCCGGCGATAGCAACGCCATGAAGACCGTCTGGTTGGCCTGGGCGCCGGAATGCGGCTGAACATTGGCGAAACCGCAATCGAACAGGGTCTTCGCCCTTTCAATGGCCAGACTCTCCGCGATGTCGACGAACTCGCAGCCGCCGTAATAGCGCCGCCCCGGATAACCCTCGGCGTATTTGTTGGTCAGAACCGAGCCCTGCGCCTCGAGGACCGCCCTGGAGACGATATTCTCCGAGGCAATCAGTTCAATCTGATTGCGTTGCCGCCCCAGCTCGCTTTTTATCGAGGCGTATAGTTCCGGGTCGGCATTCACGAGAGCGGTGCCAAAGAAATCGTCATGGGTGTTCGCGCTGTTCGAATCGTCGTCGTCACGCGCCGTGGAGGTCATCGTCATGGCAGCACCAAAAAGAGGGTTTCGTTCACGCGGCGTTGCTCGCGTCGTCAAGAACCGGCGGCTCCGTCAACTTGCGCACGCGCGCGACGTGCCTAGCCGCCCCGAACTCGGTTTGCAAGAAAACCGTCAAACATTCCTTCGCCAGCTCCGGTGCCACCAACCGCGCGCCGAGCGTCAGCACATTCGCGTCGTTATGCTCGCGCGCGAGGCGAGCCGTCGTCACGTCATGGCACAAGCCGGCCCGAATCCATGGGAAGCGGTTGGCCGCGATGCTCATGCCGATCCCGGTGCCACAGACCAAAAGCCCCAGTTCCGCCCGTCCGTCTCGAATCGCCTCTGCGACCTCATAGGCAAAATCCGGGTAGTCCACGGACTGGGTGTCGTGGGTACCGAGATCCAGGGGCGTGAATCCCTGTTCCATGAGCAGGGCGATCAACTCGACCTTAAGAACCAGGCCTCCATGATCGACACCGATCGCGACTGTTTTCTGCTCCATGCGTGGACCCATGCTCGACTGGCGCGCGCGCGCGTTAACTAGAATTAGATCTACCCTCTATATACGGCATTTCCGGAGCAAATTGCTACATTTTGTGTTTGTCATGGACACGACCGAGCTCGCGTCCACCTCGCCCAATCGACGCCCGACCTCGGCGAATCCTTGCAGGAAACTCCTTTCTATTAAATAAAAACATGCCACCAACAACAATACTATCGTTGTCACTCTCCAATTGTCGGATGTTTTTTCGGCCCGCAAACTTGAGAATTGACTTTCATCCGCATTTCTGTAATCAAACAATGTGAATCATGTCGTCAATCCTGGATTGTGGTAATGTCAGAGGAAAAAATGGTCGACAACTTGACGCCAACGGAACTACTGAGATTAACCGTCGACGTGACAGTTGCTTTTCTAGAGAATAATACGGTACCCGTTGCCCAGGTTCCGGAACTAATGAGCACAGTCCATCAATCAATTCAAAAACTGAATTCGAATGACGCGGAAGCTGAGAATGCGCCGCTTAAGCCAGCGGTTTCAATCCGAAAATCAATCACCGACGACTACCTGATCTGCTTGGAAGACGGCAAACGCCTGAAGATGCTGAAACGACACCTGCGGACCGCCTACAACATGACCCTCGAGGAGTATCGGGCGAAGTGGAGACTACCGGCCAGCTATCCGATGGTTGCGCCGGCCTACGCGGCGCAGCGTTCGGTATTCGCGAAGAAAATCGGACTTGGCAAGGGGTCGAACAAGCGTGGCGGGAAGGCGAGTTAGACGCGCGGCGCCTCGTCCCCCTTGAATTCGCGCGCCCCGGTCGCCGTCGACTAAACGGCTACTTGTTTCGCTTCTCGAGCACGTATCTTAGCTTGCGAAGCGCGGTTCGCTTCAGCGTCGCTTCGCCGCTCGCGGGATTGCCGACGATCGACACCTCTACCCGCGTCACCGGGTCCACGGCGCTAACCTTCACGTAAGCACCGACACGAATAAATTCTATAATGACCTGATTTTCGTTGAGCGCCACGACGATCATCCCAATGCGGAGTGAGCGATTATACGCCGCCGCGACGCGGGACGGAATGGCCGGTCCGCCATCAAGCGACAAAACGGGCTCGCGAAACGCTCCACCTGTGTATATACGTTTGCCAAGCCGATACGCCGCACAGATTGGAGACCCCGATGAGCCCCGATTCCGCCGCCACCGCCGAGGCGACCAGCAAGATCGCCGGCAAGCCCAAATCCTCCAAGCCCAGTTTCCAGTGGGACGATCCCCTGCTTTTGGAGCAGCAACTCTCCGAAGAGGAGCGGATGGTTCGAGACGCGGCCCGCGACTACTGCCAGGACAAGCTTTTGTCCCGCGTTCAGAACGCCTTTCGCAACGAGCAATTCGATCGCGAGATCATGAACGAAATGGGCGAGCTCGGTTTCCTCGGCTCGACCATTGACGGCTATGGCTGCGCCGGGGTCAACCATGTCTGCTACGGCCTGGTCGCCCGCGAGGTGGAGCGCGTCGACAGCGGCTATCGCTCGGCCATGAGCGTGCAATCCAGTCTGGTAATGCATCCCATACACGCCTATGGCAGCGAGGAGCAGCGCCAGAAATATCTGCCCAAGCTGGCGACCGGCGAATGGGTCGGCTGCTTCGGGCTGACCGAGCCTGATCACGGCTCCGACCCGGGCGGCATGAAGACCCGGGCGCGTTCCGTCGATGGCGGCTATCTGGTCTCCGGCGCCAAGATGTGGATCACCAACTCCCCCATCGCCGATGTCTTCGTGGTCTGGGCCAAGACCGATGACGGGGTGATCCGGGGTTTCATCCTTGAAAAAGGCATGAAGGGACTGTCCGCGCCGAAAATCGAGGGCAAGTTCTCGCTGCGCGCCTCGGTAACCGGAGAAATCGTCATGGACGAGGTCATGGTTCCCGAAGAGAACATGCTGCCTAATGTAAAGGGGCTGTCCGGTCCGTTCGGCTGTCTCAATAAGGCACGCTACGGGATCTCCTGGGGCGCGCTCGGCGCGGCGGAGTTCTGTTGGCACGCGGCGCGGGATTACACGCTTGAGCGCAAACAGTTCGGCCGTCCCCTGGCCGCCAATCAGCTCATCCAAAAGAAGCTCGCCGACATGCAGACCGAGATCACAATCGGGCTGCAAACTTGTCTGCGACTGGGCCAGCTTCTCGACGCGGGCACCGGCGCGCCCGAGGCGATTTCGCTGGCCAAGCGCAATTCCTGCGGCAAGGCCCTTGAGATCGCCCGCACCGCCCGCGACATGCACGGCGGCAACGGCGTGTCGGACGAGTACGGCGTCATTCGCCACGTCATGAACCTCGAGGCGGTGAACACTTACGAGGGCACTCATGACGTTCACGCGCTGATCCTGGGACGGGCCCAAACCGGTCTGCAGGCCTTTACCGGCGCCTGATCGGGTGTAGGCCGTTTCCAATCGTTACGCTTCGGGCCGGGGGTTTTCTCCGGCCCGAGGCTTTTGGGCCAAGGGCTCTTGGCGAGAACGCCGCCCCGGCTCAATCCGGTCAATCTTATCACCACCGATCCCGCATCGAGCATGGGCGGAAAAAGCCCTTGCCTTCGCAAGGGCGACGGTCGTGAAAACGGAGAAGGCAGACGGTCCGTGCGACGCAAAGAAACGCCGCCCACTCTACTTCTCCAGGCTTTTACACGCCGATGCAAGGACCGCGATTTCGGGGTCGGTCAGGGGTTCTCCATTGAACTCCAGGCGGCCGAAAGAGATATCGTAGGAAACCTCGCCGATCGTCGCCTCTCCCGACAGCAGGGATGACGAGCCCGTCAGGCCAAGTTTTCCCAACGCGTCATAGGTGATGTTGAAAGTGATCTTATCCGGCGCCTTGATTACCTGGGTTCCCGGCAAATCCGCCGGCGTCACCGGTCGGCCGTATGCGTCAACCCCGGGCTTATAGGTGACATCGTCGGCCGGCCTGTGAGCCACGAGGCGACGGCAATCCTCGGGGCTGACAGTCACCTCGGCGGTACCCGGTTTCGCCTCGTCGCCGAGAACATCAACCGGCACGGCAAACATCGCAAAGACGATCGCTACGCCGCCGATACCCGCAAGGGCCACCCTGTTCCTCAAAGCCATTACGGTTCCCTCGCACCAGATCGTCGGGAAAATCGAAGCGATTCATCAGAATCAGCGTGACCCATCGCCTCGACCATACTAAAGTCCGCTCACTGAAAACGCGAACCGCCATCGCGAAAGCGAAAAGGCTGGCCCGAGTTAGGGGAGGAACCCAGGTCAAACACCGCCTCGGAGCGGCTGATTGAAACAAGGGGATGTGAGAGCAAGGTCCAAACGGCCTTGCTTTTTTTTGCCCTGAGCTTGGGAACGTTTCGCCTACATCTCCTTGGCCATGTCGCGGAAGGATATGAGGTCCGCCTGGATGATCCAATCGACCCCAAACCAAAGGACACCGGCGATCACTGTCGCCGCCAGGGCCTTTTTCCATAGATGCGGCTTCTCCGGCGCGCCGGGCTCGTGACCAATCTCCACCGTTTCCGACTTGCGCACGCCGAAAGGCAGTGACATGAAGAAGACCCACCACCACAACAATATGTAGACGACGATACCCGACACGACTTCCATGCGTGGTCTCCCTTGGACGTATTCGACTCAGACTTGCTCAAGTTCGACAAGTGTTCCGGCGAAATCCTTGGGGTGCAGGAACAGAACGGGTTTGCCATGGGCGCCGGTCTTCGGTTCTCCATCGCCGAGAACCCGGGCGCCGGCGGCCTTCAAGCTATCACGCGCGGCGATGATATCCTCGACCTCGTAACAGACATGATGCATGCCGCCTGACGGGTTCTTGTCGAGAAAGCCTTGTATGGGAGAGCCTTCGCCGAAGGGGTGCAGAAGCTCGATCTTGGTATTCGGCAATTCGACGAACACGGTTGTTACGCCATGATCGGGCAGATCGTCGGCGGCGCTGACGCGCGCGCCCAGCGTGTCGCGGTAGGTCGCGGCGGCGGCTTCCAGATCCGGCACGACAATGGCGACATGATTCAAACGACCGATCATCGAAGTATCCTTTCTAGGCTCTCACCACGTGAACCGTGGTCAGTGGTCTTTTTCCAAACTCGCCGCGCACGACACGGCGTACCGCGCGGCGAGCCGCCTCGCCCACCGCCTCGTCGGTCTTACGGGCGCTGGTGGGCAGACTTTCCACCGCTTCTCGAACCATATCGATCAGCAATTCGTCAATCTCGGCGGCGTCATCGTCATCGGTAATGCCCGTAACCGTAAGGAGCGGGTCGCCGCGGCAAAATCCCTTCGCGTCAAGCACAACCGTCGCCGCCACCGCGCCGTTATGCAGGAGCTTGCGCCGGTCCCGTATCACATCGCTGTCCAGGCGTCGCAGTCGCGGGCCATCCACCGCCAGGCTCGCGACCGGCACCCAGGAAATGATCTCCGCCGGCCCCGGTGCCAGACGAATGACACTGCCGTTGCCCGGAACCTGAACCTGCGGGACCTGACATTCCCGCGCCAGCTTGGCGTGCTCGGCCAGATGGCGGGCGTCACCATGAACCGGGATCGAGATTTCCGGGCGGATCATCTGATACATCTCGATCATGTCCTCGCGCGCCGGATGCCCGGAGACATGCACATGATGCTCGCGCTCGGTGATGACCTGGACCCCCCGGCTCATCAACTTGCCTTGAATGCGGCTGATCGCGTTTTCGTTTCCCGGAATCTCCCGTGACGAGAACACCACGGTATCGCCGGATTCGAGAGAGACCTGATGATGTGCCTGATCGGCGATCCGCGCCAAGGCGGCGCGCGGCTCTCCCTGACTGCCGGTACAGATCATCACCAGCTTGTCGCGGGGGAAATAGCCCGCGTCGGCCTCGCTCACGAATTCGGGGATATCGAGCAGATAGCCGTTGTCACGCGCCGCGTCATACATTCGCCAGAGAGAGCGGCCGACCAAGGCCACCTGGCGCTCACATTTCCGCGCCGCGATCGCCACCGTGCGCAACCGCGCGACATTCGAGGCAAAGCACGTCACCGCGATCCGATGCGGCTGTTTGGCAAAGATTTCCGCGAAGCTGTCGACCAATTCGGCCTCCGAGCCGGTATGGCCAGGCACATCGACATTGGTCGAATCGCCGACCATCGCCAGCACCCCCTCCTCGGCGATACGGTCGAGCGCGTCATGATCGGTCACCTCGCCGACCTGGGGATCCGGGTCGAACTTCCAATCCCCGCTATGCAACACGGTTCCGGCGGCACAACGCAGCACGATGGCATTCGGCTCGGGGATCGAGTGGGTAAGCCCCACGAACTCGACCTCGAACGGACCGAGCACGAAATTGCCCGACAGCGGCACCTCGACCAGGTTTACCAATCCCAACAGATCCACCTCCGCCAGCTTTCGGCGGATCAAGGTCGCGGTGAAGGGCGTCGCGTAGATCGGACAGCGCAAACGTTCCCACAGATACGGGATCGCGCCGATATGGTCCTCGTGACCATGGGTAACCAGCAGCCCGAGCAGATCCCGCTTGCGCGCCTCGATGAATCCCGGATCCGGCATGATCACGTCGATCCCCGGCGTGGTCTCGTCGCCAAAGGTAATGCCGAGATCGACCATCAACCACTTTCCGTCATAGTGGTAGAGGTTGAGATTCATCCCGATCTCGTCCGATCCGCCGAGCGGCAGGAACAAGAGCTCCTCGGGATCGGGCTTGAACGCGTCCTTGTCACTCATCGTTTGTTCCGTTCATGGATCAGCACCAATCCCCGCAAGGTGATATCGGGGTCGACATGCTGAATCGCCTCCGTCGACGACAGAAAGATCGGCGCGAGGCCGCCGGTTGCGACGACGGTCATCGGCTTGCCGTACTCCGCCTTGATCCGATTGACGATGCCCTCGATCAGTCCGACATAGCCCCAGAAAATTCCCGCCCGCATGGCCTCCTTGGTCGAGGTGCCGATGATATGCACGGGCTCGTTGGCATTGCTTGGATGGGCCGGCGGCTCGATCACGATCCGGGGAAGCTGGGCCGCCGCGTTGTAAAGCGCCTCGAGCGAGAGATTGATGCCCGGCGCGATAACCCCGCCCGCGTAGCCGCCATCCTCCTCCACCACGTCGAATGTCGTCGCGGTGCCGAAATCAATGACGATTAGCGCGCCGTCATAGCGCGCGCCGGCGCCGATGGCGTTGACCACCCGGTCGGCGCCAACCTCGGCTGGATTATCGATCCGGATGGCGATACCCAAATCCACCTCCGGCGCGCCGATCAGCATCGGTTCGACGCCGAAATGCCGCCGACAGAGCGTCTTCAGATTGAAAGCCGTCTCGGGAACCACATTGGCGATGATGACATCGTGAATGTCACTGAGGGAAAGATCGCTCAAGGCCAAAAGTTGGGTAAGCCAAACCCCGTACTCATCCGCCGTGCGCGAGGCATTGGTCGAGGTTCGCCACGAGCCCACGCAGCGCTCGCCCTCGAACATGGCGAAGCCGGTATTGGTGTTTCCGCAGTCAATCGTCAGAAGCATCAGGCCTCTCCGGTGTCAACAAAACTCAAACTTCCGGCGGAGATCACGGTCGCCCCGCCATCCGGTGTTTCAATCATCAAGCGCCCCTCCTCGTCGATCCCAATCAGCCTGCCGCGTCTGTCGGGCGTATCGCCGTCACTTATCAGGACGTCGCTCCCCAGGCCGTGGGCCACCTCGGTCCAGGCGTCACGGATCGGGGAAAAGCCTTGCGCGCTCCAAATATCATACCCACGCGTCAATGCGTTCAGATAATGCGCGCGCGCGACATCAAGTGGCGGACAGGGCCGGCTCAGCGCGCCGATACTGGTGGCCCCGTAACGGGTTTGCGTGGGATGGGAAGCGATATTGATACCGACACCGACGACAACGCCGGCGCCTTGCCCGGCGCCTGTTGTCTCCAGAAGAATACCGCTTAGTTTCAATCCGTTCGCCAAGACGTCATTCGGCCACTTAACGGTGATCAGCGCGCTCGGCGCGAGGACCCGCGCCATTTCCACCACCGCAAGCGCCGCCACGAACGACAATTGCGGCCAGCGCGACATTGGGGCGCTGGGGCGCAGGATCGTCGAGGTATAGAGATTACCGCGTGGCGAGCGCCAGTCGCTGGCGCGCCGCCCACGCCCGGCGCTTTGCTCCATTGCCTGGATCACGGTCCATTCGCCGGCGCCCGCCTCGGCCCGGCCACGCGCCAGGGCGTTCGTGCTGTCGACAAGGTCATACGCCTCGACGCGTACCCGTTCGGGCAATGGGGCGTCAAATTGGGATTCGTCGCTCGGGATCGTCATTCCACGTGCCGATACAGGATGAGCGCGCTGGTCGGCGGATCGCCGAGAGTGACGAGACTCAGCCCCCCAAGAGCGCGGCGGCGGCCGCGTCGGCGACATCGACAACCGGGCTCGGCACAAGGAAGAACAACAGGGTCACGGCCGTCGCGACGTACATGACAATGCGCAGATCACCGGGCACCGCGGTATCCAAGGGCTCAACCGCCTCGTCGAAATACATGATCTTAACGATGCGCAGGTAATAGAAAGCGCTGACCACGCTGGCCATCACACCGAGGATCGCCAGGGTGTAAAGACCCGCGTCAATGGCGGCCAGGAACACGAACCACTTACCGAAGAAACCCGCGAGCGGCGGCACGCCGGCCATCGAGAACATGAACACCAGAAGCGCCAGCGCCATCATCGGATGGCTCTTCGACAGCCCGGCGAGATCGTTGATCCCCTCTACCGCCCGACCCTGCTGGCGCATCGCCAGGATGCAGGCGAAGGTGCCGACATTCATGAAAAGATAGACGGTGAGGTAAATCAGCACGCCGCTGGCGCCGGCCTCGTTGCCGGCGGCGACACCGACCAGGGCATAGCCCATATGGCCGATCGAACTGTAGGCCATCAGGCGTTTGATATTGGTCTGCACCAGCGCCGCGAAGGCCCCAAGCCCCATGGACAGGATCGAAATCACCACGATGACCTGCTGCCATTGCTCGATCAGCTCGCCGAACGGGCCGACCATGACCCTAAGGAACAGACAGATCGCCGCGACCTTGGGCGCGATGGCGAACAAGGCGGTCACCGGCGTCGGCGCACCCTCGTAGACATCGGGGGTCCACATGTGGAACGGCACCGCCGACACCTTGAAGGCCAAGCCGGAGATCAGGAACACCAGGCCAAAGACCAGGCCGACCGGCACCGAATCATCGCCGAAGGTCGTGAACACGCCCGCCAAGCCGGCGAAATCGGTGGTTCCCGCGAAACCGTAGATCAGCGAGCAACCGTAGAGCAGCATGCCAGAGGACAGCGCGCCGAGAACGAAATACTTCAGCCCCGCCTCGGTGGATCGTAGGGTGTCGCGCCGGATCGAGGCGACGACATAGAGCGCCAGGCTCTGCAGTTCCAAGCCGATATAAAGCGCGATCAGATCATCGGCCGAGACCATCATCATCATGCCGACGGTCGCGTAGACGATCAGCACCGGATACTCGAACCGCTGTGCCTCCTCGCGGCGCATATAGTCATTGGAGAGAATGATCGACAGCGCCGATCCCGCCAGGATCAGAAGCTTGGCGAATTGCGCGAACTCGGAGGTGACGAACATCCCGAAGAAGGCCGGCGTGTCCGTCGGCCCGCCATGGGTAAGCACCAGAACGCCGGCGACGATGAAACAGATGATCGCCAACCACGAGATCAGCCCCGTCGGGTCTTCCTTGCGAAACACCCCGAGCATCAACAGAACCATGCCCGCCGCCGCCAGGAAAATCTCCGGCGTCGCCGAGGCCATCGCGGGAACCAAGGTGGGATCCATATCCTAGTCTCCGGCTCAGCGGTTCGCGACGGTCACGCCGCTTTCGAGCAGCGCGACGTTGTAATTGGCGATCAGGTTGTCCACCGAAACGGCCATCATGTCGAGGAACGACGCGGGGTAGATGCCCATCCAGAACACCAGGATCACCAGGGGCGCGAAGATCGCGATTTCCCTGGGTGACAGATCGGTAATGCTCTTAAGACTCTCCTTGTCCAGCACGCCGAATATGATCCGGCGATAGACATAGAGCATGTAGGCGGCGCCGAGGATCACCCCGGTGGCCGCGAAGGCCGCCAGCCATGTGCTGACCTCGAAGGCGCCCATCAGCACCAGGAACTCTCCGACGAAACCGCTGGTCGCCGGCAGGCCGACCGAGGCCATGGTGAAGATCATGAACACCAGGGCATAGCGCGGCATCCGGTTGACCAAGCCGCCATAGGCGGCGATCTCGCGGGTATGCATGCGGTCATAGATCACGCCGACGCACAGGAACAGCGCGCCGGATACGATGCCGTGGCTCAGCATCTGGAAGATCGATCCCTGCACCCCCTGCTCGTTCATGGTGAACATGCCGATGGTCACGAAGCCCATATGCGCCACCGAGGAATAGGCGATCAGCTTCTTCAGGTCTTCCTGGGCCAGCGCGACAAGCGAGGTATAGATCACCGCCACCACGCTCAAGGTGAAGACCAGGGGCGCGAACATGTCCGTCGCCTCGGGGAACATCGGGATCGAGAACCTGAGGAAGCCGTATCCACCCATCTTCAGCAGCACGCCGGCCAGGATCACCGAGCCCGCCGTCGGCGCCTCGACATGAGCATCCGGCAACCAGGTATGAACCGGCCACATCGGCACCTTCACCGCGAAGGACGCGAAGAAGGCGAGCCACAGCCACGGCTGAATATCGGCGGCGAACTTGAAGGCCATCAGGGTCGGCATATCGGTGGTATCGGCGGCGAAATACATGGTCAGCATCGCGACCAGCATCAGCACCGAGCCGAGCAGCGTGTAGAGGAAGAACTTGAATGCCGCGTAAACCCGGCGCGCGCCGCCCCAGACTCCGATGATGATGAACATCGGGATCAGCACGCCCTCGAAGAAGATGTAGAAAACCAGCATGTCCAGCGCGCAGAACATGCCGACCATCATGGTCTCCAGCACCAGGAAGGCGATCATGTACTCGCGGACCCGGTTCTTGACCGCTTCCCAACTGGACAGGATGCAGATCGGCGTCAACAGGGTCGAGAGCAGCACGAAGAACAGCGAAATGCCGTCCAATCCCATGTGATAGTTGATATTGGCGCCGGGGATCCAAGCGACCTTCTCGACGAACTGGAACTCGGCGGTGGTCGGGTCGAACCCGATCCAAAGCGGCAGCGAAAGCAGGAACGCCGCCATCGAGGTCCACAAGGCGATATAGCGGGAATTCCGCGCCACCGTCGCCTCGTCGCCGCGCACGAAGAGAATGAAGATCACGCCCGCCAGGGGCAGGAAGGTCACAAGGGACAGTAGAGGCCAGTCACTCGCCATGTTCTCAGCCCCCGTGCGTGAGCAATAGATACAGGGAAACGATGCTCACGACACCGATCACCATCGCGAAGGCATAGTGCGAGACGATACCGGTCTGCACCCGTCCCGCCTCGGCCGCCATGAGCCGGCTTACCGCCGCGACGCCGTCCGGGCCATGGCCGTCGATGATCGTGCCGTCACCACTCTTCCAGAAGACTCGACCGAGCCGCATGGCCGGGTGGACAAATAGCCAATCGAACAACTCGTCGAAATACCACTTGTTCAGCAGGAAGCGGTAAATCTCGCCGTAGTAGGTGGCGATGATCCCCGGTACCTCTGGCCGCATCACGTAGCAGTAATAGGCCCCGCCGGTGCCGAGCACGAACATCACCGTGGGCATCGCGATCACCCAAACGGGCACGTGATGCGCGGCTTCGATCGTGTTGTTGCCCTCCAGAACCAGCAGCGCGCCGTTCCAGAACGCCTCCATGTCCTGGCCGCCAAAGGCTTCGTAGCCGAGCTTGCCCGCGATCAGCGCGCCGACCGCGAGCACCATCAGCGGCAGGGTCATGACCAGCGGCGATTCATGGATATGATCCTGCACCTCCTTGGAGGCGCGGCTCTCGCCGAAGAAGGTCATGAAGATCAGCCGCCAGCTGTAGAAAGCGGTCATGCCGGCGGCGAGAATGCCGAGCCAGAAGGCGTAATCGCCAACCCCAGTCGCCCTGGCGAAGGCCGATTCCAGGATCAGGTCCTTGGAATAGTACCCAGCCAGGAACGGGAAGCCGGTCAGGGCAAGCGTCCCGATGATCATCAGCCAGAAGGTCAGCGGAATCTTCGTCCTGAGGCCACCCATGTTGCGCATGTCCTGCTCGTCCGACATGGCGTGGATGACCGAGCCCGCGCCGAGGAACAGCAGCGCCTTGAAGAAGGCGTGGGTCATCAGATGGAAAATCGCCGCCGAATAGGCCGACACGCCGCAGGCAAAGAACATGTAGCCCAGCTGCGAGCAGGTCGAATAGGCGATGACGCGCTTGATGTCGTTCTGGCAAAGCCCCACCGTCGCCGCGAAGAAGGCGGTCGTGGCGCCGACCACCGTGACGACGGTCAAGGTATCCGGCGCGAATTCCATCATCGGCGACAAGCGCGCGACCATGAACACGCCAGCGGTCACCATGGTCGCGGCGTGGATCAGCGCGGAAACCGGGGTCGGGCCCTCCATCGCGTCCGGCAGCCAGGTGTGCAGGCCGAGCTGGGCCGATTTGCCCATGGCCCCGACGAACAGCAGCAGGGTAAGCACGGTCATGGCATCGGCGCTGAACCAGAGGAAGGTGATCTCCGAGCCCGCCTTGTCCGGTACCGCCTGGAAGATCTCGTCCAGCACCACTGTATCGAACAGCAGATAGGTTCCGAAAATTCCCAGCGCGAAGCCGAAATCACCGACCCGGTTGACCAGAAAAGCCTTGATCGCCGCCGCGTTCGCCTCGGGCTTGTGATACCAGAAACCGATCAGCAGATAAGAGGCGACACCGACTCCCTCCCAGCCGAAGAACATCTGCACCAGATTATCCGCCGTCACCAGCATCAGCATCGAGAAGGTGAACAGCGAGAGATAGGCGAAGAAGCGGGGATTGTGGTGGTCGTGGCTCATATAGCCGATGGAGTAGATGTGAACCATGGTCGAGACCACGGTCACCACGATCACCATGACGGCGGTCAGGGTATCGAACTTGAGCGCCCAGGCCGCGTCCATGGAACCGGACTGGATCCAGGTGAACAGCTCGACCGTTACCGGATTGCCGCCGATCGCGACATCCACGAACAGGATGATCCCGAACACCATCGAGAGCGCCATGGCCCCGCAGGTCACGATATGCGCGCCCCGGTCACCGATGATCCGGCCACCAAAACCGGCGATCAAGGCGCCCAGGAGCGGAAGGAAGACGATTGCCGCGTACATTGTCGCCTTACCCCTTCATCAGGTTGATGTCTTCGACCGCGATCGAGCCACGGTTGCGGAAGTAGACCACCAGGATCGCGAGGCCGATCGCCGCTTCCGCCGCCGCGACGGTGAGCACGAAGAGCGCGAAAACCTGGCCCATCAGATCGCCGAGGAACACCGAGAAGGCGACGAGATTGATGTTCACCGCAAGCAGCATCAACTCAATCGACATGAGAATGATGATGACGTTCTTGCGGTTCAGGAAAATCCCGAAAATACCGAGGGTGAACAGCACCGCCGCCACCGTCAGATAATGCGCGAGGCCGATTTCCAGCATGGCTCAGACCCCCTCGCCCGAATTCACCTTGACCACTTCGACCGCGTCCGAACGGGTCCGCGCCAACTGATCCGAGATGCGCTGCTTCTTGACGCCCTCGCGGCTGCGCAGGGTCAGCACGATGGCACCAATCATCGCGATCAGCAGGATCACGCCGGCGGCCTGGAACAGATAGACGTAGCGGGTGTAGATGATGTTACCCAAGGCATTGATGTTCGAAACCTCGGAGACCGCCGGGACCGGCGCCGCCTTGACCAGCGAGGCATCGCCGGAAATTGTCGAGGCGCCGAGCACGAAGATCAACTCGATCGCCAGAATGATCCCGATCAGCGCGCCGATCGGCATGTAGCGCATGAAGCCTTGCCGCAACTCGACGAAGTTGATGTCCAGCATCATCACCACGAACAGGAACAGAACCGCCACCGCGCCGACATAGACGACCACCAGGATCATCGCGATGAACTCGGCCCCGATCAGCACGAATAGGCCGGACGCGTTGAAGAACGCCAGGATCAGAAACAGGACCGAATGGACCGGGTTGCGCGAGACCACGACCATTACTCCGGCCGCGATCGCCACGAAGGCGAAGGCATAAAAGGCAAGCGCCGCGATTATCATGGCCGGCCCCTCCGCGTTCGTTGTCTCATTCGTGTCATTGTCGACATCTTGAAACCTTATCTCTTTCAGATCACTAAAGGTAAAACTTAAACTTTCCCCTTAGCGAATGATCTCCATCACCGGTATGGCGCGTCGGCGGCCAGGTTCTGGGAGATCTCGGTCTCCCAGCGGTCGCCGTTCGCCAGCAGTTTGTCCTTGTTGTAGAAGAGCTCCTCGCGGGTCTCCGTCGCGAACTCAAAATTCGGCCCCTCGACGATCGCGTCGACCGGACAGGCTTCCTGACAGAATCCGCAATAGATGCACTTGGTCATGTCGATATCGTAACGGGTGGTCCGCCGGCTGCCGTCTTCGCGCGGCTCGGCCTCGATGGTGATCGCCTGGGCCGGACAGATCGCCTCGCACAGCTTGCAGGCGATGCAGCGCTCCTCGCCGTTCGGATAGCGGCGCAGGGCATGTTCCCCCCGGAAGCGCGGGCTGATCGGGCCCTTCTCGAAGGGATAGTTGATCGTCACCTTGGGTTTGAAGAAGTACTTCAAGGTGAGGTACATGCCGGACACCAACTCCGAGAGGAGCAGGGCCTTGCCGGTTTGCATGATGCTCATGTCTAGCCTCTCTCCCCGCCCGTCAGCCGGCGATCTGGTTCGGCAACAAGTCGAAGGCAACCAGGACACCCGCCGTGATCGCCACCCAGAGCAGCGAGAACGGCAGGAACACTTTCCACCCCAGGCGCATCAGCTGGTCATAGCGGTACCTGGGGAACGTCGCGCGCACCCACAGGAAGCAGAACAGCACGATGGCGATCTTGGCCATGAACCAGATCGGACCGGGGATCCAGTTGAACGGCGCGATGTCGAAGGGCGGCAGCCAGCCACCGAGGAACAGCACCGCCGTCATCCCGCTCATCAGGATCATGTTGGCGTATTCGCCGAGGAAGAACAGCGCGAAGGTCATCGAGGAATACTCGACGAAATACCCGGCGACCAGTTCCGACTCACCTTCCGGCAAATCGAACGGCGCCCGGTTGGTCTCCGCCAGGGCCGAAACGAAGAAAATGATGAACATCGGCAGCAGCGGGATCGCGAACCAGACGGTCTTCTGCGCCTCGACGATGTCGGAAAGGTTCAACGAGCCGGCGCACAGGATCACCGTGATCACCACGAAGCCGATCGAGACCTCGTAGGACACCATCTGGGCCGCCGAGCGCAGCGCGCCGAGGAAGGCGTATTTCGAGTTCGACGCCCAGCCCGCCATGATCACGCCATAGACGCCGAGCGACGAGATCGCGAAGAAATACAGCAATCCGACATTGATATCCGCCAGGACCATCCCGTCGCCGAACGGGATCACCGACCAGGCGATCAGGCTGAGCACGAAGATCAGCATTGGCGCCATGGTGAAGATCAGCTTGTTCGAGCCCGCCGGCAGGATGGTTTCCTTGACGAAGAGCTTGGCGCCGTCGGCCAGAGGCTGCAGAAGTCCGAAGGGACCGACCACATTGGGGCCCCGGCGCAACTGCATGCTGGCGATGACCTTGCGCTCGAAATAGGTCAAATACGCCACCGCCACGAGCAACGGCACCACGATCGCCAGGATCTGGGCGACGATGATCGCCGTGGGAAGGACATAGTCGTGCAGGAACATGTTCATCGTTCCACCCGCCTTTTCACAAACGGTTCTGGCATCATCCCTCCGTCCCCGTGCGCTCGCCCTTCGCGGCGAAGGTTTCCGTGCATTCGGCCATGACCGCCGAACAGCGGCTGATCGGGTCGGTCATGTAGAAGTTCTCGATCGCCTGTCCAAACGGCGTGTCCGAGGTCTCGCCCGCCGCGCCGAAATCACCCCAGTCCGCCGCCTCGACCTGGTCGATGGCGGCAAAGCTCGGATGCGCGGCGAACAGTGCCTCCCGCAGAGCCTCAAGGGTGTTGTAGGCCAGGGTCTTGCCCGCGGCCTCGGACAGCGCCCGCAGGATCTTCCAATCCTCGCGCGCCTCGCCCGGCGGGAAGGATGCCTGAAGCGCCATCTGCGAGCGCCCCTCTGTATTGACGTAGAGACCGTCCTTTTCCGTATAGGCGGCGCCCGGCAGGATGACATCGGCCCGGTGCGCGCCGGCGTCGCCGTGATGGCCCTGATAGACCACGAAGGCGTTGCCGAGCCCCGAGACGTCCATCTCATCGGCGCCGAGCAGATAGACCAGCTTGATATCACCGGAGGCCGCGCCGACTTGGATCGCCGCGACATCCTTGCCGTCCGCGCCCGGCGTGAAGCCCATGTCGAGGCCGGCGACACGGCTGGCCGCGGTATGCAGGACGTTAAAGCCGTTCCACGCCTCGCCATCCTCGCCGGCCGCTTGGATCATGCCGGTACCGTCGGCGATGGCCTTCGCCATGGCCAGAACCGCGGCCCCGTCCTCGCGGGTCAGCGCCGCCATGCCGAGGATCAGCATCGGACGCTTGGCGTTCTTCAGCACTTCGGCGAAAGCGTGGCCGCCATCGGCGATTTCCTTAAGAGTTTGCGCGCCGGCGCCCAGTGTCTCGACCTTGTAGGTCAGATCCGCCGGCATGCCGACCAAGCCGACCGACAGGCCGCCCTCCAGCCAACGCTTGCGGATCCGCGCGTTCAGCACCGGCGCCTCGGTGCGGGGATTGGTGCCGATCAGCAGGATCGCGTCCGCGTCCTCGATCCCGGCGATGGTGCTGTTGAACAGATAGCTCGCCCGCGTCGAGGCATCGAGCTTGGCGCCGTCCTGGCGGCAGTCGATATTGGTCGAACCGAGCGAGGCCATCAGCTGCTTCAGCGCGAACATTGACTCCGCGTCACAGAGGTCACCGGCGACCGCCGCCATCTGTTCGCCCGACAGGCCCTTCATCTTTTCGGCCACCGCCGACAAGGTTTCCGGCCAGCTCGCGGCCACCAGCTTGCCGTCACGGCGGATATAGGGCCGGTCTAGGCGCTGGCGCTTCAAGCCGTCACAGGCGAAGCGGGTCTTGTCCGAAATCCATTCCTCGTTGACGTCGTCATGCAGCCGGGGAAGCACCCGCAGAACCTCGGAGCCCCGAGCGTCGACCCGGATATTGGCGCCGAGCGCGTCCATGACGTCGATGGTTTCGGTCTTCTTCAACTCCCAAGGACGGGAGACGAAGGCATAGGGCTTGGAAGTCAGCGCGCCGACCGGACAAAGGTCGATGACATTGCCGGAAAGCTCCGAATCCAGCGCCTTTTCAAGATAGGTCGTGATCTCGGCGTCCTCGCCGCGCCCCAGCATCCCCATGTCGGTGACGCCGGCGACCTCGGTCGAGAAGCGCACGCAGCGGGTGCAATGAATGCACCGGGTCATGATCGTCTTGATCAGCGGCCCCATATGCTTGTCGTCCACGGCCCGCTTGTTCTCGTCATAGCGGCTGGAGTGATGGCCGTAACCGAGCGCCTGATCCTGAAGATCGCACTCGCCGCCCTGGTCGCAGATCGGGCAATCCAGCGGATGGTTGATCAGCAGGAACTCCATCACCCCGTGACGGGCCTTCTTGACCATCTCGCTATCGGTGAAGACTTCCTGGTTGTCGCCGGCCGGCAGCGCGCAGCTCGCCTGGGGTTTCGGCGGCCCGGGCTTGACCTCGACCAGACACATCCGACAGTTGCCGGCGATCGACAACCGCTCATGATAACAGAACCGAGGGATCTCCTTGCCCGCGGCCTCGCAGGCCTGCAGCACGGACGACCCCGGCGGTACCTCGACCTCGATCCCGTCAACCGTCAGCTTCGGCATTGCGTCCCCCAAGCCATCGCGTTCGCGCGTGTTCCGTCCATGCCTCGATCACTCCGCCGCCTGGAGGGTGGAATTAGCGGCCTTGTATTTCTTGATCCGGTCCTCGACCTCGCCCCGGAAATGCGCCAGCAGGCCCTGGATCGGCCAGGCCGCCGCGTCGCCGAGCGCGCAGATCGTGTGCCCCTCGATCTGCTTGGTCACCTGCTCCAGCGCGTCGATCTCCTCGAGCTCGGCCTCGCCGGTGCAGAGCCGTTCCATCACCCGCCACATCCAGCCGGTTCCCTCGCGGCACGGCGTGCACTGACCACAGCTTTCATGGCGATAGAAATACGAGAGCCGGGTGATCGCGCGGATGATGTCGGTGTCCTTGTTCATCACGATGACCGCGGCCGTGCCGAGGCCGGACTTCACCGCCATCAGAGAATCGAAGTCCATCAGAATATCGTCGCAGATCGATTTCGGTATGCAGCGCACCGACGAGCCGCCCGGGATCACCGCTAGCAGATTGTCCCAGCCGCCAATCACGCCGCCGGCGTGCTTTTCGATGAGTTCCCGAAGCGGGATTCCCATCTCTTCCTCGACATTGCAGGGGTTGTTCACGTGGCCCGAGATGCAGAACAGCTTGGTGCCGACATTGCGCTCGCGGCCCAAGCCGGCGAACCATTCCGGCCCCCGGCGCAGGATTTCCGGCACCACGGCGATGCTCTCGACATTGTTCACCGTCGACGGACAGCCATAGAGACCGACGGCGGCGGGAAATGGCGGCTTCAGGCGCGGCTGGCCCTTCTTGCCCTCCAGGCTTTCCAACAGCGCGGTTTCCTCGCCACAGATATAAGCGCCGGCGCCGCGATGCAGGATGACGTCGAAGTCATAGCCGGTACCGCAGGCGTTCTTGCCGATCAATCCAGCCTCGTAGGCTTGATCTATGGCGGCTTGCAGGCGCTGCGCCTCGTTATAGAACTCACCGCGAATGTAGATATAGGCCGCGCTCGCCCGCATGGCGTAGCCGCCGATCAGACAGCCTTCCACCAGCTTGTGCGGGTCGTTCCGCATGATCTCCCGGTCCTTGCAGGTACCGGGCTCGCTCTCGTCGGCGTTGACGATCAGGTAGTGCGGACGCTCCCCCACTTCCTTCGGCATGAAGGACCATTTGAGGCCGGTCGGAAAACCGGCGCCGCCGCGTCCCCGCAAACCAGAGGCCTTGACCAGTTCGACGACTTCCTCCGGCGATTGCGAGAGGATTTGCTTGGTCGTGCTCCAGTCGCCGCGCTTACGCGCGCCCTCCAGGCCCCAGTCGAACCAACCATACAGGTTGGTGAAGATCCGATCCTCGTCCCTCAGCATCAGCTCTCTCCCCCGTCCTGGGGCGTTTCCTCGGCCGCCGGTTTCGGTGGCCTGGGCACATAGGCCGCCTCGGTCTCGCGCAGGCTGGTCAGTGACGTGGCGCCGGCGCTGCTTTCGGAAAGGTTGCGGCCTTTCATCGAGCCTTGCGGCGGCGGCTTGCCCTGCTTCAAGGCCTCCAGAAGTTCGGCGGTCGCGTCGTAGTCCAGATCCTCGTAAAAATCGTCGTTCACCTGGAGGATCGGCGCATTGACGCAGGCTCCGAGGCACTCAACCTCCAGCAGGCTGAACATGCCGTCATCGGTGGCTTCGTGATTGGAAATCCCGAGCTTGTCCTTGACGCATTTGATCACGTTATCCGAGCCGCGCAGCCAGCACGGCGTGGTCTTGCACGCCTGAAGGAAGTACTTCCCGACCGGCTTCAGATTGAACATCGTGTAGAAGGTCGCGATCTCGAGCACCCGGATCGGCGCCATGTCGAGCTTCTCGGCCACCGCCTCAATCGCCTTCTTGGGCAGCCAGTTGTCATGCTGGCGCTGGGCCAGGTCGAGCAGCGGGATCACCGCGCTGGCCTGCCGGCCCGGCGGGTATTTCGCGATGATCGCGTCGGCCTTGGCCTCGGTCTCCGCCGTGAAGGCGAAACTGTCCGGCTGATCCTTGGCGAATTCGATGCCACTCACCGGTCGATCTCCCCGAAAACGATATCCAGCGACCCGATGATGGCGACCGTATCCGCCAGCATGTGCCCCTTGGACAGAAAATCCATGGCCGACAGGAACGCGAATCCCGGCGCCCTGATCTTGCAGCGATAGGGTTTGTTGGTGCCGTCCGAGACCAGATAAACCCCGAACTCGCCCTTGGGCGCCTCGACGGCGGTATAGGTCTCGCCCGCCGGCACGTGATAACCCTCGGTATAGAGCTTGAAGTGATGGATCAGCGCCTCCATCGACTTCTTCATCTCGCCCCGCGGCGGCGGCGCGATCTTGCGATCGGTGGTCTTCACCGGACCGTCGGGCATATTGGCGATGCATTGCTTGACGATGCGCAGGCTCTGCCGGATTTCCTCCATCCGCACCAGATAGCGCGCGTAACAGTCCCCGGTCTTGCCGACGGGAATGTCGAAATCCATCTCGTCATAGACGTCATAGGGCTGCGACTTGCGCAGATCCCAGGCCTGTCCCGAGGCGCGCACGCAGGGGCCGGTAAAGCCCAGATTATAGGCCTCCTCGGCGGTGACCACCCCGATATCGACGGTCCGCTGCTTGAAGATGCGGTTATTGGTGAGCAAGGCCTCCATGTCATCGACGACCGCGGGGAACTGCTCCGCCCAACGCGAGATGTCGTCCAACAGGCCGGCGGGCAGATCCTGATGCACGCCGCCCGGGCGGAAATACGCGGCATGGAGACGCGCCCCGCAGGCCCGCTCGTAAAACTCCATCAGATGCTCGCGCTCCTCGAAGCCCCAGAGCAGCGGCGTCATCGCTCCGACATCCAGCGCGAAGGTCGTGATGTTGAGGATATGGTTCAAAATCCGCGACAGCTCCGCATAGAGCACCCGGATATACTGCCCCCGCTTCGGCACCTCGAGACCGAGCAGCTTCTCCACCGCCAGGGCATAGGCATGCTCCTGGGACATCGGCGCCACATAATCGAGGCGGTCGAAATAAGGCACGGCCTGGAGATAGGTCTTGTACTCGATCAGCTTCTCGGTGCCCCGATGCAGCAAACCGATATGCGGATCGGCGCGTTCGACGATCTCGCCATCCATCTCAAGGACCAGGCGCAACACGCCATGAGCGGCCGGATGCTGCGGGCCGAAGTTAAGAGTCAGCGGCTTGATTTGCACTTCCGCCATCATTCGGCTCCCGCGTCTTCGCCCTCGGTGGCCTTGTCGTCACCGGGGAGCACCGCCTGGGCGCCTTCCCAGGGGCTCAGGAAATCAAAGCTTCGGAAATCCTGGGTCAGCTTGACCGGCTCGTAGACCACCCGCTTCAACTCGTCGTCGTAGCGCACCTCGACATGCCCGGTAAGCGGGAAGTCCTTGCGCATCGGGTGCCCCTCGAAACCGTAATCCGTCAGAATGCGGCGCAGATCCGGGTGATCCGAGAAAAAGATCCCGTACATGTCCCAGGCTTCGCGCTCATTCCATTCCGCCGAGGCGAATAGACCGCTGGACGACGGAACCGGGGTTTCCTCGTCGGTCGAGACCTTCACCCGCATGCGCAGGTTATGGCTCACGCTCAACAGGTTATAGACGACCTCCAACCGCTGCTCGCGCTCGGGATAGTCCGCGCCGCAGAGATCGACCATGTTCTTGAACAGGCACTGCGAATCGTCACGCAGAAAACGCAGCACCTTGAGCACCGACTGAGGTCGGGCGCGCAGCACCGCCTCGTTACCCGCCCATTCGACGGAAACCAGGGCCTCGTCCATCTGGACCGAGATGTAATCGACCAGATCCTTCAAAGCCTGGGATGCTTCAGCCCTTGGCATGGCCGCTCCGAATTCCCGGGGTTACGATTGATTGAAAGCTACTCACCGCGCGATCGTCCCCGTTCGACGAATTTTACGCTGGAGCTGCATGAGTCCGTATAGCAACGCCTCGGCCGTCGGGGGACAGCCGGGCACATAGACGTCGACCGGAACGATCCGGTCGCAGCCTCGGACCACCGAATAGGAATAGTGGTAATAGCCGCCGCCATTGGCGCAGGATCCCATGGACAGCACCCAGCGCGGCTCGGCCATCTGGTCGTAGACCTTGCGCAGGGCCGGCGCCATCTTGTTGGTCAGGGTGCCGGCGACGATCATCACGTCGGATTGCCGGGGGCTCGGCCGGAAAACCATGCCGAATCGATCGATGTCGTAACGGCTGGCCGCCGAATGCATCATCTCGACCGCGCAGCAGGCGAGGCCAAAGGTCATCGGCCAGAGCGATCCACTGCGCGCCCAGTTGAACAGCTTGTCCGCCTGGGCGATCACGAAGCCCTTTTCCTGGAGCTCGTCGCCGACGGCGCGCAGAACCGCGTCCTGATCGGCGCCCGGCGGAATCGGCCGTTGCATTTGGTCCGGGGTGATTACTCCCATTCCAGGGCTCCCTTTTTCCATTCGTAGACGAAGCCGATCGTCAGCACCCCGAGGAACACCATCATCGACCAGAAACCGAACACGCCGGTCGTGCCGAGAGAGACCGCCCAGGGAAACAGAAACGCCACCTCAAGGTCGAAGATGATGAAAAGAATCGCCACCAGATAGAAGCGAACATCGAACTGACCGCGCGAATCGTTGAACGCCTCGAAGCCGCACTCATAGGCCGAGACCTTTTCGGAATCGGGTCTTTGAGTCGCGATGATCATCGAGGCCGCGACCATTGCGATCGCCATCCCGACCGCGATCCCGATGAAGATCAAGATCGGTAGATATTCCTGAAGAAGCGCCGTCATCGCATCCCCTGCCCCTCTTCCATGGCGCCCCCGCGCCACGGATTTCGAATTCAACCGCCGCCCTCTTGGAAGAGGGTCGCGGACGCGCCGGGATCGTCGCGTGGAAACACGACCGAGACCGGCGTCATCACTATAGTTCGCAACGCCGGGCAATAAAACCCCGCCCGCGCGCTAAACTCCACGAAAACCGATGCTTATGCCAATATCTTCAGCACCATGATGGCATGGTCCGAGCGGCGAATCGCGGAAGGATGATAAAGGGGGAAAATGGCGGGAGTGACGGGACTCGAACCCGCGGCCTCTGGCGTGACAGGCCAGCGCTCTAACCAACTGAGCTACACCCCCGCGTTCCGGTCCGCTGTGGCCCGGTCCCTCGCGGGAGGCGACCATTTACTAAGCCACCTCGCGGGTGTCAAGCGAGCACGCGCGCCCGGACCGCTTTTTTCTTCTCCGGCCCCGATCATCGGCCCGCGAGGGCTACGCGCCGGCATTCGTGCTAGAATTGCCGAGGTGCCAACATTGCCGCGATCATCGATGGAGTCTTGATGATTACCCAGGAAGACTATGACCGCCTGCTTAAGCTCCTCGGCATGCTCTCAAGCAGCAATGACGGCGAGGTTCTGAACGCCATCGGCGCGATCAGCCGGATCCTGAACACCCACGGCCTCGACTGGCGGGATATCGTTCTACCGAGAAAACTATTGCCGACACGGGTGGTCGGCGTCGATTCGATGGCTCCGGGCGGGGATGGCAACGCTCCGAAGTCCCTCGGAGCGGCAAGCCCGAGGGAGATGGTTCAAGCTCTCATGGCAAGCCCGAACGTTTCCTCGGACACGCGCCGGGATCTGCGGGATTATGCCCAGGCGATTGCCCAGGGCCGCCTCACCCCGTCGATTCGCGCGGATATCCAGGCCTTGTACAATTACGCGATCATGAACGGTCGCCAAGTCTGACGCGATAAACGCGCGGTTTTTGGCGCCCGGCACTGGTGTCCGGGAAAATCCAACTAACAGGGCTTTCGCGGATTGCCGGGCAATCCACTGACGCCCTGTAACATATGTAATCTGTTGCGCGCTTTCTTTCGAAAGCGCGGTGCCTGGGCTCTGAAAAATGTCCGAGCCGAGAGGGCTTTCGCGGCTTGCCGGGCAATCCACTGACGCCCTGTAACATATGTAATCTGTTGCGCGCTTTCTTTCGAAAGCGCGGTGGTGGGCGCTGACGGGATCGAACCGCCGACCCTCTCGGTGTAAACGAGATGCTCTCCCAGCTGA